>JADLCT010000014.1 GCA_020847045.1 Bryobacterales bacterium | reverse complement strand
GACAACGGTCAGAAACAACTTGCGAAAATCAAGCATTTCCTTCTCCTTGTGCAAACTGAGAAATCGAATTGATGGGAGTCTTCTTCAACCTGAGCCTCAAAATCCCGCTCGAACAGAAGGTCGCAAGACCCGGACTTCGGTGATCACGGAGGCGCTCGGCCCGGTCAGGCCGGCTTCCCTTTTTCCGTTCCGTTGTCCTTGATACATCAGCACCTGCAAGCTCTGTGTTCTCTTTTTTATTTTGTTCTTATTTTCTGTTTGTGCTCTCGGGATTCATTCGTGGATGAATGCCTCGTGATAGATCTCACTTGGACGCAGTCAGATTATTCATAACACTGTCCAGGGCGGCAAGTCAAGCAACCCCGCACAGTTACGAGCAAGGTATACCGCCGCGGCCGCCATTCGCAGCCAACGTTCGATTTAACCATGGACCGCTCATCTGGTCAAGTTTTTTCAGTGGTTTGCGCATTTCCGCTACTGAACGGCGATGGAACCGGCTACTGTGCCGCCTTCCCCCACGTTCAGGCTCAGCTCCTGGGCCAGACCGGGCGGCGCATCTACAGGGATGATTAAATTAAGTTGATAAAGTCCGGAGTAGCCGGGAGCCAGGCCGGCAAACTGAACACCCAAAGGCCGACCCGCCACAGTGGCCGTCACATTAGCCACCACGTAGTCGAGGTTCCCCCGGCGCTCCACTTCACCGAATCCCGTCGCGTAGACGGTAATCGCCTCCCCGCGCGTGGCCGGAGTGGATGTGGAGTTAATGGAGCCGTCCTGGTTCACTACGGCTGGCTGGCCGCCGCCCAGCAGGAAGACGGCTGGAGAGACGGCGTGGACGGCGATGGTCTGAGTAAGGCTCCCATACGGGGAACGGATTGTAATGGGATGGCTTCCCGGGGCGAGGCCGCGTGGAATCACAAAATTGACCTGGAAGGGGAAGCTAGCCAGCACCTCGGCCGGCTGGCCTGCGACTTCCACCTCGGTAGCTCCGGCCGCCCCCTTCAAACCGGCGCCAAAAATCGTCGCCAGCGAACCGGGGGAGAGTTCGGGCCGGAAGCTGGCGGCATTTACGACGGAAGCTGCGCTGAACTGCACCGACAGAGGGCCGGCGCGCCAGCCCTCTGCTGCCCGCGTCACGCGGTAGGAGGCGGCGCCACTGACGCCTACGCCCTGGCGTCCGGCGGGCAGACCCAGGTCCGTCAGGGTCAGCGCGCGCTCGCCGTCCGCGGTCGCGTCCAGTTGGTAGTTGCTCTCCAATCCGTCACAGTGCCGAAAGCTGAGCGCGGCCGGAGCGCTTGCGGGAAGTTCCGATCCGCTGAAACTCCAGGCCCCCCAGCTTAGCGTTTCGCCGCAGCGGCCGCGGACGCTGGTGAGATCGAAATCCACGGCGGCGCCGGACACCAGGAAGCCGGGCGTGGCGGCGGCGTCCGGTTCCATTCGCAGCGCCGCGGCGAGGACGGCTTTTGCCGGACCGGCCTCCGAGAGAAAGCCCGAGACATAGTCTTCGAGCGTGGGCCGGGCCAGGTTGGGATTGGGATCGCGCACCAGGATGCCGCCCGTCCGGTTCACCCCCATGGCTGTAACAAAATGGGCTCCGGCGGGCACGCCAGAGACGGTCAGATTCATGACCAAAAGCACAGGGCGGCCGGAGGCCAGCGTGTCACGCACGGCGCTGGTGGACGGCTGAACCGGCGTGATGCGGATGGGCGAGCCGGTGAACATGCCGAGACGCCACAGGTTCAGCGCCGGAGCCGCGCCCTCCTGCGCCAGGAAGCCGTCGCACACCTGCGCGCCCGAGGCGTCGAACTGGCACAGGTCCTTCATGAAGGAGTTCAGCAGGACGGGATCGGCGGCCCCGTGTGGCGACGGCAACTCGCCCGAGTTTTGCAGATAGCGCACCAGATTTGCCGCCGAAACCAGCAGCGCCCCCTGGCTGGCCACCGTCGAGGGGCCCGGCCCCAGGGCCGAGCCGTTCCCCGACTGCGTATAGTTCGGGAAGTTCGTGAAGGAAGAGGCCACTGCGCGCGCGCTGAAGGTGACCACAGCGCCACCGGCTTCGGCCGTCGCCAGCGCCACACTTTCGGCGAAGGGCATCCGCAGGTACGCCTGAGCCTCACCCTGCGCGTTGGTCACCGTGCCGGCCAGTTCCACCTTGGCGCCCGGTGAGGCCGTGAACCGGACGGGCACGCCGGCCAGCACGGCGCCGAATTCGTCCTTCAACGACACGCGGAAGGGCAGAGGCAGACGCGCTCCGGGCAGTCCCGTTTGGAAATCGCCCCGCAGCTTGGACAGCTTCACCAGAGTCTCGGACGAGGCCTGCACGACGAAGGAACCGGCGGCGATGGCCGCGCCGTTCACTTCCACGGCGCGCAGGGTCACCAGCGAACTCGGCGTGGAGGCCGGTATGACCATCTCCCAGGCATAGGCGCCGGAGAGGGTCTGCACCAGGAAATCGGGCCGCCCGCTCACCGAGATGCGCAGCGTGGCGCCCGCGGGAAAACCGCCGGCCGCGAGGCGTACGCGGCTGCCGGCCGCCACGTTCGCCGGAGCCGCGGTGATGCGCGGCGTGCGCGCACGGTCGATCACCTGCACGGCGCCCACTGCGTCCAGCAGCAGCGAGCCGCCTTCAAACTCCTGCCGCCGGGCGCCAGAGGCGGAGGACTCATCGCCCAGCGGCAGACCCAGCTTGCCTGTCGCGCCGCCGTGGCTGCGGTAGGCGGCCAGAATTTGCGTCTTCACCAGAAACACCTGGTTGGCGCGTTCGCCCGACACTGCGTAGGAGAAGACTCCGTTGCCGAACGGCTGTTCGATGGCCGCCGTCGCCGTAAAGCTCAGCACCGTCTGCGTGGCGCCCACGGGCGCGCCCGCCACCCCAGTCTCATATTGCAGTGACGCCCAGCGCGCCAGCACGGGGTCCACCACCAGTTGCACGGGGAACCCCGCCAGCACGCCGTTCTGAAAGGCCTGTCGCGCTCCGCCCACCAAATCCGCCACAGGGTAGCCCAGCGCTCCGGAGGGTCCGCCCAATTCGGCATACTTGGCCAGCACCGGACCGGTGAGCACGAACGCCGAGGCCATTGTGTCCGGCTTGGCCAGAACATAGCGCACCATTCCATCCGTCGAGGTGAACTCCTGGGTGTACCCCAGCCCGTCCCGCCGCACCGGGGACGCCGTGGGCAGTTTCACCAGCAGGCGCGCACGCGTAATGGCGTCGGTGAACGCCTGCGCGACCGCCTCGCTGGGAGCCCCCTCGCCCGGCTGGCAGCAGGGCGCCGACACGAACACCGGAAGCGCGCGGCTCGCCTTGCCTTCGCTCACCGCCGTCACCACCGCGCTGCCGCCGCCCACCGCGCGCAGGCGGGCCCGCGCGCCATTGGACTCAATCGACACCACGCGGCTGTTCGAGGTGATCCAGGAGACATTGCGGCCCGTTAACTCCTGGCCGATGGCCGAGTAGGTGGACGCCGTCAGATCCACCGTGTCGCCCAGCTTCAGGTTCAGAGTGTTGGACGCCGCCGACAGGATCACCGCGGCCACGGGATAAAGGATGGTGGGCTCCTGGCCCGTCACATATTCGATGACGCCGCCTTCGAAGCTCTGCCGGCGCCGCCCGTCGCTGAGCACCGTCACGTCCGAGGTGGGCAGCCCCAGCAGTCCCGTCGAGCCGCCATTGGTTTCGAAGTAGTAGGTATAAACCGGTTCGTAGACGCCATACACGCGCCCCAGGTTCGTGCCGGAGGTCCACTCGAAGATCTCGCCGCGCGAGAAGCGCTGGCGCAAGGCCGCCGTGCCGGTCTTGGCGCCCGAGGCCACCGTGGTTACCTGCGAGATGGCCGGTCCGAACGTGTTCATGCCCCCGCTGCCGGTCCACTTCGTAAAGAAGTTTCCCTCGATGAAGTAATCGGCGCCGGCGCCCTGCCCGGTCAGCGAGAACAGGATGTAGTTCTTGTCGAAGGTCTGGTACAGGCACCCCGCGATCACCGGGGGGCATGCCTGCGTATCTTCGGCCGGATACCCCGCCGTCGCCACCGACAGTGAAGTCCAGAACTCGTAGAGCGGACCGTGCACCTGCCAGATTTCGCCCGCCGTTCCGGTTCCCGCCGTGTTGGGCAGCACGAGAGCGTGTTTCCGCGACGTCCCCAACGTCACGTCGGCGAACTCCTGCGCAAGTCCCGTTGGCCCCATTTTTCGCACGTTGGCGAGCGGCGGCAGCGCCGCCAGATTACTGAACCTTCCCCGCGTAAACGCCGTTTGAAAGCCCATCCGGATGCCGTCGTTCGGAGAGCCGTCGCCTATGCCCTGCAAGGATTGCCCCCACAGCGGACAGGCGCACGCGCAGGCCAGCAGGCCAAGCGCTTCTGCGAAGGGAAACCGGGAGGATCTCATGCTGGAAACGAGACTATTCTACGCTGGAACACCGGCGCGCCCGGAGCCGCCGCGCGCCGCCGCCGGTTATGCCTCTCGCACGGCCGGCATCCTGTCCACGAAGCCGCACTTGGTGCGGCGCAACTCGGCGATTAACTGCGCGCGCATGCGCTTCAACCGCGCCTTGTGCCCGGGTTGGGCCACCAGATTGGTCAACTCCTCCGGATCGGTCTGCAAATCGTACAACTCCTCCAGATCATGTATGAGAGGCCGGATGTATTTGTACCGCCGGTCGCGAATCATGACGTACCACGGCACGTCGGCGTGCATCACCTTGCCGCCTTCGGGAATCGTGTTCGTGTCGGAACCGTACTTTTGGCCCGTCGCCACCAGCATGGCCGGGTGGTCCCACTTCGCCTCGGTGTTCTGCAACAACGGCGTCAGGTCGCGCCCATGCATCTCCCACGGCTCCTTCATTCCGGTGAATTTCAGAATGGTCGAGACGATGTCGGCGCCCGCCACCGGCGTCCGGCACACCTTGCCCTGAGGTATCCGGCCCGGCTGCGAGAAGATAAGCGGCGAACGCACGTTGGCGTCGTAGGCGGCGATTTTCACGCCACGGAAGCCGTGCTGGCCGAACGCGAGCCCCTGGTCCGAGGTGAACACCACCACCGTATTTTTCCGCTGCCCGGTCTCTTCGAGGACATCCATCAACTTCTTCACGGCTTCATCCAGAGCCAACACGCCCTGGTGATACTGCCGCACCCATTCGATGAACGATTTGCCGCCCGCCACAGGCTTTCCGTTGGCGTCCTTCTTCCACTGCTCGATCTTCTGCGCCCAGTCCGGTTTTCCCGGCCGGGGCGGGAAGATGTCTTTCGGCGTGTCCAGGTCGATCCCCGCCAGCTCCTGCTTGTGCCGCTCAGCGGGAGTGTAGGGACTGTGCACGGCGCCATAACATAACCACAGGTACCAGGGCTTGTTGGCGTCACGGCCTTTGCCGCGCATGAAATCAACGGCCCAATCCGTGTACTGATCGGTGGAGTAACGTTTCAGAACCTCGGTCTTGCCTCCCTGGTAGGTGATGGGCTGGTTGTAGTAGTAGTTTTGCGAGTTTTCCGTGTACTTCGGCCGGTTCCAGACGATTTGAAAGTCCCAGTCGCGCCCGAATCCGGTGTCGGTTCCCGTGTGCCATTTGCCGATTTGGGCCGTCGTGTAGCCGTGTTTGCGCAGCTCCTTGGGCCAGAACGGACATTTCGCCGGGTCGTAGCTGCTGCCGGGGTAGGAGCCCTCCATCGTCATGGATTCCACGGCGTGCTGGAAGTGGCCGGTGAGCATGGTCGCCCGTGAAGGCATGCACCAGGCGCCGTTGTAGGCCGCCGTGAAGCGGACGCCTTCGCGCGCCAGCTTGTCGATGTTCGGCGTCTTTACCCACGGATAGGCTTCCTCATAGCAGCTCAACGTGCGATAGGAGTGATCGTCCGTGTAGATGAACAGGATGTTCGGTCTCTCCGGAGTCGCACCCTGACCGCGCGTAGCTCCGTGCGTACCCATGGCCGCGGCGCCCAGGGCGCCCAGCATCGTCCGTCGTGTCGTCGTCGGCATCGTCAACCTCCTGGCAGGCGTGTAGTATATCGAAGCTGGCAGGCGGCCACACGGCAAGTGGCCTGGACCGCTAACTTAATTAGCTGGCGTAACACGGGTGCGAATTTTTTCTTGACTGCAAGCACCACCTCCTGGTAGTGTCTTAAGAACGGAGTAACTTCCATGACGCAGTTTTGCCACATGTTCGAGCTTCCCTCGCCGGACGCGCGTGATCGCCGCCTGAAAATGGATGCCGGATTGCGGAACTGCTTCGCATTCACCAGTGGTTTCTCCATGGAGCGCCAGCAGGATACGCAGAAAGCGTCATTTCAGGCTACCGGCGTCGCGGCATCGGGCTTTCGCCCGGTTCGCTAACAGCAGGGCTTACCCGGCCCATCTCCGTTTTTTCCAAACTCGTAGTAAGTTCCTGACTAAGCAGTCTGTTTGCGCGTTGCGTAACGCTTACACTGATCCTGACTTGAGGGAACCTCTTTCTCCTGGGTACGGAATTCCGGGGGCAAACCGGAAAATACAACGAACGAACCTGACTTTGATTCGTCAGTCCAAAGGAGGACGCTACTTATGCTGAAGCGCATCGTTGTTGGCGAACGCGAACGCGCCCTCGTCAGCCGCTCCGGACGCTTTCTACGCATTCTGGAACCCGGCGCGCATTACGTGGCCGCGCTGCCCTATACGGTCGGCGTGGAGCGCCACACACTGGACGACAGGCGGCTGTCGAGCGCCTGGTCCGGCTTCCTGGCCACCCAGCGCCGCGCAATTGCCGAACGCCACTTTGTCATCGTGACCACCGGCCCCCGCGAGGTGGCCGTCGTGTATGCCGATGGCAAGTTTCTGGAGATTCACGGCCCCGGCTCGTGCGCCCTCTACTGGAAATCGGCGGCCAGCATTGGCGTCCGCATCATCGACGCGCATGCCGTGCCCGAGGTTCCCCGCGAGGTGCTGCGGGCGATCGCTCACACGGGCGCCTTTCCGTTCATCGTGGGCGTGCTGGTGGAAGAGGGGCGCACCGGGACGCTGTATCTAGGGAACCGCTTGGCGCGCACGCTGGGTCCTGGCATGTATGCCTTTTGGGAGTTCGCCTCGCCGCGTGTGGTAGCATCCCATCCTTGTGCGCCGGCGTTGGATCTGGCCGGGCAGGGGCTCTGCTCATAGGCGGAAGCCGCCCCGGATCTCACCGGGGTATTGAGGCGGCTGGCACGAGCCCTGTGGCCCCATGCATATGTACACCGACTGATGCTCGCTCGCGCGGCGCGACCACGCCCCGCCCGCGCCAACGAACGGGCGTACGCGGCCCCCTGTGAAACGGTACTTCACGAGCAGAGGAAGGTCCCAGGTCTTCACCTTGTCCGTCAAGGCGTGAAGCCGGCGCCTCGCAATAAACGGTGGATCTCATCGTCGTTTACGGACTCCATCGGACCGGTTCTGTGCAGCGACCACTCCTCGACGTGTTCCATGGCTTCGCCCGGCATCAGCGTCCGCAGCGGGCTCAGCGTTTCCAGTTCCAAAGTGCCGCCGTTCACCCACATCTCAAACGAAGCGCCGAAGTCCGGATACCGGACGCCGGCAATGGCCTGCGCGCGTTTTACGAACAGCTCCCCGTGCAGCAGATAGGCCCCCCATGTATCCAGGTTCCAGAGGCCGAACTTATTCGGACGGCTGATCGAAGCGTCCTGCCGCAGCGTGAGAAACCGGCGCGTCAGCCGCAGCCTCTCATCGGTGAAGTCGGAAAACGCCCACATGATGAGCGGGTTCGTGGGGGCCAGATGCTCCGGGTGGTCGCCGCGCGGCGGGAACCCGGTAAGGCCCAGACCGCCGGGCGCCATCATCGTCAGCGCCCAGATGGAGACTTCCACAGGCCACTGTCCCTGGTTCCCCAGCCGGTGCGTCAGGCGGAGCCGCCCGCCGCCAGGCATTGCAAGATGAATCTGTTTCCGCAGCCCGCCCGATTCCACCGGGGCCGTGACTTCGAGCCAGCGCTCGCCGCGTTCCACAAAGACCGGAACATTATCGGGAAAGTATGTTCCCGGCACAAGTTCCGGCGCTACCCACAAACGGTGGCCGCCTCTGCACTTGAATTCCGGCTCGCCGCCCCCCGGTGAAAGCTCGCCTGGGATGGCCAGCAGCAGGTTCTGGCCGCCGGCAAAGCCGTAGCGGATGATGCGCGGTCCGAAATCGAGCGTCACATCGGCTTCGGCCACGCCATCGGTGAGCCGCTCCACTCTCATCGTCCCATCCAGCCGCCATCCACCACGAGAATCTCGCCGTTGACATAGTCGGACGCCTTCGAGGCCAGGAACACGGCGGCGCCCTTGAAATCCTCCGGCGTTCCCCAGCGTCCGGCGGGAATGCGAGAAAGGATGGCCGGGTTGCGGACAGGGTCCTTTTGGAGCGCGTCGGTGACGTCGGTAGCGATGTAGCCAGGCGCGATGCCGTTCACGTTCACCCCCTGAGAGGCCCACTCGTTGGCCAGCGCCTTGATCAGCGAACCGATGCCCGCCTTGGAGGCCGCATAGCCAGGCACCGTGATGCCGCCCTGAAAGGTGAGCAGCGAAGCCGTGAACACGATCTTGCCGGAATGCCGCGCCAGCATGCCCTTGCTCATTTCACGCGCCAGTATGAACTGGGAATTCAGGTTGATTTCGATGATCCTGTCCCAAAACTCGTCCGGGTGTTCGGCGGCGGGCGTGCGCAGAATCGTGCCCGCGTTGTTGAACAGGATGTCCACCACGGGATGTTCCGCCTTCACCTTTTCAATGAAGGCGTACAGACTTTTGCGGTCCGAGAAGTCGCAGGCGTAGCCCCAGAACCGGCGGCCGGCCGCGCACACGGCCTTGCCCACCTCGCTCTCTCCGCCTTCCATCTGCGCGCTGACGCCGATCACGTCGGCGCCCGCCTCGGCCAGCGCCTCGGCCATACCGCGGCCAATGCCCCGCCGGCAGCCGGTCACCAGCGCCGTCTTGCCGTCCAACTTGAACCAGTCCAGTACGCTCATCGCTCAGCCCTTGCAGTCGATCAGGATCTTCATCACTTCACCGCCCTCGAGCATCTGCTCCAGGGCCGGCTGCACGCCATCCAACCCGTAGACGCCCGAGATGAGCCGCGGAATGGGAATCACGCCGGAAGCCGCCAGGTCGATGGCTTCGTCGAAGTCCTGGTGCTCGTACACGCGCGCGCCGCACAGCTTCATCTCGCGCCAGAAAAACTGGAACAGGTTCACCTGAGGAGGCTGGGCGAAGATGGCCACAATCACCACGCGTCCGCGCGTGCGGGGCAGTTTCGTCATCAGTTCGGCGCCCGCCGCCGAGCCCGACACCTCGAACACAACGTCGGCGCCGGCCGTACCCGTCTCCTCCATCACCAGGGCCGGCACGTCCACCTCGCGCGCATCCACGACATTGAATCCGAGTTCGCGCGACAGTTGAATCCGGAAAGGGTTCACCTCGGTCACCAGCACGCGCGCGCCGGCGTGCCGGGCCACCAGCGCCACGAGGGTGCCGATGGGACCGGCGCCGATCACCACGGCGTAGTCGCCCGGCTTCACCTCTCCCAAGCGCACATCGTGACAGGCCACGGCGACGGGCTCCACCAGCGCGGCATGTTCCAGCGAAAGGTTGTCCGGCAGGCGGTGCAGCGTATGCGCGGGAACGGTCCACAGGCCTTGCAGGGCGCCTGGCGCGTCGATGCCGATGAAGCGCAGCTTCTGGCAGATGTGCGAATGGCCGGCGCGGCAGGCCGGGCATGGCTCGCCGCCAGCGCCCTCCCGCGCCAGATACGAAGAACACGGGTCGAGCGGCATTACGCTCACACGGTCGCCCGCGGCCCAGCCGTCCACGTCCGGACCCACGGCGGCAACCACGCCCGACATTTCGTGGCCCAGCACGGCGGGCGTCTTTACGCGATGATCCATGTGGCCTTGGAAGATGTGCAGATCCGTGCCGCAGATGCCGCAGTGGCTCACGGCCAGTTGCACCTCACCCGCGCCGGGCGCCTTGGGCACGCAGGCGGCCACACCCATCTTGAACTTTTCACGATACTGGGATGCCTTCATAACGCAGTCAAAGTATATCGGGTTTGCCCGCGCGCCCGGCCTGGTGGCGCATGTTACGCTATCGGTTCTCCCATGCGATTGAACGAGAAGATTGCCATCATCACGGGCGCCGGGTCGGGCATCGGCGAAGCCACGGCGGTGCGCTTTGCCGAAGAGGGCGCGCGCCTCGTCCTGAACGACATCAACGCCGCGAACCTCGACGCCGTGGTGGAGCGCATCCGCACGGCGGGCGGCCAGGCCGTGGCCGCTCCGGCCGACATCAGCGTCGAGGAGCAGGCCGCCTCCATCGCCAGCGCCGCCATGGACGCCTATGGACGCATCGACATCCTGGTGAATAACGCGGCCGACTTTACACAGAAGCCGCTCGAAACCGCCACGCTGGCCGACTGGCAGCGCGTGTATGGCGTGAACGTCTTCGGCACGGCCATGGTGACCAAGTACGCCGTTCCGCACATGAAAGCCCGCGGCGGCGCCATCGTGATCGTCGCCTCGATGAGCGGCATCATCGCACAGCCGGATTTCACCAGCTATAGCACCAGCAAGGCGGCGGGCATCATGATGACGCGTTCACTCGCCCTCGATCTGGCGCCGCACAAGATCCGCGTGAACGCCGTGTGTCCGGGCTGCATCGTCACCCCGGCCAGCCACCGCGAAGTGAACCGCCTCGGCCTGAACTTCGACGACTGGTACGACGGCAACGCCTCGCGGCACATGCTGCGGCGTCTGGGTGAACCCGTGGAAGCGGCCAACGCCATACTCTTTCTCGCCTCCGACGAGGCGAGCTTCATCACCGCCGCCGAGCTCATGGTCGACGGCGGCTATGTGCACTGGTAGGCGTTACACGAATTTGTATGTGCCGGGCCTGGGGAGCGGTTGCCGCGTCATGGGCGAATCGTAGCCGGTAACCTCCTTGGGCGACAGATCGAGCTTCGAGTTCATCATCATGTCCCAGGTGATCTGCTGGCCCGAATAAGCCGCTTCGCGGGCCATGATGCAGGTCATCGTCGACTCGGCCACTTTCATCGCGTGGTTGATGTACGGTCCTGAGCCGCGAATGGAGTTCACCAGCGCCGTGTGCTCGGCCACATAATCCTTCGGACCCGGCTGTCCGCCCATGTCCTTGCAGTTGGACCGGCCCTTGGAGCCCACAACCAGCTCGCTGATGTTCTGATAGAGCCCGCGCGGATACTGCCGGCAATAGCTGGACATGCGCGCGCCATTCGCAAAGACGAAGTCGGTGGCCAGGTGATCGTAGATATTGCCGTGCACGTCGTCCTGCGGCCGCCAGGAGATGCCGCCGTAAGCGGCCGCCGAGACCGGGTGCGTATCCATCACCCAGCAGATCACGTCGATGTTGTGCAGATGCTGCTCCACCACCTGGTCGCCGCACAGCCAGAGGTTCGAATACCAGTTGCGGTGCTGCCACTCGGTATCGCCCCAACCAGGCTTGCGGCCAGCGGCCTGTTGAATCACCGGCGTGCCCACCCAGTAGGCGTAGGCGGCCAGCACGTCACCGATGGCGCCGTCCTGGATCTTCTTCACCGTTTCCTGATAGGAGCGGTTGAAACGCCTCTGCGCTCCGCTGACGACGGTCAGCTTCAGTTCCTCGCTTTTGCGCGCGGCGCGCATAAAACGCTGCACGCCCACTGGATCGGTGCCGAAGGGCTTCTCGCAGAAGACGTGTTTCCTGGCCTCGACAGCGGCTTCAAAGTGCAATGGCCGCCATCCGGGCGGCGTGGCGAGCATGACAATGTCGACGTCTGTGGCCAGCAGCTTCTTGTACGCTTCAAAGCCGACGAAGCGCATGTCCGGGTTCACCCGCACGCGCGAGGCGATGGCCGCGTTGGCGCGGTCCTCCCTCAACCAGCGGAGGTTCTTTTCCAACTGGTCCTCGAAGGCGTCGGCCAGCGCGACCACTTCGACGTTGGCGTCGCCGGTCAGCAGATCCTGAATCGCCTGGCGGCCGCGGCCTCCCACCCCCACGAGTCCGGCCTTCAGCCGCGCCGGAGCCTGCCCGCGCACCAGTTCGGGGCGAATGATATGGAACGCGGCGGCGCCGCCCATCAGAGCCCGTCGCGACAGGGCCAGACCGTCGAAGGTGCGGCGGCCGGCGTTTGCGTTATTGTGGGAATCGTTCATATGTTGTGAGATCTCCGGCGGCTTCATTCTATCGCCGGGGGAGAGAGAAAAACAGTCCCTGTGTCCCAATCGCATACGCTTTCCGGCATTTATGCCGCCCTGGTCACCTCGCGCCGTCAGAACGGCGACGGGCCCGACATCGCCGCCACTCTGAAGATCGCCCGTTTCGCCCGCGAGTCCGGTTGCGCCGGCGCGGCGCTGCTGGGCGCCACCGGGGAATACCTGGACTACTCGACGGCGCAGCGCATCGAGTTGATCGAGGCCGCTGCCGCCGAACCCGATCTGCCGCTCATCGTGAACTGCTCGCACACCGTGTTGCAGGATGCGGTTCGCATGGGCAAGGCGGCGGTGAACGCGGGAGCCGCCGCCGTCATGTTGATGCCGCCGCCCTTCTTCCACCACAATGCCCGCGAGCTGAAATCCTTCTTCCTGGCCTTCGCTGACGCCCTGGCCGGACGCGCGCCGCTGCTGCTGTACAACCTGCCCGCGTTCACCGACTGGATTCCGATTGAGCTGGCGCAGGAACTGCTCGCCACGGGCGCCTACGCGGGCATCAAGGACTCCAGCGGCAACCGCGAATACTTCGACCGCCTCATGGAAACCAAGCGCGCCAGCGGATGCAAGGTTTTCGTCGGCAACGATGTCCTCTATGTGCACGGCCACGAGGCGGGCGCCGATGGCGGCATCTCTGGTTGCGCCGCCGCCGCGCCGGAGCTGATGCTGCCCCTGCGCCGCGCGGTGCTCGCAAACGACGCCGCGCGCGTGAAGGAGTTGTCCGGACACCTGGCCCGGTTCATCGGCTGGCTGGATGAGTTTCCGGTTCCCGTCGGCATTCGCGAGGCGCTCGCCGAGCGCTGTCTCGCCGTCGGCCCCCATGCCGTGCCGCCCAGCCCGGAGATGCAGGCCAAGCTGCGCGAGTACCACGAATGGTTCACCCCCTGGGTGGAAGCGCTCGCCGGCCGCCAAGGTTGACGCTATGACGCCGGAAGAGTTCCGCCGCGCCGCGCACGAAGCCGTGGACTGGATGGCCGCCTACATGACGCGCATCCGCGAACTGCCCGTGCTGCCCGCCATGGAGCCGGGCGATCTCGTGCGGGCGTTGCCGTCCGAGGCGCCACTCGAAGGCGAGCCGGCGGAAAATCTCCTGGCCGGCTTTCGCGACCTGATCGTGCCGGCCAGCACACAATGGAACCATCCCCGCTTCCACGCCTACTTCAGCGTCAGCGGCGCGCCGCCGGGCATTCTGGCGGAGATGTTGATCGCCACGCTGAACACGAATGGCATGGTGTGGAAGAGCTCGCCCGCCGTGACCGAGTTGGAACTGGTGACGCTCGGCTGGCTGCGCCGCTGGCTGGAACTGCCAGAGGAGTTTTTCGGCATCATCCACGACACGGCGTCCATGTCCACGATGCATGCCCTGCTGGCCGCCCGCGAGTATGTGGCGCCGTTGTCGGCCGAGCGGGGAACGCCCGAGGGCCTGACGGTGTACACCAGCGAGCACGCGCACTCGTCGGTGGAAAAGGCCGCCATCGCCGTGGGCATCGGCCGGAAGCAGGTGCGCAAAACCCCTGTGGATGCGGCCTTCCGCATGAGCGTGGAGGCGCTGGAGGGGCTGATCGCCGCCGACCGCGCGGCCGGACTGCGGCCCTGCTGCCTCTGCGCCACGGTGGGCACCACGTCGATGGCCAGCGTCGACCCCGTGGCGCCGCTGGCGGCCATCGCGCGCCGGGAAGGCATGTGGCTGCACGTGGACGCGGCTTATGGCGGCAATTACGCCGTGCTGCCCGAGATGGCCTGGCTACGCGAGGGTTGGAGCGAGGCCGATTCGATTGTGCTGAACCCGCACAAGGGACTGCTGACGCCGATCGACCTGAGCGTCCTCTACACGCGGCGGCCCGAGGTGATGCGCGGCGCGCTGTCGTTGTCGCCCGAGTATCTGCGTTCGGCCACTGGCCAGGAGGCGCCCAACCTGATGGATTACTCCGTCGCTCTGGGGAGGCGCTTCCGGTCGTTGAAGCTCTGGTTCGTGCTGCGCTCCTATGGACGCGCGGGCCTGGAAGCCCTGCTGCGGGAGCAGTTGCGCATGGCCGCCGGGCTGGCGGAGTGGGTGAGCGCGGACAGCCGGTTTGCCCTGTGCGCCCCGGTGGAGCTGTCGCTGGTGTGCTTCCGTTTGCGGGCGGGCGACGAGGCTTCCCGGCAGTTGATGGAGGCGATCAACGCTAGCGGCCATGCCTTCCTTTCGCACACGGTGATCGAGGGGCGCTTCGTCATCCGGCTGGCGATTGGAAATTATCAAACCACGGCCGAGGACATGCGCGAGACGTGGGCGCGGATTCAGGACGAAGCCGGACGGCTGGTTGGTCCGGCTTAATTGGTGGCGTGCAGCGCCGGGCGGACGGCTCCGCCCAGACGTTCGTCCAGCAGCTTGATCTCGTGGTCCAGGTGGAGCAGCGAGTCCTGAATCACCGTGTAGTTCTCCGAGGAGGCGGCTTCGGCGGCGGCGGCGGCGCAGCGGGCCACCTCGCAGGCGGCGATGCGCGTGGCCGACAATTCCAGCTTCCGGGCCAGCAGGCGCAGTTGCGCGACATCCATGCGCACGGCGGCCGAATGGAGCTTCTGCATGCGCTCCGGAGCGAGTTGCACGAACAGCATGGCCATGCCGGCCAGCAGGTCGGTATCGCTCTGCTCCTGCGGCCCGCGCGGCAAGGCCTCGGCATGAGGCGCGGCGGCCGCCGGCCGCCGGCCATAGGCTTCCACCGTTTCGATCAGATGAGCCGGCGCCACGGGCTTGGAGAGATAGTCGTTCATTCCCGCTTCGAGGCACCGTTCGCGGTCGCCGGTCATGGCGTGCGCGGTCATGGCGACAATCGGTAAATTCCGCCAGCGGTCATTGGAGCGGATGGCGCGCGCGGCCTCGATCCCGTCCAACTCGGGCATCTGCACGTCCATCAGAACCAGGTCATAGGGGCGGCCTTCCAACCGTGTCAGGGCCTCGCGTCCGTTGGCGGCGACATCCACCAGGTAGCCGCGTTTGCGCAGTACCGCGGTCACCACCTTCTGGTTGACGAGATTGTCTTCGGCCAGTAGAACGCGCAGCTTCGGAGCGCCGGCCAGGCTGGGCGCCTGGGTGCCGGTTTCGAGCGCGGGCCCGCCAGCCGTCTTTTGCGGAGCGCATTCCACGCCCGGCAGTTCCACACGAAAGCAGCTGCCCGCGCCCAGTTCACTTTGCACCGTCAGGCGTCCGCCGTGCAGCGCGACAAGGCGTTGCGTGATAGCCAGCCCCAAGCCCGTGCCGCCGTACTTACGGCTGATGCTGCCGTCCACCTGGGTGAACTCCTCGAAGATCGCGGCCAGCTTGTCGGCGGGAATGCCCACGCCGGTGTCGATCACCTCGTAGGCGATGGTGGCCTGGCCGGGAACCGAGGCCTTTCGCAGATAAACTTTTAGCTGCACCGATCCGCGTTCGGTGAACTTCACGGCGTTGCTGAGCAGGTTATAAAGCACCTGGCGCAGGCGCAGAGGATCGCCCACCACGCGCGACGGCAGGTCCGGCGCGAGTTCCAGCTTCAGGTCGATCCCCTTGGCCTTGGCCTGTCCGGAGAGGCTGCGGACACAGCCGCCCGCCACGGCGGCGATATCGACCGGAATCTTTTCCAGCAACATGCGGCCGGCCTCGATCTTGGACAGGTCGAGGATGTCGTTCAGCAGAGATAGCAGCGTGTTGGCGCAGCCGTGGGCCGTCACCAGATACTCGCGCTGCTGCACCCCGGGGTTCTCCTCGAGCAGAATCTCGATCATGCCGATGACACCGTTCATGGGCGTGCGCAGCTCGTGGGAGATGTTGGCCAGAAACTCGCTTTTGGCGCGGCTGGCCGCCAGCGCCTTTTGCATGGTCTCTTCCAGTTGCTCGGTGCGCTGGCGGATCTTATGCTCCAGCCCTTCCTGATACTCCCGCACCTCTTCGCGGGACTGCTTCAGCACCTCGATCATGGCATTCAGACTGTGGCCGAGGTACTCCACCTCGTCACCAGTCCGCGAAACCTGGACGGGTTCCAGACGGCCTTCGCGCACGGCCGAGATGCCGCGTTGCAATTGGCGCAGCGGCTTGGCGAGAAGATGGTGCGAATACAGCGCCACCACGCCGCCCACCACGCCCAGCACGACGGCGAGAAAGATCACCTTGCTCACGTCGAACTGATTCCGCATCAGGTCGAGACCGAAGTAGACACACGACACCCACGCCACCAGCAGGGTGGTGAACACCGAGTAACGGCGCGCCAATGAGCCTTTGGGTGTAGGCTCCATTACAGGCGAATTTCCCGCCGGACGATCGCCCATACCTTTTCATCCCATATTTCTCTCAGAACTCCTATGAGAGATAAACCTTAGATTTCGCCTGATATGCCAGTAGCCTGATGAAGGAGGGCGCAGGCTTGGAACGCGTGTGCCCGCCATATTTGCGGCCTCTGCTAGACTCGGTTCGAACCACCCTCGCCTTAGATGACACCCGATTCCCGTCTTACGGTGACCCTGTGTGGCATTACGCTGGCCACGCCAGTACTCGCAGCCTCCGGTACCTTCGCGTACGGGGTGGAATTTCAAGGACTTCTCGATTGGCGCTGGCTGGGTGGCATTGTCGTAAAGGGGTTGTCGCGCGAGCCCATCGCGGGGAATCCCCCACCGCGTTTGTGGGAGACCGAAGCGGGGATGATGAACTCCATCGGCCTCCAGAACATCGGGGTTAAGGCCTTCATCCGGGACAAACTGCCCGCGCTGGCCGGCGCGCCCTGCCCGGTGTTTGCCAACGTTTTCGGATACGCCATCGAAGACTATGTGGAAGTGGCGCGGGCTTTGGAAGACGCGCCGGGACTGGCGGGGTATGAGCTGAACGTCTCCTGCCCGAACACAAAGCACGGCGGCGTGCAGTTCGGCTCCGAGCCTTCGCTGCTGGCCGAGGTCGTCGGGGCGGTGCGGGCCGTGGCGAAACGTCCGCTGCTGGTAAAGCTGTCGCCGAACGTGGCGCGAATTGAACCGCTGGCGGTGGCCGCCCAGGAGGCGGGAGCCGACGCCCTCTCACTGGTGAACACGTTTGTGGCGCTGGCCGTGGACGCGCGGACGCGGCAGCCGCGGATCGGCGCCGGGTTTGGCGGGTTGTCCGGCCCCGCGATCAAGCCCGTGGCCCTGCGTATGGTGCACGAGGCATGGAAAGCCGTCAAGATTCCCGTGGTAGGGCTGGGCGGCGTGGCCTCGGGCGAGGATGCGGCCGAGTTCCTAATTGCCGGAGCAACTGCCGTGGAGGTGGGAACGGCGAACTTCTGGGATCCGGCCTCTTGCGAGCGGATTGCCCGCGAACTGGGCCGGTTCCTGTCCGAAGAACGGACCACGGCGCGGGAGTTGACGGGCACGCTGCGGTTTCCCGGGCGGTAAGCCAAGGCTAGGATAGGGGGCGCATGACGCGGCGGCAGTGGCTGGCGGCGGCGGCCAGCGCGAGTCCGGCCCGGGCCGGTGCGGCGCCGCCGGTGTTGCCGGTGCACCAGGTGTTGGATCGCAAGGCGAAGCACGAGGGTCCGCACGAGCGCGCCTATTGGGAGCACATCTGGCCACAAGCGGCGAACGACGTGGCGCGGTGCGGCGTTCGCCTGGCCATGACGTACGCCGTGGGCGAGGTGGAGAGGCCGCCCAGCCGGACTCCTGTCATTCATGGACTGTCGCGGGGGAAGCTGAATCTGGTGGTGACCAGTTGGATTCCGTTCGTGGCGGTCAACACCTGCACGCACGAATTGCTCCACGCGCTGCTGCTGGATATTTTCGAGAACCGGCCGCCGGGCTTGTGGGGACAGGCGCGGGAGTTCCGGGTGGACGCGCTGGCGACAAGGCTGTGGCTGCTGAAGGATGGTTCGCCCGTGAAAGGGCCGGCCCGGGGGTATTTGAAACGTTTGGAAGCGGGAGGCTGAGGCGGGCTGGGAAGCTCCAGGGTCAGCCCGCCCGCCTACACCGCCACCACGGTTCCCTTCCCCGAGGCCTCCGTGTTGCGGACCAGCAGCAGGACCAGGGCCACGGCCAGCAGCGGAATCATGCTCGCGGCGATGACGATCGACTGGAACCCGTAGTGGTCGGCGACGTAGCCGATCAGGAAGGTGGACAGAATGGTTCCCAGGCCCGAGGCGGTTCCGCCCATGCCGCTGACGGTAGCCACCGAGGAGGATTCAAACAGGTCCGCCGGCAGCGTGTTGGCGATGGTGGAGCCGGCGGCGTAGGAGAACGTGGCGGCTCCAAAGCAGGCGGTGATGGTGGCCAGGTCAGAGGCGTAGGCGGCGGGAATGAGCAGCGCCATGCCGATGCCGCCCGGCACAAAAACCACCTTGCGCGCGGTGCCCACGCTCCAGCCGCGATGGACGAGAAAACTGGAGAGGCCGCCGCCGGCATAGTTGCCCAGGTCGGCGCACAGAAAGGGAATCCAGAAGGCAAGCAGGCTCTCTTCGAGTTTGAAACCTTTCGACGTAAGGTAGATGGCGAACCAGTCGGTGATGAAGAACCAGACGGGATCGCACAGGGCGCGGGCGGAGATCGCTCCCCAGGTCTGGCGGTACGCCAGCAGTTTGCGCCAGGGTGTATGGGCCGCCGGGACGGAGGACTGGCCGGGGTCCACGAGTATGGGGGCCGCCGAGATGCGCCGCCAGGCGATCAGCCAGAGAAAGCCCAGCGCGCCTGTGACGACGAAAGCGGCGCGCCAGTTGCCAAACCAGGCGGTGATGGCCAGCACCAGGGCCGGGGCGACCGCCGCGCCAATCGAGGAGCCGGAATCGAAGATGCCCACGGCGAGGGCGCGCTCGCGTTTCGGAAACCATTCCGAAACGGCCTTGGCGGCGGCGGGCCAGTTTGCCGATTCGCCCAGCCCCAGCAGGAAGCGGAAGGCGCAGAATCCCCGCAAGCCGGTGGCGAGCGGCGTGGCCATGGCAACCACGGAGTACCAGGCGACGGCGAGCGAGAGTCCCCGGCGCGTGCCCAGCCGGTCCACCATGCGGCCCGAAAGCGACTGGCCAATGGTGTAAGCGATGCGGAAGGCGATGACGATGAGACCGAAGTCCTGATTGTTCCAGCCCTGCTCCCGTTTGATGATGGGCGCCAGGACGGAGAGCGTCTGGCGGTCAATGTAGTTGATGACGGTGGAAAGGAAGAGCAGAGAGACGATCCACCAGCGGTAATTGGATTTACGGGCGGGTGGATGGTGCGGCATGGTCAGGCCATTATAGCGGCCAGTGTGCTTCGCGCTACGCTAAGGAAACAATGAGCGCCAAACGTATCGTAGCGACGAGTGCCGCGCCCGCGGCCATTGGACCTTACTCACAGGCCGTGGTGCACAACGGGCTGGTGTATGTCTCCGGGCAGATTCCGCTGAACCCGGCGACCGGACAAGTGGTGGCCGGCGATGTGGCGGCCCAGACGGCGCAGGTGATGGACAACCTGCGCGCCATTCTGGAAGCCTCCGGAGCATCACTCGACAGCGTGCTGAAGACCACGGTGTTTCTGGCCGACCTGGGCGAATTCGCGGCGATGAACGAGGTGTACGGGCGTTACTTCGCCGCCAATCCGCCGGCCAGGGCCACGGTGCAGGCGGCGCGCCTGCCCCGCGATGCGCGTCTGGAGATTGACTGCGTGGCGGCGGTGGCCGGCTAGCGCGCCGCTCTAGGGTTTCAACTGCTGGAATGTGATCGCGCTGGCCTGCGCCGGCGTGTGATACACGCGGTGCGTGGCCTTTTGAAAGTCGGCCTCGCGGGCGTTGGCGATGTCGATGAACTTTTGCGGGTTGCGGTCGATCAAGGGGAACCACGTCGACTGCACCTGGATCATGATCCTGTGGTCACGCCGGAAGGCGTGATTGACATCGGGAAGCTCGAACTCGATCTTGGAAACCTGTCCCGGCGTGAACGCCTCGGGCTTGTCCAACCCGTTGCGGAAACGGCCCCGGAAGGGCTCGCCGCGCACCAGCATCTGAAATCCGGCCATGCGTTTGGGGTCGGGCCGCTTGTCGTCACTGGCGGCGTCCGGTTCGGGGTAATCGTCCGGCAGCACGTCGATCACCTTCACGATGAAGTCGGCGTCGGTGCCTGTGGTGGTGACGTGCAGCGACACCTTGATGGGTCCGGAGGCGGTGAAATCCTGCGTGAGGGGCTCCGTTTGGTAGACGAGCACGTCGGTCCGGCGGGCGGCGTGGCGCTGGTCGCCCACCATGTACTCGCGGGTCATGCCGATGGACTCATAGTCGGAGACCGGGACGGGCCTGGCGGGGTCGCTGATGTACTCGTCGAAGGCAGGTGATTGGGCGGAGGCGGGCGCGGCGGTGAGTTTGCCGGCTTCGCGCAGGTAGAAAGTGGCGGGCGCCGTGTTGGCGGGCGGCCATTGCGGATACTCGCGCCACTGGTTGGTGCCGGTTTCAAACATGGTGGCGGCGGGAAGCTTCGGGTCGGCGGCGCCTTTGAGGTGATGCTCGAAGAACGGAAACTGGAGCTTATCCCGGAAATACTCGCTGGTTTTGGAATTGAACTGGGCATAACCAAGCGAACTGCCGTCGCCGCCGGACCACTGGCCGTGGTACCAGGGCCCCATGACAATCAGGTTCGGCGCGCGCGGCGAGGTCTTGGCGGCGGTTTCGTGCACGCGCAGAGGGCCAAACAGATCCTCGGCATCGTACCAGCCGCCCACGGTGAGCATGGCCGTCTCGATGGAGCGCAGATGCGCGCGCGTGTTGCGCGCCCGCCACCAGTCGTCGTAGGCCGGGTGCTTCATCATGTCATTCCAGAGGGCCGACGCGTTCTTGAAATACTTCTCGTTGGCGTTGGCAAGCGGGCCAAGGCGGAGGAAAAAGTCATAGCCGCTGGTGGTCCGGTGTTGAAAGGGGGGCAGAGCGAAACGGGTGGGCTCGTGGCCGCCCGGCTTGTCGATATTGATCAGGAAGTTGAAGGCGTGGGGCAGAAACAGAGCGCCGTTGTGATGAAAATCGTCGCCTTGCCACATGTCGGTGACCGGTGCCTGGGGCGAGGCTGCCTTCAGCGCCGGGTGGCGGCTGAGGACGCCGTGAACCGTATAAAAGCCCGGATAGCTGATGCCCCACATGCCCACGCGTCCGTTGTGCCCCTTCACGTTCTTGAGCAGCCAGTCGATGGTGTCGTAGGTGTCGGTGGACTCGTCGGTGTCCTTCGAAGATTGCCTGTTCGGGTTGTGCGGCCGGAGGTGAACGAACTCACCCTCGCTCATCCAGCGGCCGCGCACGTCCTGATAGACAAAGATGTAGCCGGACTTGGCAAACGCCTCCGACGGACCGAGGCTGGGGCGGTAGTTGTCGGCGCCGTAGGGGGAAAGGGAATAGGGCGTGCGGGAGAGCAGAATCGGGTAGCTCTTCGAGGTGTCCTTGGGAACGAAGACGGCGGTGAAGAGTTTGACGCCGTCGCGCGCGGGAATCTGGTACTCATACTTCGTGTAGTTGGCCTTGACGTAGGCGGTGCCCTGCCCGCACAACAGCGCGGGAAGCAGGAAAAGAACGGTGGGGCGCATAAGAAATACTGTACTTGGTCCACGAGGGCGCGAGCCTTGGCATATGATGCCGGGCATGAGAAGACGTGAGTTGTTGAGCTTGTTTCCCGGGTTGGCGCTGGCGCAGAAGCCCGGCGGCGGGGCGTTGAAAATCACCGGCGTGGAAGGCATCGTGATCCGCACGCCGAACGATGGCGCGGCGGCCGAAACGTTGATCGAGATGCCGCCACCCGGAGCCATGACCGGGGGCGTGGGTTTGTGGAACCGTCTGGACCATGCCTCGCCGTCGCGCTTCAAAGGACGGACGCAGGCGGTTCTGGTGAAGGTGACGGCGTCGCAAGGACTGACCGGCTGGGGCGAGTGCCATGCGCCGGCCGCGCCGCGCGTCCATCAGCGCGTGATCAGCGACGCGCTTGCGCCGCTGCTGGTTGGGCTGGACGCGCGCAACGTCGAGCCGCTCTGGGACCGCATGTATTCGAGCGAGCGTCTGCGCGGGTATTCGAGCGGATTTTTCACGGAGGCGATCGCCGGCGTGGACCTGGCGCTGTGGGACCTGCTGGGAAAGTATACGGGGCAGCCGGTGTACCAGTTGCTGGGAGGCAAGTACCGGGACACGATTCCAACTTATATCGGCCTGGGCGGCGCGACGGTGGAAAAGCTGCGCGAAAACGCGGAGCGCGCCTTGGCCGAAGGCTTCACGACGATGAAGATGGGGCTGAGCAAGGGCTCCGGGACGCGCGACGTGGACAGGGCGGCGGTGGCGGCCGAGGCGATTCGCGGCAAGGGGCAGTTGCTGGTGGACTCGTTGGGCGGCTACAAGCTGCACGAAGCGATGGTGGTGGGGCGGGAGTTGGACCGTATGAAGGCCATCGGATGGTGGGAGGATGCCCTGATGCCGGAAGAGGTGGCCTCGTATCCGAAGCTGGCCGATGCGCTGGATGTGGCGATCTGCGTGGGCGAAACCTATTCAAACCGGTTTCAATTCCGCGATTTGTTCGCGGTGAAGGGCGCCGAGATCATCAATCCCGACATCTGCCGTGCGGGCGGCGTCAGTGAGTGCCGGCGGATCGCCGTGCTGGCCGATGCGCACGGCGTCCTTTGGTCGCCGCATGTGAGCACGGGCACGGCGCTGTATTGGAGCGCGTCGGTGCACATGGCTGTGGCGACGCCGAACTGCGTGATCATGGAGGGCGGGAATCTGATGGCCGGACCGCTGGGAAACGCTCTGCTGCGGACGCCGGTGGAGTATACGAAGGGCTTCGCGCGGCCACCGGAGGGCGCGGGGTTTGGCGTGGAGTTCGACGAAGGGGCGCTAAAGAAGGTGACGGCGGGGTAAGCGGCCCTCAACCGTTCAGGAACCGGTATAACCGCGTCTTCAGCTTTTCCGGCGCCTCCGCCTGGCATTCCCAAACGACGCAGATGCGCCATCCCAGGCGGCGCAGCTTGCGGGCATTGACGGCATCGCGGCGGCAATTCCTTTCCAGCTTGGGCCGCCAGTAGTCCTCCCTGGATTTCGGTATGTGCGCGTCGATGCAGCCGGGATGTTGGTGCCAAAAGCAGCCGCGGACGTCGATGATGCGTTTCAGCCGTGGCAGGACGATGTCGGGCTTTCCCGGGAGAGATGCGGCGTGTAGCCGGAACCGGAAGCCCATCGCGTGGACCATGCGGCGAACGGCCACCTCGGGAGAGGTGTCCCGGCTTCGAATGCGGCGCATGTTCGCCGAACGGCGTTCTGCCGATAGCTTATCCAGCGGTTACTCCTGTTTGCCGAGCATGCCGGCGGCCTGGCGAGGATATTTCGCCATCAGCCATTTCAGGACTTCCCACTGATCGGCCCCGGTGGCGCGGCGGACCTGAATCACGAGCTTCTGATAAGAGGGCCGGTCGAGGGTGAGGTTGCGAGCGCCTTCGTTGCAGACCGAACAGACGGCCTTCAGGTTGGAAGGATCGTCGCTTCCCCCCATACTCTTGTCCTGAATATGCCCGATGTGCAGTCTCGTCTTGCGGGAAGGATCAAACGGATGCGGCTCACCGGCGGCGGCTCCACACATTTGGCAGGTGTAGCCGTTGCGGTCAAGGACTAGGGCGCGAGTTTCCTTGGAGATTTCGCGCTCGAAGGCGGGCAGGGGCTTGGGGTCGAGCAGGAGGTACTCACCGGGTTTGAGATCGCTGCGGTCGTTGTTGGTGAGGATTTGATACCCCTCCTGAGAACGCAGCTCGCGCACCCGCCTCGCCCACTCGCTGATGCCGCCCGCCACGTCCCGGAGTTCCTGAGAGTCCATGGTTTTCCCGATGTTCGCAAGGAAGTGCCGCCTCAACTTGGCACGTGCCCCACCGCTCCGCTTCGATGACATCGGGATATCTTATCCCGCGACACGGACCAGGCGCGGACGCGTGAGGCAGGCAGCCAGTTGAGAAGCCACGGCGCGGGCGAAGGGCGCGGGAAACGCGTTGCCGACCTGGCGGTAGGACTGGGTCTTGCCACCGGAAAACTGCCACTCATCGGGGAAGCCTTGCAGGCGGGCGACCATACGCACGGTGAGCCGTGGCATGCCATCAATGGGGAAATCCGGTCCGGGAGCTTCGTTCGCAATTCCCAGTCCGTCCACTCGCAACGCGGCCCAGGCTCGACGTGCGCGGGTAGGTCCCAGGTCCGGCCCTCCGTGCTTGTGCGAGCCGCCCACGATGGTAGGCGCGATCTCGCCGGCCGCTTCCGCCCAACGTTTCGCTCCTGGCCAGCCGTTGGCCGCCACCAGATCGTACAAAGTCTCCCCGACGGTTGCCGGCCTTCCTTCCGCGGGCGAGGGCCAGGAAAAGTGCTCGGACAGATCCTTGCGGACGGCGACGAACGAGACGCGGGGACGCAACTGGGGAACGCCAAAATCCGAAGCGTTCATCAACTTCCAGCCTGGCTGATAGCCGAGTTTCGCGAGTTCCGTTCTGACGTATGTGCGGTAGTCTTCGAAGACGGCATCGAGGAAACCCCGCACGTTCTCGATCATGACGGCGCGAGGCCGGACCTGGTCGACGAGACGGATGAGGGCCGGGAACAGGTTTCGTTCGTCCTTGCTGCCAAGTTGTTTCCCCGCCACGGAAAACGGCGGACAGGGAAGACCGCCCGAAATGAGGTCGGCCCCCTTGTACGGAGTGCCGTCGAAGTGATTCAAGTCCCGTTCCAGGACACTCCATTCCGGGCGATTGCCGCGCAGGGTGGCGCAGGCATGCTTGTTGAGCTCGACGAGCCCACAGTGGGAGAAGCCGGCCTGTTCAAGCCCGATGGCTTGGCCGCCGGCTCCGGCGCACAATTCAAGAGTCGTCAGGTGGCCTGAGGGAGTGGAAACGGAGGGCACAGCGGGAGCGCTCGTATCCCAAGGATTCTCCGGGGTAACCGACAACTCCGGGAAGAGAACCTTTGCTTTCGGATCGCGACGCTTCATCTCGGTCTACTGATTGGGCAAAGCCGGATGCATGAGCGCCAACGGCTCTGCAACAAGGTGAAACCGAAACCAGATTAGCACCGGAAAGTGGCCACGGCGTAGATGGCGCTCAGCCCGTCTTGCCGCACTTCTTCAGCAGCGCTTCCATCAGCCGGTTGCGAAGGGTTTCGGGCACTTCCCGCGGTTCCATGCCTTTGTAGACCTGGAGCGTTTTCTTGGTTGTGTCGTACACCACCCAACAGTTCGGGCAGTTGGTGATGTGCTCCTTCACCTGGGCCTTCACCTGGTCGTCGGCGGTTTCATCCAGGTAGTCGTTCAACCACCCGAGAAAGTCCTTACAGGAAAGCAAAGGCGTCGTCTCCCTTCCCTCGACGGAAGAATTTGGTGAGCTTCTCGCGTAGCTGCAACCTGGCGCGGAGTAACCGGCTCTTCACAGCCGGCACCGAAATATCGAGTGTTTGCGCCGTCTCTTCGGTGGATAGCTCTTCCACGTCCCGCAAAACAAACACCGTGCGGTAGATGGGTTCTAATGATTCGATGGCGTCGTCGAGAATACGTCGCATCTCTTCTTGCGAATATGTTCGTTCCGGGGTCTCATCCCAGACGGCGATCTCCCGCACCAGATCGTCGGTGTCACCCTGGACGGGTTCATCAAGGGAAACCTGCTTGTCTGATTTCCGCTTCCGCAGCTTCATCAACGCCTGGTTCACCGTAATCCGGACGAGCCAGGTGTAGAACTTCGAATTGCCCGCGAAGTTGCCAATGTGCGAGAACGCGTTGAGGAAACTCTCTTGCAGAACATCCTCGGCGTCTTCCTGGTTCCCCGTAATGTGGCGCGCCAGGCGGAGGATCTTGCGGTCGTGCCGGCGCATCAACTCGGCGAAGGCATCCACATTCCCGGCCTGCGTCTGCGCCACCAGCGCCGCGTCGTCCATCTCCGCCAACGGCAGGGCGGATTCGGCGGACGGGGGTGTTCCGGAAGTAGCCATGGAAACCTTCAGAGTAGCATCGGGTGCGGGACGGGAATGGCGGGCCCTCGTCCGGCGCACCTTCCCCGTTCGCGGAATCGTTCCGGGCGCCAACCGTGAGCCACCTCACACACTTACTAAGTGCGCGCAAGTAACTCCGCGTCCTAATTGCAAGTACGCTGTAAAGTACCGCCGCACCTCCGTCGATTTCGAAGGGTACTATGTCCGCCACGATCCGCGCCTTGGCCACCGTCCTATTGATCCCTTGCCAGTTTCCGCTCATCGCTCAACTCGAACCGGCATCCGCACATGTAAGCCTGTATTTTCCCCAGATCGCCGATGGCGGCAACTTTGCTCAGAGATGGCAGACCCGGTTTGAGTTCACGAATCCGCACGTCCAGCTGCCCGCCGCCGTGGTCGTGGACTTCATGGCCGGCAACGGATCGCGGCTCATGCTGAACTTCGGGTCCGGACCGGCAAGCCGGCTGTCGTTCACCCTTCCGCCGCGCGGGTCGAGGTCGTTCGCCACAACGGGTTTGGCGGCAAACACGGTGGTTGGCTGGGCCTATGGCAGCGCCAGTTTACCCGTGCAGGCAACGGCGATTTTCCGGTCGATCGAGCAGGGCGCGCCGAAAGTGGATATCACCGCTCCGCCCGTGCTTCCCGGCCACTCCTACCTGTCAATCGCGAACGAGGACCTGGGCGTGGCCCTCGGCAACCCTTACACGGATGCGCCGGTCGCCGTCACGCTTTCGGCGATCGATTCCTCGGGCACGAAGGTGGGGCAGGGCTCCGTGCAACTTCCACCGGCGGGACACAGATCAGCGACCCTCCGGACGTTGATACCCGCTCTCCCCCCGGGTTTCAAGGGAACCGTATCCATGGAAACCAGCGCGGAACCGGGCGGACGCGACTATTTCGTGGCCTGGACACTCAACGCGTCCGATGGCGTCCTCAGCAGCCTGCCCATTGGAACTTCCGCCTGGCCCATCTCGCACCATGATCGAATCCGGCTTACGTATTGGAAGGTGCTGAACGCGGCGCAGCAGACGGTCGGGGGTTCCCTGGGGCTGAACCTATTCAGTCCTCTGGTGGAACTTCGTATCGATCCGGCACGGGAGATCAATGCGTTCGCCTTTGGCGGCAGCTATATTCAGATCAACCTGGCATTGTCACAACTCATCAGCGATTCACCCAGCGAACTCGGCTTCGTGGTTGGACACGAGATTGGACACATTATTCGCGCACGGCTAGGAAATCGTCCCTTCTTTAATTCAAATCCCGAATTGGATGCCGATGCGTATGGCATGTTGTTCAACCTGGTAGCGGGCTACGACCCCTACGCCGGGGCCGGGGCTTTGGCCAAACTCACGATGGCGGCGGGGACATCCGGACTGCTGTCGCAGACCCTCATCGATCACTTCGACGTGCACCGGTCAGACAACACGCGCATCTCGGAGATGTATAACCTCCTGCGCGAGATCTGCAAACCGTCTCAATTCAGCGCTTTTTGCGCGGAATACAAGGACCTGATTCATCCCAACTTTCCCTCGGGCGTGCCCATGGCCGAGCCACAACGCCCATCTGTGTTCCTGACGCCACAAGTAGGCGAGACATTCCGCCGCCCCATGCTACGCTGAGATTGTACCCCTACATCCATGTCCAGCATTACCGTAACGCTGCCGGATGGCAGTCAGCAGTCCCATCCCGCCGGGATTTCGCCGCTCGCAATCGCCCGCTCCATCAGCCCCCGTTTGGCCGACGACGCCGTGGTGGCGCAGGTGAACGGAGAACTGCGCGACCTGACGCGCCCGCTCACGGAAAACACGGAGTTGAGGATTCTGACCTCGAAGGATCCCCAGTCCCTGGAAGTCTACCGGCATTCGACGGCCCACCTGCTGGCCGCCGCCGTGCTGGAACTGTTCCCGGAGACCAAGCTGGGCATCGGACCTCCCATCGAAAACGGGTTCTACTACGACTTCGACCGCCCCGAACCCTTCACGCCCGAGGACCTGGAACGGATCGAAAAAAAGATGTGGGAGATCCAGGCGCGCGACCTGCCGTATGAACGCGTTTGGACGAAGAAGGACGAGGGGCTCTCCAAGTACAAGGACGCCTGGATGAAGTGCGAGCTGATTCAGGAGCGCGCGGGCGACGAGTTCAGCGAGTACACGCTGGGACCCCAGTTCATCGACTTCTGCCGCGGCCCGCACGTGCCGTCCACCAAGCGGATCAAGGCGTTCAAGCTGCTCTCGGTCGCCGGCGCCTATTGGAAGGGCGACGAGAAGCGGAAGCAGTTGCAGCGCATCTACGGCACGGCCTGGTTCTCGCAGAAGGACCTCGACGGCTATCTGAAGATGCTCGAGGAAGCCAAAAAGCGCGATCACCGGAAGCTGGGCCAGGAACTCGAGCTGTACATGATCGACGAGCTGGCCGGTCCGGGCCTGATCTTCTTCCTGCCCAAAGGCGCGACCGTGCGCCGCGTCCTGGAAGACTGGATGCGCGACGCCTATGTGGAGCGGGGCTACGATCTGGTGTTCACGCCCCACGTGGCGCGGCTGGATCTGTGGAAAACCTCGGGCCACGCCAACTTTTACGGCGAGAACATGTTCAAACCGATGGAGCTGGACGATGCCGAGTACCAGCTCAAGCCGATGAACTGTCCCGGGCACATCCTGATCTACCGCTCCAAGCCGCGCAGCTACCGCGATCTTCCGGTGCGTCTGGGCGAGCTGGGCACGGTGTACCGCTATGAACGGTCGGGCACGATGCACGGACTGCTGCGCGTGCGCGGCTTCACGCAGGACGATGCTCATATCTTCTGTACGCCCGAGCAGATCGAGAACGAGGTGGTCTCCTGCCTCGAGTTCGCGCGCGACGTGCTGCACACCTTTGGCTTCGACAAGTACGAGGCCGAGCTGAGCACCTGGGATGGCGGCGTGTCTGGCAAGTACGACGGCGCGCCGGAGTTGTGGGCGCTGGCCGAGAAGTCGCTGCGGCAGGCAACAGAGCGTCTCGGTTGGAATGCCCGCATCATGCCGGACGAGGCGGCGTTCTACGGTCCCAAGATCGACGTGAAGCTGGTGGACGCGATCGGCCGGAAATGGCAGTTGTCCACGGTGCAGTTTGATTTCACGCTGCCGCGCCGGTTCGGCCTGGAGTTCACCGGCGACGACAACAGGAAGCATCAGCCGCTGATGGTGCACCGGGCGCTGTTCGGCTCCGTGGAGCGGTTCTTCGGCATTCTGACGGAACACTACGCCGGCGCCTTCCCGGTGTGGCTGGCGCCGGTGCAAGCGACGCTGCTGCCGATTTCGGACCGTCACGCGCCCTTCGCGCGCCAGGTTCTTCAGGAGTTGAAAGCGGCCGGGCTGCGCGCCACCATCGACGAGCGGAGCGAGAAGGTGAACATGAAGATTCGCGAAGCCCAACTGGCGAAGGTTCCCTTCATGCTCGTGGTCGGCGACAAGGAGGTTGAGTCGGGCTCGGTGTCCGTACGCAACCGCCGGCACGGCGACCAGGGCGCGCAACCGGTTTCGCAGTTCATCGCCGGGGCGATGAAGCTGATCACTGAACGCACGCCGTTCGAATAAAGTGTTCTGGACGGCGGCAACACTGGTGGCGCTGGCGCTGGTGGCCGGCGCGTCGGTGTATTGCGTGCTGACCCTGCTGGCCGCCGGTTCCTATCTGCGCCAACCGGTGGCGCGCGCTCTCAGAGTAACGCCCATCTCCGTATTGAAACCGCTGTACGGCGCCGAGCCGGGACTCGAACCGCTGCTGGCAACCTTCTTCACGCAGGAATACCCCAACTACGAACTGATCTTCGCCGTCCGGTCCGCGGACGATCCGGCCGCGGCCGTGGTGCGCCGTCTGTCCGCGGCCCACCCTCATGTCCCCTCGAAGCTCATTCTGACGGGCGAACCGGAGTGGCCGAACGCCAAGGTCTGGAGCCTGGAGAAGATGACGGCCGAAGCCCGCTTCGACCTGCTGGCCATGTGCGATTCCGATATCGCCGTGGGGCCGGACTTCCTGCGGCGGATGGCGGGTGAGTTTGAAAATCCAGGACTGGCCCTGACGACGTGCCCGTACCGCGCCGTGCCGGGTGGAGGCTTGTGGTCCACGCTGGAGGCCATCGGGGCCAACACGGAGTTTCTGTCCGGCGTGCTGGTGGCGCGCCTGTTGGAAGGCATGCGCTTCGCCGTGGGGCCCGCCGTGGTGGCGCGCCGGCAGGCCATCGCGGCGATAGGCGGTTGGGCGCGCGTGCGTGAGTATCTGGCCGAGGATTTCATGCTCGGGCATCTGGCCGCCGGGGCGGGTTTGGGTGTGGGACTGTCGCGGTACGTCGTGGATCATCACATTGGCGGCCCGTCGATGCGGGAGAACTTCGCGCACCGTTTGCGGTGGTGCAGGTCCACGCGATGCTCGCGGCCGGCGGGCTATGTGGGCCAGTTGTTCACCAACCCCACGCCGCTCATCCTGCTGCTGCTGGCGCTGGCGCCGCAGTGGTGGCCGGTGTGCGCAGTGGCGGCGGCGCTGCGGGCGGCGGCGGCCTGGGCCACGGCCGGCCCCGTCCTGCACGACCCTCTCACGGCGAAACGCTGGTGGCTGATCCCGGCGCAGGACCTGCTGAGCTTCCTGTTCTGGGTGGCCGGGTTCTTTGGCCGCACGATCCGCTGGCGTGGGCGACAATATGATTTACACCCTGATGGCCGTTTCACTCCGACCATACGCTAGTCTCCTCCTGGCTGTTTCCCTTCTGACGCTCCCCCTGATGGGCGAGGAACCCGTGCGCAAGGACACCGTCGTCGTGACGGGCGCCTACGCTCCTGTTCCCCTGGAAGAGGCCGACCGTAGCGTGCGCTCGCTCCCGGTGCGGGGCGAACAGTCGCTCGTGTCGAATTCCGTGATCGACTTTCTGAATCTGGAGCCGTCGGTGGACCTGCGGCAGCGCGCGCCCGGAAATATTCAAACCGACGTCTCCATTCGCGGCTCTTCTTTCGGGCAGACGCTGATTCTGTTGAACGGCCTGCGCCTGAACGACGCGCAAAGCGGCCATCACAACCTGGACATCCCCGTGGCTTTGGATGCCGTGGAGCGTGTGGAGGTCATGAAGGGCTCGGGCTCGGCCCTGTATGGAAGCGACGCCGTCGGGGGTGTGGTGAACCTGATCACGAAGCCTCCCGGGACGAGCGAGTTCCGTCTGCGCGGCGCGCTCGGGAACTGGGGCTCCAACCAGCAGCGCGCCAGTGGCGCCTGGGCGGGCCGGCGGTGGAGCCAGCAACTGGCGGCCTACCGCGACGCCTCCACGGGGTTCATGCCGAACCGGGATTTCCGCAGCCTGGCATTGTCTTCCACCACGCGGGGTGAGACGGCGCTGGGCCACACCGAACTGGTGCTGGGGCACGCCGACAAGCCGTTTGGGGCCGAGCAGTTCTACGGGAACTACAACTCATGGGAACGGACTAAGACGTGGTACTCCGCCCTGCGGCAAAGCTTCGGTGAGCGCACCGAGGCCAGCCTGAGCTACCGGCGGCACACAGACCTGTTCGTGCTGTACCGCGACCGTCCCCAGGTGTTCACCAACCGTCATGCGGCGGAAAGCTGGCAGGCCACGGTGCGGCGGAAAGAAGAGTTCGGAACCAACGCGCGGCTCTTCTATGGCGGCGAGTTTCTGCGCGATGGAATTCAGAGCAACAACCTGGGCGAGCATGCGCGGGCGCGCGGAGCGGCCTACGCGGCCTTCGATATGCGCGCGCTGAGCCGTTTTTCGTTCACGCTGGGCGTGCGCGACGAGGTGTATGCGTCGGCCAACCACCAGGTGAGCCCGACGGCGGCCGCTGGTGTGTGGCTGACGCCGAAGTTGAAACTGCGGGGCAGTCTCAGCCGCGCGTTCCGCCTGCCTACATTCACAGACCTCTACTATCATGATCCGGCGAACCTGGGCTCCCCCGGCTTGCGTCCCGAGCGCGCCTGGAGCGGCGAGGCGGGACTGGACTGGAACCTGGGCGGAAACATACGCGGCGAATTCACCTATTTCCAGCGGCGCGAGCGTGACGGCATCGACTACGTCCGGCGCTCGTTGAACGATATCTGGCGGGCGACGAACTTCCAGAGCCTGCGGTTTCAGGGCGTGGAGGCGGCCGTCACGGTGCGCGCGGCCCGGACGCACCTGTTCGATTTCCGCTATACCGCACTGCATGGAGCGCAGGACCAGTTGGATGGCGTATTTTCGAAGTACACCTTCAACTACCCCACCCATTCGGCGTTAGCCGGATGGCAGAGTCCGCTTCCCGGCGGGATGCTGGCGCGCGTGCGCGTGGGCGCCGTTCAGCGCTATGCAAGAAACGCGTACGGAGTGGCCGGCGTCTATGTGGCCAGGACGCGGGGGAGACTGCATCCCTTCTTCCAGGTCTCGAACCTGACGGATACTCACTATCAGGAGATTTTTGGAGTGGCGATGCCTGGACGTGGAGTGATGGCCGGTGTGGAAGTGGTGGTGTTCGGTGCGCATTAGTCGCGCGGCCGCCGCCGCGTTGGCGCTGGTGACGGCGGCGGGGTTGCGCGCGCAACCCCAGAACCAGTTGGACGCGAGCAAATCGCTGTTCACGGTGCTGGCGGCGCTGGACGCGGCGGGCGAATCGCCCGAACCGGATTCGCCGTCCAACCACCCGCTGCGCAAAGCGGTGCGCGATGCGATTCAGGCCAGGCGGCTGGCTTCGGTGCGGGATCTGCGCGAATTTTTCCGGCAGCACCGGCAGGAGTCGCCCGCCGCGACCATGCGCCTGTACATCACCTACGGGCTGCTGACGGACGGGCCGCCGGAGTTCAAGCCAAAGATGCGCCTGCACGAGCTTCCGCCGGACGTGGCCTCGCTGGTGGAACTGGCGCCGCTGCTGCGGAAGTTCTGCTCCGAGGCGAACATTGACGATTTGTGGGTGCGATCCCAGCCGGCCATCGATCAGGAACTGGCCAGGTACCAGGGCGGCGTGATCAAGGCCGTACAGGAGTCCAGCGGGTATCTGCGGTCGCCGTTGAGCGGTGGCTACATGGGGCGGAACTTCCAGGTGTATGTGGACCTGGTGGGCGCGCCGAACCAGGTCCACTTCGCCACGTTTCTCGACGACTACTTCCTGGTGGTCACTCATTCAGCCGAACCGAAGATCGAGGAGATCCGCGAGGCCTGGCTGCATTTTCTACTGGATCCTCTGGCGACGAAATACGCCCGGGAGATCAACGAGAAGAAGGCGCTGGCGGAGTTCGCCGCCGCCGCTCCGGCGCTGGCGCAGCACTTCAAGGATGATTTCCTGCTGCTCGTGACGCGGAGCCTCATCAAGGCCATCGAGGCGCGCTTGGCCTATGGCGCGGCGGCCCGGCAAGCCCTTGTCGATCAGGCAATGGCCGAGGGATTCATCCTGACCGCGCATTTTTACGAACAGCTACCGGCCTATGAAAAGGATGAACGGGCGATGCGGCTGTACTTCCCCGAGCTGATCACATCCGTCGATCTCAAGAAGGAAGACAAGCGGCTGGAGAAGATCCAATTCCTCACCGCCGCGCCGGTGAAGGTGGTGGCGCCGGCCGCGGCGCCCGCGCCACAGGCTCTGACCGGAGCCGCCCGGCTGCTGGAGGACGCCGAGGAGTTGTACCGGAAGCGGGAACTGGGACCGGCCCGCGAGACTTTTTTGAAGGCCCTGGAGCAGTCGGACGAGAAACGGATGCAGGCCAAGGCGTATTATGGTCTGGCAAGGATTGCAGCCCTGAACCGCGATCCGGCGATGGCCGAGAAGCTCTTTACGCAAACGTTGGAGCTGGGGCCGGATGCGCAGGAAAAGGCATGGTCACTCGTATATCTGGCCAGGCTTTCCGAAGCGGCGGGCGACCGCGATCCGGCCAAGAGATATTATCAGGAGGCGCTGAGCGTGGAAGGTGCAAGTGACGCCGCGCGTAAGGCCGCCGAGCAAGGACTGAACAAGAAGGAGTAGAACATGAAACTGGTATCCATCGGCAGGGTTGCCGTGGGGGTTGTGCTGGCGGCGGCGTTGGCCATGGGGCAGAAACAGCCGCAGCCGAAGTCGCAGAAAGAGGTGGAAGCGCTGCAGGCGATGTTTAACGCGACAACGCCGGACGCGCGCATTACAGCCGCCGACGACCTGTTGAAAAAGTTCGCCGACACCGACTTCAAAGCGATCGCTCTCTATATGCAGACGATCTCCGCCGAAGAAAAAGGCGACTACGAGAAGATTCTGCTCTACGGCGAGCGGACCCTGGAGGCCAACCCGAAGGACTATGCCGTGATGCTGATCATGGCGCGGAACATCTCCGCCAGGACGCGCGAATTCGATCTGGATAAGGAAGAGAAGCTGGGCCGGGCGGAAAAGTACGCCAACGAAGCGATGGAACTGGCGAAGGTGGCGCCCAAGCCGCGGCCGGATCTGGACGATGCGCAATGGGAGGCCGCCCGGAAGGACTTCGTGGCGCAGGGTCATCAGGCGCTTGCCATCGCGGCGACGGTGCGGAAAAAGAATGATGTCGCCATTCAGCAGTACGAGCTGGCGATTTCGTCGGCGGCGCAGGTGGACCCGGTCGACCGCGTGCGTCTGGGCGCGGCCTACAACACGGCGGGCCGTCCCGACGACGCGATCAAGGTGTTGGACCAGGCTCTGGCCGACCCGCAACTGAACCCGGCCATCCGGAATGCCGCGACAAACGAGAAGTTGAAAGCCGCGAAGCTGAAAGAGGCGAAGAAGTAGGTTGATTGCGGCCCTTCAGGGCCGTCTTAGCCAATGGAAGAGGCGCTCGCGGCACTGCAAGAGAAGCTGGGGTACCAGTTTCACAGCAAGCAACTGTTGCTGCGCGCGCTGACGCACAAATCCCGTGCGTTCGAAAACGGACCGGCCGGTTCCACCGAACGCACGGGCGACAACGAGCAGTTGGAGTTTCTGGGGGACGCGATTCTCGGGTTCCTCATCAGTGAGCTGTTGTTCGCCCGCCACCCGAGTTTCCCCGAAGGACGCCTGTCGCAACTGAAAGCCCTGCTGGTGAGCGCCACGCATCTGCACGAGTCGGCGCAAAGCCTGGGACTCGGCGAGTATTTGCTTCTGGGCCGCGGCGAGGAGTTGAGCGGGGGACGCGAAAAGCGGGCTCTGCTGGCAGACGCTATGGAGGCGATTATCGCGGCCATGTATCTGGACGGGGGCATGAGTCCTGTGAAGCAGTTCGTGCTGTCGCACGTCGTGGGTGAATTCGACGAGGCGGCGGGCGAGGATGAGTCGCTGGTGGTGGACTACAAAGCGGCTCTGCAGGAGATGACGCAGACGCTGCGTCTGCCATCTCCGCGCTACATCACCGTGCGTGAGGCCGGGCCCGAGCACCGGAAAACCTTCACCGTGGAGGCCCGCGTGGGGCTGGAATTGGCCGAAAATGCCGATGGAACGTCCAAGAAGGCGGCCGGGCAACTGGCGGCCCAAAAGATGCTGGAGTGCCTGCTGACACAGTTCCCGCAGGAAGAACCGGACGGCGTGTAGCCGGATGGAGTGTGCCCGGCGCGCCTACCGGGGCGTCAGCGGCTCGGCCGTTGAGCCGCCCAGTCCGGCGTAGGACTCCTTCACCTTAACGACCTTGCTGCCATTGAATGTGACGAAAGTGATCTTGCCGGGCGGCAGTCCGTAGATCCAGTCCTCCAACTCCAGGCCATCCACCGTTTCCCGCGATTTGCCGCGGGGCCGTCCGGCGGCCAGAAGCACCTGCTCCTTGTCCATGCCTTCGATGATTCGCTTCTCCCGGATGGCGGCCTGAATGGGCTCGGGCAGGTTCTCCACATAGTTCTCCGTGGCCGAGCGTTTTTCAAAATCGAGCACCGGCCGGAGCATCTTTTTCAGTTCGCCCGCCTTGACCGGCGGGACTCCTTCCGGGAACTCGACCACCAGAAGCGTGCCCAGCGTGGGGCTTCCGCTCTGTCCGATGGGCGTCGTGCGGTTGCCGGCGCCCATTTCGATCCGCTCGTACCATTTGCGGCCGGTTCGCAGTCCGCCGTTGATCTCCAGCTTGATCTGATCGTCGTCCACCTCCACCTTGGTGATCTGCACGAGGTCGCCCGAGCGGGCCGCCGGACCAAACTCCCGCGCGGCTTCGTCCCACTTTTCGCGATCACCGATCTTCCCATCGGCCGTGAGCGGCAGGGATTTCTTGGAGCGTGGAAGGCCGATCTTGGCGGTGGCGAACTCGGCGGTGAGCCCGCGCATGATCTCGATGCGCTCCTCGGGGGTGAGCTTGTTCCGGGCCGGCGCGGAGGCAGCCAGGAGCAGGGCAAGAGCGGCAACGGAAACCGCTCGGCGCGTGGTCATGAAGGGCTCCTTTCCGGCGGAAGCTCCGGCGCGAGCAACGCGAGGCGCTGCGGCGTGATGGGCGCCTTGTACAGCCCGGCCAGCAGCAACAGCAGCGCCACCAGGCTGAGCAAACCGCCTTCCGGGCCATACGAGCCGCCCGACCAGAGCGGACTCACCTTCCACTGTAGCTCGATTCCGGTTACGCGCATGGAGAAGCCGCTGAGATTGGCGCCCAGCAGCGGAAGCGCCATGTTCCAGCCGGCATGGATGCCGACGGCCAGCCAGAGGTCACCCGAAAGCAGAACGCACCAGCCCAGGGCGACGCCCCAGAGAAACGTGTTCACCAGGGCGATCCAGGAGACGTTCATGTTGCTCGAATGCGCGGCGGCAAACAGCACGCCCATGGGCAGCAGCGTGGCGAACGCGCCAAAGCGGCGCACCATGAGCTGAAAGCCATAGCCACGGAACATGAGCTCCTCGGCCACCACGCCGAATAGAAGCAGGACGAAGGTGTAGGCAACCGTGCCCCAGCCGGAAGGCTGCTCGGCCGAGCGCGTCCATGTGGCCAGGCCGAGCAGCGCGGGCAGCAGGACGATCAGCGCCGCTGCGGCGGCCGAGGCGGCCGCGCCTATCAGGAGATGGCGCGCCGATGCGCCGCTCCAGCCGAAACCAACCTCGGCGAGCGAACGGCGCTCGTATATGCGCATGCACACCGTATTGGCGATGGCCGCCGCGCCGAACGTGGCCGCCACGAAGGTGATGAGCGTATCGGCGGCGGCGTAGAACAGCGGCGCCAGCAGCAACATGCCGAACCAGCAAAAGAAGGCGTAGATGAAAATGCGAATGATGACGCCGGCCGTGGAGGGGGCAGTCCCGGGGTCCGGCGTGCCGGCCGGGGCGGGCTGATCCCCTGGCGTCACGCCGCGACCTTCACCCGCACACCCTTGGGCGCGATCTTCACGTCGAGCACCTCGGCGCCTTCGGCGGCGATGAGGCTGCTGACGCGCTGCTTGGCGTCGGGCTCGACGAGGAACACGGCGCACCCGCCGCCGCCGGCTCCACACACCTTTGCGCCGCGCGCGCCGGCTTTGCGCGTCACCTCGATCAGGCGGTCGATGAGCGGCGTGGTGATCGTGGGGCAGTTCTTGCGCCGGTGCGACCACTCCTCGCGGAGAAGGCGCGCGGCCTCGGTCCAATCCTGTTTTTCCAGGGCGCGGCGCATACCCATGGCGATGGCGGCGATCTGCTCGAAGTTCTTGTGCACCTGCTTGTCCCCGTTGATGTGTGCCTTCATGACCTCCCAGTTGTTGATGCCGGAGTTGCGGGGAACGCCGGTGTAGGCCAGCACGAAGCGCGAGTTGAACTCGTCGTGGTTCACGGGAATCTCGATCCGCCGGATCCCCGAAGGCGACATCTCCATGACGCTGACGCCGCCATACATGGCCGGATAGTAGTCCTGAGAACCGGTGGGAACGCGGATCACCTGCGACTCGATGTTCTGGCAGATTTCGCGCAGCTTCTCGGTAGAGTGCGGCGAACCGGCCAGACGGTTGAAGGCGTGCGCAATCGAGATCATCAACGCCGAGGATCCGCTGATGCCGGCGCCGGCGGGAGCCTCCGAGTTCGTATCGACGGAGATGCCCGTGGCCGGAGCCCAGTAGCGGAGCTGCCAGGCCAGCAGCGGCAGCTTTTGCTTCTTCGACGCGGCGAGCGCCTGAAGCGAGGCAAAGCTCTCCTCCAGCGCCAGATCGCGCGAGCGGAGGATGATTTGCTTGTCGCGGCGCGTTTCCAGCGTGCAATGCGTGTACCGGTCCACGGCGAAGTTCACCGTGCAGGCGTCGGGATGGTACAGATACAGAGGCCAGATGTCGAGGGTGCCGCCGGCCAGATCGACACGGCAAGGGGATTTCGCGGAGAGCTTCATACGAACTAGTTAGGATATCGTGAGCGGGGCCGCATTCAAGCGTGCCGCGGTGATGCGATGGAGACACCAGCGCCACATGGCGTAGGAAAAGGTGACACAACCGGCCGAGAACGCCAGCGCGGTCCAGGGTAGCGTTTCAGGCAGAAACAGTGAGGAGATCACGCCCTTCACACGGCTGGGCGCATACGGGCCGAGCAACAGCAGCACGGCCAGCCAAGCGGCGAAGGCCGTGCGGATCGAGCGGCGGGCTTCCAACGGTGTCTGGACACGCAAGGCAAGCACGGCGCCGGCCAGGGCCGTGAACAGGCTGAAGGCGGCGCCGGAAAACAGCAGCGGGACCAGGAACCCGGCGTCCGGAATGAGCAAACGGCCGTTGCCATGCGTCAGCGTCAACGTGGCCAGGGAAAGGGCGTACAGCACAAGCGCCCCGCAATCGCCCACAAGCGCCGTGGCGGCGATCTTGCCCATCAGGAATTCCGGCGCCGGACAGGGCGGCTCCCACCAGCCTTCCAACATGCGGCGGTTCTTGTCTTCGCTGAGCGTGGCAATGGTCATGCGCGACTGGAACAAAGGGGCCGAGCCGGCATAGACGGCCTGGAGAAACGGATCCATGAAGTCGAAGCCCAGCTTCCAGGGGAAGTAGACGCCCAGCACGGCGAACAGGAGGACAAAGGCGAGGATGCCCGCCGCGCCGCCGGCGCTTGCCGGCGCACCCGCAAGTTCGCCGCGCAGGGTGTCCCACACGCCCTCGCGATACAATGACGATGACATTCCCTCACTCAGTGTAAGGAGTTTGCAGCGCTATGACACGCCGGAACGTAGTGATGTCCGCCCTCGTCCTGTCGGCCGCGATGGCCGGCTATGGATTTCAGGCCCTGAAGAAGCCCTCCGCGCCCGTGGACCCCTTGATCGCCGGGTTCAGCAAGACGACGGTGGCCAGCGTGGCCGACGCGGTGGATCAGATCATCGGCAAGCGGGGCTTCATGTCGCACGATATGCGCCCCCGGGTGGAAGGAAAATTCGTCGGTCGCGCGCGGACCGCTCTGCTGCGCCAGGCGGCGCCTGAAAACGCCGGGCCGACGGTGAGCGCAAAGCACTCGGTGGAGATGATCGATACGGCGGCCGCGGGCGAGGTGGGCGTGATCGTGATTGAAAACGGCCTGGACGTGGCGGGCCTGGGCGGCCTGATGGGCACGGCGGCCAAGGCGCGCGGCATGGCGGGCATCGTAATCGACGGTGGCGTGCGGGACGTATCCGAGGTGCGCGCCTTACGCCTGCCGGTGTATTCCCGCAGCGTGGTGCCTTCGAGCTCCGTGGGACGCTGGGCGACGGTGGCCAATGGCATCACCGTGTCATGCGCCGGCGTCGAGGTGGCGCCTGGAGATTTGATCGTCGCGGGTGAGGACGGCGTTGTGGTGGTTCCGCAGGCGCGCGCAATGGAGGTGCTGAAGCGGGCCCAGGAGATCGACGAGAGGGAAACGAAGATGGTGCCCCTGATCCAACGGCTGAAGGCGCTCGGCAAGGCCGTTGCTCAGTTCAATCGCATCTGAGTAAGTTACTGACGAAAGGCAGGCCCAGGGCTAGTACTCCCGGTAAATCTAAGGTATTTTCGTCTACAGGGGTTTTACTAAACCTCGACAGTCAGGCTGACGATATGTGTGGTGTCAGAGATTGTTATGAAAGAGCGCCGTACCGAAACACGCCTCCTGTGCGCAGACCTCGTTGAGGTCGAATGGAAAGACAAGTCCGGCCGTAAGCGCCGGTCAGTAGCCAACCTGGAGGATATCTCGCAATCCGGCGCGTGCCTGCAACTGGATCTATCGATTCCTCTGCAAACGGCGGTCCGGATCCGCTACGGACGCGGTGACCTGGATGGCAAGGTGCGCTACTGTGTCTATCGCGAGATCGGCTATTTCCTGGGCATCGAGTTCGAACCGGGACAGAAGTGGACCGAACGGGCATTCAAGCCGCTGCACTTATTTGACCCGCGCCGGATGACACACCAGAGCGACGCGCCTTAGCGGCGGCCATCAGAGCTTATTGAGCGCCTGCTCGAAATCCCGCAGCAGATCCCGCCAATCCTCGATCCCCACCGAAATTCGGACCAGCCCATCTCCCACGCCCGCTTGCGCGAGTTCGGCGGCAGAGAGCGGAGAATGCGTCGTCGTCTTGGGATGGCACACCAGCGTCTCCACGCCACCCAGCGAAACCGCGTCGCGGGCGATCCGCAGATGCCGGAGAAAATCAAAGGCCGCCGGCTTACCGCCTTTCAGCTCCAACGAGAGCAGCGCACCGGGATAGTCGCATTGCGCATCGCGGATGCGGATCTGGCCAGGGTCCTCGAATAGCGACGGGTAATGGACGCGTTCAATGCTCGGGTGCGTTCGCACGTGTTCGGCGATGCGCTGCGCGTTCTTGCTGGCGCGGTTCATGCGGAGAGTCACCGTGGGCAGGCGCCCATCGAGCATCCAGCATTCGTCGGGGGGCAGTATGTTGCCGAAGATCACGCGGCGGGCTTTGACCTGCTCAATCAACGCCGGGTCACGGGCCAGCACGGCCCCGGCGAGCAGGTCACTGAAGCCGGAGAGGTATTTGGTGGCGGAATAGAGCACCAGGTCGGCCCCATGGAGCAGGGGATGCTGAAACACGGGCCCCAGAAAAGTGTTGTCGACGAAGACCAGCGGCGGACGGTCCGCATCGCGATGGGGGAGTTCCCGCGCGGTTTCCACGGCGCGTGCGATGCCGGTCATGAGCAGCGTCGGGTTGGCCGGAGTTTCCAGAAAGACGATCCGGAGGTTGGGCGCGGCGCGGATGGCGCCGTCGAGTTGCGCCTCGTCGCCGGCGGGAACCGGGAATCCTCGCAGTCCGAATGGCTCCAGGAACTGGTGAATCAGGTGCTGTGTCCCGCCATATAGGGGGACGGTGTAGACAATACTCTCGCCGGGGAGCGCGAACGTGGTGATGGCGGTCATGATGGCGGCCATCCCGGAGTTGAAGACGGCGGCGGCCCGGGCGCCGGATTCCAGTGGCGTCAGGTGATCTTCGACAATCTGGGCGTTGGGGTGATTCAGCCGCGCGTAAATGAGCTCGACGTTTTCCCCATCGGCGGCGCGTGAGCGGCCCGAGGCGACCGAGAAGGCCCGCTCGGCCGCTTCCGGGCTGGAGAAGACATAGGTGGAGCTGCGAAACACCGCTGGGCGCGCCGTGCCCAGCGAAAGGCGCGGATCGAAGCCCCGCGTGAGCACCTCGGTGGAGGCGCGGAGCGTGGCGGCGTGCGTGGTGTCCTTGGGATCGTTCACGGGGAAGCCTCCTTCCGACACCAGTGTATGCGCGCCCGGCGGCGCGGTAGCGCGTGGAACGGGCGGGGGCTGCCGTTAGACGGGAATCCGGTAGAGCAACCCGTCGCCCTGCCAGCCGGAAGGCAGTGCGAACAGGCGCGTCATGTGCAGGCAGATCTCCCGCGTGGCGCGGTCCTCGCGGGCATAAAAGTTGGAGAGCGAGAGCTGGTCACTTTCGCCGGGCTGCAGCGTGTCCACCGTGCGGACCGTGGAGCGGCGCAGGAGTCCTGAGCGGCGGTCGAGTTCGCCGATGACGAAGGGGTAGCGGGGCCGGTTGCCGTGCGGGTTCTCTCCAGCGATGTTGCCCAACCAGAACAAACGTCCCGAAGAATGTTTCAGCAGTTGTGAGCAGGCGCTGGGCGAAAAAAAGTGCGCTCCGTCGTCGTAGGTCCACGGCGCGGGCGAGGACCAGGTGAAGCCGCCATCGTCCGATGTGGAGATCCACTTGTAGCTGGGCAGTTCGGGCTTGTGGTCATTGGATCCGCGCAGCACCATCATCAGGCGGCCGCCTTCGAGAAAGGCGAGGGTAGGCTCCACCATCCCGCGCGTGGTGGTCTCGGGCGTGGCGCTGACGCGCGAGGACAGCCGCCATTCCAGTCTGTCCTTGCGCCACCGGCCATGCAGAACCGCCGCCTCCGTCCAGGTGTAGCCGCCGCCCGGATTGTAGAGCGAGCCGTCCGGCGCGGCGATGCTGAGTTGCACGGGAAGCAGCAGGCGTCCGCCGGGCGCGGCGAGCGGGACGCACGTGTTGTCGCCGGTCATGATGCAGTTGCGGCCCGTGTGGACGCCGGGCATGGGATGCGTGGCGTTGAACTCGCCGCCTGTGTGAATTACTTGCACCGGCGGGCCGAAGGTACGCCCGCCATCCCTCGAAATCCGGTAGAAAATGTTCCACTGCCGGAGCCCTTCGAGCGGGTCGTCGTTGGGGAGCACGCCTTCGGTCCAGAAGTCGAGGAACCTGCCCGTGTGCGGATCGGCGAATCCGGCGCGCGGGTGCCGGCGCAACATGCCGCGCGGAGTCTTCTCGCCCGTGACGCGCGGTTCCGGCGCGGACCATGTGCGGCCGTTGTCGGACGAGCGCCGGTAAAAGGCGGCGTCCACGGTGTCCGAACGGGTCCAGCGCTGCTCGATGGAAAGCATCTCCAGGCCCTTCGGGCGCGTGTAGAAAGCGTAGGCCATGACGGCCGTGCCCGAAGCGGGCGATGGAAGGAAGACCTCGCTCCGGATGGAAGCGGAGGTTTGCGCCAACGCGGCGGGCGCCGACAGCAGGGCGCGGCGGGAGAGCGTCAGTGGGGCCAAAACCGGAAGCCTCCTTCTGGCAGCAGTTGATATTCATAGCGTGAGCCATCATGCTCGAACAGGACGGCGTCGCGCGCGTGAAAGCGGATCTCCCCGCGGCCGGGCATGGCGCGCGTCACGCCCATCATCGTGTCGCAAATCTGGTGGCGCGTGGCGGGCACGGCGATGCTCCATTCGGCGGGGTCGCGAAATTCCAGCACCTCGGAGCGGAAGTGCGTGAGGATATCGACGGCCAGTTCGAGATCCGGAGTCGAGGCGCCGCAGAAAGCGAGCGCCTGCGCGAGAACGGACTGGCGGACGGCTTCGACGGAGGCGTTCCGGCCCACCTGGGCGCTGCGCGCGGCAAACAGGCAGTCGCGCGTCGAGAAGTAGGGTTTGAGATCCACAACCGGTGTGCCGTCCAGAAAATCGAGATGGTCCACGTCGACGAAATGAGGTCCGATGGCGGTGATCGCGGCGGCTGTGAGGCCGATGGGATTGGGCCGCGCCGGAGAGCGGACGGCAAATACGCCATGGAGGTTGCGCGGGTCCGGCTCCTCGCCGGGCGAAGGTTTGAGACCGCGCGGAATCACCTGCAAGACATCGCGGGCGGCGCCGCCAAGCCAGCCGAGCACCCACACGTGCGAATGTTTGGCAAGGTGGAGCAGCCCGGAGGCGAACTCGGGCAGAAGTTCAATGCGCGAAGGGACGCCAAAGGTGGGCATGTCCTTGCGCCGGACCAGGGTGTTCACCACCCGTCCAATGGGACGGAGCGTGAGGGGGCCGTCTGGTGCGCTCATAGGCTGCCACGGCGGCGCGGCGAGCGCGCGGCGCGTCTAGAATAGGTAACGCGAGGAGCAAAGTTGGCCAGCAACGATTCTATGGTACCGCCGCGTCCCACGGGCGGTTTGGGTTCGCCGAAGACAGCCCCCGCGCCGGCGAAGCCGAAAGGAACGCCCGCGCGCGAGGCTCCGGCCGTGGCGACGGCACCGGGAACGGCGTCCACCATTGGCGGTTCGTCGCGGGCGGCCGACCGCTACTTCGAGCTGAAAAGCGAGATTCACCGCAAGCTGATCGGCGTGATCAACCTGGACCGCGTGTCGTCGATTCCCAAGGAACGCGTGCGGAGCGAGATCGGGCGCGTCGTGGAGCGTCTTCTCGAGGACGAGCGCGTTCCGATGACCACCGCCGAGCAGAACAGGATCATCGAAGAGGTGCTGGACGAGGTTCTCGGCCTGGGACCGCTGGAGACGCTTCTGAAGGAGCCCGCCATCTCCGACATCCTGGTGAACGGCTACGACAAGGTGTATATCGAGCGGGCGGGAAAACTGTCCTTGACGCCGGTACGCTTTAAGGACAACAACCACCTGCTGCACATCATTGAAAAGATCGTCAGCCAGGTAGGGCGGCGCGTGGACGAGGCGAATCCGGTTGTGGACGCGCGCCTGCTGGACGGCTCGCGCGTGAACGCCATCATATCGCCGTTGTCCCTGGATGGTCCGGCGCTGTCCATTCGCCGGTTCGGCCGCCACGTGATCACCTCCGATGAGATGGTGGCGAACAAGACCGTGATGCGCAGCATGCTGCAGTTCCTGGCGGCGTGCGTGCAGTGCAAGTGCACCGTGCTGGTGAGCGGTGGAACGGGCTCCGGCAAGACGACAACGCTGAATGCCCTTTCGCGCTTCATTCCCGAGGAGGAGCGGATCATCACCATCGAGGACACGGCCGAGTTGCAGTTGCAACAGCGGCACGTCGTGAAGTTCGAAACGCGCCCGCCGAACCTGAACAAGCAGGGGGGCATCAACCAGCGGCAACTGGTGCGGACGGCGCTGCGCATGAGGCCGGACAGAATCATCGTCGGCGAGTGCCGCGGCCCGGAGGCGCTGGACATGCTCCAGGCGATGAATACGGGTGTCGAGGGATCGATGTCCACCGTGCACGCCAACTCGCCCAAGGACGCCTTCTCGCGCTTGCAGGCGATGGTGCTGATGGCCGACCTGGACCTGCCCACGCGCGTCGTCACCAATCAACTGGCGAGCGCCATCAAACTGGTGGTTCAGGTGTCTCGTCTGTCGGACGGCTCACGCAAGATCATCTCGGTGGCCGAGGTGACCGGCGTCGAAGAGGACGCGGTGCGGATTCAGGAGATTTTCACCTTCGACAGGATGGGCGTGGATGATGCGGGCAAAGTGATGGGACGGTTTCGCGCCGTGTGGCGCGAGCCCCGCCTGCTGGCCCGGATCCGCCAATATGGCATCACGCTGCCGGATGGGCTGTTCGACGAAATCGTGGACGTGAATCAGTAAAGGGCCAGCCCCTCCGAGCTGGCCCCGTGAACTCCTACGGCCGCGCCGAGCGGGCCTTCGTGATGCGGTCCACCAGTTCGCGGTACTGCTGCGTCTCCATGCCGGAGCCGGAAAGCTTCAGTGAATACTTTTCGCCCCGGAACGGGATGATCTCCAACTGGTACGGGTTCTTGCGCTTCAGTTCCTTGATCTCCTGCATCTCCCAGCGGCGCGTGTCCTCCACCTTGTCCAACGATTCGAAAATCACCCGCCCCGGCGTGATGATGAGCGTGCCGTCCGTGCCGCCGATGCGCTTGCTGCGGCGGGCGGGATAGCTCCAGCGCTCGCCACCCGTGGCGGCGTCGTCCGCCGCGGCCGCGGCGGGAGCGGCGGTGGCCACACCCTTTTCCAGCCACTGCTCCACCACGGTGGACTCGCTGGGCACCGAAAGCCGCAGGCTGAGGCGGTTCGATTCGCCCACGCGGTCCTTCACGGCCTTCTTGAGCTGCACCACCAGCGAATCGTTGACGCGCGTGATGGACTGGACATTGGCCTTGTCCACGGTGAAGGACGACTCCGGTTTTTCACTATCGACAAAGGTCAGCATCGCGTCGTGCACGACCACCTTGCCCGGAACGGCTCCGAACGGCGCGGACAACTCCGCGGAAAAGACGCGCACGTTGGATTGCGCGCACAGAACGGTGGCCGACAACGCCCCTAAAACCCAGAATCGTTTCATCTTTAGGACTCTCCTCTGCTACTTATTATCTCAACATTTGCTCGCGGATGGCCTTGAACTCGGTTCCGGGTTTCCATTCCGGATAGCGGTCTCCTTGCGCCACACGGTAGCCCACCTCGAACAGAAGCTTCATATCTTCCACGGCTCCAGAGAGGTCCCAACCCGGTTTGATCTCGTCGGAAGGTTTGTGATAATCGCGCTCGGTATACTCATCCCGTTTTTCCTTGGAAAAGGAGTCCGGCCTGCCAATGTATTTTGTGCCGGGTTCGGTGTAGAGGGCGGGAACGCCTTCCTTGGCGAACTCGAAATGATCGCTGCGATAGTAGAAGCCCTTTTCTGGCTCGGCGTCGGGAATCAGCGTGCGGTTTTGCTCGCGGGCCGCGGCGGCCAGCGTGTCGTCCAATGTGGAATTGCCAAGGCCGATCACCACGATGTCACTGGTCTTGCCCCACTGGTTCACACCGTCGATGTTGATGTTGGCCAGGGTCTTCTTCAGCGGGTAGAGCGGGTGCCGGGCATACCAGGCCGCGCCTAGAAGCCCCTGCTCCTCGGCGGTAAGTCCGATGAAAAGGATGCTGCGTTTGGGGGCGGGATGCAAGCTGGAAAAGGCGCGAGCCAGCTCGAGCAGTGCGGCTGTGCCACTGGCGTTATCTACCGCACCGTTATAAATCTGGTCGCCCGTCAGCGAAGTGTCGCGTCCCAGATGGTCCCAGTGAGCGGTGTAAATGACAGATTCGTCCCGCAGGGCCGCATCGGAGCCTTCCAGTTTGGCCACCACGTTGCGCGAGTCGATCTTGCGGAGTTTGTTCAGGATGGTAAAGCTGGCCGTGCCGTTTAGCGGAACTGGCCGGAAATCCTTGCTCACGGCGGCCTTCTTGAGGTCATCGAATTTGAGACCGGCGGCGGAGAAAATCTCTTTTGCCTTGTCCAGCGAAACCCAACCTTCCACGGCCACGCGGCCTATATTGTTGTCCGGGCTCTGGAGGTCGAAGTTTTCGCCGCCCCAACTCCCCGTAACCACCGAAAAGGGGTAGCCGGCCGGCCCCGTCTCATGAATCAGGATGGCCGCCGCGGCGCCTTTGGCCGTGGCGATCTCGTACTTGTAGGTCCAACGGCCGTAGTACGTCATAGCCTTGCCCCGGAAGTATTTTTCGTCGAGCTTGGACGGATCGGCCGGATCCGGCACGGGCGGATCGTTCACCAGCATGACGACGGTCTTGCCCTTCACGTCCACATCCTTGAAGTCGTCCCATCCATACTCGGGCGCCACGACGCCGTAGCCCACAAAGACGGCACCGGAGTCCTTCACCTCCACTTTTTCCACGAAGCGCCGGGAGGCTCCGACGAAGTCCTTGCCATCGGTGAGCGTCACCGTCTTGCCCTTGATGCGGAATGATCCAGCAGGGGTGGAGTCGATGCCCGCCAGCGGCACCTTCTGGATGTACGTTCCGTCCGGATTGCCTGGTTTCAGCCCGAGCTGTTTGAACCTGCCTTCGAGATAGGCCACGGTCAGGTCCTCACCTTTGGAGCCCGGCGCACGGCCTTCAAACTCGTCCGAAGACAGCTTCTCGATGTGCGTCATAAGCCCGGCGGTGGTCATGGTGTCTTCCGCCGCCTTCACACCAGCCCGCGGTTTGGCGCAGGAGGCGGTGAAGAGCAGGGCGAGCAAGGGGACGGCTGTCGCGAGATAGGTTTTCCGCATAGACTGTTTGAGTATGAAATCAATGTTATCCAGGCGGCAACTGGGGGCCGGAGTGGTGGGCGCGGCAGCGGCGCAGAAGGCGCTGGCGCAAGCGCCCGTGGCGGCGTACGCATCGGCGCTGGACGGCTTTGAATCGCAGGTGAACCTTGGCTCCTTCGACCCGGTGGCCTGGACCAAGGAACGCTACAAGCAGATGCCGCTGGCGCTCACGTGCAAGGCCAAGACCAAGGCCGGCGCGCTGGCGTGGCAGAAATCGCTACGGGCGAAGCTGGTGGAACTTTTGGGCGGGTTTCCGGCGCGGCGCGCGCCGCTGGCGCCGCAGACGCTGGAGGTTCGCGAATTTCCCCAATACCGGAGGGAGAAGTTTGTCATCACCACGCAGGAGGGAATGGGGCTGCTGGGATACCTGCTTACGCCGAAGCAAAAGCAGAAGCCGCACCCGGCGATGATCTGCGTGCCCGGCCACGGCCGCGGCGTGGACGACATCGTGGGCATCGACGACAAGGGCCGCGACCGCACCGGAAAGGCTCATTACCAATACGATTTTGCGATTCAGGCCGTAGAGCACGGCATGGCCGCCGTGGCCATTGAACCCATGGCGTTTGGCTGCCGGCGCGATGTGCTCAGCAGAAAGCGCGGACTAGGCAACAGCGCCTGCCAGCCAACGGCCGGCGCGGCAATGCTCTTCGGACAGACCATGACCGGCTGGCGCGTCTACGACGTGATGCGCGTGTGCGATTGGATTGAGACGCGCCCCGAACTGAACGCCAAGCGAATCGGTCTGATGGGCATTTCCGGCGGCGGAACGGTGACCACTTTTGGCGCCGCGCTGGAACCGCGCATCCACACGGCGTTTATCAGCGGCTATCTGAACACCTTTCTCGCGTCCATCATCAGCATGTCGCACTGCATCGACAACTATGTGCCAGGCATTCTGAACTGGTGCGAGATGTACGACGTGGCCGGATTGATCGCTCCACGGGCCTTGTTCGTGGAGTCGGGCGACAAGGACAGCATCTTTCCGGTGGAGGCCAGCCGCGAGAGCTTCTCTCGCGTGGCGAAGGTGTACGAGCTGTTTGGCGCGGGCGGTCAGGCAAAACAGGAGGTGTTCCCCGGCGAACACCAGTTCCACGGCGTACAGGGGCTGCCGTTCTGCGCCCGGAGCCTGGGTCTAGGGTAACCGGTGCGGCGGGCTTCAGTTTGCGGTTAGCATCGCCGTGGCCGAATCGGCTGCGGCTTCCCCTGGCGGCTGCGTGTGGCAGCAGGGCGAAGGGTGATGGACGCGCCACCATTCCTCGGCTTCGGCCGAGGTCCAGCGGTGTGAGGAGCGGATGAGGGAGAGTTGCCGCGCCATCTCACGCACGGACTGGGGCCGGTTCTCGGGCGCTTTGGACAGGCACTGCATTACGAGTGCTTCCAACGGCTGCGGAATTTCCAGCTCGGTCCGCTGGCTGGGCGGCACGGGCTCGGACTGGACGTGGGAGAGCGCCATGGCCATGGCGGTGGACGCCTCGAAGACAAGCTTGCCGGTGAGCAGCCAGTAGGCGACGCAGCCGAGAGCATAAATATCGGCGCGCGAGTCGATGTTGTCGCTAGCCAGGGCCAGCTCGGGTGCCATGAAGGCGGGTGTCCCGGTGGTGACGCCCTCGCGCGTGAGGCGCGTATCGGCGCTCGAATCCTGCCACTTGGCGAGCCCGAAGTCGAGCACCTTGACGAAATCGTAGTTCAAGCCCAGGCGGCACAGGAAGATGTTCTTCGGTTTGATGTCGCGATGCGTGAGTCCGCGAGCGTGAGCCTCGGCGAGCGAGTCGCAGGCCTGCTCGATCAGATAGGCCACACGCGAGGCGGGCAGCGGGCCGAAGCGTTGCACAAGGGAGTCGAAATCGAGGCCGTCCAGCAGCTCCATCGCATAGTAAAACGTCCCCTCGTGGTTGACGCCGTAGTCGTACAACGTCACGGTGTTGGGTGACTGAAGCCCGGCAATGGCCTGAGCCTCGCGTTCGAAGCGGCGGCGGGCCGCTTCAGGCTGGCCGCTGCCGCCGCCGAAGAGCGATTCGGGACGGATCAGTTTGATGGCGGCCTGCCGGACCAGCATGCGGTGCCGCGCGCGCCACACCTCGCCCATGCCTCCGCGGCCGATCATCTCGATCATCTCGTAGCTGCCCAGCTCGCGCGCCTTGCTCACCTGCGCTCCCAGGCTGTAAATGATGCGGCTCATGGGCAGTGCGATGGCCGCCGACAGAACGACGCCGGAGTAGAGGAACACGGCCTGCGAAAAGGTGGGAGGCGGGATGCCGAACATCCGGACGTTGATCCAGTAGCCGAGCGGCCCCATGGCCGCCGTCAGAAACGCCGCCATCACCGAGCGCATGCGGCAGGTGGGCACCAGCAGAACGAAGAAGACCAGCCAGAGAGCGATGGAGGAGTGGCCGCGGATAATCTCCGCGCTGTGCAGCGGATACCTGGTTTCGGCCAGCGAAATGAGCAGCGCGCCGGCGATCTCGAAGCCTAGACCGATGTCCAGCTTGACCATGCCCGGCAGCTTGCTCGTATAGGTGAACACCGCCACGCCGAGCCCCAGCCCAACACCGAGCAGCGCCGTGATGCCATAGAAGACCTTGAGGTCGCGCGGGAGGCTCTGGCCCAGGGGCGTAACCGAGTGCAGGATGTACATCGCCAGAAAAAAGGTGGCGTACATGCCGCTCACCGTCACAAGGCGGGCGACGGAGCGGTCGACAAAGTCGGCCGGCAGACGGTATCCGGACGTGGTGCTGACCCCGGCGGCCGTATCCGGCGCTTTCTCGGCGCAAGCGAATCGACGGATCATGCCTTGTTCGTCGGCCATGGAAGCTACTCCTAGACTAACTCTTCCCCATTGGACGCGGCGCGCGGGCGCAGCGACTCAGGAGAAGTCACCCGCTCCGCTAAAACAAGCGGACGCCGCGTGGTCCCGGCGGTTTGACCAGACGAACGGCATCGACGAACCGGACGGTGTTCGGTTCCCGCGTCATCACCAGCGAATGCGTGCGGCAGCCTTCGCCGAAGAAGCGGACGCCGTTCAGCAGCGCGCCCTGCGTGACGCCACAGGCAGCGAACACGAGGCGGCGGCCTGGGGCGAGTTCGGCGGCGCGGTAGATGCGCCGGGGATCCCGGATCCCCATCTTATGCACACGTTCTTCCAGTTCGGGGGTGTTCACCACGAGGCGCGCGACCATCTCGCCATGCAGGCAGCGGAGAGCCGCGGCGGTGATAACCCCCTCGGGCGCGCCGCCGGTTCCCATCACGGCGTCAATGCCAGCGCCCCGGACGGCTGCGGCGATTCCGGCGGAGAGATCGCCATCCTGCAGCAGACGGATCCGCGCGCCGGCCTTGCGAATCCCGGCGATCAGCCCGGCATGGCGCGGGCGGTCCAGCACGGCGATGGTGAGGTCGCTCACCTCGCGCTCCAACCGGCGCGCCATCGACTTCAGGTTATCGGCGGGCGTGGCGTCCAGATCGAGCGCATCAAGGCAGGCCGGGCCGGCGATGATCTTCTCCATGTAGCAATCGGGCGCGTGGAGCAGACCGCCGGGCTCGCTTGCGGCCAGCACGGCGATGGCGTTGGAGGCCCCGGTGGAGCAGAGGTTGGTGCCTTCCAGGGGATCGACGGCGATATCGACCCTGGGGTACCGGACGCCCTCCGGATGCGGAGCGCCGACGCGTTCGCCAATGTAGAGCATGGGCGCCTTGTCGCGCTCGCCCTCGCCAATCACGATCGTGCCTTCGATGGGCACCCGCTCGAAAGCGTGCCGCATGGCCTGCACGGCCACCTGGTCGGAGGCGTCGGCAACGCCCTGGCCCATGGTGCGGGCGGCGGCGATGGCGGCCTCCTCGACGACATGCACGAAGTAGACGGCCAGATCCCGTTCCAGATCGGCTTCGTGGGAAGGGATGGGGATTTCTTCGCTAGCGGACATGGCCCGATGCTAACACCGGAACGCGCCGTTTCACACCTTGGGATGGCGTTTGTGCCAATCGGTGTTCGACTGATAGGCCAGTCCGAGAGCGATCAACGTGTTTTCGTTGAACGGCCGGGTGAGCAGAGTAATGCCCAGCGGCAGGGCCCCGGCGAATCCGCACGGCATGGTCAGCGCCGGATAGCCGGCCAGGTTCATCGCCGGAACGTGCTCCCGCAACCCGCGCGGAGAGCCGCTGCTCGGCGCGGTTGGAGCAGGCGCGGCGCCCGCGCGGCTGCGGAGTGGCTCATTTGCTCCCGAGGCCGCAGTGGAGCGCGTGGGCGTGATCAACACATCGACGTCGTAGAACATCTTGCGGATCTCCGCCTGAATCAGCGTGCGGACGCGCATGGCCCGCAGATAGTCGCGCGCGGAGATGTCGAGATAGGACTTGAGGCCGGCGATCTGCGTCTTGTCGGCAAGCTCATCCACCTTGCCCGACGTGATCAGTTCCTCGAACACACTGGCCGCTTCGCCTCCGAGCACCATTGAGAGAACGGGGCCATACGGGAAGGCGGGCAGCTCCACCTCTTTCCATTGGAGCCCCATCGTTTTGAACGCGTCCAGCGCCGCCTGCAACGGCGTGCGGGCATCGGGCGATGGCAGGGAGTCCCAATCAGAAGGAGCAAAGCCCACGCGCAGGTCGGAAAACTTCCGGGTGAACTGCGGCGCGTAATAGTAGCTCTTGCCGGCGCTGCCCGGGTCGTCGCCATCCTTACCGGAGATCACCTGCAGCACCAGACCGCAATCCTCGACCGAGCGGCACATCGGTCCAAGTTTGTCGAGCGTCCAGGAAAGCGCCATGGCCCCGGCGCGGCTCACCAGCCCGTAGGTGGGGCGCAGGGCCGTAAGGCCGCAAAAGGCGGCGGGCGTGAGAATGGAGCCCGAAGTCTCCGAACCGATGGCGAAGGTGGTGAGTCCGGCGGCCACGGCGCTGCCGGAGCCGGACGATGACCCGCCACTCCACTTCGACGTGTCCCAGGGATTCAGGCCGGGTCCTTGCAGCGAGGCCGAAGGGTAGAGATAACCACCGCCGCCGGCGAGTTCCACCATGGCCAGTTTGCCGGTGAGCACGGCGCCGGCGCTATCGAGTTTGCGCAGCACGGTGGCCGGCGCGTCGAACACCTGCCCGGCGTAAGGCTTGGCGCCCCACGTGGTGGGATGGTTGGGATAGGCGAGCAGGTCCTTGGCGCCATACGGAATGCCGTGGACGGGCGAACGGTGGCGGCCACGCTTCAGGTCGCCGTCGACATCCTTGGCCTTGCGGATGGCCTCCTCGCGCAACGGCGTGGCAAGGGCGTTGTAACGCGGTGCGTACCTCTCCAGGCGGTCGCAGAAGGCTCTCGTCAACTCGACGCAGGAGAACTCCTTGGCGCGGAGCTTGGCGCTCAACTCCGCGATGGTCAACCAGAAGACGGATTCGTCGGCAACAGGCATGCGGAGTCCTCAGGATGCCTTGAAGGCGCTGGCGGGCTCGGTGGACATGGGCAGTGGGAATCGATGCAGGCTGGAGCGGTTGGCGGCCACCTGTCGCCGCGCCTCGGCCAGCATTTGGTCAGCGTCTTGCGGAACGGCCTGTTGGGCGGCAGGCGTCTGGGCATTCAGTTGCGCGGCGCCGGCCAGCAATGCGCCCGTCAGTTGGCGGCGGTTCACCCTCACCATCCCCTCATTTTACGGCAGGGTGTCCGTTGCCGTTGAGCGCTTCCAGCGCGGCCTTCTCCATCACCGGGCGGGGCGCCGTTTCGCCGGTCCAGGTTTCAAACTGATGGGCGGCCTGTTCCAGGAACATGGTGAGGCCCGGAATCACCTCCTTGCGCTGCTCGCGCGCGCGCTTGATGAGTTGGGTCTCCAGCGGATTGTAGACCATGTCGAACACCAGGTCGCCCGGAATCTTGTCTTCGAAGAAGCACTCGTTGGCGTGGGGAAACATGCCCAGCGGCGTGGCGTGCAGAATGGCGTCGAAGTGCAGGCCGGCAAGCTGTTCCTTCAGAAGCGGAGTGGCCCCGGAGGCCTTGCCCAGGGCGCGGACACGGTCCGGGTTTCGTCCCACGATGGATACCTTGGCCCCGGCGCCGGTCAGTGCGAACGCGGCTCCCCGCGCTGCTCCTCCATTGCCGACAACGAGGATCGAGCTCTTGGGGATGTTGATCTTCTTCTTCAGGGGCACCAGCACGCCGTCCACGTCGGTGTTGGTTCCGCGCCACCTGCCCGCCCGGCGCGTGATGGTGTTCACGGCGCCAATGCGGCGGGCCAGCGGATCGATCCAATCCAGATAGCGCATCACCTTTTGCTTATGCGGAATCGTGACGCTGCACCCCTGCAGGGGCATCTTCCCGGCCATCGTAAAAAAGTCCTTCAATTGGGCGGGATGGACGAGGAAAGGCAGGTAGACGGCGTCAAGACGGCGGCTTTGAAACGCGCGATTGTGCACGGCGGGAGAAATGGAATGGCGCACCGGGTCGGCCACGACGCCATAGACCTTGGCCGCCTTGGAAAACTTGTCGATGCGGTAGATGTGGCGCAGCAGGCGGGCCGAGATCTGCCCCGGCGCGGTGCCTTCGGCGGCGTTCGGCGCCGCGTAGGTGTACAGTCCGCCCATGGCGGCTGACAGCACGCGCGTGGGCAGGCCCATCTCGCCCATGGCCAGCAGCACGGTGGGCACCTTGGGATAGGATTTGGCCACCGACAGAACACGGTAGTTGTCGGAGGGCTTCCGCGCCGTGGTCACCAGCTTGAAACAGTCGGCCGGCACCTTCATCATGCGGCGCAGCACCGGATCGATGGCGGGCGTCCCCCCGTAGTTGTGGAAGGAAACCACCACCAGAGCCCGGCTGCGAAGCTGCTCCACGCGAACCACCGCGTTCTCCGCCGATTCGATCTCGATGTCAATGGCCTTGGCGCCGGCGGAGATGGCGGCGTCCAGAATGCGGATCTGCTCCTCGATACTGCCGTTGAAGCGGCCATGGTTCTGATGGCGGCGGCAGGTGGCCATAAGAGTGCATTCGGGGTGGCTGGCGAGAAAGCCGCGAATGGCGCCGATACCATCGATGGGGTTGGGGAGATAGTCCAGACGGAACTCGAGAAAGGTTTCCCCGGAGTCCACCTCGGCGCGCGCGTGTTGCAACAGGGTCGCCGTATCGGCAAAGCCGAGCGCTATGCAGACTTTGGGCAGTTGACTCCGGGTAGGCATGGGGAAAAAATCGCTGTTCAGGATATCACGGAAGGCGGTGTGGTCTGGCTGACAGTGCCGCCGCTCCCGGCCGGAGAGGCTCCGGACTCCTCCAGCCGCCGTTGAAAGGCGGTCAGCAACGCTTCCGGCCTCCGGATGGACAGGCGCGACACGCCGCGGGCGATCAGCGACAGCGCGTCCTCTGGCGTCTCGGCGGCGCCGGTGGCCTTCACTTCGAACAGGCCGTAGCGGCGCGAAAGGGCCAGATCCACGCCGGCGTCGAAATCATCCTGCCGCACGCGCCCCGTCGCGGTGCACACGAAGTGGCAGCCTGTGCGCCGCGCGAGCTTGCATGCGATGATGCGCAGTTCGTGGTTCATCACGGGAAACTCGAACACGGCTTTCAGCACGGCCTGCTGCTGGCGGCACAGCTCCGCCAGTTGTTGCAGTTCGCTCTCGACGCGGACAAACTGGCGCGAATACATCATGCCGAGGTTCACCACGGCGTCGATCTCGCGAGCGCCGCGCCGCAGCAGGTCGCGCGCCTCATAGAGCTTCACTCCGGCAGTGGAGCCGCCATCGGGATAGCTGACGGCAGCCGCAACGCGCACCGTGCTATTGGAAAGATCCCGCACCGCGAGATCGACATCACAGGGACGGACGCAGACGGCCGCGATGGCGAACTCGCGCGCGACCGTGAGCCCGGCATGCACCTGCGCCTCGCTGAGCACGGGCGCCAGCAGCGGCAGCTCAACAAACGCGGCTAGCGCGTCGGTGGTTTCGATCGCGGGCCTGTCCTGATCCATAGCGTTCCAAATTGCCGTAGCTGCGTGCGCACGTTCTTCGCGCCGGCCCACCAGTCCTCGTGATGGAAGTGGCCGAAGTTGCCTTCGCCGCGCTCCTGCTCGTCCAGGTCTCCGAGGGCGATATTGAGGCCCACCGGCCGGTCGCCGAGCGCGGGGGAATAAAACGTGCCGGGTTCCACTTCGAGACAGGGATCGAAATTCACCGCCCATTCGATGACATAGCGGCGCGGACGGGAGCGGGCGCTGGCCACCCGCGCCGCGGCTTCCATGGCGCGCGTTTCGATCCACCGTTGATAGGTGTTCCAGGCCGCTTCCGATCGCCTCGGTTCGCCTTCGAGAAGCCCTCCTTTCCCCACGCCACCCAGCCGGGACTTCGTAAGGTTGCACACCATCTGCCAGGAGGAGCCGTCACCGGCCACGCTCTCGTTCCCACGCCATTTGTACGAGGCGTTGATGAGCAGTTCCATCTCGTCGCCGAACCAGGGGAAGCCCTCACGCGTCAACTCGTGCGCCTTGGGGTTTTCGGCGGGCAGCCAGCGCTCCGTATCGATGCCGTAGAGAACGTCGTCGCGCACTTCGAAGGCGAAGTAGAGCCGCCGGCCGTCGTGCTTCACCCACCCGCGCAGGCTCAGGTCGCGGTCGTCATAGGTGGGCGTGAACTGGGGAATCCACTCGGAAACGCCGGTGAACGTGGTGGCGTCATCCCATTCGCCCGGAGACAGAACACCGTCGATTTTCGGCGTGACGCCGGGGAACGCACTCACCGACTTGGGAAATTCACCCGCGCGCAGAAGGCTGAGCGTAAGCAGGGCGAGCAACGCGGCGGGGCGGTTCATCGGGCTATCTGCGCTTTCTCGCCGGCGGCGTCGTGGCGCTGAGACCCATATTCTTCAACTCGGCGCGGGCCTTGTCGGCGGACTCCGCGCGCGGATACTTCTGGATAAGCGCGCGGTACTCTGTGGCGGCGTCGCCGCGGCGGCCCAACTGCATCAGCGCGCGGCCCTTCATGAACAGGGCGTCGGCGCTTTTGTTGGCGCTCTCGGGGTACTTTTCCAGTTGCGCGTTGAAGGCCTCGATGGCCTTCTCATAGTTGCCCTGCGAATAGTAGATGTCGCCAATGTGGAACTGCGCGTTCGGAGCAAGGTCCGTGTTGTCGTACCAGCGGAGGAAATCCTGGAACTGGGCCAAGGCGAGATCGAACTTGCCGCTGGACTTGTCCTGCAGCGCGGCGCGGTACAGGGACTCGGCTGAGACACCGGGAGGAGGCGTGGCGGAAGGAGCGCCGCCCGCGGCAGCATCGCCCGGAGGCGGCGCGACAGGCGCTTGAATGGCGGCGACGGTTTGCGAAACGTCGGTCATCTGCGTGGAGAGCTTCGAGATTTTCGAATTCATCTCGTTGATGGTTTCGCGAACGAAGCGGAACTCGTCGGAGAGCGAATCCACCTTCGCCCCGAGTCCGGCGACGGGCGCGGCGACGCTCTTTTCCTGCCCCTTCAACCGCTCGTCCACCTGGCGTTCGAGCAGCGCCACGGCGGTATTCGCCTTGTTGGCCGAATCCAGAGTCTGCTGCACAAGCACGGTCAGCGCGGCCATCTTTTCATCGACGGTCCGTTGGAGCGTGCGGATCTGGTCCTGCATCAGCAGCACGTCGCGCTGCATCTCCTGGACCTCTTTCTTCTGCGCGAAGGCGAGCAAGGGGGCCAGTCCGGCCACAAGTAAAATTCGGGTCAGACGCATGATGGTCCTCCTGAAACAAAAATACGGCATAGCGCGCCCGCTTTGCAGAGAGCGCGCCATGCCGCATTGGTTTTACCCGCGATGGGCTACTGCCCCGCGGAGAAGTGCACGCGGCGGTTCTTCTGCCAGCAATCCTCGGTGGCTTCCGTGCACTGCGGCTTTTCCTTGCCGAAGCTGATGGAGCGCAGGCGGTCGCCGGAGACGCCCAACTGCGTCAAGAACTCCTTGGCCGATGTCGAGCGGCGGTCGCCCAGACCGAGGTTGTATTCGGCCGAGCCGCGCTCGTCGCAGTGGCCCTCCACGCTGATGCTGGCGCCGGGGAAATCGGCCAGAATGCGCTTCAGCGCGTCGGAGTTGCGGGAGAGCACGGAACGGGCATCCTCACGCACATCGTACTTGTCGTAGTCAAAGTAGATGTCGGACACCTCGTTGCGCAGGCGTTCGTCGAGCGTTGCCTTCGGGGCCGGCGCCGGGGGCGGCGGAGGCGGCGGCGGTTCGCTGACGTTCACACGGGCCGACGCCGTGATGGACCCGCCGGCGTTGCGCGCCGTCAAAGTGTAGGTGGTGGAACTGGAGGGCGACACGGAACGAGTGCCACTGGCAGATACCACGCCGATGCCGTTGTCGATGGCGACCGAATCGGCGCCGGAAACGTTCCACCGGAGCGTGGCGCTCTGGCCGCGCTGAATCGAGCCCGGCTCGGCGCTAAACGAGCCCACAACGGGCTTGGCCGGAGGAGCCTTCTCCACAACGGGCGGCGGTGGCGGTGGCGGCGGTGGTGGCGGTGGCGCCTTCTTCTTACAACCGGCCGCGAACGCTAACAGCACGCACGCCAGAATCAACCAATTGAACTTCTTCGTTCGTAACATTATGAGCAATCCCTCCCGGAATCCAGTTCCGAATTCTCTTCTCTCTACTCTGTAGCGCTACATCGCCCTGGGACGGTGCCCCCATGGCGGAACGCCTCACTTCTAAAAAACTTACTTGCTCCACACAGGATTTTCGTTCCGGCCCTGTGTGGTGAGCTGGCGCACTTGCGTGCCATTCGCCAGCATCGTCCAAATCTGTGTCGAACCACTGCGATTGGACGAGAACACCAAGTGACGTCCGTCCGGCGCCCAACTGGGGTTTTCGTTCCGCCCCGCGCCGTGTGTCAACTGCGTGATTTCTTTGGTGGCCACGTCCATTATAAACAGGTTGTAATTGCCTGGGGCGAACCCCCTCGTCCAACTGAAGGCGACGATCTGTCCGTCCGGATGCCACGAGGGGTTCACCGCGTCGCCTTCGCCCGAGGTGAGCCGCGTGACGTCCGTACCATCCACATTCATCTTGTAGACCTGCGGCGGACCGCCCCGGCCTGAGACGAATACCATCTCGCGCGTATTTTTCGGGTTGAACTTAGGCTCAATGTCGATCGCGTTGGAGAAGGTTACACGCTTAAGACCGCCGCCATCTACGTTACACATGTAAAGTTGCGCCGCGCCGCCGGCCGCCGTCGAGGAGAAAATCAACTGCTTGCCATCGGGCGTGAAAGACGGCGTGGCGTTCAACGATGCCCGTTGATTGTAGAACGGCAACTGGCGCATGGTCTCCAGCGAATACACCATGATCGAAGGATTGCCGCGCGCAAACGTGGTGAAGGCCAGCCGCAGGCCGTCCGGCGAGACGGAAGCGAAACTGGTGGTCGAGCCCAGGCGCGTGATCTGCTTCTGATTGGCGCCATCGTGATCCATGGACCAGATCTCCTTGCCGCCGCCGCGCGTGGAGGTGAAGTAGATCTTCGATCCGGCCAGCGTCTGGACGCCGAGACGCGAGAGTATATCGGCCGCGTAATCATGCGCCAGCTTGCGCGCGCCCTCCTCGTTTAGCGGCGCCAGGTAGGTTTTGTTGAACACCTGCGCGTTGGTGAGGTCGGGCTGCGTGACATTGTAGAACCAGCCGTAGAGCACCATCTGGCCGTTCTGCGCGCCAGTGTAGCCGATGGGAACGTAGGTGGCGTTCACGGGCGGATTGCTCCAATCGGTGAGCCACGGGCCCTGGCTGCGCGGCGGCGAGCCCGCTGGCGGACGCCAGTCCTGCCCGCGCTGTGGAACCTGCAACGGATACATCGACTTGGGCGCCATGCGGAAGTAGCCGGAATCCTGCAGATCCTGGAACAGCGTCGCGTTGAAGATGCTCATGTACTGCTGCGCCTCGCCCGCGCCCCGGAAGTCGGGCACCGCGATCACGGCCAGTTCGCCGGATTTCATGATGCGCAGCACCATGTCGGTTTGGCCCACCAGGGCGAGAGCGGCCAGCGCGAGCGCGGCGAGAAAGACGAAAAGGGATTTCTTGGTCATCGTTTCAGTTGGAATTGAAATTCAATAGTGGCATAGTTGCGCTCGAAGCCTTGCGGCAGAGGCGGGAACGGGCTCGCCTCCAGAATGGCGCGTTGCGCCGAGTAATCGAGCGTCGGGTTGCCGGAGCTTTGCCGGATCTTGACATCGCCGGCGCGCCCGTCGCGATAGATGGAGAAGGTGAGAATCACGGGCGGCGCCATGCGCGCCCGCGGGTCCTGCTGGTTCGGCTTCCAGGACTGCGCCACGCGCTCGCGAATAATGTTGGCGTAGTAGCCGAAGCGGTTGCCGAACGGATTTCCCTGGCCGATGCCCACGCCGGAGCCACTGCTGTTCACGTCGTAAAGCGGCGAAACGGCGGCCTGGCCCTGCGTGGAGTACACCTGGTTCGGACGGTTGGCCAGCGGATTCTGATAGGTGTTCTTCGACGCCTGCGTTTTTTTCTTGGCCGTCTCGGTCTTCTTCTTGGTGGCCAGCTCGACGGCTTCGCGCTCCTCCTGCTGCGTCTTCTTCTCCGGTTTCGGCGGCGAAGGCACCTGCGACTCGGTGTCGTTGGCCACGGGATTCACCAGGCCGCTCCGCGGCGGCAACGGAATCTTGGAAACGGGCGTGATCACCGTGGACATGCCGCCCAGCGCGTTCGGGTCGCCGAAGCTGTCGCGCGGCCGGCCCTCCAGCCAGTTGTAGGCGGCCGCCGCCAGAAAAACAGCCACATGCAGGACGACCGAGCCGGCATAGGACCGCTTCATGGGCTCGCGTTCGTCCAGAATGTCGCGCCGTGCCGTCATGCCTCCGCCGGTCTCCTATTTGCGCGCCGCCTCGTCCACGGGCTGGGTCACCATCTGGACCTGCAGCTTGCTTTCGCCCAACTCGCTCACCACATGGGCGAGCGACTCCCAGATGACCGCTTTATCGGCCCGCACATAGACGCCGGTCTGTCCGGGAAACCGCTGCCGGATCTCCGCGCCGAGCACGTTCACGTTCACCGGCTTTTCGTTGAGCTGAATCTCGCCTTCCTTGGTGATGGTAACCACGGGCAGTTCCTTGGCCGAGTTCTTCACCTGCTTCACGCGCGGCACATCCACCTCCAGGCCGAACTCCATCACGTGCGCCGTCAGCATGAAGATGATGAGCAGCACCAGCACGACGTCCACCAGCGGAATGATGTTGATTTCGGCCAGCGCCGGGGCGCCCATGCGCCGGCCGCGCCGTCCGTTGCCCATGCTGGAGCCAAGCGAGAAGGCCATCGTCTAATCCTCGAACTGGCGCTCGGCCAGATTCAGAAACTCGAGCGAGAAGTCATCCATGCGCGCGCCCTGTTCCTTAAGTTGGTGGCCGTAATAGTTGTAGGCGATGGCGGCGGGAATCGCGGCGGCCAGTCCCAGCGCGGTGGTGAACAGCGCCTCGGAGATGCCCGGCGCCACGGCGCGCAGGCTCGCCGATCCGGCCAGCCCCAGCGCGGTGAAAGCGTCGATGATGCCCCACACCGTTCCGAACAGTCCGATGAAGGGCGAGATGGCGGCCGTGGTGGCCAGCCAGCTCATGTTGCGCTCCAGGTGCGCAAGCTCCTCGCTGATCCCCAACTGCAGGGCGCGCTCAATGGCCAGCTTGTTGCGCAGTGCGCCGCGCGCCTTCACCTGGCGCTCCACCTCTTCGTAGCCAAAGTCGAACACGGCCACCAGCGGCGCCGTTTTGAACTGCTCGGCGGCCAGCGCGACGGCCTCCATTCCGGTGGCCCGGCGGAAGGCGCGCAGGAAGCTGATGTTGCCCGCTCGGGCATTGCGGAAGGTCGAGAACTTGGAGAATATGATGCCCCAGGAGAGAATGGAGATCAGCAGGAGGAACACCATCACCGCCATGGGGACGGGTTTGGCCTCCTTGATGAGATCCCACGAATTGACCTGGGCGAGAAGAATCAGGGTCGCTGGCAACGGGGCGAACTCCTTTCAAATTGGGAAGGCTGCCAAATTTTATTATGCACCGCTTACGGGTGGAGGCCATAGGCCGTTGAAACATTTTATGAAACTTCCGTTTCAAAGGGGCGGCCGCCGGGCGGGCTCGCCGTATAATCGCTAGCGATGCTCGCCGAGCTGATCGTCGAGAACTATGCCGTCGTGGAGCGCGTGCGCGTGCGTTTTGGCGCGGGTCTGAATCTTCTCACGGGGGAAACCGGCAGCGGGAAGTCGATTGTGGTGGACTCGCTCGGACTTCTGTTCGGCGGGCGGGCCTCGGCCGGGGCCGTGCGCGCGGGCGCCAGCCGGGCGCGTGTGGCGGGCATCTTCGAGATGGACGTTACGCCGGCCTTCCGGGCCGTTCTGGACGAGTGTGGCCTCGATCTGGAAGACGGCGAACTGCTCCTGGAGCGTGAGATTCTGGCCAACGGAAAGTCGCGCGCCTTCGCGGCGGGACGGCCCGTGACGGCGGCCGTGCTGCGGCAGTTGGCGCCGTTTCTGGGCGACATTCATGGACAACACGATCAGCAGAAATTGTTTGAACCGGCGGCGCAACTGGAGATGCTGGACTCGTTCGCGGGCGCGCGCGAGACACGCGAGAAGGTGGCCCTGCTCTACGGCCAGTGGAAGAGCGTCGCGCGCGAGTTGGAGGAACTGGAGCGCTCCAGCGCCGAGGCGCTCCGCCTGAGGGACCTGTGGAGCTTTCAAAGTAAGGAGATCGAATCCGTTGCGCCGCGCGACGGCGAGGATGCCGCGCTGGAGTCCGAGCGGCGCGTGCTGATGAACGTCAGCCGGCTGCAGGAGCACGCGCAGGCGGCCTACGCGGAGATCTACGACGGCGACGTGTCGGCGGCCGGACTGGCTGGGAAAGCGCGGCGGCACATCGAAGAGTTGATCCGCGTCGACGCCTCGCTGTCGCCTCTGGCTGAAGCGCTGGCGCCTGTGGAGGCCGCCTTGGAGGACGCGGCGCACACACTGCGCGCCTACCTCGGCAAGCTGGAAGCCGACCCCGCCCGCCTGGACGCGGTCGAGTCGCGCCTGGCCTCGCTCGAGCGGCTGCGGCGCAAGTACGGTCCTACGCTGGCCCACGTGGTGGCCTTTGGCGCCGATGCGCGCGCCAAGCTGGACAGCCTGGAGAACGGCGACGGAGTGCGCGACGCGCTCCACCGCAAGCAGGAGGCGTTGGGCAGAGAGTACGCGGCCGCGGCGGCGCAGCTTGCCAAGGCGCGGCGGACGGCGGCCAAGCGTCTCGAAGCCATGGTGCAGAGCGAACTGGCGGAACTGGCCATGGAGCGCACACGGTTTGTGGCCGTCTTCAGCGAGCAGGAATGGAGCGAGTCGGGCACGGATCGCATGGAGTTCCTGATCGCGCCCAATGCGGGCGAGGAACCAAAGCCCCTGGAGCGGATCGCCTCGGGCGGCGAGTTGTCGCGGCTCGCGCTAGCTCTGAAAACCTGCGCGGCGGCGGGACAAGCCGCGGGCGGCGTTGCCCGCACGCTGGTTTTCGACGAGGTGGATGCGGGCATTGGCGGCGCGGCGGCCGGCGCGGTGGGGCGGCGGTTGAAACGCCTGGCCGCTCACGACCAGTTGCTGTGCGTTACGCATCTGGCCCAGATCGCCAGCTTCGCCGGCCGGCATTTTGTCGTGGAAAAGCGCGAGTCGCAGGGCCGCACCGTGACCGAAGTGGAGACCATCACAGGCGAGGCGCGCACGCGGGAGATCGCGCGCATGTTAAGCGGTCAGAAGGTGACGCCGGAGGCTCTGAAGCATGCGGCGCAACTGGTGAAGCTCTCCGCGGATTAGCAGCAGCCTTTGAGAAAGGCCTGGCGCAACTGTTCCCGCGACTCGGAAGTGACGCCGGGAGCCTCCTCCAGCGGAGCGCGCCGGAACATGCGGGCTTCCATGCGCTCACGCAGCATCAGACGAGCGCGGCGCAGCCGCTGTTTAATCACGTCCTCGCTCAAATCGAGCACCTGGGCCGTTTCCGCCGTGGACAACTCCTCCACGTCACGCAGCAGCAGCACCGGGCGGTAGTTTTCCGGCAGCGAGGAGACGGCGTCATGAAGCGCCTCGCGCAGTTCGGCCCTGAGCAGTTCCTCTTCGGGCAGGCTGGCGCTGTCGGCCACCACATGGTCCAGTCCGGAATCGTCCAGGGACAACTCGCGTTCGGGCGCGAACAGGCTCCGGCGGCGCTTCATCATGCACTCGTTGCGGGCGATCGTAAACATCCACGAGCGGATATGTTCGGGCTCGCGCAACTGGCGGAAGCGTTCAAAGGCCTTCAGCAGCGTCTCCTGCGCCACCTCCTCGGCGTCTTCGCGCTGGCCGCATACAAGGAAGGTGTATTGAAACAGCTTGGAGCGGAAGATCTCGACAAAACGGTCGAACGCCTCCGGCTTGCCCGCCAGAAGATCCCGCGCCAGTTCGATTTCGATGGCCCGTTGCGGGCCCGGCGCGACCGTGTTCACGCCTTCATTGTAACTTCCGGCATGGGCGCCGGACGCATGTGGATGATGGTCGCGATTTCCGGACTGGCGTGCATGGTGTTGTGAATCAGGCAGGCGCGGACGGCGCGGAGCAGTCCTTCCTCATGGCGGGCCTCCAAAGGCGGCGCGTCCACGTGGATGGCAAACCGGCCCAGGCGCGCCGGCGAGGCGGCTTTTTCGGCCTCTACGCGCACGGCGAGGCCGGTTTCCGGCAGCTTGCGCGCGCGCAGATATTGCAGCGCGTAATATCCAGCGCAGGTCCCCAGCGAGGCCAGCAGCAGTTCAGGCGGAGTCAGGCCGCCATCGCCGCCGCCGTTCTCCCTCGGCTGATCGCACATGATTTCATGGCCGCGCGCCGAGACAACAAACGCGGCGCCTTCGGTATGCCGGATTTGAACTTCCATGGCCCTGGATCGCCCTCCATCCATCGGGATGCAGCCACGCGCACGGCGTGACAGGAAAAGTGGATGGGACATGCGGGACGTGCACTTGCTATATTGGATGAAGCGCGCGGCCAACCGGCCGGCAGGCGCACAGGCCCGGTGAGGTGCGAGAGCGGTTGAATCGGGCGGTCTCGAAAACCGTTGAACCTTTACGGGTTCCGTGGGTTCGAATCCCACCCTCACCGCCAGCTTCCGTGTCCCTCAATAGCGGACAACCTGCTCCACCCCCCGCTCCACATCCTCCACCGAAGGCAGCACGGCCAGTTCGAGATTGGCCGCCGAGGGCACGAAGGAGTCCCGCGCGGCAACCCGCACCACTGGCGCGTCGAGATGCTCGAAAAACTTCTCGCCAATGCGGGCCGCCACCTCCGCGCCGAAGCCCATCGTCAACGAATCCTCGTGCGTCACAACCACCCGGTTCGTCTTGCGGACGCTGTTTAGAATGATCTCTTCATCGAGCGGAACGATGGAGCGCAGGTCCACAACCTCGATCGAGATTCCACGTTTTTCCGCCCGCCGCGCCGCCTCCAGGGCCAGGTAGACAGCACTGCCCCAGGTCACCACGGTGACATCGCCGCCCTCCCGGCGCACACGCCCCTGGCCAAATGGAATCAGGTAGCCGCCGTCCGGTTCGGGCGTCTTGGCCTGCACGCGGCGGTAGAGCCCCTTGTGCTCCAGAAAGATGACCGGGTCCACCGAGCGCGCCGCCGTCTTCATCAATCCTTTCGCATCTTCGGCGCAACTCGGAAACACGGCATACCAGCCGGGGATGTGCGCAAAAGCCGCCTCCACGCAGGCCGAATGCCACGGGCCGCCTTTGATGTAGCCGCCAACCGCGATCCGGACCACAACGGGGCAACTCCACTGCCCCTGGCTTCTCCACCGCACCGTGGCGATTTCGTCGCGCAACTGCATGAACGCGGGCCAAAGGTAGTCGGCGAACTGAATTTCCACCACCGGCTTGTAACCGCCCATCGCCATGCCGCCCGCCACGCCCACAATGCTGGCCTCGGCCAGCGGCGAGTTCCGGACGCGCTCAGGATAGGCCGTGGAGAGGCCGCGCGTGACTCCGAACACACCCCCCTTCGGATCGGCGATATCCTCGCCCCACATAACGATCTTGGGATTCCGTTCCATCTCTTCGCGAAGCCCATGGTTGATCGCGTCGATCATGGTCACCGGTTCCTCGGAGAGGTAGCGTGGAGCCGGCTGGCTGGCCGTCTCCGGCGCGCTGCCGGAGAAAATGTGTGCCATCACGCCGGCTTCTTCAGGGATGGGCGCGGCATCCGCCTCGGCCGCGGCGCGGTCCACCTGCTCACGGATCGAGGCCCGGATCCCGGCCACATCCTCCGCGCTGAGCACGCGGTGACGAAGCAGATACTGTTCCGTCTGGTGGATCGGGTCCCGCGGCGCCAGCTCCGCCAGCTCCTCCGCCGTGCGGTACTTCCGCTGGTCATCCGACGAAGAGTGCGAGTCCATGCGCACCACGCGCGCCTCCACCAGCGCCGGACCGCCGCCCTCGCGCATGCGATGGATCACCGGTGGCAGCGTCTGGTACATCGGCTCAAACCATGTGCCATCCAGGTCGTAAGACGCCACGCCGAAGCCGCGCGCAATGCGGTGAATCTCCGACACCGTCTGGCTCGATTGTGGCACGCTGATGGCGTATCCGTTGTTCTGGATCACGAACAGCACCGGCAAATGGTCGCGCGCTGCCCAGTTCAACGCCTCGAAAAACTCGCCTTCGCTCGTGGCGCCCTCGCCCGAAGAGACATACACGATGGCATCGGAGCCATCCTTCCGAAGCGCCTTCGCCATGCCGGCGGCGGGAAGGAACTGCGTTCCCGTGCAGGCCGTTTGGGCAACCAGATGCAACTCGGGTGAGGAAAAGTGCTCCGGCATGTTCCGCGCGTTGGACCCTGGATCGCCCTCGCGGCTCAACATCGCAAGAAACAGATCCCGCAGCGGCATGTCCAGGCCCAGCGCGATTCCCTTCTCCCGGTAGTAGGTGAAGAACCAGTCGTGGCGCGGCTGCAGCAGGAGCGTCATCGCCGCCTGAATCTTTTCATGACCCCGCGTCGAGGCATGAAACGTGCATTTCCCCTGACGGGCGAAGACCTTCAACCGCTCATCCACATACAACGTGGTGAGCATCTTCCGGTAGAGACTCAGCGTGAGCTCATGCGGCACGATGGTGCCGCCCTGGTCCGGTGACAACGCAGGCGTGACCATTTTCCGCCTCCTGTCCGCCGGTTTTAGCGGTTTCCGGCGAATCGCTCTTGCAAAGTTCGCACAGAGCTTGTATAACAAGTATGTGAAATACATCTTTTGATGTCAAGGAAGGTTTCCCGTTGCGGCTCACCGCCTACACCGATTACAGTCTTCGCGTCCTCATCTACCTCGGCCTTCGCGGCGGGAGGTTGGCGACCATCCGCGAGCTTTCCGAAACCTACGGCGTGTCGGCCAACCATCTGATGAAGATCATTCACAACCTGGGCAAGCTCGGCTACATCGAAACGGTGCGCGGACGCGGCGGCGGGATGAGGCTGGCCGGAGGACCGGAGCAGATCAACCTGGGACAGGTGGTCAGGCAGATGGAGCCGGACTTCGCCATCACCGAATGTTTCGATCCGGACCGTCGCGGCGATTGCGTGATCACTCCGGCCTGCCGTCTTCAGGAGGTTCTGGAAAAGGCCGTGGCGGCGTTTCTGAATGTCCTGGACAATCACACGCTGGCCGACCTGCTCCAGAACCGGACGCGGCTGCAGTCCCTGCTGAACATCGAGCTGGCGGAGAGCAGGCCAAGTTGATCAGGAACGGAAAGGAAGGGAGAGGCCATATGGATACCGTGAGAGCGGTCCGGGCAAGCGGTCCGGAGTACGGATTCGAACCGGGGCTTTGCCTGCCGGACGTGGCGTATGTGACCTCCACGGGCGAGCAGCGGCGCTTGTCGGACTTCAAGGACCGGAAGAACCTGCTGATCATCCTGGCCGGGGAGGATTGCTCGGGCCTGATGGCCTCACTTGCGGCTGCGAATGAGGAAATCAGCCGCAACGAGGGCCACGTGATCGCCGTCCTGCCGCGGCTGCTGCCCGAGGCCGCCGCCTGGCCCTTTGACGTGGTTGTGGATGCGGCGGGCGCGGTGCGCCGGGCGTTGTCATCCGGTTTGAACGAGCCGCGCCTCACCGTGTTCGTGACCGACCGGTGGGGCGAGGTGGTGTTCACCAGCAAGGCTTCGCGTGGCGACGGCGCGCCCACGGTGGACGCGCTTCTGGAGTGGCTTCGCTTCGTGGATCAGCAGTGCCCCGAATGTTTTCCGCCGGAGTGGCCCGTGACGCAGTGATGCGGCCGGGCGGACCAGGCGGTTACGGCGCGAAATTTCAGTTTATCGTTATCACACTTCAAACAAGGAGATTGCAATTATGCCAGTAACAGATACGAGAACAGTGGCCGAGATTGCCGCGAGTTCCATCGCGGCGGTACGCGTCTTTGAAAAGTTGGGAATCGACTACTGCTGCGGTGGAAAACGGCCCCTGGCCGACGTCTGCCGCGACAAGGGCCTCGACGCGCAGGCCGTCGAGCGTGAATTGGAGGAGGCCGCGCGGCAGGCGCCGGAGTCCGGCGTGGACTGGAACACGGCGCCGCTGGAAGGCCTGATCAACCACATCGTCTCGACCCACCACGAGTATCTGCGGCGGGAGTTTCCAGCCATCCAGATGCGTCTCGACAAGGTGTACCGCGTGTACAACGAGCGCTACGGTCCAACTCTGCAGGGCCTGCCGGAGGCGTTCGCCGGCTTGCGCTCGGAGATGGAGTCGCATACGCAGAAAGAAGAGATGATGCTGTTTCCCGCCATCGCCGCGTCGGAGGCGGCCGCCAAGGCGGGCCAGGCGCCGCCGCCGTCCCCGTTCGGCTCGGTGGCCAACCCCATTCACGCGATGGAAGCCGAGCATGATGACGCGGGCCGCGCCCTGGCCCAGATCCGCAAGATCACCAGCGGCTACAACCTGCCCGACTATGCCTGCGTCACCTACCGCGCCTTGATGCGGGGCCTTCAGGACCTCGAGCACGATCTCCATGTGCACGTGCACCTGGAGAACAACATCCTGTTCCCCCGCGCCCTGCAACTGGAAGCGTCCAAGGGCTGATACCGGCCGCGCATGGAACACATCGAAGCCATCAAGCAGCATGAGGCCGCGCTGCAGCGGGCGGTGACCGTGTGGATTGTCACCGGACTGCTGTTCATGCTGCTTCCCGGAACCTTTCTCGGCGCCTGGAATCTCATCGCGATTTCCGGCGCGCATTCGGCCTCGGGTCTCGATCCATCCTGGCTACAGGCTCATGGACACGCGCAGATCTTCGGCTGGATCGGAACCTTCATCCTCGGCATCGGGTTCTACTCGCTGTCGAAGATGGGAGGTGCGGGCCGGTTCGCGGTGAACCGCGCCTGGCTGAGCTGGGCGCTGTGGACGGCCGGTGTGTCGCTTCGATGGGCAACCAACTTGTGGGAGTGGCAATGGCGCAGCCTGCTCCCACTGTCCGCCGTGTTGGAACTGGCGGGATTTCTGATCTTTTTCCTCACAGTCAGCCGTCACCGCGCGCCCAAGACGGCTCCGGCGAGTGGAACGCTGGAATCGCGCGTCTGGATGGGCGCCGTCATCGCGGGATCTCTCGGGTTTCTCCTGAGCCTGGCGGCCAACCTGTTCGTAACAGTGCAGGCGGCTCAGCACGGAAGCGGTCCGGCCATTCCACACGTTGTCAATCAGCGTCTGCTCGCGTTGTTCACCTGGGCCTTTCCGGTGGTCACTATTTGGGGGTTCAGCGCCCGCTGGCTGCCGGTGTTCCTGGGACTTCCCAATCCCGCTTCCGGGCTGCTGGCGGCCGCGATTCTGGTGAACGCCGCCGCTGTGGCGGGAGCCTTGCTGGGTGTTTGGATTCCGGCATCGCTGCTGTTCCTGGCCGGCGCCACGTTGGCCGCCTGTGCGGTTCGCGTCTTTCAACGCAGCGTGCGCCCGGCGAAGATCACCGGCGTCCATCCCAGCTTTCCGGCCTTCGTGCGCGTGGCCTATGTATGGCTTCTCGCCTCGGCCGTGCTGACGCTGGCAGCCGCCGCATGGGACCAGGCGGGCGGGTTGTGGGGCGCCTCCAGACATGCGCTCACGGTGGGCTATATCGCCACGATGGTGTTCGCCATCGGACAGCGGATCCTGCCGGCCTTTTGTGGAATGCGGCTTCTGTTCAACTCGCGCCTCATGTTTGCCAGCCTCGCGCTGCTGAACGCTGGCTGCACTCTGCGCGTGGTCTCCGAGGTTGGAGCTTACGAGGGATACCTGCCCTCTCTGTGGCCTCTGCTGCCGGTTTCCGCGGTAATCGAGATGACCGCGGTCACATTCTTCGCGGTGAACCTGGGGCTCACGTTCCTGCAGCCACCCGCGCATCTGCGGGAGCAGGTGGCGGCCGCCACCGGTTGAGCCTCGCCGCCAGGCTTCAGGACAAAAATTCAGGACAATGGAATTGGGAGGATAGTGAGAATGCCGATCGTCATCGGAGCCAAGCAGGAGAGCAGCTTTGGAGATCCCGTCGGGCTGTTGACCGACTGCCACCGCCGCATCGAGCGGTTCCTGGGAGTCCTCGGGCGGGTGTGCGAACTGGCGGGCGGCGGACCGCTCACAACCGAGCAGCGGGGCGCCTTGGATACCGCGTTGCGCTACTTCCGTGAAGCCGCGCCGAAGCATACGGCGGATGAGGAAAAGACGCTGTTCCCCCGGCTGCGAACGCTCGACAGCCCCGCCGCGAAGGCCATTCTGGCGAGAGTGGACGAGTTGGAGGCGCAGCACGGCGTGGCCGACGAGAGCCATGCCGAAATCGACCGCCTGGGGATGGCATGGCTTACCGCGGGCAATCTGACGCCGGAAGATGCCGGGCGGATGGCCTCACAGATTGCCGCGTTGCGTGAGATGTACAAAGGCCACATCGCCGCCGAGGAGCGCGAGGTGTTCCCGGTGGCGTCTGCGGAATTCGACCAGGCGGCGCGCGACGCCATGGGAGGCGAAATGGCGGCCCGCCGCGGCCAGCAGTGGCCTGCCGCTCCGGATTCGGCCGCCGCGATCTTCGCGGCCAACCGCTGATCCCCGCCTAGTCCGCGCCCGGACCTGATCCAGACGATCCGTCCGCCTGCCCCGGCATGGCGAGGGCGTGCTTGGGCTTCTTCAGCAGGAAGCAGAGCGCGGGCAGCGCCAGGAAGGTCAGGAACAGCGTCGAAGCCAACCCGCCGACCACGACCGTTGCCAGAGGCCTCTGCACGTCCGATCCGATCCCGGTGGCGCGCGCCGCCGGCACCATGCCGATCATCGCGACCACGATCATCATCAGCACCGGGCGCAACTGGGCCAGGGCGCCGGATATCACAGACCCTTTGAAGGACGCGCCATCGTAGCGCATCCGCCGGTTGATCTCCGAAACCACCAGCACGCCGCTCATCACGGCGACGCCGAACAGGCTCACGAAACCCACGGCCGCCGAAACGCTGAGATTGATGCCGCGCAGCCAGAGAAACAGAATGCCCCCCACCAGCGAAAACGGAACGTTGAGCAGAACGAGTCCGGCATCCTTCGTCGATCCGAAGGCGAAAAACAAAAGGATGAAGATAATCCCGATGGTCAACGGAAGCACCAGCGAAAGCCGTTTGCGGGCGCGGTCCAGATTGTCGAACTGGCCGCCCCACTCCACACGGTAGCCTTCCGGCAGCTTCACCTGCTTCGTCCATTCCCGTTGGAGGTCGGAGGCGAAGCCTCCCTGATCCCGCCCCCGGATGTTCGTGCGCACGGCGATCTGGCGGCGGTTCTCACGCCGGGCGATGATGCTTTGCCCGTTCACCACCTCCAGCTTCGCCATTTGCGACAGCGGCACGCGCGCGCCGGAACGCGTGGGCACCAGCATGTTTCCGATGGCGTTCGCATCGGCGCGAGCCTCCGGCGCGAAGCGCACCGAGATGTCGAATCGGCGCTCGCCTTCAAACAGGTTGCTCACCACGCGGCCGCCCACCGCCAGTTCGATCAGATCCTGCACGTCGCGCACGCGCACGCCGAATCGCGCCATCTTCTCGCGGTCGAGTTGAATGGTGAGCTGCGGCTGCTCGGCCTCCTGCTCGACGGCCGTATCGGCCGCGCCGGGAATGGCCCGGACAATCTGCAGCGTCTCCTGCGCGTAGCGCCGGAGCACGGACAGATCGGGTCCCGAAAGGATGACGGCCAGGTCCGCCGAGGATCCGGTTACCACCTCGGTCACCGTGTCGATGATCGGCTGCGTGATGTTGAACGTTGCGCCGGGAATCACCTCGGGCAGCGTCCTGGAGAGATCGTTGATCAGATCCGTCTTCCGCCGGCCGTAGGGCCACTGGTCATACGGATTCAGCGTCACCAGCAGTTCGATCCGGTTCGGACCGAAGGGATCCGTACCAGCGTCGTTGCGTCCCGCCTGCGAGGCGACGGCGCGAATCTCCGGGAACCGCCGCAAGGTTTGCCGCATCTGCGCGGCAATGTGCGCGCTCTTGTCGAGCGAGGTTCCCGGCGGCAAGTTCGATCGGATCCAGATGGTGCCTTCATCGAGCGTGGGCAAAAACTCCGTTCCCAAGCCGCGGGCCAGCAGGAAGGCTCCGATCACGACGGCGCCGGCGATGCTGACCACCACCCACGCGCGGCGCAACGTGACTTCCAGCACGCGTCCATACAGGCCGGCCAACCGGACCACCAGCGGATTCTCCCAGGCGTGGCCACCCTTGCGGAACAAAAAAGTGGCCAGCACGGGAACCAGCGTGAGCGAAATCAGCATCGCACCCAGAAGCGCGAAACATACGGTGAAAGCCATCGGCGTAAACAACCGGCGTTCCACGCGCTCCAACATGAATAGCGGCAGGTAGGCCGAAATGATGATTACCAGCGAAAAAAACAGGGGAGACTCGACGTCAAGCGCCGCGTCACGCACGGACTTGAACACACTATCGGAGTCATGCGCCCGCCGCTCGTGCAGCGTATGCAGAATGCGCTCCACCATGATCAGCGAGCCATCGACGATGATGCCGAAATCGAGCGCGCCCAGGCTGAGAAGATTCGCGGGAATACCGGTCAGGTGCATACAGCCGAAGGCGAACAGCAGGGCCAGCGGTATGGTGATGGCCGTGAGAAGCGCCGCCCGCACGCTGCCCAGAAACAGCAGCAGAATGAGGACAACGATCACCAGGCCTTCGAGCAGCGTCCGGCTCACCGTGTGGAGCGTGTTGTCCACCAGGTCCGTGCGGTCATAAATGACGTTCATGCGCACGCCGGGCGGCAGCTTGGCCGTATTGATCTCCTCCACCGCGTCATGCACGCGGTCCAGCACCTCGCTGGGATTCTCGTTACGCCGCATGAGGACAATGCCCTCGACGCCCCCCGTAAGATCCTGCAACCCGAAGATGCCCGTGGGCGGCGCGGCACCCACGCCGACACGGCCAAGGTCCCGCACGAAAACGGGAACGCCGCGGTTCTCCGAGACAACGCTGTTTTGGATGTCGGACACCGTCTTCAACAAGCCCACGCCCCGCACGGCCAGCGACTGCTGGCGGTTGTCGAGTAGCGCGCCGCCGGCGTTCTGGTTGCTTTCCTCCACCGCCTGGGCCAGGTCTCGCAGAGAGATTTTGTACTTCTCGAGCGCGAACGGGTTGATCTCGATCTGGTACTGCTTCACCAGACCGCCAAACGGCACGACATCGGCCACGCCCTGCGCCTGCAGCAGCCGCGGATACACCACCCAGTCCTGAAGCTCGCGCAGTTGCTGCGGATCCAGACCGCCGCCCTCCAGGCTGTAGCGGAAGAGCTCTCCGATGGGCGTCGCCATGGGCGCCAGCGTCGGCGTCAGGCCATCCGGCAGATCGGCCTCTCGCAACTTTTCAATCACCACCTGGCGCGCGAAGTAATCGTTGGTGCCGTACTGAAAAGTCAGTTCGTTCGTGGACAGCCCGAAGATGGTGCGCGAGCGGCGGGACACCACGTTGGGCACGTTGTTGAGAGCCCGCTCGATGGGAATGGTCACCTGCTGCTCCACCTCCTCGGCGGCCAGTCCGGGAACAACGGTGATGACCTCGACGGTGGTGTCCGAAATATCCGGATACGCCTCGATTTTGAGCTGTGTGAACGACCAGGCCCCGAACACGACCAGGGCGGCGGCCGCCACCACCGCCACGAACCTCTGTTCCAGCGCCAGGCGCAGCAGGCGGGCAATCATCGGACGATCTCACCGGGGACCAGAAAGACCAGACCCTCCTGAATCATGGGTTTGATCTCGGGCAGGGCCTCACGCAGCCGTTGTTCGGTGTCCACCACCGAGATGGTGACCGGACGGTCATCGGTGACGCCAAACAGCCGTTTGCGGTGCAGGCGGCGGTTGGCGCCGTACCCCATGATGCCGGTTTGCACCGTCGCGCCATCGACGCCCAGGCCGAAAAGCTTTTCGACGATGGCTTCGTAGAGCGGCACTCGTGCGTGTCCCCAGGTATCGGTTTCGTCGATGTAGATCAACAGCAGTGCCGCCTGCGCTTCGTCGCCCATGGCTAGTACCCCCTCAACAGCATGGCCCCATCCACCACGACGCGGTCCCCTGCCTGCATCCCGCTGAGAACCGGTATGCGGTCCCCGGAGCGGTTGCCCACCTGAACGTCGGTCTGCGCGAATCTGCCTTTGGACAATTCGCGGTAGACGATGGTGCGCTTCTGCGCCTGAATGACGGCGGAAACCGGAACCACCGGCACGCGGTGGAACGACTCGATGTGGCGCACCTCGCCAAACATGTCGGGCCGGAACCGCCCCTGCGGATTGGCCAGTTCGGCCCACACCTCGATCGTGCGCGTCTCCGGATCGACGCTGTCAGCGATGCGCGCCACGCGGCTTTGAAAGGTCTCGCCCGGAAACGCCGAAAGCGTGACGTCGAACCGTTCGCCCACCTTCACCAAGCGGATCGAGGACTCTGGCACGTCGGCCGAAACCCACACCGTGCTGAGATCGGCGACAGTCATCAGCGGCGCGCTCAAATCGTTGCGGTACTCACCGGCCACCACCGTCATTTCGGTGATCTTGCCCGACAGCGGAGAGCGCACGGCGATCTTCTGGCGGAAGCCGCCAGGCGCCAGTCCAAGCAACTCCAGCCGCGCCTTGGCCTGTTGCAGCGCCGCTTCGGCCTGCTGCCGCACCGCCTTCGCCTGAGTCACCGCCGTCTCGGCGGCGATGACATCCTTCTTCGCGATCGCGTCGCCCTTGAACAGATCCTGTACGCGGTCGAGATCGGTTTGCGCTTTGTGGAGAGCGGAGTTCGTCTGGGCCAGTCCGCCCTCGGCCTGCAAGTATGCCGATGCGGCCTCATCGGCTTCCGGGCTTTCCACCCGCAACAGTATTTGATCCTTCTGCACGGCGTCGCCGAACCGCACCAGCACTTCGGTCACGCGGCCCGCGACGGGCAGCAGAACTTTCGACACCCGGTTCGGGTTGACCTCGATACTCCCCGGCGCCGTGAACTCATCCGTGGGCATCTCGGCCAGTTGCACCGGGGCCACCTGAATCTGCGCCAGCTTCGGCGAATGGGCGGGGATTTCGATCACCGTCCGGCCGGCGGGCGGCGTCTGTTGCGGCTGCGCCGCGGGCGCGGGCGTCTCCCGGCTGCATCCAGCCAGCCCCAGCGCGAGCATCAGGAGCCATTGCCACGATCTCATTTCGTGCTTCCTTTCCCGGCGCCTGTTCCGGAGATCGAGTCGATCAGGAAGAGGCTCTTGGCATACTCCGCGCGCGCTTCGTTCAGCCCCTGCATCGTATCGTTAAAGGTCCGCTGCGCATCGAGCAGTTCGACAAACGCCGCCTCGCCCCGGCGGTAGGAGAATCCAATCACGTCCAGCACCCGCCGGGCCTGTTCCAGCATGTCGGCCTCGATCGACTCCAGCAGGGTCTTCGCCGTCGAGTATTGTTCAAACGCGTTGGCGGCCTCGGCGGCGATCTCCTGTTCAAGACCGTGAATGCGGGCCTGAATCTGCTCCAACTCCTGCCGGGCGCGTTCAATTTCACCCTGGTTCCGGTTGTACATGGGCAGCGGCAGCGAGAAAAAGACGCCGAGCGAATCGCCGCGATGCCCGGAGCCCACGCGTAACTGCCTGTTGTAGCCCACGCCGATGGAGTAGTCCACCTTGCCCTGAGCGATTTGCAACCTGACATCGGCCTGGGATCGCGCCTGGTCGCGCCGGAGCGCATCCAGATCCGGCCGCGCGGCCAGCGCCGCCCGCAGAATCTCCGGCTGTGTCAGCAGCAGCGGATCGCGGCGCAGCGCGCCTTCGACATCGAAATCCGCGGCAAACGCCGTGCGTCCCATAAGCGTTTGCAGCCGGTTCTTGGCCAGACGCAGCCGAAGCTCCGACTGCCGCACCTGGTTCCGGAACTGCAACGCCGCCACCTCGGAGCGGACCAGTTCCACCCTGGCCAGATCCCCCGATTCGACGCGCGTGCGGTTGACGGCCACAATGCGGTTGAAGCCCTCCAGGCTGGCGCGCGCCAGATTCAGGTTCTCCTTGGCAAGCAGAACCTCCGTGAATCCGTTCTGGACGTCCAGGATCAGCGTTCGCGTGCTGTCCAACAGTTCCAACTGCGATACGGCCTTGGCCGCCTCGGCCACGGCGATTCGTTCCTGGCGCTTCCGTCCCCGCTCGAGCAGATAATCGACGCGGGCATTCACCTCGGTGGGTCCGGCCGCGCTCTTGCCGGGATCGAACCCGGAGCCCAGAACATCCAGGTAATTCCCGCCCACGCTCAATACAGGATTGGGCTTCAAACCCGCTTGAAGAATGCGTGCCTCGCCGATGGTGATGTTAAACCGCTCGGCGATCAGCTTCAGGTTGCGGCTGAGCGCCTCGTTCAGAACCTGCTCCAGTGTCAATCGCGGACCGGCCGTCTGGCCCTGCAGGCACAGTGCCATCACAAGCAGTCCGGAAAATTTCGACACGATGCGCACTGAGAGTCAGCGGGAGCATGCTCCGGGCCGAACCGAGCGCCCGGTATTTCTAGCGCCCGGTGCGCAGAAACCGTTCACGTTGAGCAAAAATCGTACACTGAGTGTGCGTTATCCGTACAGGCGAAAGCCTGATGCCGGCCCCTTCCAGTTGAACCGGCATCGCTTCTCAGTGGCGTGCGGAATGCGTGGAAGACGCCGAAGAGAGGAAGTCCGCCCATGCGATTTCCGAAGATCGTTGCCGCACAACGCCTGCAATCCTGGCTGCTGATCACGGCACTCGTTTCGATCGTCCTGATTGGATTGCTGGTGGTCGACCTGACGAGAAACTTGCGGACAGTCATGATCAGCGAGACCAACAGGAGCCTGCTGAACGCCTCCAAGGAACTGACCCAGGCGGGCGAAGCCTGGCTGGCCGGGCACCGCGGCACGAACCCGCAGGACTCGCACGCGGACCTCGACCTGAAGCGCATCTCCTACGAGATTCTCAGCTCCTATCCCGACGTGGAGGGCGGCTTCGTGTTCCGTCATGCCGTCGTGGGCCACAGCTTTCCCACCTACACCGAACCCGGAAGCAACCTGCGGCAGCCGGCCAACGAACGGGACGCCGTGACGGCCGCCATGGACGAGAGCCGCGCCTCCGGCCGCGCCGCGCACCGGATCTTGCAGGACGGCGAGGACCTGGTGATTGTCTCCGTGATGAGCCGCGCCGACGGGAAACTCTCGGCCTGGTGTCTGCGCCGCCTGATCAACTTCAGCGACTCCAACGAGCTCAACAAGAGGCTCATTCTGGTGGGCGTGATGCTGATCGCACTCATCTCAATTGGCTTCGTGCTGAAGCTGAGCTTCGACATGCAGCGCGGCTTCGCTTCCATTCAAGCCGGGCTGGAGCGGCTGCGCACCGACGCCGGCTACCGGCTTCCGGAGCAGGACCACGAGTTGAATTCGATTGTCCGCGCGATCAATTCGATGGCGGAGGGCCGGCAGGAGCTGGAAGCCGATTTGCGGCGCGAAGACCGTCTTCGTGTCATGGGCCGCGTCGTCGCTGGCATTGCGCACGAGATCCGGAACCCCCTGAACAGCATCCGTCTGACCATTCGCATGCTGGCCCGGAGGCTGGAGGGAGAGCCCGCGAGCCGTGAACCGATCGCCCTGGTGACCGGCGAGGTGGACCGCCTGGACGCCCTGCTCAAGAGCCTCCTGGTGTTTCGCACCGATGCCGCCGAAAAGATCCGCCAGCAGCCGGTGCAGCCAATCCTGGACCGTACCGTCGCCCTGGTGAAGCCGCATGCCGAAGAGCATGGCGTGCGTCTCGACGCAGGACGCTGCGAGGAGGCTTTGGCCTTCGTGGATGGTGATTATCTCCAGCAGGCGCTGATGAACCTGATGTTGAACGCCATCGACGCCTCGTCGCGCGAAGGCGTGGTGGTTGTGTCCGTCCGCAGCGAGCCCGGCCATGTGCAACTTGAAATCGAAGACAGCGGGCCGGGACTTACGCCCGAGCAGGAGGAGCGTCTGTTTGAAGCCTTTTATACAACCAAGCCGGGCGGCACGGGGCTGGGGCTGGCGGTGACGCGCACGCTGCTCGAAAAGATGGGAGCGCGGGTCGAAGCGGTGCGCGGCGCCTCGGGCGCGCGGTTTCGCGTGACGCTGCCGGCGGAGCAACCCGCATGAAGACGCGCATCCTGGTGGTGGAAGACGAACGTACGGCTCTGCAGTCGCTCGCCCTGCTGCTGGAGGATGAGGGCTATGAGGTATTGAGAGCCGAATCTGGCGAGGCCGGACTCCAGATCGCCTTGCGGCAGGAGCCGGAACTCATCCTGCTCGACATACGGCTGCCCGGCCTGGACGGCATCTCGGTGCTGCGGCGGCTGCGCGCGGGCCACTCCGAGTCCGCCGTCATCATCATGACCGCCGACACCAACAGCAGCAACGCGATTCGCGCTACCCAGAACGGAGCCTTCGATTACATCGCCAAGCCCATCAACGACGAGCACCTTCTGGTCGTGATCCGGCGCGCCCTGGAGTACCGTCGTCTGGAGCAGGAGGTGCGCGCTCTGCGGCAGCCGCCCGTCGAGGCGCCCTCCATTCCCGGCATGGTGGGCCAGAGCCTGGCCATGCAGGAGGTCTACAAGATGATCGGCCGCGTGGCGAACTCCGACGCCACCGTGCTGATCACCGGCGAGTCCGGAACGGGCAAGGAACTCGCAGCCAACGCCATCCATGAGTTCGGACGCCGGGGCGCCGGCCGTCTCGTGAAAGTAAACTGCGCGGCCATCCCCGAGGCGTTGCTGGAAGCCGAGTTGTTCGGCCACGAGAAGGGCGCCTTCACCAACGCGCTGGCGCGGCGGATCGGCCGGTTCGAGCAGGCGCACGGCGGCACGCTCTTCCTCGACGAGATCGCCGAACTGCCACTCGGCGTGCAGGCAAAGCTGCTGCGGGCCATTCAGGACCGCTCAATTGAACGCCTCGGCGCCAACGCTACCATCCCGGCCGACTTCCGCCTGATCACGGCCACGGCGCAGGACCTCGGCCACGCCGTGGCGCAGGGCCGCTTCCGCGAGGACCTGTTCTACCGCCTGAACGTGGTCAACATCCACCTGCCCCCCTTGCGGATGCGCGCCGAGGATCTTCCGCTTCTCATCGAGCGGTTTCTGAACCGCTCCGAACGTCTGGTGCGGATCCGGGAAGATGCCCTGGCCCAGCTCCTGGCGCATTCCTGGCCGGGCAATGTGCGGGAGCTCGAAAACGTGATCACGCGCGCCATTGTGCTCTCCCCGGGCGGCGTCGTTACCCCGGAAAGCATCCAGTTCGCCGGGCGGATGACGAACGGCGGCGCGACCCCAGAACCGGCCCTCGACTACCACGATGGCTATTGGACCGTGATCCGCCGTGTCGAGAGCCAACTGATCCGCGCGGCGCTGCGCGATGCTCGTGGCAACAAAGCCGAGGCCGCCCGCGTCCTGGGAATCCAACGCCGTCTCCTGTATGAGAAGATGGCCGAGTTCGGACTCTCCGAATAGGCCGCGCCGCCTCTCCCAACGGCCCTTGTACAATCGGCAGATGCTCATTCGCGGCCTCGCGCCCGCCCTCTTCCTCGCGGCCACTCTGCCGGCGCTCGATCTTTCCCGGGCCACCATCGTCACCGGCTCCAACGCCACGGCGCGCGAACAACTCGCCGGCCGCGTGCTGCGCGAGGAGATTGCCAAACGAACGCAAATCGAACTTCCCGCCGCAGCCACCGCCACCGGAGCCGCCATTCGCCTTGTCAACGCCAGCTCCGGCGCGCCAGAGGGCTTTCGCATCGCCACCGCGGAGGGCGGCGTCACCATCACCGGCAACGATGAGCGCGGATTGCTCTATGGCGCGGGATTTCTGCTGCGTAAGCTGGAGTTGGAACGCGGCCGCATCGAGTTGCCTCTACCGCTGCAGTTGGAAACCGCGCCGCGAACGCCCCTGCGCGGCCACCAGCTTGGCTACCGCCCCAAGACCAACTCCTACGACGGCTGGGATGAGGCGCAATGGGAGCAGTACATCCGCGAGCTTGCCCTGTTTGGCGCAAACGCCATCGAACTGATCCCGCCGCGGTCCGACGACGCCGCCGATTCGCCCCACTTCCCCGCCCCGCCCATGCGCATGATGACCGCCATGTCGCGCATCGCGGACCGTTACGGGCTCGACGTGTGGATCTGGTACCCCGCGCTCGACCCCGACTACGCCGACCCCAAGTGGGTCGAGGCCGCCCTGAAGGAATGGCCCGAGGTGCTCGGCAAACTACCCCGCATCGACGCCATCCTGGTGCCCGGCGGCGACCCCGGCCACACTCACCCCCGTCACCTCTTCCCCATGCTCGCCAAACAGGCTGAGCTGCTGCGCCGCACGCATCCCAAGGCCACCTGGTGGATCGCGCCGCAGGGCTTCACCACGGAATGGATGGATGAGTTCTACGCGCTGGTGCGCGCCAACCCCGCCTGGCTGCATGGCATCGTGCATGGTCCCCAGATTCGCATCCCCGTAGGCGAGCTCCGCAAACAGATCCCCTCGCGCTACCCCATCCGGAACTACCCCGACATCACGCACACCATACGCTGCCAGTTTCCCGTCCCTGATTGGGACACGGCCTTTCCGCTCACACTGAACCGCGAGCCCATCAATCCTCGCCCGCTGTTCATGAAGCGCATGTTCGACGAGGCCGCGCCGCACACCATCGGCTTCATCACCTACTCGGAAGGCTGTAACGACGACGTGAACAAATTCCTGTGGAGCATGTACGGCTGGGACCCCGGCACCGATCCGCACGAGGCACTGCGCGACTATGCGCGCCTGTTCATCCACCCCCGGCTGGCCGGGCCGTTCGCCGAAGGGCTCTTCTCGCTCGAACGCAACTGGGTGGGGCCACTGGCCACCAACTCCGGAGTCACCACGGCGCTCCAGCAGTTCGAAGCCATGGACTCGCAGGCCACGCCCGCCGTGCAGCGCAACTGGCGGTTCCAGCAGGCGCAATACCGCGCCCACTACGACGCCTACGTCCGGGCCCGCCTGTTGCACGAAACCGGGCTCGAACAGCAGGCCATGGACCGCCTGCGCGCCGCCTCCGAGCTTGGCTCTTTGCCCGCCATGGATCAGGCCGCGGCCATTCTGCGGCGCGCCATCACGCAGCGCCCCGCTCCCGCCTGGCGGGCCCGCACCTTCGAACTGGCCGAGGCGCTGTTCCAGTCCATCCACATGCAGCTCAGCGTGCCCTATTACGGCGCCATCGCCACCGGCCGCGGCGCCAATCTCGATCTGATCGACACACCACTGAACAACCGCGCCTGGCTCATGGAGGAGTTCGACAGAATTCGACAACTTCCGGACGAACCCGGGCGGCTCGCGGCCATCGGCGCGATCCTCGACTGGACCAACCCCGGCCCAGGCGGCTTCTACGACGATCTTGGCGACCCGTCCAACTCGCCCCATCTGGTGCGTACCGGGCATCCTGGTCCCGAATCCCGCACCTCCCCGTTTACAGGCTTCGGGGACCCCACTGCGCCGTTCACCAAAACGTGGCGTTACTCATGGATGAATCACGCTGAAGTGCTGTGGGACGAAAGCATGGCCATGCGCTACACCGGGCTCGATCCATCGGCCACCTACCGTCTGCGCATCGTCTATGGCGGCGAACGCACGGCGGCTCTCATCAAGCTGACGGCCAACGGCGCGCATGTTGTGCATGAGGCGCGCGCGAAACCGCTGCCACCGGAGCGGCTTGCGTTCACGCTGCCGCGTGCAGTGACCGGAAACGGAACGCTGGAATTGAAGTGGTCACGGCCACCGGGCGGCGGCGGCAATGGCCGCGGCATCCAGGTGGCCGAGGTGTGGCTGGTGCGCGATGCCGCGCCCGTTCCAGCGGCGGCTCAGTAGTATCCGGCGGTGGCAAGCGAAGGTTCGGCCGGCGCGGCGGCGCTGAGCTGTGTCTGCTCCGCCGCAATCGCGTTCCACCCCTCCAACAGCGTTTGCAGCAGTCTGGCCGCTTCGGCCAGCGGTTCGTCGCGCTGCTCGACATGCGCCTGCGTCACAAGGTGAAGCGTGTAGTCGTAGAGTTCGATCAGGTTCGCCGCCAACTCGCCACCCTGCTCCCGGTTGACGCTCAACATCAACTCGCCCAGAATCGCGCCAGCCCGGCTGATGTGCCGCGAACGCTCCGCGTGGTCCTGCCTGGCCAGACCCTCCCGCGCGCCACGGATCGACTCCAACGCGCCACGGTAAAGCAGTTGCACCAATCCTACAGGATCGGCCTGTAGAACCTCACACTCCAACGACGCCTGACTTGCATACGGATTCATTCCGTCTCTCTCCCCTGTTGCGAACCCATCGCACCGCTTCTATATGCCGCACCCGTGAACACCATTCGCACGGTGCGCGCTCAGGCCATCTTTCGCACGCGATGGAGGATGCTCTTCGGCGGATATTGCTGCAGCACCTCCTGCGTCTCCCGGTCGACCAGCCGCACAGCCGGCTTCCGGCTGTCCTCGTCCACCACGATCCGCAGTTCCTGATTCGAGCCGCGTAACTCTGTCTCGTTGATCTTCTTTACAGCCTGAATCAGTTGTTGCTGTTGCCGCAGTTCTAAACGCCGCTCCTGCACCGGCGTTCCGGCCGGCGCGGCAAGCTGTATGCGTGAAGCTGAGAATTCCATCTCTAACCTCCCGGAGGCGAACGCCCTCGCTCCTAGAACTGCTTATCGGTTCCAGGCGGAGGAGAGTGAGGAAAAAGGGGAAGAAAGAGGCCGCGAGCCCCTAGTCCAGGTTCAATACCTTCATCGCCACGCCCTTCTCCTTCTCAATCTTCTTCTGGAGAAGCATGATGGCGTAAATCAACTGCTCCGGACGCGGCGGGCATCCCGGCACATACACATCCACTGGAATCACCTGGTTCACCGGAATCAGGGCATAGTTGCTGAACACGCCGGTCGAGGTCGCGCACGCGCCCATCGAGATCACCCAGCGCGGCTCCGGCATCTGTTGATAGAGATGCCGCACCACCGGCGCCATCTTGTTCGACACGCGTCCGGCGATGATCATCAGATCGGACTGCCGTGGCGACCCGCGGAACACCTCGGCGCCGAAGCGCGAAATGTCGAACCGCGACGCGGTCATCGCCATCATCTCGATGGCGCAGCAGGCCAGACCGAACGCCATCGGCCAGATGGAGTTCTTGCGCGCCCAGTTGATGGCCGCATCCACCGTCGTGGTCAGGATGCTTTCTTCAAAGCCCGTCCCGCCCGGCAAGTCGGTGCGGTCGAAAATCCCTTCATCGGGACCCAGTTGCGGCCGGTATTCGCGCAGTTCCATGTGTCCTTCGATTATCCCATGCGCCCGTGGCCGCGCTCAACGCCCCAGCGACTTCACCTCGGCCGCCGTCAAAGCCCGGCTGAACACCATCACGTCGTCCATCAGTCCCGTATAGTTCACTCCCAGACGGATGGCCGCCATTGCCGGATCCCAGGCGAAGCTCTCGGCGATGCCGGGCGCCGCGCCCACGGCCTCGCCGTTCACATAGAGCGTAGCCGCGCCCTTGCCGCTTCCCAGCGCCGTATGCGTAATGGCTACGTGCGTCCAGGCATCGCGCGTGAACGGTGGCTTCTTCACCACCACCAGCCGCTGCTCAAACAGCGGATTCACGCCGGTGGTCTGCCCGGACGTGTTCCAGGCCTTCAATTCGCCAAAGACGCCAAGCCGGAAATGCCGCGGCCGGTCGTCCTTGGTGAAATCCACCCAGATGGCCGAATCGTTGTAGGCTTTGTCGGTCACCTGCACGGGATCGCAAAAACCCGGCGCCAGGTCCGCATCCGGGTCGAGTTTCAGAAAGAAGGAGATCGTCCCGGTCCAATCCTTGGGCCGGAAGGCCATGTTACCGGTGGCTTTGTAAAAAACGGCATTCTCATTCTTGGCTTTGAACAGCAGCGCGCCCGAGCCGTTGCGCCCTTGGCCGGGAGCCAGCGCCACGTTGGCGGCGGCGGCCAGTCCCGGCTTGGCCTCGCCCTGTTGTTTATAGCTGGGCGCCGAGTAGATGCGCCCGTCGCCGCGCGCCACCTTCGCCGTACTGGTTTCGAACGAGGCGTGAAACAGCAGCCCTTGGGGCTTCTGGGCGATCAGGGGCGCGGCCAGCAGCAGCGCGAACGGAAGAAGCGTCCTCATGCGGCATACTATACCGCGCCGCCACCAGCTCCGCCCGGACGCCGCTTAATCGGCGCGCGCGCCCGCGGCCCGCCGCCGCGTCTCCTCGCCCAGAATGATCGCCTCGGCCAGTTCCTTCATTGGACGCCGCATGCGGCGGCTCTCATTGCGCAATCTCAGATAGGCCTCTTCCTCGGTGAGTCCTTCGCTGTGCTGCAGAATTCCCTTGGCGCGCTCCACCAGCTTGCGGGTGATCAATTCGTTCTCAATCTCCTGCTTTTCGGCGGCCAGGCGCGCGACCTCCTCCTCCAGGCGGCCGCGCGTCAGGGCGCAGCCCAGTTGCTCGCCCACAAAGGTCACCAACGCGATCTCGCCAGCCGTGTGATGGCGTTCGGCGCTGTAGTGGACGCAGAGGACGCCAACCGCCTGCCCGCCACTCACCAGCGGCGCGGAAAGCAGAGCTTGATAGCCGCCCCCGGCCATAGCGGGAAAAATTGCGTATCGCGGATCGGCGGCGGCGTTCCGCGCGATGGCGGTCACGCTCCACGGCCCGGCCGCGCCCGCATCCTCTCCTTGGGCCAGCTTGATGCGGGGGGCTGCCGTCTCCCCGGCGGCGCGTCCAAAAGATGCCCTTAGCAGAAGCTCTCCATTCGGCAGATCCGACTGGTACACCAGGCAGGCATCGCCTCCCGTGGCCTGCGCGGTGAGGCTGGCCACCTCGCCCAGAATCTCGTCCAACGGAGCGCCCGAGCTAACGATCCTGCTCATGCGGTGCAACAGTTCGACCATGGCAGGTCCCAGTTCGGCCAGCATGGATCCAGCGTAGGTGGGCGGGTAAGCGGCGGTCCAATCGAAATTTCTTATACCGTTGATCGGAAACTTTTCCACTCCCACTCGCAGGAGGAAATCGGGCCCAAAAGCGAACAAATGGGGAACGTGAAGACCACGTCAAACAAGTACCATGTCAGCGTGAGCCGTGCAGTGCGCACTATTGCTCCTCGCCCCCTTCATCCGATAAAAGGGATGACTGTGACACCACCCTGCCACGCGGACCCCACAGGGTCACATTTCAGTGCATTCGCTGGGGAGCCGGCATGAGACGGCGATGGTTCTGGGCGGCCATGTTGTGCGCGCAGGCGGCGTGGGGCGCCGAGTGGCGGCATGCGCATTCGGCGCATTTCGAGATCTACACCGACTCCAGCAAGGCGCGCGCCACGCAACTGTTGCGCCGCATGGAACTGGCGCGGCAGCATTTTCAATCCTGGGGCACGCCGCCGCTGCCTGTGCGCGTGGTGCTATTCAGCGATGAGCGCCAGTTCGCGCCCCTGCGCACGGCAGCCTCCACGAAGGGTTTTTTTCAGGCGGGCGCCGACCGCGACTATATTGTGCTTCTGGATGCGGGCGACGGCACGCTGCGCGGCGCGGTGCACGAATATGCCCACCTGGTGCTGCACCATTCCGCCGGGCCTCTGCCGCGCTGGCAGGAGGAGGGCATCGCCGAGTTTCACTCGACGCTCCGCGCCGATGGTGAGATCGTGACGGGCGAACCGGTGGCCGGGCATGTGGCCATGCTGCGCGCCGAAGGCGTCTTGGATGCCGCGCGCATGGCCGCCGCCGCGCGTGGCGACATCTCCGCGCTGCCCGGCCGCGCCGTGCCTCTGTTTTATGCGCAGTCCTGGGCGCTGATCCACCTCATTCAGGCTCGGGGGGGAGGGGACACGCGGCATGTGATGCCGCCGTTCGACCCCATCGAGGAGGCCGAACTGGGGCCGCTCATCGCGGAACTGCCTCAGTATGTGCGGCGGCCGGCGCCGGGCTGGAAGACAGGACGCAAACCGGACCCGCCCGCGGCCGTGGAGGAAGAGACCATTCCCGAGGCGCGGGCCCTGCTCGTGCTGGCTGACCTGGCTCTGCGTGTAGGCAGCGTGAAATATGCGCGGGCGCTGCTCACCGGCGCCGAGGCGGCGCGCCCGGACGATCCCGGCGTCCTGCACGAAACGGGATTGCTCGCCCTGGCCGGTGGCGATGAGGCGGGCGCGCGTGTCCGTTTTGAAAAGGCCGCGCAAAGCCCCTTGGCGCGCGGACAAACCTTCTTCGAGCTGGCGCTGCTGGAGCGGGAACGGCTGGGGGTGAACGCTCCGCGTGTGCGCGAGTTGCTGGAAGAGGCCGTGCGCCGCACGCCCAACCACGCCGAGGCCTACTTCCTGCTGGGGCAGATGGAGGAGTCGCAGGGCCGCCCGGCGCGCGCCATCGAGTGGTTGGAGAAGGCCGTCTCCGTGCTGCCGAGGCAATCACGCATGTGGTACGCCCTGGCTCTGGCGCGCCACCAGGAGGGGTTGGTTGTGGCGGGACAAAAGGCGGCCGCAACAGCGGTGGCCACGGCCGGAAACCGTCTTGACCGCGAGCGCGCCGAAGCGCTTGTGGAAGAGCTGCGCGGTTCGCAATCGGCCGTTCCGCCCACGGCTACGCCACGCCGCCCGGCGGCTGCGGCGCCCGAGGCCTGGAATCAGCTTCGCGGCAAGGAGGCCGTCGAAGGCGAGTTGCGCGAACTGGTATGCGGCCGTGGAGCGGAGCCGCTGCTGCGCATCTGGAATGGCAGCGCGCTGAAAGAACTGGTGCTGGAGCGCGGCACGCGAGCCACCGGCAAAGAGGTGGAGTTACGCTGTGGCGCGCAAACGCCGCCCGTGCCCGTCGAAGTGAGCTACGATCCCGCCACACGGCGCGCCGTCTCGGTCGACTTCCGCTGAGCCGGAGCCAGAGGATTCACCGCGCTGCATGGCCGGCGGTTACGGCCCGCAGCAAACTGCCGCGCCTTACCCGATCTCCGGCGTCAGACGTCCGGTGAGCTTCAACGCTTCAAACCGGTTCAGAGTCTGCTCGACGCCGGCCTCCAGCGAGGTGTGCGCGATGCCCGGCACGGCCGTGTGCAGCGCCGTCGCATCCATATGAAAGCTCACCGGCACTTGCGGCCCGCTGACGCTCAGCAGTCCGCGCGACTCCGGCGCCAGGCGCTCGATCATCGCCACCAGGTCACTCATCTGCACGATATCGCCCGCCATATTGAACACATGCGCGCCTTCCAACGCCGACTGCGCGCACTTCACGAACGTCTCGGCCACATCCTCAACATACTGCATGTCCATGAAACCCGAGACGCGAATCTGGAAGGGCTTGCCCAGCACGGCGGCTTTCATAGCCAGCGACGGATCGGCCGTCAAGCCGCGGTCGCGTCCCACGCCATACACCGTCCAGGGCCGCAGACCGATGGAGCTAATCCCGCTGGCTTGATAAAAGATGCGGGCGCTCCCTTCGTTGGCCATCTTGAAGACCCCGTAGTGAGTGCCGGGCTTGAGCGGGTCTTCTTCGGAAAGCGGCCGCGCGCCATACGCATCCTCGGGCCCCCACACGGCTGACGATGAGGCATAGACCACGCGCACAGGACGTCCGGCGTCCCGCGCCGCCTGAAATACATTCAAGGTGCCAATCACGTTGATCATGCCGCCGGAGACGGGCTGCGTCTGACAAAACGGCATCAGCACGGCGGCCAGGTGGATGATATGCGTAATTTCCTGATCGCGCACCAGGTGGGTAAGCAGATCGGTGTCTTCGATCCGCCCGGCCACGCGCTCCAGCAGCGGGCTGGCGGCCAACTCAGAAATCAGCTCCAGGCGTTCCAACTCCGTGCCTAAATCGAGAGAAACAACCGGGATATTCTGATCGAGCAGTTGCTTAACCACCCACGCGCCGATACAGCCCTGCGCACCCGTAACAAGGAATCGCATCCGCCTAAATTAACATAGCCGGCCTCGGCCACCCCCGAATGCGTGGATCAAAACCACCAACTGCGCCGTCCGCAACACTGGCATCGTAGCCGGACAACGCCAGCCGCTCTCAACAGCCGGATCGTGAGCGTCTGCCTCCGCGAGGGCACCACGTCGGGCGAGTAGCAGCGAGGGCAGACACAGGTGGCTCGTGCGGTACTCCGTATCCCCTTCCCCCCGGTGTGGCTCGCCGCAACCTGCTGTGCCGCAGCGACCGCACACGCGCCAGCACTTGTGTGATCCGCCGTCTCGGCCATCCGCATAGCCGCACCCAATTCCGCCAGAGCTTGAACCGGTGGCTGCGCAGAAACAAGCGGGTTTGTGTGCGCCCTTGCCGGCGCCGCTGCTGAAGTTGGCATGTCATGTTCACCTGCTGGGGAAGTGGGCGAAGCGAAGGCGATCTCTCGCCTAAAACGAATCAGAACATTCCCAGCAAACCGTTGTGCAACAAGCACCTGACGGCAGCGCGCCCCTACACGGGGGATACCACCCGGCGGACCGCCCGTCGTACCCTGGTCGTGTGAACCGGATACTCAGCTTCCTGATTGCAACGCTCCTGCTTTCCTGCGCGCATGCTGCCGGTGTCCGTGTCGAATTCGATCCCCGGCGCGCCGACATCGGCCCCTACCCCACTGATTTTCAAACCATACCCGACACGCGCCAGGTGACCGGATTGCGCATCCAACGCCCCGCCAGCCCCTTCTTCGATTTCGCGCTCGACCGGACGCTGAACCAGCTTGATGGTTTTGCCCTGAACACGCGGATCACCGTCAAGTTCAGCGGCGCCGTACAGCCGGAAACACTGCGCGCGGGCATCCATTTTCTCTGGCTCGATCCGGTGCAGCCGGAGCGCTACCACCTGCAACCGGCGGGTCATCTTACGCCCATCAATGAGGTGGTATACGACCCCTTCACGAACCGGGCCTTCGCCAAACCCGACGAGGCATTCGAAGGCGCGCGGCGCTACGCAGTCCTCATCACCGACGCCGTGCTGGACCGGGCGGGCGAGCCCGTAACCGAAGACGCCGGTTTTCGCGCCTGTCTGGAAAAGACCATCGGCGGCAGCTACTGCGTGCAACTCAGCGACGCCGTGGCCCGGTACGCCGGCGTGCTCCCTCCCAACCGCCGCATCGTGGGAGCGAGCCTGTACACGACACTGAGCGCAACAGCCTTTCTCGAACGCGCCCGCGACGTGGTGATGCGAACGCCGCCCCGCTTCCTGCGCGGCGTCCAGGGGATTGTGAATCTCTCAACCCTGAGCGGCGGTCTGCTCCGCGCCGAAGTGGGCGCTTCCGGCGAAACCGAGGATGTTCCTTTCCCCGCCTCACTCTCGCTTCTGCCCGCCACGGGTGTGCGCAGAATGGCCATCGCCAGTTTTCGTGCCCCGCGATTTCTCGACGAGCGTGGACTTCTGCCCGAAACTCCCACCGCCACCGAACCAGTCCCCCTCGGTGAGGACGAAATCGAGATGACCGTCTACTTGCCTTCGTCGCCGATGCCGCCGGGCGGGTATCCCGTACTGGTGGCCGGTCACGGCTTCGGCGACAACCGCTTCGGCTTTCCCACCGTGCTCGCCGTGGGCCAACTCAGCTCGGGCTACGCCGTGGTTTCCATCAATGCCTTCGGACACGGCTACGGCGCAGGCACCACACTCGTGCTCACCATGGCGGGCGGGCAGGAACTGGTTCTGCCTGCGCGCGGCCGCGGCATTGATCGCTCGGGCGACGGCCGCATCACACCCGGAGAGGGCTGCGTACAAACCGGCGCCGAGGCGCCCGTCCTCACCCGCGATTGCGTGCGGCAAACCGCCGCCGACCTGATGCAACTGCTGCGCGTGCTGCGCGAAGGAGTGGATCTGGATGGCGACGGCAGGCCGGAATTGAACGGCGCGCGAACATCTTATATTGGCCAGTCGCTTGGCGCCTTCTATGGGACTCTGCTGCATGCCGTGGAGCCCGATCTTCGCGCGGCCACGTTGAACGTGGGAGGCGGCTCGGCCCTGCCCACGCTGCTCTATGGTTCGGGCCGCGGCGGCGAACTGCGCGCGTGGATGGACCGGTTTGGCTTCACCGGTTTGGAGGCCGGGCCCGGGCTTCCCTTCCGGTATGAACCCGTGCGGGTGCTCGGCAATCCTCTGCTGGCCGCCTGGCAGGATTTTCTGGCCGCTCTGGAATGGGCGGAGGCGCCCGGCGCCCCGGCCAGCTACGCGCCCCATCTGAAATCAGCCACTTTGCCGGGTGTCCCCATCAAACGGACTCTCTTTCAAATCGCCCGGGGAGACCGCACCGTGCCCAACCCATCGAATTCCCTGCTGGTCCGCTCGGCCAATATGCTCGAATCCACGTCGGTGTACCGCCACGACCTGGCCGTAGCGCAGGTGCGCGGCCTGCCTGCCAACCCGCACACTTTTTTGGCAGCCATCGAGCCTTCCGCCTTCAGCGCCGCCGGTTTTGCCGCACAGCAGCAGGCCATTATTTATATGGAGAGTGCGGATCCGGTGATTCCCAACGTCAACGGTTCGCTGGCCCGCTACTTCCCCAGTCCGGTTTTCGAGGTTCCCACTGCGTATTACGAAGATTTGGGCTACCGGCCCTGAACGCGGCGGCGTCCGCGGACGGGTGAGCGCGTAAAGTTCTTCCCGCTCCCGGCCGATGGTTCAGACGGAGGCAGAATATGCGTCGGACTGTGCTGGGGATGGCTGGTTTGCTTGTTTGGGCCCTTGCGGCGCCACAACCGGTGGCGGCGAAGGTGCGCGGCTCCGAGGTGATGTACCTGGGCGGCACAGTGCGCGATGTGCCCGAAAAGACGGAAGGCCACCTCTTCCAACCGAAGAACAACGAATTGCAGTTCCGCTCCAAGGATGGCGAGATTCTGATCCCTCTGCACAGGGTCCGCTCGGCCAAATACCGCGAGTCGTTCGTGGACGAGGCTGCCGCCGCCAAGGCCAATGCGCCGAAGAAGAAGGTGAAACTGCCGCTCCTGCCCGCTCTACCGGGGCTGCCAGGGATGAATCCCTTTGGCGAGGACAAGCAGCGTGTGCTTACCCTGGTCTACGCGGACAAACAGGGAGGCGAGCAGAAGGTGGTGCTTCTGCTGGCCCGCAAAATGGTTTCGCCCGTCATTTACGCCTTGGAGACCTACGGCAATATGGAAGTGGAACTGGAGCCGGGCGACTACGAGCTTGACGAATAAGCGGCCGGCGCCTTCGCTACTCCCGGTTCAGCGACGCCACGCGGAAGTACGGTTTTGACTGTTCCGCGGGGTCCATGGTGTATACCTGGCTCGTTTTCGAGGGATCGTAGTCCCTCCAGAGCCAAACAAGCGAAGCCGGCAGGTCAGCGTTGCCTTGCGCGGCATTGTGCTGGGCATTCCCAAAGACGAAGTGGAAATCGTACTCCCTCATTTTGAGTGAGTTGGCCAGTTGGATGTTCTGGAGCGGCCAGGAGCCGTGGCTGTTCTCCAGGTCCTCGCTGCCATCGGTCATGTAGACCCGAATGTTGCGCTTGGCCTGCTTGCGCACCATGTTCGGATAGACGTTCCCACCATCCAGCACGCCGGGCCGCCATTGAATGGACGTGAAACTGCCTACCCGGCTCAACACGCGGCTGAACTCGTCCGGCATGAACCAGGCTGCGTTGAATGCGCAGATGCCCCCCGACGAATTCCCGGCAATGGCCCGGCTGTAGCTGTCGCCCCGGATCTTGTACTTCCCCGCCACCTCCGGCAGAATCTCATCGCGTAGATACCGCGCGTAGGTGTCATTCACCGAGTCGTATTGAACGCTCCGCAACCGCTCGCCGCCTACCGCGCCAGGATTGATGAAGATCGAGATCATCACCGGAATCCGTTTGGCGTGGGTCAGGTTGTCGATCACGTTCAAAGTGCGTGAGGCTCCGGTCCGGTTGGTATGACCGCCTCCGTCCTGCCAGATCATCACCGCCATCGGAGTCGAGCCATCGTATTGGGCAGGCACATAGGTCCACCAGTCGTACTTCATCCCCGGATAAATCTTGCTCTCCCCGGACATCTTCGGAGAGAGGGTCCCCTGTGGCACGCCCGGCTGCGGATAGTTTTCGCTCAAATACGCCGGATGGTCCACGCGTGGACCGGCGGTAGCGCCATCGGCAAACCACTGCATGGAATGGGAGCGGCCGGTAGCGTGCGCCGTTCTGTAGAGGAGCAGGTTTCCGCCGCGTGTGAGACGAACCGGGCGGCCGTCCACCAGGAGCTTGGCCGCTGGGGCCCCCTCAATCAGGTAAAGAAAGTCGCCCCCGTAATACAAGGCGGTGCCTTCCTTCCGCTGTTTCTCCGGTACGGCGTCCTGGAGCGCCTTGCGGAATTCAGCGCCGGAGGCCGATTTTTTGGCGAGCGCCAGGAGCCTGACAGTTTCGTCATCCGTGGCGGCCGCCAGCAGGACCGGGCAGAGCAGAGCGGCAAATACATGAGAACGGAGCATCGGGGCACATTGTATCAAGGAGAAACAGCGCCTTCCGGGCCGGGTCCCATTCTGATACGCGAGTGCGGGCGATGGACGCAAGAGCTGAAAATCAAGGAGTTTGAGTTTGGCACACGGCTTGCATTAGCAAGAGTGCGATGAAGGAAAGAAGGGCTCAAAGGAACAAGGTTGCTCCTCCTCGAACGCTACGAAGTTGAAGTCCCACCGAAAAGTTTCCTCCAATCACACACCCCAGACGGCCCACCCAACCGTTCTCCTTTGAGCCCCTTATTCCTCAGGGGGAGTGATCAGGCAAGTTTTCAGGGAACCCCGGATGAACCGGCGTGGAACGGACCACCTTGTAAGAAAGCGCATGGGGCGTAAGTTCTCGCTAAAGAAATTGCATGAAACAACCGAAGAGCGGAATGGACTACTTGACTGTGCGTTGAGGAGACTGCGCATCGTGGAGTGCCCCGTTCGAAACTTGAACCAGTGAGGGAACCAATGATGAGGGAACCGGAAAATCTTATGGACGATATGACGTTTCAACTCAGCCTGCTCCGTCTGGTGACGGTGCCGCACCAGGGCCAGGCCGCGCCTTCCGGCGCAGTGAAGGAAGAGGAACAGATGGAGCGCCTCCAACACCTGGCGAGCACCATCCACCACAACTGAGCGGCTGACGAGCCGTTATGCGCCGGTGCGGCTGCGAAAGCCGGCCGCCATGCGCTCCCGGATGAGGCCAGCCAGCTCGTCCGGACGATCGACCTCGATCTCGATTTCGAGCCACCAGACAGGGGCCGCGTGCGTGAGCGACTGAGTCTCCGGAGGAAGATTCTGGACATCCTTCGCCGTGGTCAGCAAGGCCCCTGCTCCCATAGTCTGGGCCAAGGTCACCATGCGGCGAATCTCGGCCGGACGGTACAGGTGGTGGTCGCCAAAACTCCAGCGGCGCGCAGGACGGATTCCCGCGCCGGCCAGTGTGCTCCAGAACGAGACGGGATTACCCAACCCACAAAACGCCGCCACCTTGCCTGGCTGAAAGTCGCATGCCGGAATGGTTTCGGCCTCGGCGCCCTGCACGGTCCACCGCCGCCATCGGCGTGGCACAAACCGGCTGTAGAACATGGGCGCGCGCGTGTAGCGCCGCAGCAGCCGCTCCAGCCCCGGCCAAGGCCGGATGCTCCGGGACACCACCACGGCATGGGCGCGCTCCAGCGCCTCCAACGATTCCCGCTGACGGCCCAGCGGAAATGCTGCTCCGCCGCTCAACGGATCCAGCGCATCGATCATCACCACGTCACAGTCGCGGCGCAGCCGCCAGTGCTGAAACCCATCGTCCAGAATGAACACACCCGGATCGAACAGGTCCAGCACCGCCCGGCCCGCCTCGCTCCGGTCTCCGGAAATTCCCACGGCGCCCAGTCTGGACTGCAACAAAAGCTGTGCCTCGTCGCCCGTGGTGCGCGGCGGCGCCTGATCTCCGGGAGCCAGAACGAGTACCCGGTCGAGCGAGTGCCGTTTGTAGCCGCGCGTAAGAAACGCCGGCTCACTCCCTGTCACGCGAAGGGCTTCCGCGGTCCAAATCGCCATCGGCGTCTTCCCCGATCCGCCCATTCCCAGACCGCCGATGGACACAACCGGCCTGGGCAATGCCTGTGCGTTTGCCATCTGCCGGGCGCGGCGCAATCGCACACCGGCCGCCCAGAGACTCGCCAGTGGCCCCAGAATCATCCGAGATGCCAGATGCTTCACGGGTCGCGGTACGGACTGGTCAAACCGTTCCACGCAGAGAGCGGCCGCCAACGCCGTAGCCCCCCGGCGAGATTCGGCCAACGCCCGCCCCCGCTCGCCCACGGTCCTGGCATAGTCACCCTCGCCCAGCGCCTTCGTCACGGCCGGGGCAAGCTCCTCGACGTCCGCAATGGAGATGACCGCGCCGCCCGCTCGAAAATCGGCGGCAATCTCGGCGAAATTTTCCATATGCGGCCCGACGATCACCGGCTTGCCTGAAAACGCGGGCTCCAGAATGTTGTGGCCGCCTCGTGACGCCAGCGTCCCCCCCATGAAGACGGCTCCGGCCAGCGGAAAGAGGCTGCTCAATTCTCCGATCGAATCCAGCAGGAGCACGCCAGGCAGAGCCACGGCCTCCGTCCCTTGTAGTTGCGAACGGCGCAGGAATGGCACACCGGAACGGGCCAGCCGCCCGGCGGCCTCGTCAAACAATTCGGGCTTGCGCGGAGCCCAAATCAGCAGCAGTCGAGGATGCGTGGCCGCCAGCCTCAGGAACGCGTCCACCACGGCTTCACCTTCGTCCGGATCGCCGGCAGCGGCAGGCGGCATGGTGCTGGCCGCCACCCATACATGGCGTGGACGGGTGCGCTCCACCACCGCCGTCACGGCGGATGGCGCAGCGGCGCTCGACGGCTGGAAGTCGAACTTCAGATTTCCCCCCTCGGCCACGGCGTCCGGCGGTGCGCCCAGCGAGACGAAGCGTTCCATGGAGATGCGGCCTTGCGCGAGAATCCGGTCCGGAAGGTGCAACACCGGCCCGAAAAACCAGCGGAAGGCGCGGTACTTGGGGAACGCTTTGTCCGAGATTCGGCCGTTCACCACAACCAGGCCCGCGCCCGCCCGCTTGGCCTCGTTCCACAGGTTGGGCCAGATCTCGGTTTCCTGCACAATCAGGACGCGCGGCCGCATACGCCGCAGCACACGCCGCACGGAGAAGACGAAATCGAAGGGAGCAAAGAAGACCTTGTCGGCCAGCCCGGAGAGTTTTTCATCCGCCACGGCGCGCCCGGCCAGAGTCGACACCGACACATACATCCGGACGCCCGGAAGCGCCGTGCGCAAGGCCTCCAGCAGGCGCACGCTGGTCAGCACCTCACCCACCGAGACGGCGTGCAACCAGACACACCCATCGCTCGTCTGTTGCACAGTGGCCGGCAGGTAGCCGAACCGTTCGCCCAGACTTCGCCAGTAGCGAACCTCACGCGCACTACGCCACCCAAGATACAGTAGAAGGGCCGGGAACGCGGCGGCCAGCAGCGCCCGGTACAGTGCCATGATGAGAATCCGTCGCAACGCCGCGTGCCTGTTACTCTCCGCCGCCCTGCTATGGGGAATCGGCGAGAAAGATCAGTTTACCCCGCCAAACCCCGATCAGTTGGACAAACAAACCATTTCTGATGTCACCATTGCCGCCAAGGCGTTCGATACCGAGGCGCTGTGCAAGCCGCCGTTCGGGAAGGTGAATCCGAACCGTTACGGCGTGCTGCCCGTCTGGGTGTCCATCCGGAATGGCTCGAAGAAGGCCGTGCGGCTTGACCGCGCCCTGTTCCAATACATCGACCTGAACCGCCAGAAAATCGAAGCCACGCCGGCGGCCGAAGTGAAGTACGCCAACTCGCCCACGCGCCCCAAGATGACGCCCAGCCCTCTGCCCATTCCACGCGGCCGGCCGAAGAACCCCTTGGAGGCGTTTGAGATCGAGGGCCGGTCGCTGGCCGCCAAAATGCTGCCGCCCGGCGAAAGCGCCCACGGTTTTGTCTACTTCCAAACAGGCCACCGCGGAGGCGCCACGCTCTACATCACCGGATTGCAGGATGCCGCCAGCGGCGAAGAGCTTTTCTACTTCGAAGTCCCACTGCCGGCGCACTGACGCCACACGCTAGGGTTTCGCGGCGGATTTCGTGGCTGGTGCAGCTTTCTTCGCCGCGCCCGGCGGACGCGCCGTCTTCCTGGTGGCCGTGGTGCTCTTCTTCGCCACGGGCTTTACTGGCGCGCCCGCGCCCGTGCGCGTGATGGTCACATGGCTCAGAATCACCGGCGTATCCGGACGGTCGTTTGGACCACGCGGCACGCGCGCGATCTTTTCCACAAGCGACTGCCCCTCCACCACCTGGCCGAAGATGGTGTGCCGCCCGGTCAGGTGCGGCGTGGGCGCCTCGGTAATGAAGAACTGGCACGAACCGGTGTTGGGCCCCGCGTTGGCCATCGCCACGCGCCCAGGGATGTCGAACTGCAATTCTGGCGCGAACTCGTCGGGGATCGGCTCGGTGCGTCCCATGCCGGTTCCCGTCGGATCACCGCCCTGAATCATGAACCCCGGAATGACGCGGTGAAACGTCAGCCCGTCATAGAAGGGCTTCTTCGACCGCTCGCCCGTCTCCGGATGCACCCATTCCTTCTGCCCGGTCACCAGATCCACGAAATTCTTTACGGTAACCGGCGACTCCTTTTCGTAGAGCTTGAACACGATGCGGCCCATGGGCACGCCTCCCTGCGTGACGGCGATGGTGGCATAGAGCCCGGGAGGACGCGGAGGAACGGCGGGCTTAGGAGCGGCCGCCTTGGGCGCCGCGGACTTCGGCGCGGCCGGTTTGGGCGCCACCGGCTTAGGGGTGGACGGCTTTACGGTGGATGGCTTCGTCACCGGCGCTTTCGGCGCCGTGGTCTTGGGCGTTGGCGCCGATGTTTGCGCGCACAGGGGAAGCGCGGCCGCCAGCAGCCACAGCAGGGTCGATTTCATACAGGAACCTCACGGATAGGGGGTTACACCAGGATGGTAAATGTGGATTCGTTGCGCTCCACCGGACGGTACAACGTATCGCGTTCAAACGGCTGCCGTCCCGCTTCGGTGATCAGCCGAAGCAGTTCGCCGCGCCGCAAGGACTGGCTCGTCGTAGCGCCGGCGTCGTGGTAGATCTTCTCCTCCACCACGGTGCCGTCGATATCGTCGGCGCCGAATCGCAGCGCAATCTGGGCGATGCGCGGCGTCATCATCACCCAGTAGGCTTTGATGTGCTCGATGTTGTCCAGCAGCAGGCGCGCCACCGCGATGTTCTTCAGATCGCTGAAGCCCGTCGTGCGGTCGATGTGGCTCAGCGCCGTGTTGTCCGGATGGAATGCCAGGGGAATGTAGGTTTGGAAGCCGCCCGTCTCTTCCTGCAGCGTACGCAGACGCAGCAGATGGTCCACGCGGTCCTCTTCGGTTTCCACATGGCCATACAACATGGTGCAGTTCGACTTGATGCCCAACTGATGCGCCTGCCGCGCCACGTCGATCCATTCGCCGCCGTCGATCTTGTGATCGCAGATAATACGCCGTACGCGCTCGGAGAAAATTTCCGCGCCGCCGCCGGGCATCGAATCCATGCCCGCGTCGCGCAACTTCACCAGAGTATCCGCGATGCTCCGCTTGTCACGCCGGGCCAGGTAGGCGATCTCCACCATGGTGAAGGCCTTCAGATGCACCTGCGGGAACCGCTCCTTCAGTCCGCGCAGCATCTCGCAGTACCAGTCGAGAGTCAACTCCGGATGGAGCCCGCCCACGATATGAAACTCCGTGATCGACTCCGTCCAGCCAATGCCCGCGCGGTGCCACACCTCGTCGAGCGACCATGTGTAGGCCGTCGGATCCTTCTTATGCTTGCCGAAGGCGCACAGCTTGCAACTGGCCACGCAGACATCGGTGGGGTTGATATGCCGGTTCACGTTGAAGTAGGTGCGGTCTCCGTGCAAACGCTCGCGCACGAGGTTGGCCATCCAGCCCACGGCCAGAAGGTCGGATGTGCGGTAGAGCGCCAGGCCGTCTTCATGACTCAGCCGCTCGCCCGCGCGAACTTTGTCCGCAATGGGCCGCAGCCGCGCATCATCGAAGATCGGTTCGCCGGAAAACATGCGATTACCCCTTACCCCTGCCGCCGCAACACAACATCGGCGGCCCAAAATACGAAGAATAACACGCTCACATAGCCGTTCACGGTGAAGAAGGCGGCGTTCACGCGCGACAAATCATCCGGCTTGACCAGCGAGTGCTCATACAGCAGCAGCCCGGCGATGGACACGATTCCGGCCGAGCCGAGCCAGCCCAGGGCGAACTCGCGCCACAACAGGATCAGGCATGCCACCATGGCCGCGTGCAGCAACCGGGAGAACCACAGCGCGCCGGTCACGCCCAAAAGTTTCGGCATGCTGAACAGCTTTTCCGAACGGTCGAACTCCACGTCCTGGCAGGAATAGATGATGTCGAAACCCGCCGTCCAGAAGGTCACCGCGGCGGTCAACCACAGGATGCGCGGATCCAACGAGCCGCGTATGGCGATCCAGGCCGCGGCTGGCGCGATGCCCAGCGCGAAACCCAGCACGAGGTGGGAGAACGAGGTGAACCGCTTGGTCACCGAATAGCCGAGGACAATGGCCAGCGCCAGCGGCGACAGCATTAGACAGAGCGGGTTCAGCAGCCACGAGGCGAGAAAGAACACTGCCGCGCTGGCCACCAGGAACACCCAGGCGAACCGCTTCGACAGCACTCCCGCGGGAATGTGCCGTGTGCGTGTACGCGGATTACGCCCGTCAATGCCCGCGTCGATGATGCGGTTGAACGTCATCCCGGCCGAGCGCGCGCCCACCATGGCGAGCACAATCAGCGCCAGTTTGCCCCACACGCCGCCGGCCGGCGGAGCTTCGTGAACCGCCAGCAAAGCGCCGGTCAAGGCAAAGGGAAGCGCGAAGATCGAGTGCTCGAACTTGATCATGTCGAGCGTGAAACGGAGTGTGCCCAGGCCCAAATCTCTATTGTACGGCAGGCCAAATCCGCTTCCGGACCACGCGGCCTCTCCGCCACCGTTATCATGGAACTTCGCGATCTTCCCAACCGGAAACCCCATGGACCGTACCCAGCTCAAGGACCTCCTCGAACAGGTGCGCGACGGCGCCGTCAACATCGACGACGCTCTCGGACGCCTAAAGCACATGCCTTTTGAAGACCTCGGTTTCGCCAAAGTGGATCATCACCGCGCCATCCGCGCGGGCATGCCCGAGGTGATCTTCGGCAAAGGCAAGGCGCCGGAACATGTGCTCCACATCGCCACACACCTGCTGGAGCGCTCGCCCAACGTGCTGGCCACGCGGCTGGAACCGGGCACGGCGGCGCTGGTGCGCGAACGTTTCCCAGAGGCCGAATACCATCCTCTGAGCGGCGTGCTCCGCGTGTGGCGCGACAAGACCGTGCACGGTAAGGGCGCCATCGTGGTGGCCTGCGCCGGCACCTCCGATATTCCCGTCGCCGAGGAAGCCGTGCTCACAGCCGAAGTGATGGGCAATCCGGTGGAAATGATCGCCGACATCGGCGTGGCGGGCATCCACCGTCTCATGTCCAACCGCGAACGTCTGACCCAGGCGCGCGTCTGTGTAGTGTGCGCGGGCATGGAAGGCGCGTTGCCCAGCGTGGTCGGCGGACTCGTCTCATGTCCCGTAATCGCGGTGCCCACCAGCGTCGGCTACGGCGCCAGCTTCAACGGACTGGCCGCGCTTCTCGGCATGTTGAATTCCTGCGCCAGCAATGTCACCGTCGTGAACATCGACAACGGTTTCGGCGCGGGCTACGTCGCCAGCCTCATCAACCGCCTCGACTAACTACGCCCGGGCGCCCTCTCCCGGGCGAACTGCGTACCTCACCGCTCCAGGAAACACCTGGCTCGTGTACTTCTTACAAGTACTTTTTACCGCAACGGACGATTACCTGAGTACTGGTAAGGTTGTGCCGCCGGAACTAATTCCGATTTCCCTCATTTATTGCGGATTCCGCGCGATCTTACAATCGCAACATTGGAGCCGGAATTGCTCCGTATCAGGACCTTTCGGAGACACGATCAATGAGACATTTGACTTGGGCACTTACTCTCCTTGCGGCTGCTCACGCCGCTTTCGCGGTTACGACGGCCCCCGGCATCGAGCTAAAACCCGGTTCGGCCACACTGGATCCCGACAAAACACTCCAGTTCACGGTGGCGCTCTCCAACGCTCCCACGGCAAAAGAGGTGCGGTACTTCGTGAACTCGGTCCGTGGCGGCAACAACACATATGGAACCATCACGCCCGCCGGATTGTACGACGCTCCCTCCGTGCAGCCCACGGCCGAGGGTAAGGTCACGGTGAGCGCCGAGCTTTGGTCCACGGGCAATGGAGCGAAAAAGCTGGCGTCCGATGCGACCCTGGTGACGATCCGCAATACGGCGAAGCTGAGCATCACGCCTTCGTATAAGGATGTGGGATTGGGCGCGAGTTTCACCTTCGAAAAAGAGATCACCGGCGCGCCGCCGTCGTTATTCGTCCGTTGGTATGTGAACAACCTGCCCAACGGCAACGCCGCTGTGGGCACAATCACGAACGCGGGCGTGTATAAGGCGCCGATGTCGCCGCCATCCAACATGAAGGTTACCTTGCGAGCGGACCTGTTGGCCCCCTCATCAAGTGGCTCCGGCACGGGCGCTCTGGCTGCGCGCGTCCTCTCGACGGACACCTCGACGATTCAGTTGAAGAACATGGCCAGTCTCGTCCTGGAGCCCGGCAACCTCACTCTCGCCCCTGGCGGAAAGCAACAGTTCACGGCTAAAGTCACGGGCGCCCCCACCGGATACCGTCTGCGCTGGTCGGTCAGCAATGTTGTGGGCGGCAACGCCAGCGTGGGCGTCATCACCACGGCCGGGCTCTACACCGCTCCCACCAGCATTCCCTCCAACTCGCCCGTGGTGAAGGTGGAAGTCCTCCCGCCCGGCACGGTCAACACGGTGCTTGATAGCGACACCACGACGGTCGCGATCAAGTATGCGCACCTGAGCATCACGTCGGCGTCACCGGGCACGGTCGCGCCCGGCGCCTACACTCTGGTGCTCAGGGGCGCTGGATTCCGCTCCACGACCACGGCCACACGGGACGGGGTCGCGGTCACGCCGCAGTACATCTCCGATTCGGAGATCCGGATTCCCGGCGCCGCCACCACGGCGGAGCTGGGCAGCATTCTGGCCTTCAAGATCTCCAACCCCTCGCCGAATTCCTCCAGCGCCTATGCCTACCTCCGCGTCCGCTCAGGTGGCGCGCCCGTGATGACCAATACCGAGGCGCACCGGTTTCTGCGGCAAGCCACTTGGGGCCCGCGTCCGCAGGACCTCGACCATCTCATGCGCGTGGGCAAGACGGCCTGGCTGAACGAACAGTTCGCGCTGCCGTCTTCCACAATTCCGGAAGAGTTACTTTCGAAATCCCTCGAATACACGCAGGAGCACTACCTGAAGCTGGCGCTGGAGAACAACGACCAGCTTCGCCTGCGCGTGGCCTGGACGCTGCATAAGATCTGGGTGATCTCCGGCTTTGATGTCGAAGCACGGCAGTACGTCCCCTACTTGCGCATCCTGCTAAACCGGGCCTTCGGGAACTACTTCGACCTGATGAAGGACGTCACGCTCAACTCAGGAATGGGCGAATACCTCGACATGCTGAACAACAAGAAGGGCGAGGCGGGCGCGATGCCGAACGAGAACTATGCGCGCGAGATCAATCAGCTCTTCACGCTGGGCCTCTACCGCCTGACTCCCGAAGGCGCCGTGCAAACCGACACACAAGGGAATCCTCTGCTCACCTACACGCAGGAGGACATCATCGAGTTCGCCCGCGTTTTCACAGGCTGGACCTACAGCGATGGCAAGGCGGGCGCTCCCACGCAGTTGCAATATTACGACAAGGGCGGCCCCATGGAGCCCGTGCAGAGGTACCACGACGTGGGCGAGAAGCGTCTGTTCAACGGCGCGATTCTCCCGCCCAATCAACCGGCCGAGGTGGACCTGGATGCCGCGTTGCGCAACATTTTCGAGCACCCCAACCTGGGACCCTTCGTCGGCAAGCAGCTCATCCAGCAACTGGTGACCAGCAATCCGAGCGAAGCCTACGTCCGGCGCATCTCGGCCGTGTTCGACAACAACGGCCAGGGTGTGCGGGGGGACTTGAAGGCCGTGGTTCGCGCCATTCTGCTCGATCCCGAGGCCAGCCTCGCCGGGCCCAACGACGGCAAGCTCATGGAACCCGCGTTGTATGTCACCAACATCGTGCGGGCGCTGAAGGCTCCCGTTACGGACACGCCCTTCCTGGCCGACTTCACTTCCGACATGGGCCAGCGCATGTTCTATCCGCCAAGCGTGTTCAGCTACTACTCTCCCAGCTTCCGCATCGCCGGCGGCGCGCAGGTGGCGCCGGAATTCCAGATCTACACCTCGGTCACCTCCACGGCTCGCGTCAATTTCGCCGCGCAGCTCTTGAGCGGCGAGTTCGGCGGCAACGTCAAGGTGCCCTGGTCCAACCTCACGGCGCTGGCGCGGGATCCGGACATGCTGATGGATTACGTGAACGAGGTTTTCCTCGGCTCGCGCATGAGCCCCGAAATGCGGACGGCCATTCTTCAGGCCGTGCTGGCCTCCTCTGGAGACAAGGAGAAGGCCCAGACCGCGCTGTACCTTACCATCGCCTCGCCGCAGTTCCAGGTGGAGCGCTAGTCCGCAACGAGAGAGGAAAGGAAATCGACATGAGAAGCAGACGGGAATTTCTTCGCAAGATCTCGGCGCTGGGCGCGGCCGGAGCCGGCTTCACGCGGCTGGGAAGCATCAGCGCGAACGCGCAAACCATGGGCGGCTACAGGGCGCTGGTATGCGTGTTTCTGTTCGGCGGCAACGATGGCGGCAACATGGTGGTGCCCTTAGACACTGCGCGCTACACGCAATATCAGCGCGGGCGCGGCGGCTTGGCGCTGCCCTCCACGCAACTCGGCGCGGTCACCGCCAAGGCGGGCGCGGAGTCCTACGGCATTCACCCCCAACTGGAACCACTGCGCCAGCTCTATCTGCAAAAGCGCATGGCCATGGTGTTGAACGTGGGCACGCTCGTGCGTCCGGTAACGAAGGCCGATATCCGGAACGGCGCGCCCGTGCCGGACAATCTGTATTCGCACTCCGACCAGACCCAGCAGTGGCAAACCTCCAATCCGCGCGGTGGCCGCACCGGATGGGGCGGACGCAGCGCCGATCTCATCCAGAGCTACAACACCGGCATTCTGCCGCCCGGCATCTCGGTGAACGGCAACAGCCTTTTGTTGTCGGGCGCGCAGACGGCGGGTCTGAACGTGAGCCCAGGCTCGCGTCTCGGCGTGGACAGCTTTGGCAGCGAGGAGGGCACGCAGGCGCGGCAGGCCGCCATGGCGCAGATCCTCACCTTTGATTCGGGCGTCACCATGATCTCCACCGCGAGCGGCGTCATGACCACGGCGCTGCGCGCGGCCGCCGAGGTGAACGCGGCGTTGAACAGCGCTCCGCCGCTGACCACCGTGTTTCCGCAATCCGGCCTCGGGCAGCAACTGGCTCAGGTGGCCCAGATCATGGCCGCCAGGGGCAGCCTCGGCATGAACCGCCAGATCTTTTTCGCCGGGATGGGCGGATTCGACAATCACAACGATCTGATCTCGTCGCAACAGGGCCTGTACGGCGCGCTGGGACCCGCGGTCGCGGCGTTCTACAACGCCACCGTCGAGTTGGGCATCGCCGACCAGGTGACCACCTTCACCGAAAGCGAATTCGGACGCACCTTCAACGTAAACACGGGTAACGGCTCTGACCATGCCTGGGGCAGCCAGATGATGGTGGTCGGCGGAGCAGTAAAAGGCGGCGATGCGTACGGCAAGCTGCCCGTGCTGGAGATGGAAGGACCCGACGACGCCGGCTCGCGCGGACTCTGGATTCCTTCCACCGCGCTGGATCAATACGCGGCGACGCTGGCCCAGTGGTTCGGTGTGCAACCCGTCGATCTGCCCGTGGTCTTCCCCAACCTGCCCAACTTCGCCACGCCTACTTTAGGGTTCCTGTGAGTCTGGAGGGCCATGGCCGCGCCGGCTATCCATCACCCCGCGGTCATGGCCTTCACAGGAAAACGGCAGCGGGAAATCCTCTTCAGGCGCCCGCGGCGGCCAGCGGCCGCACCTTCGCCAAGGCAGCCACCAGATAGAATCCGAACAGGGGCGCCGGAACGCCGCGTCCCCAACGGTTCATCTTCCACCGCGCCTGAATGAACCTCACATCCTCGTGCGCCGTCAGGTCCAGCACAATCGCGTATGTGCCGCAGTAGAACTTCTGCGGAAACGACAGAAGCGGTTGTTCCATCCACTTATCGCCGTCCGCCGAGCCCCAGATGCCAAGGTCCAGACTCTCTTGCTCGATGATCCTGGTGATGCCCAGCGTCAGTAACAACTGCCTGCCGGAAGCTCCCGATACGTCCAGGGCGGCCGAGGCGCCATCGGACTGCCGCAAGCCATCTTCAATCAGAAACGTAGGAAACATGATTGTGTCCCGCTGATTTGACGTCCCGGCCCGCGCGGCGGTTACTGCAATCGCATCAGCCGTTCGCGAGCCTCTTCCAGCGTCTCATACTTCTTACAAAAACAGAACCGGACTAACTGCGCGCCATCGTCCGGATTTTCAAAGAAACTCGATCCCGGCACGCACGCCACGCCCGCCTTCTCCAACATGTGAAGAGCGAACTGCCGGTCGTTGCCGAAGCCGAAACCATCAATGCCCGCCATGATGTAATAAGCGCCGGAGGGCCGGTGGGGATGGAACCCCGCCGCTTCCAGCGCGCCGTACAGCAGATCGCGGCGGCCCAGATAGTGGCCCGACAGGTCGCGGTAGAACTCACGGTCCAATTCAAGCGCCAGTGCGCAGGCCTGCTGCATCGGAGCGGGCGCGTTTACCGTCAGAAAGTCGTGCACCTTGCGGATGGAGTCCGAAAGATCCGGCGCGGCCACCACCCAGCCGACGCGCCACCCCGTAACGGAGAAGGTCTTGCTCATGCTATCCACAAGGATCGTGCGCTCGCGCATGCCTGGCAGAGTGATCAACGGAACGTGCACGGCGTCCTCATACAGGATGTGCTCGTAGATCTCGTCGGTGATGGCCAGCGTGTCGAACTCGCGGCATAGCGCGGCGATCTGCTCCAACTCCTCGCGGCGGAACACCTTTCCGGTGGGGTTGTGCGGCGAGGTCAGGATAATCGCCTTGGTGCGGCCATTAAAGGCCGCCCGCAATTCGGCCGGGTCAAAGGACCAGTCCGGAGGCCGCAATTTCACCAGGCGCCGCCGCGCGCCGCACAGCCATGTGTCCGGACCGTAGTTCTCATAAAACGGCTCGAAGATCACCACCTCGTCGTCCGGGTTCGCCGTCGCGAGCAGGGACGCGATCATGCCCTCGGTGGCGCCGCAGCACACCGTAATCTCGCTGTCCGGATCGAGCCTCAGGCCATGCTCGCGTTCATACTTCGCCGCGATGGCCCGGCGCAACCGCGGCGTGCCCCATGTGACCGTATATTGATTGTGGTCATCGGCGATGGCCGCCCGCGCGGCCTCCTTGATCACGTCCGGCGCGGGGAAGTCGGGAAAGCCTTGCGCCAGGTTGACGGCGCCGTAGCGCAGCGCCAGACGTGTCATCTCGCGGATCACGCTTTCGGTGAACTGCCGGGTGCGCTCGCTACGGAAACGGGACCGCGCCTGCGGCCTGGCGTCCGCCCGCATGGCGGTTCGCCGCGGCGTTTCCGCCGGTAGTGTGTGCTCCACTGCTTGAATCTAGCATGCGCGATCCGGCGCCCGCCGACGCAGCAACGGGCTCGCCTCCATACAGCCGCCGGTAGATATCGGCGTTGCGGAGCACGATTTGAATGTAGTCGCGCGTTTCGGTAAAGGGGATGCACTCGATGAACTCGGCCTGCTCCAGACCGTGGCCGAACCAGTCCAGCCAGCGGACGGCGCGCGTCTTGCCGGCATTGTAGGCGGCCAGCGCGGCATCATAGCGGCCGTCCAAAGAGCTCAGCAGCCAGCTCAGATAGTAGGCGCCCATCCGCACGTTTGTGTCCGGCGTGGTGAGCATCGAGGAGCGGTAAGGCCCCAGTTTCAGCTTCCGGCTCAACTCGCGTCCCGTACCTGGAAGTATCTGTGTGAGTCCGACGGCCTTGGCGCGAGACACGGCCCTCGGATCGAACTCGGACTCCTGCCGGATCAGCGCCGCCAGCAGGTTCGGATCAATCGACCGTTCCGCGCCGTGCTTTTCTAGCGTGGCCCGGTAAGGCATGGGAAACGCGAGCTTCCAGAAGCCCGCCGGCGCTTCCTTGAGGTCCCAGCTCAGATACTCGGGCGCAAGCGCCTTGATGCCGCGCACGGCCACGGCATGGTCGCCTCGTTGTGACGCCATTTCGGCCAGCGCCTGCGCGAGCGCCGCGCCCTTGGCATCGGTCTTGGCGCCGAACCGCAACTCCCCATCAGCCCACGCGGACAACCCCGCGCGCGCCAACAGCCCCGCCCGCCCCATCCGCGCCCTGGTGGCCGCGTCCGGAGCGAAGTCGGGCTTTGGAACATCGTTTGCCAGGAGCCGGAGATACTGCACGGTGGCCGGCGCGGGGCGAACCTGCTTCACGGGAGCCGCAGTGAGACGCCGCTGCGCCTGGACATTGTAATAAGAGCCCGGGAACCGCGCGGCGATCGCTTCGTAATAAGCGCGCGCCACGGCCGCATCGCCTCGCTTCTCGCGCAGGCGGCCCAGGAAGTAGAGCGCCGCCGGAACCTTACTCGACCGGGGAAACTTCTCGATGTGCTCTTCCAACCGTGCGGCCGCGCTGCCGCGCTGCGTCAGGTATTCGTTCCAAGCCAGCTTCCAATGGCAGTAACCGCCGCGTACTTCTTTCGGGAACATGCCGGCGCAGGATGCATACAGCGGAACGTAGCGCTCGGGCTCATTGCGCACCAGATGCGCGTCGGCCAGGGAGACCAGGGCGCGCAGCGTGTACTCCGACCGCGGGTATTGCGAGCGCAACTGCTCGACAATGGCCAGTCCGCCGTCAAACCTCTCCAGCCGCCGCAGCCCCTGAGCCAGGTAGTAGAGCCGCTCGGCGTCGGCTTCCCCCGTGGCTACGCGCAAACCCCGCAGGTAATCCACCGCCGCCTGGTTCTGATTTAGGAAGTAGCGGGCAACCCCAATGAGCACGCGCGCGGCATCGGATTCTGGACCACCCAGCTCGCCCGCCGCCTGCGCCAGTTCGGCGATGGCGCGCGTCCCCGCGCCGCCGCTGATCAGCTTGCGCGCGCGAGCCAGTATGTCCTGCGCCAGAGCCGGAGGATAGCCTCCGCCCAACTGCTCCCGCAACCGGGCCAGCGCCACGGCGGCATCGGCCGCCTCGGCCGAAAGCGGGTAGTCGAAGTAGACACGCTGGTATTGCAGCGCCGCCGCGCCCAGTTGATTCGCCGCATGAAGCGACCGCGCCAATAACGCCGGCCCCGAGGGCGGGGAGAGTAAAGCCAGGTTCGGCTGCAGCGCGCGCACGGCGGATTCGGCATCGCCGGATTCCAGCAACGCCCACGCCGCCGTTTGCAGCGCCTGCCCATCCACGGGCGACAAGCCTGGCCGGGCCACTGCCTGCAAGGCTCGCTCGGCGGCCGTTGCCGGCGACAGCTTGCGCAGCGCCTGTGCTTCCAGCAACAAAGCGTAGTCGGCCAACTGGGGCAACGTCTGCCGTGCTTTCGCGGCGGCCGCAGCCGCGCTCTCCGGGCGGTTCGCTTCGAGGTCGGCATAGGCCAGCGCCAGTTGCGCCAGCGCGCCCTGTTGATTGCCCGCCTGCGCCGCGGCGAAACGGGCCAGCGCGGCGCGCGATGCGGCCGAGGGCTTGGCCTGATATGCCTCCGAAAGCGCGCGCAACGACTGCCCCGCGCACACGCCGGAGAGGAGCAGCAACAGGAATCCGGCGCGGCGCGTGCGTTTCACGTCAGCGGCCCCGGGTAATCATCGCCCAACAGCCGCGCGTCGTCATTGGCCAGCGTCCGCACCAGTTCCGCGTGCAGATAGTCCGTCATGGAGCCGCAGGCGCCGAGAAACTGTTCACTGAACTCCGTGCGCGCCTGGCCGATATCCTCCCGTAGCAGAGCGTACAGAGCCGATGTGCGCCGCCCTTCCAGCACCAGGGCCGATTTGTACAGCCTCATCTCGGCCACACGCACGCGGGCGAAGCGCTGCGCGCGCAGGTGATGATCCCGGTCCACGGCCGGCACGTCCGCCCATGCCGGCAGAGAAGCACGAACCGGCCCGGGCGCACTGGGAGCGGGCGGCGCCACCTGCAGTGTCACGAGTTGCGGGCCCGGCGAAGCCGCTTTCGTCCGTCCGTGCCGCGCGTCCCAAACAGCGGCCGCCAGCGTCGCCAGCAGTTCCAGGGCGTCTCCATCACACTCGCCCTGCCCGCCTTCGGCATAGAGTACGGTCGCCGCCTCGCCGCCGGCCAGCACGGGAAACAGGTGCGCCCGCGCACCGGCGGGCTGCCCGAAAGCCGCCACGAGTTGCGCCGACAACTCCGCGGCGGCGTACAATGCCACAACCGGTTCACCGCCTTCGCACGCATCGTGAAAGGCCGGCGCGTCCCGCAAAGGCACGTCACTCATGGATGCGGCAACGGCAGCGTGCGCCACGCTCAACATGCCTTCCCGCACGCGGAACACGGCCACGCGAGGAGCAAACAGGGCGGCGGCATCGTACAACGCACGCGCCCACTCCTCCTCGTCCGCCGCGCTCCTGACACGCCGCGCGCACTCGTTCAACCTCACAGTCACCGTGCGCGCCGAGCGTGCCGCCGCCAGCGACACCGCCGCGTTCAGGCTCTCCTTGTGCTCCCTCTCCCAACGGGAACGCTCCGCCGCCAGTTGCTCGGCCAGCGCCGGCAGTGTGGCGTCGAGAATCGACTCCACCTCGATGCGGGCTCCCTCGCGCAACATCTCCTCGGCCTGCGCCACGCGCATCGACCACGCGGCTTCCAGTTGCTCCCGCAGCGCCAGCCGCGCCGCTTCCACACGCTCGCCGCCATCCTGCCGGGCGGCAGCCGCCTCCGTTGTTTCGAATGGTTGCGGTTCCGTCGCCATAGCTACCTTACGAACTCCCATACCGGCTCGGCCAAACGCCCGGACATGCGCCGGCTCCGTCCGGCGGGCGTGACAAGATCCAGCACAATTCTTCCATCCGGCGCCGTGGCGCCTGTTCCTTGCGCCGGCTCATCTCCATTCTCCATCTGCAGACGGGGAAATTGCCAGCGCCACACACCACGATCCCGCACCAGCGTGAACGCCGCATCGTGCAGCGTCCAGCGCGGCTCACCGGCCAGCGCCAGGTTCCTGCCGCGCAGGTTGCCATGGATGCGCAGCGCACGCAACAGATCCTGCCCCGTTCCGGATGCTTCGAAACCAGCCTCGCCGTCCACCACGCCCTGCCGCCACGGGAACCCGTGCAACGCGAACGTCCCTTCATAGGCGGGCTCCGCGCCTTCCAACGACGCCTTCGCCGCACCGCTCAGCATGCCGCCACCGGCCATCGCCGTGAACTCCGTGACCGCCACCGACGGCCCCTGCCACTGAAAACGGAAGGCCACCTGCTCAATCACACGCCCGTCGGCTTCCAGTTGGCCGATGCGCACGCCGCCTTGCAGCCGCCGCCCGGACATCCACTCCGGCAGATCGTTGGCGCCCATGCCGAGCGCGCGCACGAGAAACCCGCTGCGGCGGCGAAGCGCCGGCAGCAGCAGACGCTCCAACTCGCCAGCCTGCGCTTTTTCGATGAGCAGCGTCAGATCCTGACGCCTTCTCGCGACCTCCTGCTCCTGCAGGCTCCCGCGCAACTCCATGGCTCCGATGCGGCCGTTAAAAGCACTCACCGTCAGCTCCTGCGGCTTCCAGCGCAACTGCGCGCGCGCCAACTCCAGTTCGGCCGCCAGGCCGGGCACGGCCAGTTTCATGCCCGACACCTCACCGTCGGCCTGCCAGGCCGGCGGCATGCCGGAGCCAGCCGTCAGCAACAGGCTTCCGCGCCAGCGTCCCGCGCCTCCGCGGTGCAACAGCGGCAAGCCGCCCGGTTCGGCAACCAGCGGCAGCAACGATTTCAGATGCTGCAGCGATACGCCCGCCGACTGCATCCTCAGCGTATAACCCGACGGATGGTATTCGCCCTCCAGGCGCACGGCTTCCTGGTTGGGGAGATGGAAAAGCGCGGGCGTCAACAACAGACGCTCGCCTTCGATCTTCACCTGCGCCTCGGTAAACGAAGCCACCTCGCCACCCTGCACCGACACCGCACCGTCGCTCAGCCGGAACACTCCCTGCCACAGGTGTCTCTCGTCATAGCCGATGGCGCCGCTGACGACGCCCTTCCACTGGAAGCGTCCCGGCACGGCGAACCCCAACTCGGCCACCAGCGGTTGCACCGACGCGGCGGGCGCGTTGGTCACCGTGGCCAGCATGGCCCAACGCGGACGGCCCATCAGATCCGCGCCGCGCAGCCGCGCCGCGAACGGCGTCTGGTCACGCGCGCCGCTGGTGCGCAGGTCCACCGTCTGCCCGGGCAGGTTGAGCGCGCCTTCGATGTTCAAGCCCGGTCCGCCAGCGCTGCCCAGTAGCCAGTCGAAGCGTTCGAGTTCTTCCAACTGCACCCGTCCGCGCAGGCTGATCCGGCTCAGCGGGCCTTTCAATGCCGCCCGCCCGCTGAAGAAGCCGGCTAGGTTCGACCCCTGGCCCATGGAGAGCATCATCAACTCGGCGATCGGGCTGCGCGTCAGGTTCAGGTTCAGGTCCAGTTCCGATTCCCGCCCGCTGGCGACCCGCACACGGCCCCGCCCGCTGAACCGCCCGAAGCCGCGCAAACCACGATCCGTGCGCGCCGGCTCCCCCTCGACATAAAGCGACAGCTCCTGTTCACTGGCCGCCTCCACGCGCAATTCCGCATCGCCCAGATAGTAGGGAGACTTCCATTCGCCAATGCGGAAATTGAGACGGGCGCCACGCAAACCGATCTCCGGGAATGTGCCGCCCCCCGCGCTTTTCAGCACCTGCTCCAACAGCGGCTGCGCGTTCCAGCCGCCCGAACGCGCCTTGGCCAGATTCACGCTGGGGGCCACCAGTTGCAGCCGTTCAAACTCAAACCGTCCCCGCAGCAGGGGCGCCAGCCGCAGGGATGCCTCCAGAGTTTCGACATAGGCGAACGGTTCGGCGCCAAGTTTCGGATCCTCGTGAATCACCACCTGATCGATGGAAAAGCCGCGGCCCACCAAACTGAACCGGATCGGTCCATTGATCTCCACCGTGCGTCCCAGGCCCTGTTCGAGCGACGCGCGAATCGCGCCCGCGAAGCGGTCCGCCTTCAGAAAGGGCGCGCCCATCGCGGCCAACGCCACGGCGCCCAGCACACCGGCGGCCACACGCTTCCGGTTCATCGTCCAAACTCCCGTTCGAGGGCCGCGAACGACTCGGGATCGTCGGCATCGCGGTGGATCGCCGCGTCGTCCACATCCACATACCGCACCCGTTCTTCCGAGGCGCGAATCACCGTGTGCGCCGGGCGTCCGGAGTCCAGACGCAGCAATTCGCCGGCCACCGCGCGCGACACCAGCACCGGATGGCCCCTGCGGCCGCCGTGGCGCGGCGCCAGGATCGGCGTCCACGACGCCCCATACCACGCCTCGCACATGGCCACAATCGTCCGCCCCGAGATAGCGGGATAGTCAACGGGAAGAAAGAACACGCCAGCGGCGCCGCGCGCGGCCCGCAACCCGCATTGCAGCGAACTCAGCATGCCCCGCCCGGGATCGGGATTCACCACCACGCGCGCCCCGCGCACCACGGGCAGCCCCGCGTGAACCGCAGCCGCGCCGTGTCCCAGAACGATCCAGGCCTCGCCGCAGGCCTCCACGAAGATCCGCGCCAGCCGCGCCGCCACAGGCTCGCCACGCCAGCGCAGCAACGCCTTCGGCGCGCCCATCCGCGTCGACGCCCCGCCCGCCAGGATCACGGCTGAAAGAGAGAAGAGAGAGTTCACTGGGAGCGAGTGGCCGCCTCACCGGCCGCCACGGCCGTCAACCGCCGTCCGGGATTCACGAAGATCGACTTCGACGCGTTCCGCCAATCGCCGTCCGGCTGGCGGCGCACGGCGATCATCTCGGCCACCACGCTGACGGCGATCTCCTCGGGTGAGATCGCACCAATATCCAGGCCCATGGGAGCATGCAGCCGCTCAAACGCGCTCTCCGGCACTCCTTCCTTCCGGATCTCCTTCATCACTCCCAGCACCTTGCGCCGGCTGCCGATCATGGCGATGTAGCGGGCGGGTTGCTCAATGGCCCAGCGCAGCACGCGCATGTCGTCGCGGTGGCCGCGCGTCACGATCACCACATAGGACGAGGTGTTCAGCTTGAGCTTCGGGAAAATCTCCTCATACTCGCCCGCGATCACCTCATCGGCTTCGGGGAAACGCTCCCGGCTGGCGAAGGCTTCACGGTCGTCCACCACCACCGTCGCGAAACCGGCCATCGACGCCACCTTCGAAAGGCATCTCGACACATGGCCGGCGCCGAAAATGTAGGCGCAAAGCTGCGGCAGAATGGGCTCGACGAATATGTCCAACTGGCCTCCGCAGATCAGGCCGTTGTCATAGGCGGCGTCCTGGCCCAGGTTGAACTTCAGGTGGCGGGGCTGTCCCGTCTCCATCGCCTCGCGCGCCGCCGTCCACACCTCGGCCTCCACGCAACCACCGCCTACCGTGCCGGCGATGGAACCATCGGCGCGCACCAGCATCTTCGCGCTTTCGTAGCTGGGGATGGACCCGTTCACCTGCACAATCGTCGCCAGGGCGCACTTCTGGCCGCTGCGCCGCAGCCGGACGATCTCGCCATAAATGTCCATCGTCCCCTGATTTTAGCGCGGCGCCCCGGTACGCTTCACGCCGCGCCACGCTATACTGTCCCCACCATGACCCGCCGGTTCCGCCCCGCCTGGTTCGCACGGCCTGCCGCCGCTCTGCTGGCCGCCGCCGGTTTGTACACCGCCTGGACCCAACAGCCTCCGGCCGAGCCGCCGCTGACGGTCACACGGATCGCCGATGATCTCCATGTCATCGCCGGTGCGGGCGGCAACATCGGCGTGCTCACCACGGACGAGGGAGTCATCCTCATCGACGATAAGTTCGAGCGCAACGTGGACGGCATTCTCGAAAAGGTGAAGTCCATCTCCTCCAAACCCATCCGCTATGTGCTGAACACGCACCTGCACGGCGATCACACCGGCGGCAACGCCAAGATCGCCGCACTCACCGGCGCCGTGCTGTTCGCCCACGCCAATGCGCGCGCCGTCATGGTGGAAAAAAAGATGCCCGGCCTGCAGAACATCACCTTCACCAGCCGCGCCGCGATTCACCTCGGCGGCAAGACGGTCGAGGCCTACTACTTCGGCCGCAGCCACACCAACGGCGACGTGGTTTACTACTTCCCCGGCCATAAGGTGATTCACACGGGCGACATGTTCGCCGTGGGCGGCCCCATCGTCGATTATTCCTCCGGCGGCAATGGCCGCGAGTTCTTGGGCACGCTCGGCAAGGCGCTCGAACTGGACTTTGAGACCGTCATTCCCGGCCACGGCGGCCCGGTTTTGCAGAAGTCCGACTTGTCCACCTTCCACGCCGAGTTGGCCAACGCCCAGGCGCAGATCAGCAAGCTGATTCGGGAAGGCAAGCCGAAGGACCAGGCCAAGGCGCTGGTGCACACCGGGGAGTTCCGGATGTGCTGCAAGACGGCGATGTGGGACCGCACCCTCCCAGGACTGTGGGACGAGTTGTCGCGGTAGCGGCGAAGCGCGAGCTTACTTCGCCTTCAGCAGGGCGATGATCTCGTTCCGCATGAGGACGTCACCTCCGGGCGGCGGCTTTAACTGCCCGCCATGCTGGTGGCGCACCATCCCTTTGCGATCGACAATGGCCGTCTGCGGCAGATAGAAGATGGACGCCATGGGATGCTGCAGGAACTCCTGCGCCTTGTCACGCGATACGATCCCCACGGGGAAGGTTGCGCCCGAGGCGCTCAGAAAGTTGCCCAGATCCTTGGCCGCGTTGTCGTTCGTGGCCAGGCCGATGGCCTGAAAGCCCTGGGCCTTGAATTCACGGTAGTAGCCATCCAGCAGCTTTCCCGAATGCTGGCAGGCCTGGCAATAGGTGAGCAGAAACTCGACGGCGAGCACCTTGCCCGCGTACTTCTTCAAATCGCCGTCGCGGCCGTCGGGCCATTTGAACTTGACTGGAGAAGCGGGCCGCGGCAGTTGCACGGCATGAGCCTCCGGCGCCAGCGCCGCGGCAGGCAACGTCAACAAGACCCTCCGGCTGAATGAGTCCATCGGCGTGATTCTCCTTCCGCTACCGGCGAGCCTAGCTCTGCTTGGCGGCCTTCTTCGCCGGGGCCTTCTTCTTCGCGCCCGGTTTGGCCGCGGGAGCCCCCTCGCTCAACAGTTGGGTGATCTCCTTGCGCATGTTCGCCTCCTCGTTCGCGTAGAAGGCCTGGTCTTCGCCGGGGTGGTGGAAGCGGATGACGCCCTTGCGGTCGATCAGCACAAGCTGCGGCATATACATCGTCTTCATGAAGGGATGCTGCAGGAAGTTGTGCGACATCTCGCGCGAGCCGTAGCCCACCGGGTAGGTGAGGTTCAACTTCTGCGAATACTCCGCGATGAGCATGTGCGCCATGTCGTTCACCGCCACGCCAAGCATCTGCACCTGCTTGTCGCCGAACTCCTGATAGAGCTTCTGCATGATCGCCGAGCAGCGCTGGCAGTGCGGGCAGGTGGTGAGGAGAAATTCCAAAGCCACCACCTTGCCCTTGTAGTTGGCCAGGTCGATCGTCTTGCCGTCGGCCAGACGGAAGGCCAGCGGGGGCGCGGGTTGCGGCGTGTTCATCGCGCGCGCGGCGCCGGCGGCAAGGCCCGCGGCCACGGGAAGCGCAATCATGCGGCGTCGGCTGATCGTTTGGGTCGGCATCTTTATTACTGTATCAATCCTGAATTGCTTTCCAAGGCGGAGCCCAGTTTCTGAGCCGGGCGCCTGGCCTCACCGGGCCGGCGCGGGCCACCCCTCGACGCTGGAAACCGTGTTGTCCCGCAGCGTGACAGTGAAGCCGCCATCCTCGTTCGTTCCCGACAGCCGCTCCGGAGCCGCTTCGGTGAACACGCAGTTCTTCGATTTGCCCTCCAGCACCTTCCGGTAGGAGGCAAAGAACCGCTGGGCCGCTTCCGGCGCAGCCCACAACGAGGCATAGCGCAGCAGCACGCGCCCGGTCTTTTTCTGCTCATGCAAATCATACTCGCCCGCCCGCCAGTCCACGGCCGTTGCTTCGTTCTCCTTGTCGTAGAGCCTGAGCAGCATCTGATGGTCGAACTCGCCCGATGTCCCGCTCGCCAAGTGCTTCCAACCTTTGTCCCACTTGCCTGCGGACGGCGCGGGCAGCTTCACACCCGGTTGGACGCGGGACGAGGCGATCCGTTCCAGGTATTCTTCCGGGTGCAGGATCTCGCGCGTCGATTGCGGCGGCGTAGCGAACACCTTCCCGAAGCTCTCCCCGCCCAGACGCACCGTCACCGCCTGTTGAAACCGCAGCCCCTGCGCATAGGGAAACAGCAGGCTCTCCCGCAGATAGAGCGGCGATTGGTCGAATACGGGAAACTGGCCCGCCCCCGCGCCCGCCATGCGGCCCATCATGTCCACCAGCGATTGCGAGGTGCGCAGCGACATCCCCGCCTTGCGCGCCATGAACTCGCTCATCAGCCACGTGGCCTGGCCTTCCATCACCGCCTGGCGCGCCAGCATGGCGTCGTCAGACTGCCCGGACTTGCGGATGTAGCGGTCCAGGCTCACGTGCTGATCGGCCAGCGCGTGCGCCAGTTCGTGCACCAGCGCGATGCCCTGCATCAGCGTGCCCTGGCCGTCGAGCATCACCATGCGGCCCTTCTTGTAGTCGTAGAAGGCGGCGGCCTGCTCGGTCATCAGGTCAAGGGTCGATTCCTTCAAATTGAAGCCGCGCGGCACCAGCCCGAAGCGCCGCAAAGCCATCTCCTCGATGCGGATATCGGCAGGGTCCACCATCTCGCCCACGCGCTTCTCGAAGTAGGTTTTCAACTGATCGCGCGTCATGGTGTCCATGGGCACCGGCTTGCGGATCTTCCATCCCGTAATCTGGCTCAGCTCGGCCAGAATCACGTTGGGTGACTCGGTTTGCGCGGCCAGGCGCGGCGCGGCCGCCCACAACAGTAGCGCCGCCATCACCCAGGTGTGCTTCATAGGCATGATTGTCCTTATTGTCGCAGCGCCACGGCCTGCACCTCGCTCCGCGCGCGTTGGAAGGCCACCGCGGCCGCCAGAGTGCACAACGCTCCCAGACACACGGTCCAGCGCACGCCCACATGCTCGGCCACGGCGCCGGCGCTGAAGTTGCCCAGCGGCAGCATGCCCACGACGGTCATCGTGTACAGCGCCATGACGCGGCCGCGGAACTGGTCGTCAATGATCGTCTGAATCAGCGCATTGGTCGCCGCCAGTTGCCGCATCGTCGAGAAACCGCCAATCCAGGCGCCCACCAGCACGATGGGGTAGGTGGGCGCCCAGGCGAAGATCATCAGTCCCGTGGCCACGCCCAGGGCGCTCAGGTTCACGACGCGAGGCAGCACCGCCGTGGAGGACTCCCCGGCCAACGCGAGCGTGCCCACCACGGCGCCAATCCCAAACGAGCCGAGAATGAATCCCAGGCCCTGCGAACCGCGGTGAAAAATGGCGTCGGCAAACACAGGCCCCAGCACCAGCACCGGCGCCGAACCGAAATTCATCACGGCCGTCAATGCCAGCAGTGCGCGCAGGGGCCGGTTGCCGCGCACATAGTCGAAGCCGCCGCGCAGGTGTTCCAGCGGGGATTGCGCCTCCCTGGCGGGCGCGGGCTCGGCCGCTCGCATCATTACGAAGCAGGCCAGCACGGCGAGAAACGAGATCGAGTTCACCAAAAAGCAGGCCGCCTCGCCGAGAACCGCCACGCCCAATCCGCCCAGCGACGGGCCCACCACGCGCGCGGCGTTGAACGTCATCGAGTTCAGGGCGATCGCGTTCGGCAGATCCTCCTTGCCCACCATGTGAACGTACAAGGCCTGGCGCGCCGGAATCTCGAAGGCGTTGCAGGCGCCCATCAGCAACGCCAGCAGCGTAATCATCCACACCTGAATGGTGTGCGTGTAGGTGAGCGCGGCCAGCGTCAGCGCCTGGCACATCAGCACGGCCTGCATCCAGATGACGGTGCGGCGGCGCGGATAGCGGTCGGCCACCAGACCGCCCAGCGGCCCCAGCACGAGCACGGGGATATAAGTGGCAAAGCCGACCGTGCCCATGAGCAGCGTGGAGTGCGTCAGACGGTAGACAAGCCAGCTCAGCGCGAGCGACTGCATCCAGGTGCCGGTGAGCGAGATCAACTGGCCGGCGACATACAGGCGGAAGTCGCGGTGGTTCAGAGCGCGGAAGAGTCCTGGCATCAGCCCGCGGGCTCCCGGACCGCCGCCATGGCGCGGCCTCCGGCGAGTCCCCGGTGGAACGGTTGGCGGAACGGCATCGCTGCTTTCAGAATAGCGGGCCGGCGTGTGTTCCGGCATCGCGGCCCAACGGAATGGCGCTCGCATCCGCCGCTCTTTGCCCGGTGCGCTAGACTAATGGATTCAGTATTTGTATTGAAGCAGGAGAATACCGTCTTGGCAGAGAAGCAGAACGAAAAGCTGTACAGCGCCGAATTTATCGGCAGCGGTACGTTCATCATCAGCAAGCCGAAGCGCAAGCGCAAGAAGTTGCAACAGTCGCGCGTGAAAAGCCCGCAGCGCGGCGCGCGCAAGTAGACGCGCCCGCATTTTTTCCGGACCGGCGCCATGCTGATCTCCGAAGTCCGACTACACCCCATCGCGGTGGCCGACGCCCCGTTGCGCAGCTCTTATGGCCGCCATGCGCCTTATGCGCTGCGCACCATCGTTGAGTTGAAGACCACGGACGGCATCACCGGAATCAGCGAAACGTACGGAGGCGAGCGGCCCATCGCGGCGCTGGAAGCCGTGAAGGACCTGGTTCTCGGGCGCAGCCCGTGGGACCTCACCGGCTTCTGGATGAAGCTGAGCGAACGCGGCGCGCGCGAGGCGGCGGGCAAGGGGGATGACCGCAGCCAAACCTACCTGGTGCCGGGCGAGAACCCTCTCGACCAGCACGCCCGCACCTTCGCCGCCATCGAGGTGGCGTGCCTCGACATCATCGGCAAGGCCGTGGGACTGCCCTTGTGCGACCTCACCGGCGGCCGCGCCCGCCCGGCGCCGGCCTTCAGCGCCTATCTGTTCTACAAGCATGGCGGCGGCGGGGGCATTGGCGGCGATGCGCGCGAGGACGAATACGGCGAGTGCCTGGACGCGCCTTCGATGGTGCGCCAGTGCAAGCAGATGATCGCCCGGTACGGCTTCGAGGAGATCAAGCTGAAGGGCGGCGTGCTCGATCCCGATCAGGAAATCGACACAATTCGACAGTTGCGCGCCGAGTTCGGACCGAAGTACCCGCTGCGCATCGACCCTAACTGCGCCTGGAGCGTGGAGACGTCTCTGAAGGTGGGCGAAGCGCTGGTTGAGGAGCTCTCCGGCGGCGGCTATCTGGAAGACCCCACCGCGTCGTTGGAGGGCATGGGCGCCGTGCGCCGCGGGCTGCTCGCCAAGGGAATCGACACGCCGCTGGCGTCCAACGTGGCCACCACCTGTTTTGAACACCTGCACCCGGCCAAGAACCACGACGCCGTACAGGTGGTGCTGAGCGACCCTCACTATTGGGGCGGCATCCGCAACCAGCAGCACTTGTCGAAATTCTGCGAGGCGCTGGGCATGGGCCTCTCCATGCATTCGAACAACCACCTGGGCGTGAGTATGATGATCATGGCGCACGCCGCGGCCTGCTGCCAGCACCTCACCTATGCCTGCGACACGCACTATCCGTGGCAGACAGAACAGGACGAGGTTGTGCTGGGCGGGCGGGTGCCGATCGTGAACGGTCGCGTGGAGATTCCGGACAAGCCGGGGCTCGGCGTGGAGCTTGACTACGATCAGTTGGGCCGCCTGACCGAACTCTACCGCAAGATTCCGCTGCGCAGACGCGACGACGAAGCCGAGATGCGGCAGCACGTCGATCCCGGCTGGCGCCGCGTGCTGCCACGCTGGTAGGCGGCTTCGCTTCGCGGCGGCCGGCTATTCCACCGCTATCGTCACGCCGGGCTGGCTAAAGCCAGTACCAACGCGCACGGTCACCGGCACGCTCGCCCCCGGCAGAGTGTCCCCAGGGATAATGGCGTTCACCTGAAACAGCCCGGCCACCTGTCCGGGCGCGGGCCCCGCATAGCTCACTACGGCCTGTACGCCGCCGATGAACACCGAAACCGTGGAGCGGAACCGTCCCGTGGCCGAGACGACGGAGCCGGTGAGGACATCGCGCTCAAACAGTCCGCCGCCGGCGCCGTAGAGCTGGATCACGCTGTTGCGCGTGGCGCCCGCGCCTGGGATATTGATGCTGCCGTTCTGATTGATGGCCGATGCGCGGCCGCGCCCGGAGCCGTCGGCCGTGAACAGGATGGGCGCGTTATCGAGCAACGGAAGCGTGCGGGTCTCCGAACGCACTCCCTGATAAGCGGCCACCACATCGAGCCGCCCCTGCCCGGCCGTTTCAAAGGGCACCATGGCGTAGACCTGAGTCGAACTGGCCAGCAGCAAGGGCGCGGCGATGTTGTTGATGAACACCTGTGCCCCGTTCAGGTTGGTGGGCAGTTGCGTGGAGCCGTTCAAGGCGGCGACGGTCATCGTGGAGGGTCCGAGGTTGGAGCCGAGCACGATCATGAGGGAGCCGGGCGCGAAGTCGGCCCCGGAGCCGCCGTTGGTGAACTCGCGAATGGCGGGCCGCGCGCCTCCAACGGTCAGCGTGACGGGAATCTGAACCGTCTGGCCCGCGCCGGGGGAGCTGATGGTGACAGCGCCGTTGTACACGCCGGCCGCAAGGCCGGCCGTAACCACCGAGACGCTGAACGACGCCGGCGTGGAGCCGCTTACGGGCGTAACGCTCAACCATCCCGGCGAAGAGGCCGCCGCCACGGTGGCCGGGAAGTTCGACGTCACCGTGATGGCCTGCGCCACGGGCGGCGCGCCGGCCGAATCCGTGGTGAATGAGAGCGATTGGGGAGCGGCCGTCAGCGACACCGTGCCGGTGACCGTCAGCGTCACGCCCAGCAACTGCCCTCCGCTGCCCGCGCCGGGAGCGGCGAATATAATGCTGCCGCGATATGTTCCGGGCCCCAGGTTTGCGGGAGAAACCTTCACGGTGAGGGCCTGCGGCGCGGTGCCGGTGGCCGGCGTGATGCCGAGCCACTCGGCACCCAGCGCCACCGTGGCGGTATAGCCGGTGGGCGCGGCGCTGGCGATGTTGGCCGCCTTGGTCTGCTCGGCGCCTCCGGCTGTGGCTTCAAAGGTAAGCGTGGCGGGGCTCACCGACAAGGCGGGCGCCCCGGTGACGGTCAATGTCACCGGCACGGTAACCGAGCCCAGGACGCCGGGCGACTGGATCACCACCGAACCGCTGTAGGTTCCCGCCACCAGACCGGTTGGGTCGGCAGTCAGCTCGATGTTGGCGGGCGTGAATCCGGTGTTCGTGTTGTTGGCGATCTTCAGCCAGCCGCCCGTCGAGTTCACCTCGGCGATGAACACCACCACCGAGGCGTAGGAGATGGACAGAAACTGCGAGGCGGGCGGAGGGTCGCCATACTTATAGTTGAACTTGACGGGTCCGGATGTTGTCCAGAGCTGCGCGCCTTCATCCACCGTGAGTGTGACGTTCACAAGCTGGTAGCTCACAGGGTTGGTCGCGAACGTAATCGTCACCAACCCGTTGTGCGTGCCCGCCTGCAGCCCGTATGGGTTCACCGAGACGGTGACAATTGCCGGGTTCGACGCCGTGTTCACGCTGGCGAACAGCCAGGGCTGGTTCACGTTCACCGAAAAGTTCTGGGAGTTCGCATTCACATAAAACTGCTGCGAGTCGGGCAGCCCGGAGCCGGTGACATAGTTGAACGCGAGCTGCGTGGGGTTGGCGTTGGAGGGAGGTACCGAGGTGACCGTCAGGCGGACCAGCACACTACGGTTCAGCGCGCCGGCCGAACTTACCGTGATCGTGGCCGTGTATACACCCACGGAGAGTCCCGTGGGAATCACATTCACGGTGACGATGGAGGGCGCCGTCGCCGAGGATTGGGAGTAGTACAGCCAGGAAGCCGTTCCCGAGAGCGATACCAGGGCGTTTGCCGGAACACTGGTGATGGAGAAGGTTTGCGAGGGCGGCGACTGCGTCCCGGCATCCTGCAGGAAGTTCAGCTCCGGTGTGGAAACCGTGATGGTGGGTTGCGCCAGCGCTGTCGCGGCAGGCAGCATAAGCATAATCGCAACCAACGCAAACCGAACAATAGTGCGAAGCAAGCTGTCCGAAATCAATTTTAGGGTGGCCCTCACCATGATGAATACCCTCTTTCTCTCGATCTTCCCTGGCTACTGTAATATCACGACGCGCTAGAAAAGAAAAGGGTTACCAGCCCTTAATCGAGTTTGCCGGGATTCCTTACCTGCGGCCGGAAAGGCACCGTTCCCACCGGCCGAAAACCGCGCTATGATCTACCGAAGCAACCAATCTTGCTATCAGGGGAGATTCGGACAGAATTCGTTACGCTCCTGATGTTTTCAACTCAGATGATGAGGTGTCTATGAATAAGAGAAGTGGGTCAACTGTGGGTTGGGCTCTTTCGTGGACCGCTGGCAGTCTGCTGTTGCTATCGTTTGCACCGCGCCTGGAGGCGCAGGTCTTATATGGCCAATTGGTGGGAACGGTGCAGGATCCTTCGGGGTCCTATATTGCCAACGCGAAGGTTTCAATCCTGAACAAGGGAACCGGCTTGAGCCGTGAAGGCCAGTCGGATGAACAGGGACGGTATACATTCACCACCGTACCTACCGGTATCTACGATGTAACTGTTGCCGCGCCTGGATTCAAGGGCGTTACGCAGACAGGCATCGACATTACCGTGAACAGTGTCCGCACATTGGACTTCCGCATGGAAGTGGGCGCGGTCACCGAATCCATCCAGGTGTCGGCCTCGACGGCGGCGCTGAAGACGGAGAAGGCCGACGTGGCCACGGAAATCGGCGCCAAGACGGTGCAGGATATGCCACTGCCGGCATACCGGAACTACCAGACGCTGATCAACCTGGTTCCGGGCGCGACTCCTGCGGCGTTCCAGAACTCGGTGGTGGACACGCCCGGCCGGGCGCTGACCACGAACGTGAACGGTACGAACCGGAACAACAACAACACGCGCGTGGATGGGGCCACCAACGTATTTATCTGGCTACCGCACCACACGCTGTATGTGCAGCCGGTGGAATCCATCGAAACCGTGAACATCACGTCGGGCTCCATGGACGCCGAGCAGGGCATGGCGGGTGGCGCGGCCATCACCGTGCAGACCAAGTCGGGCACGAACGATGTGCACGGCACGGGTTTCTGGTATCACCAGAACCAGCACCTGAAGGCGCGGCATTTCTTTGACCGCATCGACAAGCTCCCGATGGCGAACATGAACATCTTCGGGGGCACCGTCGGTGGACCTATCAAGAAGAACAAGCTGTTCTACTTCTTCAGCTTCGAGCGCACCACGGAGCGGAGCGGCCAGGTGGGCCAGTACAACGTCCCAACGGCGGCCCTGAAGGCCGGCGATTTCAGCGGCGTCAGCGGCCTGACGACCATCTACGATCCGGCCACGGGCCAGCCCAACGGCGTGGGCCGCCAGCCGTTCTCGGGCAACATCATTCCCGCCAGCCGCATTAGCCCCATCTTCGACGCGATTCAGAAGATGGCGCCTCTACCCAACCGGCCGGCCACGGACGCCTTTGGCTTGCAGCAGAACTTCACGGCCTCGGGCACCTTCGCCCTAAACCGCAACAACTTCGACTTCAAGACGAACTGGCAGGCCACGCAAAAGCTGATGATCTGGGGCAAGTATAGCCGCATGGATGCTCCCGTGGGCGGACTCGTGCCGTTTGGCGAGCTTGTCGGCGCTCCCATCGGTTCGGCCGCGCCGGGCGACGGCGACACCACCGTGCAGATTCCTACCTTCGGGTTCAACTACACGGTCTCGCCGACCATGTTCATCGACGGCGTTTACGGCTACAGCCGGTTTGACCAGACGGTGTCCGGCGTTGACTTCGGCAAGAACTGGGGCCAGGACGTATTCAAGATCCCCGGAACCAACGGCGGCAAGCAGTTCGCCAGCGACAACCGCTACAGCGGCATGCCGGTGTTCAGCACGGGCTTTTCGGACTGGGGCCAGACGGCCACCTGGATTCCCGCCTTCCGGAACGACCGCAGCCACACCTTCTCCACCAACGTGTCCAAGCTGCACGGAGCGCACGAGTTCCGTTTCGGCTACGACATGGTGCGCCACGCCATGAACCACTGGCAGCCGGAAACGGCCAACCCGCGCGGCGCCATCACCTTTGGCGGCAACGCGACCATGGTCTCGGGCGGCATCGCCCAGGTGCCCAACAACTATGCCGCGGCGCTGTTGGGCCAGGTGACCTCGTGGACCAAGTCGGTGCAGTACTTCCTGATGCAGACGCGCGAATGGCAGTATGGCCTCTACTTCCGCGACCGCTGGCGCGTGAACAACAAGCTGACGGTGAACCTGGGCCTGCGCTACGAATACTATCCGCTGATCAACCGCGGCGACCGCGGCATCGAGCGCTGGGATCCGGCGACGAACCTGGTGTACCTCGGCGGCCTCGGCAACACGCCGCGCGACGCGGGCATCTCGGTGTCGAAGGGCTTCTGGGCTCCGCGCATCGGCATCGCCTACCGCGCCACCGACAAGACCGTCGTGCGTCTGGGCTACGGCCTGACGCCGAATCCGCTGCCGTTCTCGAGGCCGCTGCGCGGTCTCTACCCGGCGACGATCACGGCCAGCAACGCGGCCGCCGACCAGTTCGGAGTGCTCACCACGCTGGCACAGGGCATCCCCGAGGTGCCGACGCCTGACGTTTCCAGCGGCGTGATTCCGCTGCCGCGGAACGTCGACATGGGTCCGCGCAGTCCTGGCACCTCCATCGACCGCGGCTACATCCAGAGCTGGAACGTCACCCTCGAACGGCGTTTGCCGTCCAACTTCGTCGGCAGCGTGGCCTACGTAGGCACGCAGACGACGCGGCAGATGGGCGACATCGACATCAACGCCGCCGCACCCGGCACGGGCGGCGCGGGCCGTCCCTACTTCGCCCGCAACGGCAACATCGCCCTCAACGTGTGGAACGGCTTCGTCAGCGGCAACTACCACTCGATGCAGGCGACGTTGGACCGCCGCTTCGCCGCGGGGCTGTTCCTGAAGAACAGCTTCACCTGGTCGAAGACCATCAACTGGTTCGACGACGACGGCTGGGTGGGCCTGCCGATCAGCAACTGGGGTCCAGCCCTGGGCCGCAACCGGGCGCTCAGCGGCTACGACCGTCCATTCATGTACACGATGGCCATGACGTACGAGTTGCCCGTCGGCCAGGGGAAGAAGTTCAACCTCTCCAACAAGGCCGCCGATTTCCTGGTGGGCGGCTGGAGCATGAACAGCTTCTTCAGCGCTTATTCGGGCACGCCGTTCAACGTGACGGCTTCGGGCACTTCGCTGAACGCGCCCGGCAGCACGCAGACGGCCGACCAGACCGGTCCCATCAAGAAGGTCGGCAACTTCGGTCCAGGCACGTTCTATCTGGATCCGAGTTCGTTCGGCGACCCCAACACGGGACGCGCCCCGAACGACTACCGCTTCGGCACCATGGGCCGCGACGCGGTTCGCGGACCTGGCTTCTGGCGTTGGGACGCGAGCATCTTCAAGAACTTCGCCGTAACCGAGCGCCTGAATGTGCAGTTCAAGGCCGAAGGCTACAACATGACGAACACGGCGCGCTTCGCCAATCCGGGAGCCAACGCCAGTTCTCCGACGCGGGACGCCGCCGGGAACATCCTGAACGCGAACAACTTCATGGCGATCACCAGCGCCGACCGCAACCAGGACCGCCAGTTCCGGTTCGGCCTGCGCCTGCAGTTCTGATCCGCCGCCACGAGAAAGAAGAACATGGCCGGGGCCTACGGGCTCCGGCCTTTCTTATTTCGCGGCGGGCAACCGGCCCAGCCATTCAGCCAGACGCGCCGTCCAGGTGTCGGTTGGTTTGCCAGAGGCGCGCATGCCGAAGCCGTGGCCGCCACTGGAGTACATGTGGAGTTCCGCCGGAAGCTTGGCCTGCTTCCAGGCGTTGACCAGCCGCAGGCTGCCTTCGACAATGAACGGCCCGTCGTCATGCGCAAGCGCCAGAAACAGAGGCGGAGCGCCAGGCGGGACGGCGAGTTCGGCGGGCACCGCGGGGTAGACCGGCATGACAAAGTCGGGACGCGCCGATGCATCGGGCGAAAGCGCCGCCGCGACAGCAAGATAACCGCCGGCGGAAAAACCGAGCAGGCCAATGCGGTCCGGCGCGACCTTCCATTCGGCCGAACGCTCGCGCACGGTCTTCATGGCCAGCAGGGCATCCTCGACCCCGGCGCGCATGCTGGCGCCGCGATCGGCCAGCGTCACGCGGTACTTCAACAGGAATGCCGCGTAGCCGAGTTTGCTCAGCCACCGGGCCACGTCGACGCCTTCCTTATCAATCGCCAGATGCACGAAGCCGCCACCGGGCGCCACAAGGATGGCCGCGCCGTTGGGGCGTTCGGGCAGAAAGACGGCCAAGGTGGGGCTGGTGATTTTGCGAATGCGGCGTTCGGTGTCGTTGGGACCCGTGAAGACCTCCTCGGAGGCGGGCAGATCGGGCCGCAGGCTGATCACAGCGGGGTCCGCGGCCGATGCGGCTATGGCGGCGAGGAAGAACAGAGCGTGTCTCATGACTTGCCGAGAAGCCCCTGGCGTTTCATCCATTCGGCGAGAAGATCGGTCCAGATGTCGCAGGCCTTCCCTTTTTTGTTCATGCCAAATCCGTGGCCGCCATCGGCGAAAACGTGCATCTCGATGGGCAGCTTCGCTTTTTTCCAGTTGTCCACCAGGGCCGTGGCCGTGGTGGTCATGCGTTCGTTGTCATCATAGGCAACGGCGGTGAACACGGGGGGGGCGCCTGCTGGAACGGTGTACCCAGGCGGTGCGACAGCGTAAATGGGAATCGCGAAAGCGGGGCGGCTTGCCGCGTCGAACTGCGTAGCCACGCCAATGGCGAGGTAGCCTCCGGCCGAGAAGCCCATAATGCCCACGCGCTCTGGCGCCACCTTCCATTCGGCCGCCCGTTCGCGCACGGTCTTCACGGCGAGCAGTCCATCTTCGATGGCCGCCTTGGCACTGGCCTCCCGCGATTCCAGGCCCACGCGGTATCGAAGCACGAACGCCGTCACGCCAAGCGAGTTCAACCAGCGGGCCACGTCGCGGCCCTCATGCTCGATGGCCAGGATGTTGAAGCCGCCGCCGGGCGCCACAACCACGCCCGTGCCGTTCGGCTTCGAGGCGGGATAGATTTCCAGTACGGGGCGGCGCACCTTACGCACCCATTTTTCGTGCGGGCTCTTCACGTGCACATTGGTGGATTCGGGTGTGTACCATTCCTCGCCCGCCGGCAGGTCCGGGCGGAGCACGACCTCTTCGGCAGCGTAGGCGGCCAGCGTCAATAGCGGCAGGGCGATCACCAGCGGAAGTGATTTCAGCATGGCCATATTCTATGACGGCGCGCCGCCGGGGCCTTTGATACACTACGGGTTCTTTTTCGTATGACCGCCACCGAGCTTCGCAACAAACTCACCGGCGTGTTCGGTTTTCCCGTCACGCCCTTCAAGAATGACCTGTCGATCGACCACGACGGTCTGGCCAAGATCGCCGACTGGATGTGCGGCTACGGCTTTTGTGCGCAGGTAGCCTCGGGCGGTACGGGCGAGATCTACTCGATGACGGTCGAGGAGAACATCGAGACGGTGCGCACGGTGGTGAAGGCCGTGAACGGACGCATGCCGGTGGTGGCCGGCGTCGGCTACAACACGCCGATGGGCCAGGCGATGGCCCGCGGAATGGAAGCTGCCGGCGCCGATGCCCTGCTGGTGATGCCGCCGTACTACACCAACGCGCCCTGGGAGGGCCTGCTGGATTACTATGCCGCGATCGGCAAATCGACGGGCCTGCCGCTGTCACTCTATTCCCGCGACTGGGCGGCATTCACGCCGGACCAAGTGTCGCAGTTGTGCGACCGCGTGCCGACTCTGGCCTTCTGGAAGGACGGCCAGGGTGACGCGCGTAAGTACCAGCGCATCATGAACCATGTGGGCGGCCGGCTGGCCTGGATCGGCGGCATCGGCGACGATTGCGCGCCGGCCTACTTCGCCATCGGCGTGCAGGCCTACACCTCCTCGATCTCCAACGTGGCGCCGAAGCTGTCGCTGGCCATCGCCGAGGCCGGATTGAACGGCGACCGCGCCGCGATGAGCGCGCTGATGAAGAAGTACGTGCTGCCTCTCTATGCCCTGCGCGACAAGCGCAAGGGTTACGAGGTGTCGGTGATGAAAAAGATGATGGACCTGCTGGGATTGCCGGGCGGTCCGGTGCGGCCTCCGCTGGTTATGGTGACGCCGGAGGAAGAGGCCCAGATCCGGAAGATCGTGGAGATCTACGCGGACATCTTATGAGGCGCAGAGAATTTCTCGGCGCTTTGACGGGTCCGGCGGCTGTGGCCGCGCAACGCCCGCACCCAAAGCGGCCGAACTTTCTCGTGATTCTCGCCGACGACATGGGCTATTCAGATGCCCGGTGTTACGGCGGCGGTATCGACACACCGAACATCGACTCGCTGGCCGCGGGCGGTCTGCGCTTCACGCAAGGCTATTCCACGGCGCGGTGCGGCCCTTCACGCGCGTGCATCCTGACCGGACAGTACGCGCAACAGACGGCGTGCGATGTGATGACCGCGGGCAACACGCCGGCCTGGACCCGCTTCGCGCCCCAGCATCTGAAGCCGCTGGGTTACCGTTCCTATCATTCGGGAAAGTGGCACATCCGCTTCCACCCACTGGCCACGGCGGGGTTCGACCACAGCTACACGCTGCTGGATCAGTTAAACCACTTTGCGCCCAGGGCGCACCTGCTGGACGACCAGCCCCTGCCCCGCCCCAAACCCGGAGACGGATTTTATGGAACGAAGGCCATCGCCTCCCATGCCGTGGATTTCCTGAAGCTCCACGCGCGCGAGCACAAGGACGAACCGTTCTATTTCTACCTGGCGTTCACCGCTCCGCACTTCCCTCTCCAGGGGTTACAGGAGGACATCGCCGCCTACAAGGACCGTTTCGCCGAAGGATGGGACGTGATGCGCGAGCGTCATCACCGGCGCATGCGCGAGATGGGCCTGGTTCGCTGCGGTCTGGCCAGAATGGAGCCAGGCATCTATCCGCCCTGGAATCTTTCGGCCGAAGAACAGTTGGCGCGGTTCGGACCGGGCGAGGTGGCGCGGGCCGTACCCTGGGCCACGCTGACCCGCGAGCAGAAGGATTTCCAGCGGACGAAGATGGCGATTCACGCGGCCATGATCACACGCATGGACCGGGAGATCGGCCGCGTGCTGGCACAGGTGAAGGCGATGGGCGCTTACGACGACACGCTGATCCTGTTCCTGTCCGACAACGGGGCCAGCGCCGAGATTATGATCCGCGGTGAGGGACATGACCCGCTGGCGGCGCCGGGATCCGAGCGCACACACCTATGTCTGGGGCCAGCCTGGGCCACGGCGTCGAACACGCCCTTCCGCCTCCACAAGAGCTGGGTGCATGAAGGCGGCATCGCCTCGCCCTGGATCGCGCATTGGCCTGCGGGCATCGCCGCGCGCGGCCAGTTGCGCCACGCGCCCTGCCATTTCGTGGACGTTGTTCCGACCATGATCGAACTGGGTGGTGGCAGGCCCTCGCAAGCCATGGCCGCCGGTGCTCCACTGCTGGCCGGCAGGAGCATCGCGCCGGCGTTCCAGAAGGACTCGCTGCCGCGAGAACTGCTTTACTTCAACCACAACCAGAACCGGGCCATCCGGCAGGGCGATTGGAAGCTGGTGGCGACGGGCGCGAACGGGCCGTGGGAGCTGTATAACCTGGCCGGTGACCGATGCGAACAGAACAACCTGGCCGCGAGCGAGCCGAAGCGCGCCGCAGCGATGGCGGCGCTGTGGCGGACGGCTGATGCCGGATTCGCCGAATTGCGCGAAGCCGCCGCGCCCGCGCCCTGGCCCCGTCTGGGCCGGTTGGGGCAGGCGGGTGAAGCCGGGAAGAAGGGTTAGCGGACGCGCACAACCTTATAGCTGGTGACGCGGCCCATCCAGGCCTTTTCAAAAGAGCCACCCTGGCCAGCGGCGAGATTGCCGGCGGCCACCCATCCGAGCCCGGTGGCGCCGTCATCGGCGGTCACCTCAAGCTGCGCCTCGACGCGCGGCAGCGGCCGTCCGCAGTTGTTCCGCATCATGCCCCGCAGTACGGTGGAGATATAGTTGGGCGCGTTTTTCCGGCGAGCCGTGGCGTAACCACCACGCTCCGGCACATAGTCCTCGCTGGTGTGCATGGTGACGCCATAGACTTCGACGCACCGCAGCAACTCGTTCTCCGCCGGTTTCCCTGAGGAGGCAGGCTGCTCCAGCGGCGCAGGCTGGGTGAAGGCGCTGGCCGCAGCCCGTGTATCCATAGACGAACGAATGAACATGCCGGTGGCGGCCGAGAACACCAGCAGGCCGGGCAGAACGGCAAGCCACAGGTTCTGCGGAGGCTTGGGCGGCTGCGGAGGAACATCGGCCATGCCCCGTTTATCGGCGGAACCGGAGAACGGGGCAATCGGGTGAACACCTGAGAAAGGAGGGGCGGCGTCACCGGCCCCTCTGCTTATAAAACTGCTTTTGGGCTTCGTGGAGGGCGCGCCAGCGCGCCTTCTCTGAACGTGGCCTCTCCAGCCGGTCCGCTTCGCGAGTGAGTTTGTGAAAGCTGTCCAGGCGTTCCGGGGCCACATGCCCCCGCACGGCGCAGCCGGGTTCACTCACGTGAGCACAGTCGGCGAAGCGGCACTCCAAGGCCAGGGCGGCGATTTCGTCGAACACGGTGGCCAGCGCGGCGCGTCCCACCCAAAGCTGAATTTCGCGCAGCCCCGGCGTGTCGATCAGTGCCGCGCCCGAAGCGAGCGGGATGAGTTCGCGATGGGTGGTTGTGTAGCGGCCACGGGAGTCCGAGGCGCGCACCGCACCGGTGAGGTGGACCTCTGAGCCAGTCAGCCGGTTCAACAAAGTTGATTTCCCCGCGCCGCTGGAGCCGAGCAACACGGCCGTGGTACCGGGCGTGAGCAGCGCCTCGACGGCGTCGCAACCGTCGCCGGACAGCGCGCTGACAGGCAGTACGGGAGCGCCCCCGGCCACGGCGCGGGCCTCGTCGAGACGTTCGGCCAGCGCCAGGCACGTATCGGCCTTGTTCAGAACCAGGATAGGTTCCACTCCGCCTTCATGCGCCAGGGCGAGATAGCGTTCCAGGCGGCGCGGGTTGAAGTCACCGTCGAGTCCCGTGACGAGGAATGCCAGATCGACATTGGCGGCCAGCACCTGTTCGGCCTGGCGCGTACCGGCGGCGCGGCGGGAGAGGGCCGTGCGGCGCGGCAGCACCTGTTCGATCAACATGGTGGCGGCGTCGATGGGGCGGGCCAGGACGTGGTCGCCCGTAACGGGAAGCTCGGACGCGGTGAGGGCCGAGAATTCGAGATGGCCGGCGAGTAGGGCGTCCCATTCGCGGCCGCCGGTGAGAACGCGGGCGTGGCTGCCGGAGGCAAAGCATACGCGCGCGGAAATCAGGGAAGAATCCACTGTGAAGCTCCTTGCTGTTTCGTGTCCAGGGGCGATACACGAAGGGTGAGCTTGGCCCGAACGCGGCCGCGGTCACCCGTATTAAGCAAGGACTGCGAGTGTCAAACCGTTAGGATAGCGCAACGGCGGCGCGGGCGGTTGAGACTAACCATGTGGTGGAAATCGGCCACCGCCGCGCGCACGGAGCGGCGCAAACAAAGGGGTTTCGCGTGGCACGCCGATTGCAGTTCCACCTAGTAGAGGAAACCTTCCATGAAACGAACAATTCTCCACTGGCTGCCGATGGTGGCTTTGGGCTGCGCCGTGGCGTACGCGCAGACCGAAACGCCCACCCGCCTTCCGGCGGAGTTGGAACTGGCGCCGGGCTCCTGGATTTCAGTACGAGTGAACGAGATGGTGTCGTCCAACAGCGCGCGGGAAGGGGATCTGTTCAGCGCCACCTTGACGCAACCGTTGATCGCTGACGGCGTGGTGGTGGCGCGGCGAGGACAGATGGTGACCGGACGCGTGACCAGTGTGGCGCGCGCTGGTAAGGTGAAAGGCTCCTCGCGTCTGGGTGTGGAGTTGACGGAGTTGACACTCGCCGATGGCCGGCAGGCGGGCATCCGCACGCAGCTTGTTGAGTACTCGGGCGGCGCATCGAAGGGACGCGACGCGACGGCCGTGGGCACGGCGGCGGGCGTGGGGGCGGCGATTGGCGCCGTGGCCGGCGGTGGCGTGGGGGCGGGCGCCGGGGCAGGCGCGGGCGCGGCGGCTGGACTGGCCGGCGTGCTGCTGACACGTGGCCGTCAGACGGTGTTGTATCCCGAGGACATGGTGACGTTCCGGCTTACCGATCCGGTGATTGTGCACACGGACCGCGCGCCGTTGGCTTTCCGGTATGCGCAGCAGTCAGACTACGAGCGCGGCAACTCGCAGCGTCCCGAATTGCGCCGCCGCGAGACTCGTCCGCCCTACTATGCCGGCTGGGGCTATCCGGGTTGGGGCTGGGGGCCCTATTGGGGGCCAGGTTGGGGTCCGGGCCGGGGCTGGTACGGCGGGCCGAGGATCATCGTGCATCGCCGCGGCTGGAGGCGCTAGGGGGGGGCGGGCGGTTCCCCGCTCCTTCCGCTCCGTCGCGATACACTGAAGCCGGACCCCCATGAAAGCGCTGCTTCTCGAAGACTACAAAAAACTCACTGTAGTGGATTTTCCCGAGCCGGAAACCGGGCCGGATGACGTTCTGGTGCGCGTGGCCTCGTGCGGCATCTGCGGCTCGGACGTGCATGGATTCGATGGCGGTTCCGGACGCCGCATTCCACCGGTCATTATGGGCCACGAGGCCTCCGGGACGGTGGCCCAAACCGGATCGAACGTAAAACGTTTCAAACAAGGTGACCGCGTCACGTTTGATTCCATGATCAACTGCGGCCGCTGCCCGTACTGCCGCAAGGGCCAGCCGAATCTATGCGCGGACCGCCGCGTGCTGGGCGTGAGTTGCGGTGACTACCGCCGCCACGGCGCGTTCGCCGAATACGTGGCCGTCCCCCAGCACATCGTCTACGCCGTGCCGGACACGGTTTCCTTCGATCAGGCGGCCATGGTGGAGCCCGTATCGGTGGCCCTGCACGCGGCCAACCTGGCCGGCGGGGGGCTGGGCGATTCCTGTGTGGTGGTGGGCGCGGGCATGATTGGGCTGCTCACCGTGCAGGCGATGCGCATCAAGGGCTGCGGCCAGATTATCGCCGTGGACCTGGACGACTCCCGGCTGGCACTGGCGAAAACCTCTGGCGCCGATGTGACCATCAACGCGAAGAACACCAGTGTGCCGGAGCGCGTGCGGGAGCTAACCGGTGGCGAGGGCGCGGACATCGTGATGGAAGCCGTGGGAACCAACGCCACCGTTCTCGCCTCGATCGACTCGGTACGCAAGGGAGGCACGGTGGTTCTCATCGGCAACGTGACGAAGGACACGGCGTTGCCGCTGCAATCGGTGGTCACGCGGGAGGTGCGCCTGCAGGGCTCCTGCGCGTCGGCGAACGATTACACGGCGTGCCTGGACCTGATCGGCCGAGGCGCGTTTCGCGTGGAGCCGATGATCAGCGCGACGGCGCCGCTCGAGCGTGGGGCGGAGATGTTCGACCGCCTCTACGCTCACGAGGCCGGACTGACAAAAGTGATTTTAAAGCCGTAGAGGCGGCTAACCCCGGCGCCGCCCGGCGCCGTAACTGTAGCGTTCGGCCGTCCACTGCGCGCTCCCGTATTCGCCCATGGCGACAGAGCCGGAGAGCTTGCCGTTTTCCAGCCTGCCCGTGAACGCGTACATGATCATCGTGCCCTCATGGCGGTGGAAGCTGGTGAACTTCACCTCGGGCCCGTCGGCCGAACCGCGCAGTTCGCCCACGGTCACGCCGCCGCGATGCGTGCCCGCCAGTTTCGCTTCGGTTTGCTCGAAAGCGAGATCGTGCTGGGCCGTTCCCAGCGAATACTGAATATTCAGTTTCCACTGCCCGTCCACGTTGGCGAGCGGACCGGAGGGTTTCGCGGCGCGGGCGATCTTGGGCGGGTTGGCCAGCAGCGAGCGCAGGCGCTCGGCGACAATCTTGTGCTGGCCGGGCATCATCATGTAGGGCATGATGCCGACGGTGCTGGGCTCGGCGCCGCCCGGCTCACCGGAGGCGCTGCCGAGCACGATGCGCGGCTCGTTCTCGTACATGTACTTTTCCAACTCGCGGCCCGCGATGCCGATCTTGCCGGCATCCCACCGGACCGTGAGCGACGGCGCGTGATTGGAGAGGCTGTCGGGCTGGCGCACCTGTGTGGTGACGCCGGGCACGGATTCCACGGTTTTCGAGATCTCGGCCAGCCAGGCCTCCCAGGTGCGGAATTCGGCCTGGTAGTCGCGCTTCACCCAGGTTTCGACGGCGGCGAGCATCCCCATGATCTCTTCTTTGCCCACCTTCAGGGAGCGGCCGAAGGCATGGTGCGGCGCGCTGTGCAGCCACGCGGCCTGCACGATATCCTTGCGGCCCAGCAGAAGTCCGGCCGCCTGCGGTCCGCGCAGGCACTTGCCGCCGCTATAGGCGACCAGCGTGGCGCCGGCCTTCAGATGCTTGTTCGGAATGGTGAGAATCTCGGCCGCGGCATCGACAATGACGGGAATGTTCCGCTGCCGGGCGATACGGCAGACGGTTTCCGTCGAGAGCGGCTCACGGTCGGCGGCGGGCGAGGCGAGCACCATCACCATCGCCGTGCGGGGACTGATCGCGGCTTCCAGTTCGGCGGGCGTATCGACGGTGATCATTTTCACGCCCAGCATGCGGATGGCATGGTCATAGACGTTGCGGGAATGCCGCGGAGCGATCACTTCGTTCTTCAGGCCGGTGAGGTCGGGCACGCGCTGAAGCTTTTCCGGATCCGTACCGGCGATGCAGGCCGCCGTGGCGTGTGTCAACGCCGCCGCGCAGCCGTTGGTGACAATGCCCCACTCGGCGCCGGTGATGGCGGCCAGACGCGCGCCGACGGCTTCCATCAGCTCGTCCAGGTGGACGTAATGCTTGCTCGCCTCCATCATGGCCTGCTTCACTTCGGGCAGGCTTTGCGAACCCGTGACGATGGTGAACGTGCCCTTGCAGTTGATGAGCGGCCGGACGCCGATGGATTCAAACAGGCCGGGTCCAATGCGGAGCGACGCTCCCTCGGCGGCCGAAGCCGGCGTGGCGGATGCCAGTTGGTGGGCGGCGGCGGCCGCGCCCGTGGCGGTTAGCAGGTTGCGGCGCGTCAAACGCTGCCAGCGAAGCGAGAGCAGATCACGGAGATAGTCAGAGATCATGGTCACCTATCCTAATACTGTAAAGCTTCCCCGGCCTGGCGGGAAGCCTATTTAACGGCGATAATCGACATCTGTTCCAACGCCGGCCAGCGGCCCCTGGCGTCGGCCGCGCGGTGGGCCACCGGGGCCACCTGCTGCACGGTGGTGCGCGACGGCGGCGTCTTGCCAAAATACTCGGCATACACCTTATTCATGGCCGCCCACTCCCGAACGTCATCCAGATAGACGTTCGAGGCGGCCACATGGGAAAAATCCAGTCCCGCCTCCTCCAACCCGTCCAGCAGATTGCGCATGGTCTGCCGCATCTGTGTCTCCACCGTGCTCGCGTAGATGCCGTTGTTGGGGCCGGGAATGAAACCGGCCTTGGCGGAGCAATAGTAGGCGTCTCCGGCGAACACGCACGGACTGGCCGTGGGGCTGGGCGGCATATTTTTCGGCCGCACGGCGCGGCGTTCGGCCAGGTTCACGGCGGCAACACCGGTGAAGGCGATGGAGGCGCCGCCGGGCAGCGAAGCCACGCGGATGGTGGCGCGGGCAGGCGTATTGCCGAACTCGAACTTGGCGGCGTAGGCGCGGTTCATCTCCTCCATCGGCATGGCGTCCGTAAGGTAGGGGTTGACGAAGGCGAGGTGGCGGAAGTCGAGCCCGGCGGCGGCCAGAGTGGCCGACATCCGTGAAAATGCGCTTTCCAGTTGCGCCGCCGGGGTGCCGCCGGAGCCGGTCATGCTGGACAAATAGAGGCGTCCCCCGGCCAGGACGGCGGGCGAGACGGGTTCCTTGGAGGCATAGCCGCGCGGCGTGACGATGCGGCGGCTGGCGAGGTCACGGTAGGCCACCACGGTGATCTCGATGGGCGTGCCAGTGGGCAGGTCAGCGACTCCGAGGACGGCGCGGGCGGGCGGGTCGGCCGGAAAAACGCGGGCCCAGGCGCGATTGGCCTCTTCGTATCGCGTGATGTCCTTCAGATACAGGTGCGCATAAACGACGTGGCGCATCGTGAGCCCGGCGGCCTCGACGATGCGGCGAATCGTCCCCAGGCACTGTTCCACCTGCTGCTCCGTGGTGGCCGGAAAGCTGCCATCGGCCTTGGCGGCGCCCTGGCCGGAGACGTAGAGGAAGCCACCGGCCATGATCGCGGGCGAATAGGGGCCGGTGGGCGGCGCGGAACCAGCGGGAACCACAACCGTGCGTTCGGCGGCGAAAGCCGCCGCGAAACAAAGTGTACCCAAGAGAAAGAGACGGAGCGCGCGTGTACCCATCATGTTAGAGCTAGAGTAACAAAGCTGATATGGTATTTCGAACCATGAAGCCAGCACTTCCTCTCCTTTTCGTGTTCAGCCTGGCCGCTGGCGCGCAAACACAGCGCCCCGAGGCCACGATTCACGTCAAGACGCCCATGGCTCCGCCCGCGTGGGCGCTGCTGGAGCGTGAATTGTTGCGGTATAACTCACAGGCCGTGGAGTTGTTCGCGGCCAAGTATGTCGACGAGCGCGGCTACCTGGCGCATACTCCGCGCTGGGGCACGCTCGATGGGCCCGACGACGCCATCGAGACCTATTGGAACTGGACGCTGCTGCACGCCATGGGCGGCTCCGACACCACGCTGGCGCTGTTCAAGAAGGGTTACGAAGGCCATCTGAAGCAGTACGGCGAACTGCGCACGAAGCTGACCGAACTGGCCCGGAACGGGGCGTACAGCAAAGAGTTCATCACGCAATCGGACTGGTTCCACACGGCCGAGGGCCTGCGCGCCTTCTTTTTACAGGGACTGTCGGATCCCAACGACGAACAGTACCGCCAGCGGATCCGCCGGTTCGCGGCGATGTATATGGGCGAGGATCCCGAAGCGCCGAACTACGACCCGGCGCTGAAGATCATCAAAAGCATCTGGACTGGGAGCAAAGGACCGATGCTGCGCAAGGCGACCACCTACGACTGGGTGGGCGATCCCGTACCCGGCACCTTTCACCTGCTACACAATCCGGCCGGCCGCGGCAAGATGCTCGACCTGGAGGCGAACTATAAGAAGATGCTGTCGCACTGCGATGAGTATCTGGACAGCGTGGGCGACAACTCCCTGAACCTGGCGGCGACGATCCTCGGACTGAACGCCTATGCGTTGACGGGAGAAGAAAAGTACCGCGCCTGGGTGCTCGACTACATGAACGCGTGGAAGCAGCGCGCGGCCGAGGCGGGCGGCAATGTGCCCAGCAACATCGGTCTAAACGGCAAGCTGGGCGGCGAATACAACGGGCAGTGGTGGAAGGGCACCTACGGCTGGAACTTCACGATCTTCGACGGCGAACTGGGACAGATCGCGCACCGCAACTACTTCACGGCGGGCACGTGGCCGGGCTTTGGCAACGCGCTGCTGTTGAGCGGAGACCAGTCGTTCGTTGGCGTGCTGCGCCGCCAGATGGACAACCTGTACGCGCAGAAGAAGGTGGAGAACGGGCGGGTGATGCTGCCGCAGATGTACGGCGATCCACGGGGATATAAATATGACGGTCCGCCGTCCTGGTATTCCTACGCTCCGCGCCTGCACACGGACCGGTTGCTGGAAATCTACCTTTGGTCCATGGACCGCAAGGACATGGAACGGCTGCCCGTGGCCACGCAGTTTCCCCAGCGCGAGCGGGATGGCGGTTATGAAGAGGCGGACCGTTCGGCCACCTGGCTGGGCTATCTGGAAGGCAAGCTGCCCGATTTTCCGGAGCGGGCCTTGCGGGCCGACCTGGCGCGCGTGCGCCGCCGCGTGGAGCTGATCCGGACGGACTCGACCACGGCCGACTCCCGGCTGGCCGACTATTTGCTTGACCTGAACCCGGCGGCCACGAACGGACTGTTGAACCTGACCATGGGCGGCTACTTCGCCAGCGGCCGCGTGTGGACACTGCACAGCCGGTTCCGCTATTTCGACCCCGTACGGCGTCGCGCCGGACTTCCGCAAGACGTCGCCGCGCTGGTATCGAAGATGGAAGCCGGTTCGGCGGCCGTGACGCTGGTGAACACGAATCAGGTGGAGGCGCGCGAAGTGGTGGTGCAGGCGGGCGGCTACGGCGAGCACCGTTTCGACGCGATGACCGTGAACGGCAGGACGGTGGCGCTCAACTCGCCCGTGGCGACGGTGCGGCTGGAGCCGGGCGCGGGCGCCGTAATCGAGTGCCAGATGACGCGCTATGTGAACCGGCCTACATTCGCCTTCCCGTGGGACCGCGGCTGGTATAGCGCGCCGTAAGAGGCGCTCCGGCGCGATCACGGGTGGCCGGACCCGCCGGGGCGGAGATTTTTGACAACGTTTGCATTAAACTATGGGGAGCCCCGTGAAGCGCCTCTCGATCAAGGACATCGCCAAGACCGCGCATGTGTCAAATTCGACCGTGTCGCGCGCGCTGCGAAACAGTCCTTTGGTGAACCGGGAGACCGGCGACCTGATTCGGCGCATCGCCGAAGACGCGGGCTACCGGCCCAGCGCGGCGGCGCGCAGCCTGGTGACACGGCGAACCCACACGATTGGCGTGGTGGTGACGACGATTTCGGATCCGTTCGTCGCCGACGTGGTGAGCGGCATCGAGGACGCGGCGGAGGCGCAGGGCTTCAGCGTGTTTCTGGCGAACTCGCACGCCGAGCCGGCGCGGGAAAAGCGCGTGGTCCGCAGCTTCGAGGAGCGGCGCGTGGATGGGATCATCGTCACCTCGTCGCGCGTGGGCTCGCTGCACGTTTCCATGCTGTCGCAGATGGAGGTGCCGGTTGTGCTGCTCAACAACCAGCACGACAACGAGGCGGCGCACTCGGTGATGATCGACAACCATGGCGGCAGTTTCGCGGCGACACAGCACCTGACCGGGCACGGACACAGGCGCATCGGTTACATAGGCGACCGGTTCGGCTATCAGTCCGACTCCGAACGGCTGGCGGGATACCGGGCGGCGCTGGAGGCGGCGGGCATCGAGTTTGACGAGGCGCTGGTGGCGCGCGGCGACGGCAAACCCGAGGGAGCGCGCGAGGCGCTGGGCCAACTGCTGTCGCTCGCCAGGAAGCCGACGGGCATCTTCTGCTACAACGACATGTCCGCGCTGGGCGTCATGCACGAAGCGGGCAAACGCGGCTTGCGCGTACCCGAGGATCTTTCGCTGGTGGGTTTCGACGATCTCTATATCAGCCAGTACCTGAACCCGCCGCTCACCACCGTCCGGCAGCCGATGGCCGGCATGGGCCGCATGGCCACGGAAACGCTGCTGCGGCTGATCGCGCGCGAACCGGCGCCTCCGGTGGTGACCGTGCGCGGAGAACTGATTGTGCGCGAATCGGTGTGCGCGCCGCGTGTGGTCCGCGCGCAGGCCAGAAGCGCCCGCGCCGGCGCGGGGGGAGCACGCGCCAGCGCAAGGAGTGAACGATGAGTGCATTGCTTATGCCGCCCGGCTCATTTGCCGGCGTGCGGAACACCTTTGGCTTCGAGTATCTGTCGTTTGAAACGCGCGCGCTCGATCCGGGAATGAGTTTCTCGGCCGCGACGGGCGCGAGCGAACTGGCGCTGGTGATGCTGGGCGGCGTGTGCGCCGTGCGGTCCAGCGCGGGCGAGTGGCTGGAAGTGGGTGGGCGCAAACACGTCTTCGATGGCAAGCCGCACACTTTGTACCTGCCGGTGGAGACGGACTTCGAGGTAGTGGCTGCGACGGCGTGCGAGATGGCCCTCTGTTTCAGCAAGGCCGAGGAGCGGTTCCCGGCGCGCCTGGTGCGGCCCGGCGAGGTGGAGGTGGAGGTGCGCGGTGGTGGCAATGCCACGCGCCAGATCAACCATATGCTGAAGCCGGAGTTCCCGGCGCAGCGGCTACTCATCGTCGAAGTGTACACGCCCTCGGGCAACTGGTCGAGCTATCCGCCGCATAAACACGACGTGCACGCCCCGCCCGGCGAGGTGGACCTGGAGGAGATCTACTACTACAAGATCGATAAGCCGGAAGGCTACGCGATTCAGCGCGTCTACACGCAGGACCACCGGCTGGACGAAACCATCACGGTGCGCGGCGGCGAACTGGTGCTGGTGCCGGAAGGCTATCATCCCGTGGTGGCCGCGCATGGCTACAACGTGTATTACCTGAATGCGCTGGCCGGTTCGGCGCGGTCCATGGCGGCGTCGGACGATCCGCGGTATGCCTGGGTGCGGGCGGCGTGGACGGACAAGGACCCCCGCGTACCGGTGGTGTAGGAAGACACGAAAATGGACGCAATTGTTTTAGGCCGCATCGGCTACGACTTCTATTCCGAGGAGCCGAACGTGCCACTGGCGAAAGCCCGCACGTTTTCGCGCTACCTCGGCGGTTCGAGCGCGAACATGGCCGTGGGACTTTCGCGGCAAGGCGTGCGCGTGGGCATGATCGCAGCCTTGGGCACGGACGCGCTGAGCGATTTCCTGGTGGATTTTCTCAAGAACGAGAAAGTGGACACCTCGCGCGTGCAACGCGTGGCGGGCTATCTGCCCTCGCTGGCCATCACGGAGATCACGCCACCGGACCACTTCCCGCAGGTCTTCTACCGGCACGATCCGGTGGACGTGATGCTGCGCGCCACGCCGGAGGATTTGGATTATGCGGCGGCGGGAAGGATGTTCATCACCAACGGCACGTCGCTGTGCGCCTCTCCTTCGCGCGAAAGCACCTACCGCGCGCTGGAACGCGCCAAGGAGTCCGGTGTGCGCGTGGTGTTCGACGTGGACTACCGGGCCATGTCGTGGAGCAGCGCGGACGAGGCGGGACTGGCCGTGCGGCTCGCCCTGCCGTTCATTGACGTGCTGATCGGCAATCAGCCGGAGTTGATGCTGGTTGCCGGCGCGGGCGATCTGGACTCGGCCCGGGCCCGGCTGCTGCGCTCGGGCGTGCCCACGCTGGTGTCCAAGCTGGGCAATGAAGGCACCTGTGTGTTTACGGAAGGCGAGCCGGTGTTCCTGCCGCCGTGCAAAGTGGAGGTGCTGAGCACGATTGGCGCGGGCGATGGCTTCGCTTCGGGTTTTTTGGCGGCCATGCTGCGCGGCGCCTCGCTGGAGGCGTGTTTGCGCTACGGAAACGCCTCGGCGGCGATAGTCGTCAGCCGGTTGAGTTGTTCGGAGGCCATGCCAACGCTCGCCGAAGTGGAAGAATTGTTGCTGCGGCAGCCCGCGCGGGCGTAGGGCCGCGAGAACCAGAACCATAGAGGGGCTTCCATGTTCAACAGCTCAGCATTTCTTCCCGACTCACTCATCGTCCGGCTAACGGACACGCGGGTGAACGATCCCGAGTTCAGCTGGCGCGCGGCGCAGGCGCGCGTACGGCGGCCCAAGCTCGCGCCGGCGGGAAAGTTGAATATCCTCGCCGCCGATCATCCGGCGCGGCGCGTAACCAAGGTGGGCGACGACCCGCTCGCCATGGCCAGCCGCCGCGACTACCTGGCGCGCATCGTGCGCGTGCTGCAAAGCGGCCGCGTGGATGGCGTGATGGCCACGATGGATCTGATCGAGGATCTGCTGGCCATGGACGGGCTGCTGAAGGAGCGGGGCGCCCGGCCCATGCTGGACAACAAGGTGCTGCTGGGCAGCCTGAACCGCGGCGGGCTGGCCGGGGCAAGCTGGGAGATGGACGATCCCGTGACGGGACCTACATCGGCCACCTGCCATGCCTGGAAGCTCGACGGCACGAAACTGCTGATGCGCGTGGAGGACAACGAGGCCGCTTCGCTCAAGACGATGCTCGCCTGCGCCCAAGAGATTACGGCGGCCAACGCGCTCGGCCTGCCGACGTTCCTCGAACCACTTCCCGTCAACAGAACGGACAAAGGCTATGTGGTGGTGAAGGAGAAGGGCGCGCTGGCGAAGCTTGCCGGCGTGGCCTCGGCTCTGGGCGATTCCAGCCGGCTGCTGTGGTTGAAGCTGCCCTACTGCGAAGGCTACGAGGTTGTGGCGCGCTCGACGACGCTGCCGATCCTGCTTCTCGGAGGTGAGTCGGCGGGCGATCCGTCGCCATTTCTACGGCAGTTGGGCTCGGCCCTGCAAGCGGGCCCCAGCGTGCGTGGCGCTCTGGTGGGGCGCAACGTGTTGTACCCCGGCGGCGAGGATCCGCTGGCGATGGCCGAAGCCGCCGGCGGCATTGTGCACGAGGGCTGGAGCGTCGAGGAAGCATTGCAGTCGATGGCCGGTGTGCGGGGGAGCGCGCTGGATGGCGTGTCCCGCTACTTTCCGGCATGAGCGAGGCCGGCATGAGCAAGGGAGGATCACTGTGAAAACACGGCGCGCGACGGTTGCGCAGGCGGTTATCGGATTTCTGAAGAACCAGTACGTCGAACGCGACGGACGGGAGCAGGCTTTCTTCGCGGGCGTGCTGGGCATTTTCGGCCACGGCAACGTGGCGGGCATCGGGCAGGCGTTGCAGGAAAATCCCGATTTCCCCTACGTCATGATGCGCAACGAACAATCGTCCGTACACCTGGCGGCGGCCTTCGCCAAGACGAACAACCGGCTGCGGACCTACGTCTGCACCTCCTCCATCGGCCCGGGCGCGACGAACATGATCACGGGAGCGGCGATGGCCACCATCAACCGCCTGCCCGTCCTTCTGCTCCCGGGCGACATCTTCGCCCGGCGCAACGTCGCCCCGGTGCTGCAGCAACTGGAGTCCCCCGCGACGCAGGACACCGGCGTGAACGACTGCTTCCGGCCCGTGTCGCGATATTGGGACCGCATCTACCGTCCCGAACAGATCATCACGGCGCTGCCCGAAGTGATGCGCGTGCTGACCTCACCTTCCGATTGCGGCGCGGTGACGGTGTCGCTGCCGCAGGACGTGCAAGCCGAGGCCTGGGACTTCCCCGAAGAGTTGTTCGAAAAGCGTGTCTGGCTGATCCGGCGTCCCGAGCCCGACACCGTTTCCTTCTCGCGGGCCGTGGAGAAGATTCGCGCAAGCCGCAAGCCGCTTGTTGTGGCTGGCGGCGGCGTGTTGTTCAGCGAGGCATCCGGCGCTCTGTCGGCCTTCTGTGCGGCAACCGGCATCCCGGAGTGTGAGACGCAGGCGGGCAAGGGCGCGCTCCCCTACGATCACGCCCAGTGCATGGGCGCGGTGGGGGCCACCGGCACGTTCGCCGCCAACCGGCTGGCGCGCGAGGCCGATCTCATCATCGGCGTGGGCACGCGGTATTCGGACTTCACCACGGCGTCCATGACGGCGTTCCAGAATCCGGATGTCCAGTTTGTGAACATCAACACGGCGGAGTTCGATGCGTACAAGGTGGGCGCGGCGCCGCTGGTGTGCGACGCCAGAGTGGCTCTGGAGAGATTGACGGCGGCGCTGGCGGGCTACTCCGTACCGGCGGACTATGCCGCGCAGGCGGCCACTCTGCATGCGGAATGGGATGCGGAAGTGGAGCGTCTGTTCCACCTGAACAAGACCGTCCGGCCGGCGCAAAGCGAAGTGATTGGCGCGATGTGGGAGGCCTCCGGGCCGCGCGACATCCTGCTGTCGGCGGCGGGCAGCCATCCGGGCGACCTGCACAAACTGTGGCGCACACGCACACCGGGCGGGTACCACATGGAGTACGGTTACTCGTGCATGGGATATGAAATTCCCGGCGCGATGGGAGCCAAGCTGGCCGGACCGGACCGCGACGTGTACGTGTTCCTCGGCGATGGCACCTATCTGATGATGCCGAGCGAGATTGTTACATCGGTGCAGGAGGGCGTGAAGCTCATCATCGTGCTGGTGGACAACCATGGGTTTGCCAGCATTGGAGGTTTGAGCCGGTCGCTGGGCCAGCACGGTTTCGGCACCAGTTACCGCCGGCGCGACGCGGGCACCGGCCAGTTGGACGGCGAGGTGCTGCGCGTGGATTTCGCCGCGAACGCGGAGAGTCTGGGCGCGCACGCGCTGAAGGCTTCCAACGTCGCGGAACTGCGTCAGGCGCTGGCGAAGGCCAAGACGCTCGACCACACCACGGTGATTGTGGTCGAGACCGATACGAGCGAGAAGGTGCCGGGCTACGAATCATGGTGGGACGTGGCGGTGGCCGAGGTCTCCGGAAGCGAAAGCGTGCGGCAGGCGCGCGCGGCTTATGAAGAAGCGCGCAAGAAGGAACGTTACCACCTGTAACCGGGGGCGCTGGCCAAGGAAGGACACTCATGGCGGAACGACTGAAGAACTATATTGATGGCGCGTGGCTGGACGCCGGGGCGGCGGAGGCCGTGGATGTGCTGAACCCCGCAACGTCGGTGGTGTTGGCGGAGGCGCCGCTGTCGCCGGCGACGGCCGTGGATGCCGCGGCGCGCGCGGGTGTGCCGGCCTATCGTGAATGGCGTCGCAGGCCGGCGGGCGACCGGATTCAACCGCTATTCAAGCTGAAAGCTTTGATGGAGGAGAATCTCGATTCCCTGGCGCGCACCATCACGAACGAGTGCGGGAAGACCTATGGCGAAAGCGTGGGCGAAATGCGGCGGGCCATCGAGAACGTCGAGGTGGCCTGCGGCATTCCGGCGCTCATGCAGGGCGTGAACAACGAGGACATCGCGCCGGGCATCGACGAACACATGATCCGGCAGCCGCTGGGCGTCGTGGCGGCCATTACGCCGTTCAATTTCCCTGGCATGATCCCGTTCTGGTTTCTGCCCTATGCCGTGGCCACCGGGAACAGCTTTCTGCTGAAGCCGAGCGAGCGTGTGCCCATGACGTCGGCGAAGCTGTTCGAGTTGATTGAGGCGGCGGGATTCCCCCAGGGCGTGGTGCAACTGGTGCACGGCGGGCGGGACACGGTAAACGCGATTCTCGACCACCCGGAGATCAAGGCGGTCAGTTTTGTCGGTTCCACGGCCACGGCGCGTTACATCTATTCGCGGGCCTCGGCCAACGGCAAGAGGGCGCAGTGCCAGGGAGGCGCGAAGAATCCCGTCGTCGTGATGCCCGATGCCGACATGGAGATGACGGCGCGCATCCTCGCCGACTCGGCGTTTGGTTGCGCCGGGCAGCGTTGCCTGGCCGCGTCCGTGGCGATCCCCGTGGGCGGCGCGCGCAAGGAGTTGACCGAGCGCATGGCCGGCATTGCGAGTGCGCGCAAGGTCGGGTATGGATTGGACGGCGGCGTCGAGATGGGCCCTGTGATTTCGGCCGCCAGCAAGTCGCGCATCGAGGAGTGGATCGCCAAGGGTGCGCGGGAGGGCGCCAGCGTGCTGGTGGACGGACGGGGGAAGCAGGTGTCCGGTTGCGAGGACGGTTTCTTTGTTTTCCCCACCGTTCTCGACAACGTGCCGCCTGGGGGCGAGGTCGCGCGCACGGAGATCTTCGGGCCCGTCCTCAGCCTGATGCATGCCGCCACGATCGAAGAAGCAATCGGGATGGTGAATGATCGCGGCTACGGCAACATGGCCTGCATCTTCACGAGCGACGGCGCGAGCGCACGCCGGTTCCGGTACGAGGTGAACGCCGGCAACGTCGGCATCAACGTGGGTGTAGCCGCGCCCATGGCTCACTTCCCGTTCAGCGGTTGGGGCGAGAGCTTTTTCGGAGACCTGCACGCGCAGGCGCATCACGGCGTCGAGTTCTACACGCAAACCAAAGTGGTTGTGGAGCGCTGGCCGCGCGATTGGAGCCGCAAGTTCTAGCGGGCCCGCCCAGGGTAGTTCGCGGCCTGGCGGCCGCGGGAAGGGGAGGTGTATGTCACGCTTCCGGTTTGGAAATGCCCCCTGTTCATGGGGAACATTAGAGTTTGAAAACGCCACGGGCTCGCAGACCGGCTATGCGCAGATGCTCGATGAGCTGGCCGCGACCGGCTATACGGGGACGGAGTTGGGCGACTGGGGCTACATGCCTTCCGAGCCCGAAGCGCTGCGCGCGGAGTTGGAGAAGCGGTCGCTCGTGATGCTGGGCGCGTTCGTGCCAGTGGCGCTGCGCGATGCGGGCGCCCACGCGTCTGGAATTGCAAACGCGGTCAAGACGGCGAAGCTGCTTGCAGCCGTGGCCTCGGATCCGCCGCCTTATCTTGTGCTCGCCGACAACAACGGCACGGTTGCCGAACGGACCATGAACGCCGGACGCGTCACACCGGCGATGGGACTGAGCCCCGCCGAATGGAGGGTATTTGCATCGGGAACGAACGAGTTGGCGCGCACCGTGTTTGGCGAAACCGGTTTGCGGACGGTGTTTCATCACCACTGCGCGGGCTTTGTGGAGACGGCGGACGAGATCGCCACGTTGCTGCATTTGACTGACCCCGAACTGACCGGGCTTGTGTTCGACACCGGCCACTATTGCTTTGGCGCCAACGATACCGGCGTGGTGGAGGCGCTGAACCGCTTCGCCGGGCGCGTCTGGTACATCCACCTGAAGGACTGCGAGCCGTCCGTGGCGGCGCGTTCGCGCGCCGAGGGCTGGGATTACTTCACCTCCCTGCGGCACGGCGTATTCTGCGAGCTCGGCCGCGGGTGCGTGGACTTCGCCGGCGTGTTGCGCTGGCTGGCCGCGCGTGGCTATGACGGCTACGCGCTGGTGGAGCAGGACGTGCTGCCCGGCATGGGCGCGCCGCGGGAAAGCGCCCTACGGAACCGTGAGTATCTTCGTTCGCTTGCGGCGGAGATCGCGTAAGGCAAGGAGCCAGCCATGAAAAGGAAACTCGGCGTAGGGATCATTGGCGCGGGACGAATTGGGCGGGTTCATGCGGAGACGGTCGCGTTCCGCTTGCCCGAGGCCGAATTGCGAGCCATCGCGGACGTCAACCGCCAGGCGGCCGGTGATGTGGCGGAGCGCTGCGGCATACCGCGCGTGGCCGCCCATGCCAGTGAGATTTTCGCGAGCCCGGATGTCGAAGCCGTGCTCATCTGCTCGTCCACGGACACGCATTCCGAGCTGGTGATGCAGGCGGCTCGTGCAGGCAAGCACATTTTTTGCGAGAAGCCGGTCGATCACAACTTGGCGAGGATCGATCTCGCCCTGGAGGCCGTGCGCCAGGCAGGCGTAAAGCTGCAAGTCGGCTTCAACCGCCGCTTCGACGCCAACTTTGCACGCGTGCGCCAGGCGGTGGCCGGCGGCGAGATCGGCGAGCCGCACAGAATCCACATCATCAGCCGCGATCCGGCGCCCCCGCCGGTGAGCTACATAAAAGTGTCGGGCGGCATCTTCCTCGACATGACGATTCACGACTTCGACATGGCGCGCTTCCTTATGGGCAGCGAGGTGGAAGAAGTGTACACGGCCGCCGGGGTAATGGTGGACCCGGCGATTGGAGAAGCGGGCGACCTGGACACAGCCGTCGTCGTGCTTCGCTTCGAGAATGGCGCAATCGGCACCATCGACAACAGCCGCCGGGCCGTTTATGGATACGATCAGCGTGTGGAGGTGTTTGGCAGCGCGGGCTCCATCGCCACGGCGAACAACTTTCCGAATCAGGCCGTCGTCAGCACGGCGCGCGAGGTGCGACGCGACCTGCCGCTGCACTTCTTCATGGACCGCTACACGGAGAGTTTCGCGAACGAGCTGCGCGCCTTCGCCGAGGCCGTTGTGGAGGACAAACCCACGCCCGTGAACGGTGCCGACGGGCGGGCTCCCGTGGTAATGGGGCTGGCCGCCCGCAAGTCTCATGACGAGCGGCGGCCGGTGAAACTGGCCGAAATCGGCTGAGGCGGAACGGCGTCCGCCCGCACCCCCGCGCGAATTGATATCATTTGCAGCAAATGCACACATTGAGGATGGTGTGCCTGGGCGCTGGGTTCGCGCTCGCTCAGGCGTACGCGCAAACGGCCGCGCCCGCCGCGGGTGAGGCCTTCTACGAATCGACCGTCCGGCCCATTCTGCGCACCAACTGTTTTGCCTGCCACTCCGACAGGAACGTGAACAGCGGCCTCTCGGTGGAGTCGCGCGAGTCGTTGCTGAAGGGGGGAAACCGCGGGGCCGTGGTGACGCCCGGCAAGCCCGAGGAGAGTCTACTCCTGCAAGCCATGCGGCATGAAGGCGCCCTGAAGATGCCCCCCGGCCGGAAGTTGGACGACGCCAAAATCGCCGCCGTCGAACAGTGGATCAAAGATGGCATGGCGATGCCGGCCGCCTATCAGAAAGCCAAACGGCCGGGCGCGAATCATTGGGCCTTCCAGCCGGTGAAGCCCGCACCCCTTCCCGAGGTGCAGAACACGGCGTGGGCGCGCAATGCGATCGACCGTTTTGTGCTCGCCAAGCTGGAAGCGGCCAATCTCGCGCCCTCGCCAGAAGCAGGCCCGGCGACGCTGCTGCGGCGCGTGAGCCTCGACCTGACCGGATTGCCGCCCACGCGCGCCGAGTTGGAGGCCTTTCTGGCCGACAAGCGCCCGGACGCCTATGAGCGCGCAGTGGACCGTCTGCTGGCCTCACCGCACTACGGCGAGCGTTGGGCGCGGCACTGGCTGGACCTGGCCCGCTATGCCGACACGGACGGCTACACAATCGACGCGCCACGCGATATGTGGCCCTATCGCGACTGGGTGATTCAAGCCGTCAATCAGGACATGCCCTTCGACCGGTTCGTCATCGAACAGATGGCCGGCGACCTGCTGCCCAACGCCACGCGCGAACAGATCATCGCCACAGGGTTCCATCGCAACACGCCGAGCAACTACGAAGGCGGCATCGACTTCGAGCAGTATCGCGTCGAGGCAGTGGCCGACCGCGTGGCCACCACCGGCGCCGCCTTTCTCGGTTTGACGCTCGGCTGCGCGCGGTGTCACGACCACAAGTACGATCCGGTGAGCCAGCGCGAATACTACCAGATGTTCGCGTTCCTGAACGATGCCGACGAAGTCGACAAGGAGGCCGACCGCAAGGACTTTAACCGTCCTTTCCTGGACATCGGCAGCCCGGAAGAGGTGGCGAAGTTCAATATCTGGGAGACCGAGGTCAAGGAGTTCGAAGACAAGATCAACAACTACATCAGCACCTTTGTCGGCGACGCCGAGAAGGATGAGAAGTTGAAGGAGATGCGCAAACAGGCCGCCGCGCTGCGCAGAAAGAAACCGCACGTCATCCGCGCCCTGGTGATGCACGACCGCGCCACACCGCGCGAAAGCTACATCCATCTGGGCGGGGACTTTCTGCGCAAGGGCTCCCGCGTGGAACCGGGCGTGCCCGCGGCCGCGTTGCTGCCGCCGTTGCAGACCTCCGGGGCCCGTCCGAACCGTTTGGACCTGGCGCGCTGGCTGGTGCGCCCCGACCATCCCCTCACGGCGCGGGTGACGATGAACCGCACCTGGCAGCGTTATTTCGGACGCGGCATCGTCGATACCGAGAGCGATTTCGGGACCCAGGGGGACCGTCCCACGCATCCGGAACTGCTCGACTATCTGGCTCTGGAGTTCGTGAAGAGCGGCTGGAGCCGGAAAGCGATGCACCGCCTGATCGTCACCTCGGCCACCTACCGGCAGGCATCCAGCGGGCGCAAGGACGCCGCCGCCGTGGACCCGGACAACAAACTTCTGGCCCGGCAGAACCGTCTGCGGCTGGACGCCGAGATTATTCGCGACGCCTCGCTGGTGGCCAGTGGCTTGTTCACGCCGGCAGTGGGCGGGCCCAGCGTGTATCCGCCGCTGCCCGCGGGCGCAAACTCTGTGACGCAGGTGAAGCGCGAGTGGAATACGGCGACGGGTCCGGACCGTTACCGCCGCGGTCTTTACACCTACTTTCAGCGTTCGGCGGGCCATCCGGGGCTGATCGTGTTCGACGCGCCCGACGGTTCGGTGTCGTGCACGCGGCGCGTGCGTTCCAATACGCCCTTGCAGGCGCTGACGCTTTTGAACGATGAGGCCTATGTGGAGTTCGCCGCGGCCCTTTCGGCGCGCATCCGCAAGGAGGCCGAAGGCGACGGGGAGCGGCTGAAACTGGGGTACGAGTACGCGCTTTCGCGCGATCCTCGGCCGGCCGAACAGGAGCGTTTCCTCCGGTTCCTGCATGCCCGGCGCGACTCCTCCGCCGGTGGAGCGGCCGAGGACAAGGTGTGGAATGCGGCGGTACGGGCGCTGCTCAACCTGGACGAGTTCATGACACGGGAATAGCCGCGGGAGCAGGCGCCATGACCTACGACGACCGATATCTACGATTGAAGACGCGCCGGCAGTTGTTTCGCGATTGCGGCGTGGGCGTGGGCAAGGTGGCGCTGGCGAGCCTGCTGGCGAACCGCGGCATGGGCTCCACGCGCGAGCCCCACTTCCAGCCGCGCATCGACCGCGTGATCTACCTCTTCATGGCTGGAGCGCCAAGCCAGTTCGAGTTGTTCGACTACAAGCCCGAATTGCAGAAGTGGGATGGCAAAACGGCGCCGGATTCGCTACTGAAAGGCAAGCGGTTCGCCTTCATGGACACCTTCGCCAAGGAGCCTCCCAAACTGCTCGGCAGCCGCCGCCAGTTCACGCAGTACGGGCAAAGCGGGTTATGGTTTTCGGAACTGTTCCCACATATCGGATCGGTGGCCGACGAACTGACGCTGCTGAGCGGCATCTCGACGGAGAACTTCAATCACGGTCCGGCGAAGCTGTTTACGAATACCGGCTCGGTGCGGCCGGGGCGTCCGAGCATCGGATCCTGGGTGACCTACGGCATCGGCAGCGAGTCGAACGATCTGCCCGGCTTCGTCGTGTTGCAGTCAGGACCTCGCGGGCCACGCGGAGGCGCGGCGCTATGGTCCAGCGGCTTCCTGCCGACCTCCTATCAGGGCGTGCCGTTCCGGTCCGCGGGCGACCCGATCCTGAACCTCTCTACGCCCTCCGGCGTGGACCCGCATGAGCAGCGCGCGACGCTGGATCTGATCGAAGACATCAATAAACTGGAGTTAGCCGAAACGGGCGATCCGGAGATTCAGACGCGGATTTCGCAATATGAGATGGCCTACCGGATGCAGACCAGCGGTCCGGAGTTGATCGATTTCGGCCAGGAGAGCAAGGCGACGCTCGAGATGTACGGCGCCGAACCAGGCAAGGCGTCCTATGCGAACAACTGCCTGCTGGCGCGGCGTCTGGTGGAGCGCGGCGTGCGGTTCGTGCAGTTGTACCATTCCGATTGGGATCACCATCAGGACTTGAGTGAGCCGCTGACGAGCGTATGCAAGGAGGTGGATCAGCCGACGGCGGCCCTGATTCGCGACCTGAAGCAGCGCGGCCTTCTGGACCGCACGTTGGTCATCTGGGGCGGGGAGTTTGGCCGTACGCCGATGGGCGAGGTGCGCGAGAAGGGCAAGATCGGGCGGAACCACCACATCGACGCCTACACGCTGATGATGGCCGGAGGCGGTTTGCCCCCTGGCCATGTGGTGGGCGGAACGGACGAATTCGGCTTCAGCCCGGTGGGCGACCACGCGAACGTCCACGACGTGCAAGCGACTCTGCTCCACCTGCTCGGCCTGAACCACGAGAAGCTGACCTACCGTTTTATGGGACGCGACTTCCGCCTAACCGATGTGGCGGGCCGCGTGATCAAGCCGCTGGTATCCTGACAGTTCAGTGAGCACCCCTACCATCACCAGGCGCCACGCGCTCAGCGGGCTCGTGGGTTCGGCCGTGGCCGTTCCGGCCCGCGCGGCCGGGCCCGTGGCGCAATCCGAGGTCTTCCGCGAGGGCGAGGAAGGCTATCACAGCTTCCGAATCCCGGCTCTGCTGGAAACACGCCGCCGTACGCTGCTGGCCTTCTGCGAGGGACGCCGCTCATCGCGCAACGACACGGGCGACATCGACCTGGTGTTGAAGCGCAGCAGGGATGGCGGCCGCACGTGGTCCGGGCTGCAAGTGGTTTCCGACATGGGAGCCGACACGGTGGGCAACCCCTGCCCGGTGCAGGACCGCGCGACGGGCCGCATCCTGCTGCCTCTTACCGGCAATCCCGGCAACGTGACCGAGCGGCAGATGCTGCATCGCGAAGTGGAGGCGCGCCGCACGGTGCATCTTTCGCACAGCGATGACGACGGGCTCACGTGGACGCCGCCGCGCGAGATCACGGCCAGCGCGCGCCGGCCCGAATGGACCTGGTACGCCACAGGGCCGGGCGTGAGCGTACAAACAAAATCAGGACGGATCGCCGTGCCCTGCAATCACGCCGTGCAAGGCGCGGACGACTTCTTTTCGCACGTTATTCTCAGTGACGACGGCGGCGCGACATGGCGCATCGGCGGCAGCGTGGAGGCGGGCACCAACGAGTGCCAGGTGGTGGAACTGCGAGGCGGCGCGCTGATGCTGAACATGCGCAGCTACCACAAGAAGAACCGCCGCGCCGTGTCGCGCAGCAGCGATGGGGGCGAGACATGGTCGGCCGTTGCGTGGGACGAGGCGCTCATCGAACCCGTGTGCCAGGCGAGCCTGATTGCCGCGCGGGGCGTGCTGTACTTCTCCAATCCCGCCTCTGTCCGGCGTGAGCGGATGACCGTGCGTGGTTCGCGCGACGAGGGCCGCACGTGGCCCGGCGCAAAGGTTCTGCACGAAGGTCCGGCCGCGTATTCTTCACTCTCGCCCGTGGGCGGCAAGGACCTGGCTTGTCTGTATGAGTGCGGCGAAAACAGCCCCTACGAGCGCATCGTTTTCGCACGATTTTCCAGAAAGTGGCTTCTTTCATGACGCAATCCATTCAGGGCATACTGCCCGCTTTGGTCACTCCGTTCGCCGCGGATGGGTCGCTGGCCGTACCGGCGCTGGAGCAACTGTTGGAGCGGCTGTACGGCTGCGGCTCCGGCGGCGTCTACGTGTGCGGCAACACCGGCGAAGGCCTTTTGATGGATCCGGCCGTGCGCGAGAAGGCCACCGAAATCACGGTGCGGAATTCGCCGCCCGGGTCGCAGGTGGTGGTGCATGTGGGCGCCGCCATCGTGACGGACGCGATTCGTCTGGCCCGCCACGCGGAACGCGCGGGCGCGCTGGCCATCAGCAGTCTTCCGCCGGCCGGCGGCTATCCATTCGAGGAGATTCACGCCTACTATCGCGATCTGGCGGCGGCCGTGAACATCCCCGTGCTGGTCTACTACTTCCCCGACATGGCGCCGTCGATTCGCTCGCTCGAACAGATTTTGAGTTTGTGTGAGATCCCAGGCGTCGTGGGGATGAAGTTTACCGACTTCGACCTCTACCGTCTGGGAGAGATCCGGCGCGAGGGGCACATCGTCATGAATGGGCGTGACGAGGTGCTGGCGGCCGGACTCTACATGGGCGCGCAGGGCGGCATCGGCACGTTCTACAATCTGATTCCGCGCACGTTCGTCGAGATCCACCGCACGGCGCAGGCTGGCGATTGGACGGCGGCGCGGCATCTGCAGGACGGCGTGAACCGGCTCATCCGGTTGACGCTGCGCTACCCGGCGCTGGCCGCCGTGAAGCGGATGCTGGAATGGTCGGGCATCGCGGCGGGGCCATGTTTGCCGCCGCGCCTGGGGCTGACGCCGGAACAGTGGGAGAGTCTGCAAGCCGAACTGCTGGCGGCCGGGTTCACGCCGGAGGGCTTCCAGCAAGGCATCGTGGGATGAACACCCGCCGCGGCGCCTGGGCGCTGGTGGGACTGCTGTGGGTGGTGGTTCTGCTGAACTACCTCGACCGGCAGGTGGTGTTCTCGTTGTTCCCCCTGCTGCGCAGCGATCTGAAATTGAGCGATGCGCAACTGGGACTGGTGAGTTCGTCGTTCCTGTGGGTGTATGGCCTGGCGAGTCCGCTGGCGGGCTTCCTCAGCGACCGCCTCGGCCACCGCCGCGTAATTCTGTTCAGCCTGGTGATCTGGTCCGCCGTAACAGCGCTCACCGGGCTTGTGCGCGACTTCGGCGAGTTGATCGTGGCGCGTGCTCTGATGGGCCTGAGCGAAGCCTGCTACATTCCGGCGGCGATGGCGTTTCTGAGCGCCCATCACACAGACGCCACGCGGGCGCGCGCCATCGGACTGCACCAGAGCGGCATCTATTGCGGCATCGTGCTCGGCGGCGCCGGCGGCGGTTGGATGGGCGAACACTACGGCTGGCGGCCCGTTTTCTATCTGCTGGGGTGCGTGGGCCTCGCGTATGGCCTCGTGCTGGTGCGTCTGCTGCGCGGCCGGCCTCAGGCGGCGCCGGAGCAGCGGCCTGGATTCTGGCGCACGGCCGGCGGACTGTTCGCCACAAAGGGATTCCCGGTTGTCCTCACCGTATTTGCGCTCACCTCGCTGGCGAGTTGGCTTACCTACACCTGGCTGCCTCTGTTCCTGTACGAGCGCTTCCAGATGTCACTGGCCAGCGCGGGCTTCGCATCCACCTTCTACGTTCAGGTGATGGCCGTGGCAGGCATTCTGGGCGGAGGCTGGGTGTCCGATCTCTGGTCGCGCCGCCAACCGAGGGCGCGCGTGTGGGTGCAGGCGGTGGGGCTTGCCGTGGCGGGCCCATTCCTAACACTTTCGGCCGGTGCGGCAACCCCACTGGCGCTCTATTGTGCCCTGGTGGCATTTGGCTTGGGACGCGGCATGTACGATTGCAACGTCATGCCGGTGCTATGCCGGATCGTGCGCGACGATCAACGCGCGACGGCCTACGGACTGATGAACTTCGCGGGTGTGATGGTAGGCGGGGCATCGGCCTACGCGGGCGGACTGGTGAAGTCAACCGTCGGCCTTGCCGGGGCGATGCAGGCGGGCGGTGTCCTGATCCTATTGTGCGCGGCGCTGGTTTTATGGACGCCGCAACCCGCCAGTGCGGATACAGCTCCGGCCCCATAGCGAACCGTCTACGGGCCGGAGGGCGGCTTGGCAACTTCTTCAATGCCCCCGAGCCAGTAGGAGAGATCGGTATCGTTTTGGAAGACGGTGGCTCGTATGTGCTGGCCGGCCTGCAACCGGGCCAACCCGGCTTCGTCTTTCACTGGGAATTCCATCGTCATGGCGCCCATCCAGAGTTTACCGGAGGCATCCCGGATGTCCTCGTGTTTGATTTCGGCCGATTTTCGGGCGGCATCCACCTTGACGACCACGCCGGTAAGCGCGAACCGGGAGGTCGACGCCGGCTGCTGATAGGCGCACCCAGCGAGCAGGACGAGGAGGAGCAATGCGGCGGCGGACCTCATGACGTGAACCTACATTGTAGGCTGCGGCGGATGGTCCGATACGCCGGACCTGGCGCTTTCCCGCACGAAGGCGCGAGCGATGTGATAGCGTGGCCGGAATCCATGAGAACAAGATTTTTCTTCTGCCTGGGCCCATGTCTGGCGGCGCTCGCCGCGGCGCAGACGCCTCCGCCGCAAACACCAAACACCGACCGTTACTATGTGCTCGGTCCCGATTCCCTTCCCCAGGAAGGCGTGCCGAAAGGCGCGATAAAGGGACCGTTCCACATTGAGAGCAATGTGTACGAAGGCACCTCGCACACCTACTGGATTTACGTTCCGGCGCAGTATGACGCCAGAACGCCGGCAAGCCTGATGGTCATCAATGACGGCCCGGCGCACATGGATCCCAACGGCAGCGCGCGCATTCCCAACGTGCTCGACAACCTGATCTACCGGCGCGAGATTCCTGTGATGATCGCCGTGTTCATCAGCCCCGGCCGGCGTCCCGATCAGCCCGAGCCGTCACCCACTGATTGGGGCGACCGGGCCACGAACCGCCCAACCGAGTACAACGTGCTGGACGACCGTTACCCGCGCGTGATCGTCGACGAGTTAATGCCGGCCGTCGATAAGGAGTACAACATCTCGAAGGATCCGGACCGGCGCGGCATCGCAGGCACAAGTTCCGGCGCCATCGCGGCTTTTACGGTCGCCTGGCACCGGCCGGACCAGTTCCGCAAGGTGTGGAGCATCGTGGGCAGCTTCACCAACATTCGCGGAGGGCATGCCTACCCGGACATCATCCGCAAGGAGTCCCGCAAACCCATCCGCATTTTCCTGGTGGATGGGCGGAACGACAACCGCGGCCAGCGGCGCGATGGAAGCTACGATCAGTCGCGCGACTGGTTCTATCAGAACGTGCGCATGGTGAAGGCGCTCGAGGAGAAGGGTTACGACGTGGCGTACCACTTCGGCATCGGCAAGCACGGGCTAAAATCGGGCGGGCCGTTCATTCCCGAGATGATGCGCTGGTTGTGGCGCGACCATCCTCTGTCCACCGATGTGAACGACATGGTGGAACGCTCCTTTCACGAACCAGGGACGAAGTAAGCGCCGCGCCGGGCCGGTCCGCGAGACTGCTCAGCCAAGCCCCAACAGCCGCGCGGCATTGTCCCAATAGACCTTCTTCAGGATCGAATCGGGCAACCCGAGGCCATAGATGCGCCAGCGGCCCTGCGGCGGCACCTTCGCCGGTGCATAGTCGAAGTACTCGTCCTCGGTCTCCAGGAAGCGGTAGTAGATCTGATAGAGCTCGTCTCCGAAAATCTGTTGCGGCGTCTCGACGCCGTGCGGCACGGCGTCTGTGCCAAACAGGATGCGGTCCTGGTACCGTTCGAAGAATTTGCGGGAAGCGCGCGGCTGGCGGCCCAGTTCGCCGATGCGCGCGCCGATTTCCACGTGCAGATTCGGATACCTGTCGAGCGCCTGGCCGACGAAAGCCAGGTTCTCCGAGTTGGCCACATGAAGGGCGATGAAATTCGTCTTCGGATGGCGGGCCACCACGCGCAGGCGCGCCTCCTGCAACTCACGGTCGCTGGGAAAATCACGTCCGTGGAAGCTCCAGTCGGGGTGTGCGTTCAGCTCCTCGAAGCGCTCGTTGAAGCGGTCGATGGGAAGGAAAAACGCCTCGGGATCGGAGGTGTGGATGGCGACCGGCATTCTGTTCGCGCCGCAGGCCTCCCACATGGGATCAAAGCGCGGGTCGTCCAGCTTCACCAGCGCTTTGGTTTCCTTCTCGCGGACCACCAGGCCAAGCGATTTCAAGACCTTCAGACCGCGCGCGCCGGCGGCATGGGCCTGCTGAATGGCGTCAGCCTGGAACCGCGCGTAGCCCGTGTCGCTGACGCGTGTGAACCAGGGCTCCGTGAACACGAGGAAGCGATCCGGGTGTGGTTTGTGCAGCAAATCGACCGTCTGCTTGAGCCCTTCGCCGCGGCCGCCCGTCAGGTTCACCATCGTGCGGATGTTCCGGCGGTTCATGACGCCCAGCATCTCCTCGACGGACATCAGCAGCTTCGCGGAGCGTCCCTGCGGGTCACCCCACGTCAGGTGCGCATGGATATCGATCAGCGGGAACTTCGCCCGCTCCACTCGCGTTTCCGGCACGTGGAGCATGCTCCTGGGCTCGAACTGTGTGAGGTCGAGCGGCTGCGGTTTGGGTTTCACGGAGGGGCGCGTGGCGTTCTGGGCCAAGGCCGGAAAAGCGCCCGAGGCGAAGGCGGTGGGAAGGAAATGACGCCGTTTCATAGCTTGCTCGTCATCTTACCAAGGCATAAGATGTGGGCATGAACTCGCGCACGCTGGGATTTGTCCTTCTCTTCGCCGCGATGCCTCTTCCGGCAGAAAACTGGCCCACATGGCGGGGTCCGCGGCTGGACGGAACATCGAAGGAGACCGGGCTGCCCGTCAGTTGGGACAAGACGAAAAACGTGGCCTGGATGCTTCCGCTGCCCGAGGTGTCGGGCTCGTCGCCGATCGTGTGGGAGAACCGCGTGTTCCTGCACGTCTCCGAGGGCGGCAAAATGTACCTCTGGTCGATCGACCGGGACAAGGGCTCGGTGCTGTGGAAGCAGATGATCGCCGGCGGCGATCACAAGGTCCGGAAAGGCAATATGAGCTCGCCCTCGCCGGTGACCGACGGCAAGACGGTGTGGGTGCTCACGGGAACCGGCGTGGTGAAGGCATTTGACTTCGCGGGCAAGGAGCTGTGGATGCGCGATCTGCAGGCCGACGTGGTGAAGTTCGGACTGAACCACGGCTACGGTAGTTCGCCGTTGCTGTTCCGCGACGGGCTGTACATTCAGATCCTGCACGGCATGCATACCGACGAGCCGAGCTATGTGGTGCGCCTGGACACCAAGACGGGCCGCACGGTGTGGAAGGTGGAGCGGCCGACCGACGCCGTGCAGGAGTCGCCGGACAGCTATACGACACCAGCCATCGCCTACAGCAAGGACGGGAAGGCGCAGTTGATCATAACCGGCGGCGACTATGTAACGGGGCACGACCTGAACACCGGCAAGGAATTGTGGCGGGGCGGCGGAATGAACCCTCGCGGCAATCCGTTCAACCGCATCATCGCCTCGGCCCTTGTGCTGGATGATCTGGTATTCGTGCCCACGCGCGTGAGCCCCATGCAGACCTTCCGCACGTTCGGGTCGGGTGACATCTCCCAGTCGCATCTGGTGTGGGCGACGCCCAACGGTCCCGACGTGCCGACGCCGGTGACCGACGGCAAGCTTCTGTACATGATCAATGACCGCGGCATCGTTTATGTCTTCGACGCGCGAACGGGCAAGGAGATCTACGGCGGCCAGCGCATCGCCCCGGCCACCTATTCCAGTTCGCCCGTGCTGGCCGACGGCAAGATCTACATGTCCAACGAGGAGGGCACGACGGTGGTGCTCAAGGCCGGACCATCGTTCGAGGTGCTCGCTGAAAACAAGTTCGACGAATACACGCTGGCCTCCCCGGCGGTGAGCGACGGACAGATCTTTCTGCGCACCACCAGCGCTCTTTATTGCGTGGGGAAACGGAACAGCGCGGGCGTGGCGTCGCGGTAAGCCGTATAAGCGGAGCCGTGGCGCGCGGCAAGGTCGCGTTCCTCCCAGCGCCGCGCAGCGAGAACATATACGGTCATGAATGTATTGAACAGAAGCCGACCTTCCGTCATTTCATTCTGCGCCCAGAGCACGGCCAGCGTGCCGGTCATCATAGGGTGGCGCACCCAGCGGTAGGGTCCGCGCGCCTGGAAGCCCGGCTCGGGCGCGAATCCGAAAAAGGCGCGGGCCCCGGTGACCGATACGCTCCACACAATCAGCAGCACGCCGGCCGCCCGCACCGCTTGCAGCGCGGCGCCCAGAGCGCCAGAGACAAACCAGAGCCGCTCCGGCATCGGCTCCCACTTCAGGAAAAGCAGAGTCAGAACCAGCGCCGTGGCGAGCAGATAGGAGGGCCTTCCGAAGCGGGACTTGATCCACCGGCGCGCCATGCCGCTGTGTTGCAGCGCGAAGAGTGCGAGCAGCGCCAGGTTGACCGCCATTGCCTCGCCGCGCGCCGTCCGCACGCCGGAGTCGATCGAACTGGGCGTATGGCGGTTCATCAGCCACCCGGCGAAATAGAGCGTGCTGGCCATTGCGGCCAGTGCGCAGAAGATCCGCCAGAGAAGCTTCACGTGAATCTCAGTTGGCCGGCTTGTAATAAAGCACGAGGCCGCCGCCCAGCGCGGCAAGCAGGAACCCCAGGTACAACATCGGGTTGACCGGGCTCTTGGGCGGGTGCAACGTCAGCGAGAACAGCACGTTCACCACCGGCGCTCCACCAAAGACAAGGGGCATCACATAAATGGGCAGGCCGCCCGCGCGGAAAGCCATGATGATGCACAACGCGCCCACCGCGCCCAGCATGCCTCCGGCCAGAGCCGACAGAGTGCCTCCCTGGTTGAACCCGTTCAATTGGCCCGACGTGCCCAGCATCACCACAGGCGCCAGCACGCCCACCAGGAAGTAGGCCACGCCCACGCACAGCAGCGCGCGCAGCGGATTTCCGAGCGCCACCTGTCCCTTGTGCAGAATCGGTCCGTACAAGCCCCAGCTCAAGACCGCGCCAACCACAAAGTAGATCCAGTTCATGGTGTCCTAGTGTACGACCCTTGCCCGCGCGGCGTCCGGCTCATTGTTCCCGCTGCATCTGTTTCCAGTCCTGGTCGCGGAAAGCGCTGTTGGGATCGAAGCTGGGCGAGTTGCTGAGAACATAGCTGCCGTCGCCGCGGCTCCAGGCGTGCGAATAGCCGGAGGTCAGTTCCACGCTGCCGCCGCCCGGATCCTTCCAGGTTTCCACCTCGCGGATCGCCTGAACGAAGCGCTTGTGCTGCTGGTCCTGGCTGGCCTGGCGGCTTTCCCAGTCGCGCATGCGCTGGTTGGACGCCTCGTTCTGCGCCCGGGCGTAAGCGCGGCTCTGCTCGCCCATCAGCCGGATGCGCTCCATGTTGGCGGCGTGTTCCATCTGCCCCAGGCGGCTGAAGAAGCGGTCCTTGGCCTCACGCCAGATGGGGTTCACACGGTCACTCGTCATGATCATGTTGAACATCCGCGCGCATTCCTCGCGCCGTCCGGATGGACAGCGCATAACAAACGGCGTGGCGATGGTGGTGGTGATTTGCGTCGTGGCGCCGCCCATGAAATCGGGCTTGTTCAAAACCACGTTCACGACGGTTGCCAGGAGAATTCCCTCGGAGCCATCCGAAAAAGCGAGATCGCCCACGGCTGTGGCCGACTCCTGGCGCGACTGATTGCCGTACTGGCGCGCCATGTTGTTGGCCTGCTCATCAAACGGCCGCATCCTCGCCGTGCGTGCTTCATCCAGGCGCACATTGGCCGCCTGCGCCTTCAGTTCCTGGCGTGCGAAGCCCTCGACGTACTGCTCCGCGGTGAAGGGCCTGCTGACGGCACAGCCGCCCGCTTGCGCACCGGCCTGCATGCTCTGCAGCAGCATGCCGTCGCTGGTCCAACTGAAGGAACGCATCCTGGGCATTTCGAACTGCCACGCGCCGTCCGGGGAGGTTGCCTTTACATAGTTGCGAACCATCTCGCCGCGGCAGCCCTGCACGTTGCCCCATTGCACGCCGCCCTCCGTACGCCAGTCCTTGGGAAACAGGATGCTGAAAGCCTCCACCGGTTGATCGAACCCCATGCTGTCGAGGAAGCGCACACGGTTCACCACCATGTAGTCGCGGCCTGCGGCGAGGCTGCCGCCAGAAGCGGATACCGTTGCGGCATCTTTGCCTCTGGCAGGAGGCGCGCCACCCACCGGGACACCTTCGATTACGGGTTCTCCACCGGTGGAACCGGAACGGGAACCGCATGCGGCCAGCAGGAGCAAGGGGAGACAGAGAGGAAGGAGCGTGCGGGAGGTCATCACCGCCTAGAATTGTACGCGAAGACTCAGTTGCACCTGTCTCGACGAGGTGACGGTGTTCTGCACCAGACCGAGGGAGCTTTGCGGCGCCTCGTTGTTGGCCGTGCCCGCGAAGGCCAGCAGGCGCGGCACGCCGAAGTTGGCGCGGTTGAACAGATTGAACATTTCGGCGCGGAACTGGATGCCGCCGCCCTCGCCCAGACGCGCCCAGCGGAAGTTTTTCATCAGCGAGGCGTCGAAGGCGCGCAGGTTGGGACCGATCAGAGCGCCGCGTCCCATGTCGCCCAGCGTACCGGCATCCTGCAGGTGGAAGGCGCTTGGGTTGAACCACCGGTCGGGCGAGCCGAGCACGGCGCTTTCATGCGTGAAACCCGGCGCGAAGCTGGGCCGGTCGAGCCCGAGTCCGGGACCGATGGAGGGATTCCACAGCGAGCGGGAGCGGTTGGTTTGCACGAAGAGCGTCAGCGGCGAACCACTGCGCAGGTTGTGGATGCCCGCCAGTTGCCATCCATCCAGAAGGGCTCGCCGCGCGCCTGTTAGGTTCTTGCCGAAGGGGACCTCCCAGGAAAAATTCAGAAGCCAGTTGTGCTTGGCATGAAAGTCGGAGAGCCCCTTGTTGTATGAGAAACCGGAGTATTCGGGCATGGCCGAGATCATGCTGTTGGTGGCGTCGGAGAAAAAGGTGGAGGACTGCGTGGTGTCGATGTTGCGCGAGAACGTGTAGCTTGATTGCAGGTTGAAGCCGCGGCTCCAGCGTTTGCGCACCTCGAACAGCATGGCGTTGTACCAACTGTTGCCATCGCTCTTCTTCAGCTCGATGGTGGAGAAAGCGCGATTGGGACGCGCGAGTCCGGCGGCCCAAAAGAGCCTTCCGTCCTCCAGGCGGGCGGGTGCCGGGGTGTTGATGTCCGTGTTGCGCATCAAGTGGACGCCGCGCGCCCCGGCATAGCCCAGCGTCAGGACAATCTGCCCTGGCGCCTGGCGCTGCACGTTCAGGTTCCACATGTGCAGGCTCGGATTCTTGATGTTCCACTCGATGGGGCGCATCGTATTGCCGACGCCGCGCTCAAAAGGAGGGTTCGGAAAGGTGACGTTGTTCGTGATGACGAAACGCGGCGTTGCGGGCGGGTTCGTCACGGTGACAATCAGGTTCTGCTGGTTGTTCGTGTTGATGAACCAGCCGTAGCCGCCGCGAATGCTCATGCGGCCGCGGCCGGTGGGGTCCCAGGCAAAGCCAAAGCGCGGCGAGAAGTTCCGGCGGGGAGGGTTGCTATAGAGGCGCCCCGTGGTGGGCGCTGGCGCAAGCAGGTCGGGCAGCGCCGAATCGCGCCCGTACTTTTCGATGGGCATGGTGATGGTCTCATAGCGCAGGCCGAGGTTCAGCGTAAGGCGGGGCGTGACGGCCCAGGCGTCCTGCACAAACGCGCCCAGCAGGTCGAATCGCCAGTAGCGGTCGATCGCCCCCTCCGGCCCGAGGCCGAGAAACCGGAGCGGCCGGTTCTCCAGAAACGCGCGCACGTCGGAAAACGTGTAAATGCCCAGCGAAAAGGTGGGGTTCTGCATGTTGTCCTGGTAATGCTCGTAGAGGCCGCCGGCCTTCAGCGTGTGACGCCCACGGATCAGGGAGACGTGATCTTCGAGCGTCGTTACGTTTTGCGTCAGCTTCACGTTCACCGAGGTTTGGGGGCCGAACCGGGACGCGCCGCCGATGTCGATATTGCCCACCAGCGCGCGCGTCGATACGAAGGGCCGCAGCGCCGTGGCCGTGTTGGCCTGCACGTCCTGGCCCACCCGGGTGCGGCTGAACCCGGCGCGCAACGTGTTCAGCGTGCGGGACGACAGCGCGCGCGTGTACTCGGCCGTGAAGAACTGGTTGCGGGATTCGAAGAACCGGGGGAACTGCGGGAGTTCGACGGGCAGACGCTGCGAGGCGTCGTCGGCGGTATAGCGCGCGAAGAACTGGCCGCCCTCGCCGAAGTTATGGTCGTAGCGGATCTGGCCGAAGTCCTGCCGCAGCGTCTGGCCGAAGCCGAAGGTGTAGCGGCCCAGCCCGCCGCCTATGTCGCCCGCGTTGGGCAGCGGCATCTCGTTCAGATAGGGCGCCACGGCGGGATGCACGCCGGTGTTCACCAACTGGCCGCCGGAAGGAACCAGTCCGGCGTGGGCATTGGCGTCGGGCACAACCGAGGTGATGGTCCGGCCCAGACGCTCGCGCAGCCCCTCATAGCCCGCAAACAAAAATGCCTTGTCCCGTTTGATGGGTCCGCCGAGGGACACGCCGTACTGGTTGCGCTTGAACTCGGGCCGCCCGGTGCGGTCGAAGAAGTTGCGCGCGTCCATGTTGTCGTTGCGGTGATACGCGTAGAGGCTGCCGTGCAGGCTGTTGGTGCCCGACTTGGTGAGCGCATTGATCTGCCCGCCGAAGTTGCGGCCAAATTCGGCGGAGTAGACGTTGGTCTCCACGCGGAACTCGCGGATGGTCTCCATGCCGAGCACCGTGGAGGCGGCGCTGCCGGCCGGACCGTTGGTGAAATCGTTCATCGGCGTGCCGTCGAGCAGGTAGACATTCGAGCGGTAGTCCTGACCGTTGGCGCTGATGCCGAGGCCGTGCGCGACAACGGAGCCACCGTCGCGGTGCGGATACGCCACCACGCCAGGCTGCAGCAGCGCCAGATCCGTGTAGTTCCGGCCGTTCAGGGGAAGCGTGCCGATGGCGTCCTCCTCCACCAGGTAGCTCAACTCGCTGGTCGTTGTGTTGACCAGCGGCGGCCGCGCCGTGACGGTGATCTCCTGCTCCAGCGGACCGAGCTCCATCGTAAGGTCCGCCACCACCGTCTCGGCCACGGTCACGGGAACTCCGGTGCGTTTCAACAGCCGGAAACCGCTGGCTTCGGCGCGCAGGTCATACCGTCCGGGCGGTAAAGCGGCGAACACATAGCGGCCATCATCAGACGTGGTGGTTTCGCGCCGCGCCGAGGTGCCTGCGTTCACGGCCGTCACCTTCACGCCGGCCAGCGCGCGGCCATCGGCCGTGCGGGCATGCCCCGTGAGGGACCCGGCCGTCTGGCCCATCGCCGGAACGCCGGACGCCAGCACAAGACCAGCCAGCATGATGCCGGCGTGGATTTCCGTTCGCAGATTCCTCATCCCAGTTTCCCGTCTCATCCCATCCTCGCCGCCCAAAGCGCGGTTGTAACCATTTTCGGCGCACCCGGGTCCATAATGGTTACTCTGACACAAGCCCTATGGACGCACGCCGTGTCATTCTGACAGCCTGCACGCTGATTCTCTTCGCGCTCCACCAGGACTTCTGGAACTGGCGCACCGCCTACCCGCTGGTGTTCGGTTTTCTGCCCATCGGATTGGCCTACCACGCGGCGTATACGCTGGCGGCGGCGGCGTGGCTGGCCGTGCTGGTGCAGTGGGCCTGGCCGGACCACCTGGACGATGGCCACGAACGGGGATCCCACGAGTGACGGCCGCGCTGTTTGCCGGGCTCTATCTGGCCGCGGTTCTCTACATCGGCGTCTTCGCGTTCCGGCGCGGCGGAGCGGGCCAAAGCGCCGAGGGCTACTTTCTGGCCGGACGCTCGCTGGGCGGCTTCGTCTTCCTGTTCTCCCTGTTCGGCACGCACATGACGGCGTTCGCCATACTCGGTTCCTCGGGACACGCCTTTTCGAACGGCATCGTCACCTACGGTCTCATGGCCTCGTCATCGGCCCTGGTAGTTCCCGTGCTGTTGTTAACGCTGGGGACGCGCCTGTGGTCCGCCGGGCGCCGCTTCGGGCATTTCACACCCGTGCAGATCTTCCGCGACCGCTGGGAGTGCAACCACACGGGCACCCTGATTTTCCTGCTGCAGGCCGCGTTGCTGCTGCCCTATATCCTGATCGGCATGATCGGCGGCGGCACGGTACTGCGGACGTTGTCCGCCGGCGTCATCCCCTACTGGGCGGGCAGCGGCCTTGTGGCGGTGGTAATCATGATTTATGTCATCTTCGGTGGCATGCGCGGCACGGCATGGGTGAACACCTTTCAAACACTGCTATTCCTGGCCTTCGGCGCCGCAGCCGTTGCGGTGATCGGCCGCGGCATGGGCGGCTTTGAACAGGCCGTCTCAACCCTGCTGGCCGACCCCTCGCTTGCCGGATTGTTGACGCGCGAACGGGTTTCGCCGGAGATTTTCTTCAGCTACGCGTTCCTGCCACTTTCGGCCATCGCCTTTCCGCACATCAGCATCTTCTGCATGACGGCGCGGCGCATGCGGCAGTTCAAGTGGACGGTGATTCTCTACCCCGTGTGCATCCTGCTCATCTGGCTGCCGTGCGTGTTCCTCGGCGTGGCCGCCAACAGCGCGCGGGAGATCCCGCGCATTCGCGAGAAGCAAACGGCGCGCGCCCTGCTGGCCGGCCCGGCGGCGTGGCTGCCGGCGGCGGAGGCGGCCCAAACGCGGTCCAGGGCTTCGGGCGACGACGTGCTGGTCGTGCTGCTGGATCACTACGCTCCGGCGTGGCTGGCCGGTCTGCTCGGCGCGGGCATCATGGCTGCCGTGATGGCTTCGGATTCGCAGATTCTCGCGCTGTCCACGATGTTCACGGAGGATATTTTCGCCTGGTACGGCCATGCGGAGCGCTACGGCGCGCGAGCGCAGATCGCCACCGGGCGCATCTTCGTATTCGCCGTCACGGCCACGGCTTATCTCATCGCGTTGCGTGTGCCGGCGGGCATCTTCGAGCTGGCTGGCCAGTATGCCTTCGCCGGGTTTTCCGCCCTTGTGCCTCTGTACGTGGGCGCCTTGTACTGGCGCGGCAGCACGAAGTACGGCGCCCTGGCGAGCGTGCTCTGGGTGATGGCCGCCGTGGCCGGCATCGCCTGGTTCCAAGCCGCCACGCCCGCGCCGATGGGCCCCCCGGTTGCCTATTTTTCCCTGGGCGAACTGGCCCTGCTGCAACGCACCGCCTCGGGAACCACCATCGCCGGCTACCTGCCCGTGCTGCCCATGACGCTCGTTTCTGCACTGCTGTTGTGGCTGGTTTCCCGTGTCACGCCGAAACCGTCGGAGGCCACCCTGACGCGCTACTTCGGACGGCGGTAGACCCGGCGCGCACCCGCTTCCCACGGCGGATTTCCCGCGCGACTTGCTTTTTCACCCTCCGTTGGTGCAATCTAGTGAGTTTTCCAGTAGACATCCGGCAGGCAAATGGTCCAAAAAGTTCGCGTCCTGTACCACGATCACTGTTTCGACGGTGCGGCCTCGGCCGCCTTCTTTACGCGGTTCGCGCGGGAACTGTTCTATCCCGGGGCTGCGTTTTCCTACACAGGCATGATGCACAAGGCGTCGCAACTGTTCGAGGACGAGTTGTTCGATGGCGACGAAAACGCCATCGTCGACTTCAAATACTCGCCTAATCCAAAGCTCACCTGGTGGTTTGACCACCATCAAAGCGCGTTCCTCACGGCCGAAGACGCCGAACATTTCCGCACGGCCCATGCCGCGCACCACTTCTACGACCCCACCTACAAGAGCTGCACGAAATTCATCTCCCACGTGGCGCGCGACCGTTTCGGCTTCCAAGCACCGGACCTGGATGAACTGGTCCGCTGGGCCGACATCATCGATGGCGCGCAGTATGAAAACGCGGACCAGGCCGTGGCCCTGCAACTTCCGGCCACGCAGCTGGTACTGGTGATCGAGGGCGCCAAGGGCTCCGGCATCATCCACCACATCATCGGCGAGATGACGCACCGCCGCCTGGAGGAGATCGCGGCCGGGCCGAAGGTGCGCGAGCTCTTCGAGCCGCTCTACGAACGTCACCTGGCCTCGATCGACATCATCCGCAAGCGCTCGCGGCTGGTGGGCAACGCCGTCTTCTTCGACCTGGTGGATGATGGCCTGGAGGGCTACAACAAGTTCATTCCTTACCAGCTCTTCCCGCAGTCCATCTACACGGTGAGCGTGCTGACCGCCAGCTTCCGCACGAAGGTGAGCGTCGGCTCCAATCCGTGGGCGCCGCGGGAGCCCCGGCACAACCTGGCCAGCATCTGCGAGCGGTACGGAGGCGGCGGACACCCGCGCGTGGGAGCGATCAGCTTCGAACGCGGCGAGGTGGCGCGAGCGCGCGAGGTAGCCGCCGCGATCGTCGCCGAACTGAGCCAGGGCGAATAAGCCCGGCGCTCGCGCTAGTAGCGCGGCGTCCTGGCGCCCTGTTTTACTCTCGCCTCCAGACGCCCCACGCCCTCGATGCGGGCCCGCACGCGGTCACCCGCTTTGATGCGCGCGCCTTTGGGGCAGCCCGTTGAGATGAGATCCCCCGGATGCAGCGTCTGATAGTCGGAATGAAACCGCACCAACTCGAACGGCCGCGTGCGCATGTTGCGGACAAAATCACGTGAAAAGACCTGGCCGTTGTGCTCGGTGATCACCTCCAGCGCGTCCACGTCGCCGATTTCGCCGGCCGTGACAATCACCGGACCGAAGCTGAAGAAGGTATCGAAGCTCTTGGCGCGCGTCAGGTAGCGCGGATTCCTGGCCAGCACGTCGAGCGCCGTCAGATCGAGTGTCGCCGTATAGCCGAAGATGACTTCCTTCACATGTTCGGCGGGCACATACTGGCAGCGCCTGCCGATAATGACGCCCAACTCGCCCTCGGCATCGACATCGTTGGTAATCTCGGGCGGGGGCAGCAGGATATCCCCGCCCGGCTCGAACAGGCACGATGCCGGTTTCATGAAGCTGCCTGGCTCTTCCGGCTGTACGGCGTTGATATCCACGGCGTGCGAGTGGTAGTTCAACCCGATGCACCAGATCTTCGGCGGTGCGGCAAAGGGCAGGAGCGGACGCACCGTGTCAAAAGGCAGCGTCTCCACACCCCCGGTGAGCAACTGCTCCGCCGCGCCCTGGCGAATGATCTCCAGCAGATCGTCGGGCGCCTTCCCGCCGGTGCGCGCGTTGATCTCGGTGACCGGCGCGATGCCCCGGTCCGTGACGACGCCGGCATGTTGGGCGCCGTCGTAGGAAAAGCGGAGAAGTTTCATGAGAACGTGAGGCCGCGCCCGGGAGAGGCGCTAAAATTCCAGCTTCTCGATCAACGCGGCGATCTCCGATTCTAACGCGGCCCGGCGCTTGCGTAGCTGCGATTGCTGGTCGCGCAAAGCTGACAGCCGCGCCTCCTGCTCGGACAACTCCCGGGAATAGCGCTGCACCTGCTCCTGCTGTCCGCTGACGCGGTTCAACGCGGAAAGATTCTCGCGAATGCGCTGCTGATCGCGGAACATCTCCTCGATTTGCTTGCCCGTCTCCTGGTCGTCTCTTACGCCGGCGGCCAGTTCGCGCTTCTTGTCGAGCACGGTTTGCAACTGCTGGCGGGCGGCGGCCGGAAGCGTCCGGTTGCTCACGTACTGGCCGAGAAAATCGGGCGTCATGCTGGTGATCGAGGTCGTCGATTCGATCAGCCGCTCCTCCTCGACGGCGAACTTGGTATCCGCCGAGGCGGGCAGGTTCACCTGGAAACGGTAGCGCGCGGGCGTCTTCTCCACGGGCGTCATGCCGATCAGCGTGTAGCCGGGGCGCACGGGGTGTTCGATCAGCAGCGTCTTGCTTCTGGCGTCCACGTTCTTGATGGTGAAGGTCTTGGTTTCCCGCACCGCCGAGCGCGCCGTGAGCAGCCCCCGGTTGGCCTTGATTTCGCGCACAGTGTGCGACGAGGAGTCGTAGGCCGTGGTGATGCGGGTGCCCAAATCGACGGCATAACTGATCAGCCGCTTGTCGGCGGCCTTGGTGGTGTCCATCAACGCCTCTCCGGCGTAGGTGTTGGCGTCGTAAATGGTGAGCGGACCGCCGTCGAGCGTCTTCCCCGTATTGTTCGTGATCTCGGCGGCGCTGCGCGGGTGCACGGCGCCTTCACCGGAGTAGATGAGCAGTTTTCGCGCCGCCACCTTCTGCTGCAGGAACGGGAGCATGGCCGATTGTCCGCGCCGCACTGTCACCGGCTGCGTGAAGGCATATTCGAACAGTTCGCCCGCCTCCCGGCCCTCGGTGGACACTCTCACATTGCTGGGAGCGAATTCGGTGCGCACGGACTGCGCATCGGCTAGCATCTCGCGCGCCGCCATCGCCGGGGCGGGAGGCGCTGGCGCGGCCTTGGCCCGTGCGCCCAGAAGTCCGCCAATCACGCCCCCTGGCCCGCCCCCCGCCACGCCCGCCGCATGCACCTCGGGTGTGGCCGCGGCATCCTCACTCAACTCGGCCACCTCGCGGTGAATGTACTTCGGCTCATACAGTGGGCTGATGAAACTGATGGGCCGGCCGGAAACCAGCGACAGGCGCACATTCGGCCAGTCCTCTTCCGTGGTGTTATCGACAATGGCCCAGCCTTCCAGCAATGGATCGCCCGTGGCGGGAAACACCAGACGGTAGCTCGACTTCCACACCGGCATCGGGGCCATGTAGCTAGCCTGGATCGTGCGGCGGCCCGAGTCGGTGGAGTCGATGTAGACGCTGCGGCGCTCGCGCGACCGGCTTTGCAGCAGCGTGGCCAGATAGTCCTTGAACTGGAGTTGCAGTTTGGCGTCCAGGAAGCGCACCGCGGTCGCCGCCGTCAGGTCCAGCGCCCGGATGTCTCCCTCGTTGGTGAGCAGCGTCACCACCTCGCGCTCGCCGTGCTCCTCGGTGGCGGCGGCCATACGCGCCGAAACGATGGTGCCGCTGACGGTGGCAGCTCCGAATTTCAACTCGAGCGGGCTGCCTCGCAGGTGGTCCAGCAGAGTGCTCAACGGCAGGCGCTCGCCCACGGGAAAGGGCAGCTCAGCCAGTTTCTCGGCCAGCGGGATGGACGAGTCGTACCGCAGTCCGGCAATGGCCCCACCGCCCTGCACGTTCACCGTCAGCGACTTCAGCACGTCGTTCATCTCTTCCGACTTGAAGTCCAGCCGCGCCGACTCGCCCGGCCCCAACTCGCCCTGCCGCTCGAAAAACCCGACCCCGTGCTTGAACAGCACGACGCGCTTCACATTCAGCTCGGCAGCGGCCGCGCAGGCCACCACCACCAACGGCACAATCAGAATTCGCATGGTCTCTCCTGCCCTGGAAATGACACGACGCCCCGCACCCTTTCACTCACCCATGACCTTTATGATGACTCGTTTCGGCCGTTCCCCGTCAAACTCCGCGTAATAAACCTGCTGCCAGGGTCCAAAATCCAGCTTGCCGGCCGTAACCGGCACGATCACCTGGTGATGCACCAGCAGAGCCTTCAAATGAGAGTCGCCGTTGGTTTCGCCCGTCCGGTGGTGCCGGTAGTCCTTCCGGAACGGGGCCAGCCCCTCCAGCCACTCGTCGATGTCAGCCAGCAAGCCGTCTTCGGCGTCGTTTACCCATACACCGGCCGTAATGTGCATGGCCGAGACGAGGATCATCCCCTCCCGGATACCAGAGGTGCGGAGAGCCGCGTCCACCTCCGGCGTGATGTTCAGATACTGGCGATGGGAGGGGGTGCGAAAGGTAAGGTATTCGGTGTGAAATTTCATGGCAAACATATGCTAGCGCGGCAGATGGCTGGCAACAAAAATAAGCACTTAGTACCTACTGTTTCGGCCCCCATTGGCCGATTGCAACTTGACAGGGGTAGCTTCCGGCGTCAGACTTTGATGAGTGTGCGTGGCGGGCCCCGGCCGCGCAGCGAATAAACGGAGAACGCCTTGAAACAGATTTTCACCCGATTGTGCTTCCTGTCGCTGGCAGCCGGATTGCCTGTGTTCGGGCAGTATGGCGGTTTCGGCGGCCCGTCCATCTTGAGCCGCGGCGCATCGCCCACCGGCCGGACCGGATCCAACCCCGTTTCGTTCAACTTCTTCGCGGGCGCCATTGGCAGCTACTCGACCAACCTCAACCGTTTTATGGGCGGCGGCCAGGATGCCTCGCTCTCCTTACGGGACACGTTTGGCATGTCCGGGGTGGCGGGAGTTCAGGGTTACAAGTCCACGGCGCGCTCGTCCACCTCGCTTGACCTGGGCGTGAACTACTACCGCACGCGGACGCGCCAGGTATCGCAAGGTCTATCCGAGTCGCTCTCGGTCACCCACTCGCGGCAGGTTTCCCGCCGTGTCACCTGGTACATTGGCGCGCAGGGCCAGTCCACCAACCGCGCCGTGTCGTTCGCCAACTCGCGCTACTCGCCGGAGCCCCTGGCCGAACTGACTCCTCAACAGGACGAAATTTTTGACACACGCACCTACCGCGCCAACCTGGGAACCGGAGTCACATTCCAGAAGAGCGCCCGGCTGAGTTTCGCCGCGCAGGCGGGCGCGTTCGGCAACGAACGCCGTTCCAAGCGTCTGGCCGACTCGCGCGGCATCATGGGCAACGGCAGTGTTCAGTATTCGCTCACCCGCCGCCAGTATGTCGGCGCCTCGTTCACATACGGGACGTTCTACTTCCCCGGCTCATACGGCGAAACCAGCTACTATACGCCGCAGGGGTTTTACGGCATCGCGCTCAGCAAGGCCTGGAACTTCACCGTGTACGGCGGCCTGTATAACGCCCGGACGGACCGTCTGATGCGCGTGCAACTGGATCCGTTCATCGCCCAACTCACAGGGCAGACCTCGATGCTGGAGATCTACAAGGGCGTCAACCAGGGCTTTTCGGGTGGCGCGGGCCTGTACGGCGAGTACCGCCGCTGGGGCATGAGTCTCGTCGCGCAGCGTGGCATCATGCCTGGCAACGGCATCTATCTCACCAGCGAGATGACCGCGGTAACCGCAATGGCCAGCCACACCATGGGCCGTTCCGCCACCTGGTCGCTCATGGGGCGCGCCGCGGAAACCAAGGCGCTCACGCAGACCATGGGCAATGCGCGCCTGTATTCCGGCGGCGCCACCTTCACCTACCGTCTCACCGACTATCTGAACTTCAACTCGAACCTGACCCTCTACAAGACGCAGGCGGCTGGAAACAACATCAAATTCGGCCGCTTCATGGCTTCGGCCGGCATCTATTTTTCGCCGGGCGAAATGCCCGCGCACATCTTCTAGCCCACATGGCTTCGGAGCCGGAGCAGAGCGTTTCCGGGCAGCCGCTGCTTCTGCTCGTCGAGGACGAGCCCGCGTTGCGCACCCTGCTGTTCCGCTTTCTGGCGCGCGCCGGGTACCGCCTGGAGGCCGCGGGTTCGGCGGCCGAGGCGCTGGCCACCTACCTGGAGTCGCCGGACCGCTTCGCCGCCGCTGTGCTTGATCTGACCTTGCCCGACATGCCAGGGCTCGAGTTGCTGAACGCCCTTCGCCGCGTCCATCCCACGCTACCCGTCATTCTCACCAGCGGCGCGGCGCCGCCTGTTCGCGCAGCCGCCCCCCCAGGCCCCGAAGCTCTTTTTCTACAGAAGCCCTTCCTGCCAGCGCGCCTCGTGGAGGCTCTGGCCACGCTGCTGCCCGCGCCGGATGCGCCCTCTCAACTGTCCTCTTCGCCCTCCACAACGGCCTGAAGCCTCTCGGCCAGATTCTCCCCGGAATCGGACCACAGGCTCAGCTTCTCGACCGGTAGAATCCGGCTCATGTCGTCGGCCAGGTGGAGGACGCTTCTGATATTCGAGCGCACGGCGCGCGGATTGGACAGCGCTTCGCCGCCGGGCAGATAGAGCGTATCCAGCCCAAGGTCGAACTGAATCTGCTCTCCCCAGGCGCTTTCAAATAGGGGCGCAAAGCAGGCGATCGACACGGCGCAGGGCTTCAAAGACCACTCCTCGTGGAAGTGCCACATGTCCCAGCAGCAGTCCAAATGAAAACAGCAGTCGTTGTGGAAGTGCTCCTTGATGAGGGTCATCACCGCCGGCGTATCGGCGGCCTCATCCACCTCCTCCTCCAGCACCGGAGGCTGGCCATAGTCGAGTGCGAACACGCGCAGCATGCCGCCGGGCGCCAGCCGCGAATAAGGGAACCGGCGAAGCACACGTTCGTACAACGACAGCATGTTGAATTCGGTGTAGCCGCGCAGCCAGTAAGAAAGCTGAAGCGTGTCAGCCATGGATCTTCCGTATTGCCTCCACTGTCATCATGGCCCCCAACAGCGTCACCACGGCGGCGCTGACCACGGGCAGCCGCCGGACCCACGCGTTCTCCCGCCCGGCCGAGGAAAACCGCCCGCCGGCCAGCACCATCGCGCTGCCAATGGCCACCAGCACCGCGGCCAGCCCCAGCGTGAACGCGGCCAGCAAGAGCAAACCGAACCCCAGCCTTCCAAGGGATGCCGAGAGCATCAGCAGCACGAGCGCCTCCGGACACGGCGTCATCCCGCCCGCCACACCCAGCGAAAACAGGCCGCCGTGCGAGTGCCCATGCGGCACGCCGAAGCCGTGCGCGTGCGCTCCAGGCGGCGAAAGGGCCGCCAGCCCGCCCGCGTCCCCTCGCAGGCGGCTCCACAGCAGCCACAGTCCGAACAAGAGCACCAGAACGCCGCTCACCAGTGAGAGTTGCGGCAGAATCCGGTCCAGGCTTACGCGCGTGGAGGCGTACAGGGTCACCAGGCCCAGGATGAATACGCTCACCGTGTGCGTCGCCGTCACGATGCCGCCCAGGTAGAAGGCGTCGGCCAGCCGGCCACGGCTACCCACCAGATAGGCCGCCACCAGCGTTTTGCCATGGCCTGGTGACACGGCGTGCACCGCGCCAAAGAAAAAGGCCAGAGCCAGAGCCGTCGCCAGAAACGCCGGGTCCGATTCGCGCCCGCGCAAGAGTTCCGTCAATTTGTTCGCTGTATCCAACAAGACCATCCCTGGCCTCCGGACCGCTTGTCTGCCCGTCGCGCCGCCGTATCCCCGCTCCCGGATTGTACCCTGTAAGAGTGCTCACCGACCTCGTGCAGATTCGCCGCCTGGGCGAACAGAAACGCGACGAGAATGAGCGGCTCCGCCGCCACCTCAAACGTCACGTCTTCGTCGAACGCCGCCTGCGAGCCATCGCGGAGGAGACGGAAGCGGCCATCGACTGCACCGGGTGCGCCAACTGCTGCCGCTCGGCCACGGTGCGGTTGAAGGATCGCGATCTGCCCAAGCTGGCCAAGGCTCTGAAACTGAGCGAACAAAAATTTCTGAACCAGTACGCCGAGATGACGGAGGACGAGGGGTGGATCCTCAGGCGAAACGCAGACGGCAGTTGCCCGTTCCTCTCCGGCAACCTCTGCCTGGTGTATGAGGTGCGGCCCTCCACCTGCGAGGACTTCCCGCACCTGGTGCGCGGCCCCGGGTCGCTGGTGGCGCGCATGTGGCACATGGCCGGCCGCGCCTGCTACTGCCCCATCGTCTACAACACCCTGGAAGCGTGGAAGACGGAGACGAAGTTTTTCGATAAATCGGCCGCGAAGTAGACCCGCTACTTCAGGCGCTCGGTCACGGAGACCTCGCTGGCGATGCGGAAGCTGAGCCTCGTCTCGGCTGGCAGTTCCGCGTGTTTGCCCCGCGTGGCCAGCACGCCGCCCGCGCCCGCGCCGCCGCCGATGGCCGCGCCAATCGCAGCGCCTTTTCCACCGCCCGCGATGGCGCCAATGGCCGCGCCGATACCGGCCGCCGCTCCTACCTTGGCCGCGTCGCCCTTCGTGGAGCTATCGGCCTCTTTGCGAAACGTATCGGTCTGAATCGCCACATACTGGCCGTCGGAACTCTGGAACTTCTTCAGTTCCAGCCCCAGCGCCGCCCGGCCTTTTACGCGGCCCGACTGCGTGGCGTCCACCACGACACCCTCCACCTTGGCTCCGCGCTCGGCAATCACCAGGCCGTCGACGACAAGAGGCTGGTCCATGGTGGCCGAAAAGGCGTCGCCATTGGTGTGATCGCTGCTCGAAACCTTCTCATTCAATCGCACGCTCACCAGCGTGCCCGGCGGGATCGTGATGGTCTTCGGAACGCGCTCCTTGGGCGGATCCGGTTTGAACACAGGGACTGGGGCCGGCGGTGGAGCGGGCGGCGGCGGCTCGTTCCTGGCCTCCTGCACGGGCTCCGGTGCGGGCCGCGGCGCAGGCTCTGGCGCGGGCTTGGGTGTGGCGGCTGGCATGGGCGAGGGTTTGGGCTGCCCTGCCGCGGGCCTCACCGTGGGTTTGGATGCCGCAGGCTTCGCCGCTGGTTTGGGGGCAACCGGCGGAAGGGGCGGAGGAGGCTCCTTGACCGGCGGCGTCACAGGCGCGCCGGGCACAACCGGCTCAGCCATGGTGGGCGCCAGCGGCTCCACGGCCGCTGTCTGCGCGGGCGCCGTCTGCGCGGCCGGGTGCTCGGGAGACTCCCGTTTCATCACAAGCACGACGCCCAGCGCCGCCATAATGCCCAAAAGAAAGGCGATGACTACTTTCAAGTTCATGACAACCCTCACCTTAACAAACGCGCAGTCCACGCGCGCGGTTTCCACCGGTTTTCCCCTGCGTCAACCGTTATCCGCGCCGCAATCCCAGTAAACTAGAGGGAGGTGTCCCAAGCCTTCGCATTTCCGGGCGAATTCGCCGCAGGCGGCGTGCGCGTCCGCCCGGCCACCGTCCTTGCGCCCATGGCCGGCGTCACCGACACCGTCTTCCGGCGCTTCATACGGAACCAGGGCGGCTGCGGTCTGCTGATGACCGAGTTCACCAGCTCGCACGGCGTTACGCATTCGGCCAAGCTGCGCAACCAGGCGAAACTGATGCGCTATCTGTACTTCGCGCCGGACGAGCGGCCCATCTCGGCGCAGTTGTTCGGCGCCGACCCAAAGGTAATGACGGAGGCCGCGCGCGTCTGCCAGGACCTTGGCTTCGACGCCGTCGACATCAACTTCGGCTGTCCGGTGAAGAAGGTTGTCCGCTGCAATGGCGGCTCGGGTTGCCTGCGCGACCTGCCGCTCATGGGCGAGCTGATGGCATCCGTGAAGCGTGCCCTTACGATCCCGCTCACCATCAAGTTCCGCGCCGGATGGAACGACAAGGAACTGGTCCACGTGGAGGTGGCCCGCATGGCCGAGGACGCCGGCGTGGCGGCCGTTGCGCTGCATCCGCGCACACGCGAGCAGGGCTACAGCGGTCGCGCCGACTGGACGCGGATCGCCGAGGTGAAGGCCGCCGTGAAGATTCCCGTCATCGGCAACGGTGACATCGTGACGCCGCAAGACGCCGTGCGCATGGTGGAGGAAACCGGATGCGACGCCGTCATGATCGGCCGCGCGGCATCATCCAATCCCTGGATCTTCCGCCAGATCGCCGAGTACGCGGCCACGGGACGCTACTACGAGCCCACCGAACAGGACCGTTACAATATGATGCGCGGCTACTACGCGATGATCGCCGAACATGGCGAGGCCGACGCGCTCGGGAAAATGAAACAGTTCGCCAGTTACTTCACCCACGGCGTGCGCAACGGCGCCCGCCTGCGCGCCGATGTCTACCAGTCGCACAACGTCGAAGAGATCCGTGCGCTGGTCGACCGGTTCTTTGAACGCGAACTCACCGGTGTCCCCGCCTGATGAAATCCGTACAGTTGATCACCGACGGCTCCTGCCTCGGCAATCCCGGTCCCGGCGGATGGGCCTACATTCTCCGCTACGGTTCGCATAAGCGGGAGTACGCCGGGGGCGAGCCACAAACAACCAACAACCGGATGGAGCTGACAGCGGCCATACAAGGGCTCACCGCGCTGAAGGAACCCTGCCAGGTGACCATCGTCACCGACTCGGAGTATGTCAAGAACGGCATTACCTCCTGGCTGAAGGGTTGGAAAAAGAACGGCTGGAAGACCGCCGCCAAGAAGCCCGTGCAGAATCAGGACTTGTGGCAGGAACTCGACGCCGCCGTGGCGCGCCACGAAACCAGGTGGGAGTGGACCAAGGGCCACGCCTCGCACGAGGATAACAACCGCTGCGACGAACTCGCACGCGCCGCCGCGGAGCGGATCGCCGGACGATGAGCCTCGCCTATGCCGTCTTCGGCGGCACGTTCGACCCTGTGCACACGGGCCACATCGCCGTGGCCAACGCCGCCGCGGATCGCTTCTCGCTCGCCGAGGTGCTGTTGATTCCCGCCGGCAATCCGCCGCACAAGGAGGGCCTCACCCGCACGCCGTTCGCGCACCGTCTACGCATGGCCGAACTCGCCTGCGCCGGACAAAGCAAACTCCGCGTCTCGGGCATGGAGGAAGGCTCCGCGCGCAGCTATTCGATTCACACCATCGAACGGCTGAAGCGGGAGCGCCCGGCGGACCGCATGTACTTCCTCATCGGGGCCGACGCCTTCTCCGAGATCGAGACCTGGTACCGCTGGCGCGACGTCCTGGCCGAGGTGGAGTTCATCGTCGTTTCGCGGCCCGGCTCGGACTACGGCATTCCGGAAGGCGCGCGGATTCACCGCCTCGACAACGTGGAGATCCCCGTCAGTTCTTCAGCCATTCGCGAGCAACTCCGCGCCGGCGCCACCCCGGCCGCCTTGCCGCCCGGCGTGTTCGCCTATGTGCGCGCCAACGGCCTGTACGCCGCTCAGTAACCCTGCTCGCGCAACTTCTCCACCGTCATTCCGCCCGGCATGGTGATGCGCGACAGCAGCTTTTCCACGTGCTTGGCCAGCACGTCGCATTCCAAATTCACACGGTCCCCTGGCCGTTTCGTGTTCAGATTGGTCCCGCCGTAGGTGTGCGGAATGATGGTTACGCTCATCACACCACCTTCCATCGCCGCGATGGTGAGGCTGATGCCGTCGATCGCGATGGAACCTTTGAACACGAGATAGCGGTCCAACTCCTCCGGAACGCGCACGCGCAGCCACCAGTTTCCGTTGCCCAATGTTTCCAGGCTTTCCAGCACACCCGTTCCGTCCACATGACCCTGCACGATGTGGCCGCTTAAGCGCGATTGCGGCGAAAGGGGCCGCTCCAGGTTCACAACCCCGCCCGGCTTCAGCGCGCCGATATTCGTCCGGCGGATGGTTTCCGGCGCCACGTCGGCGGCAAATGATCCGGTCTTCAAATCGAGCGCCGTCAGACAGCAGCCGTTCACGGCGATGCTCGACCCTGTGAAGGCGTCGCTCAACACCATGGCGCATCCGATGCGCAGCCGCGCCCCCTCGCCCCGGCTCTCGATCGACTCGACGCGTCCCGTCTCCTCTATGATGCCGGTGAACATGCCGCGTCCTCCTTTTCGAGATAGGCTTCCACGGCAAACTCATTCCGCGTAACCGTGTGCAGCGTCACGTCGCGGAAGCGGATTGCGTCGGCGCGGCTCGGCCGCCCCACTCCGCCCGCCACGGGCAGCGACAACATGCCGCCCAGGATCTTCGGCGCATAGTAGAAATAGATGCGGTCCACGGCTCCGCTCTCCAGCATCGCCCAGTTCAGTTTGCTGCCGCCCTCCACCATCAGCGAAAGGTACCGGCGGCGTCCCAGCTCAGCCACAAGCTGTTGCGGACTGACGCGTCCTCCCGGGCCGTCGCAAACGATCACCTCGACGCCCCTGGCCTCCAACGCCTCCCGCCGCTCGGCCGACGCCAGTGACGTGGCCGCCACCAACACGTCGCCACGCGCGCTCTCCACTAGACGCGAATGAAGCGGCGTGCGCAACTGCGAGTCCATCACAATGCGCAGGAACGGGCGGCTCCGCTCGCGCCCCGTGCGGTCGGTCAACATCGGATCATCGGCCAGCACGGTGCCGATGCCTGTGACAATCGCGTCATGCGCGTGCCGCACCTGCTGCACATGCTTCCGCGCCAGGTCCGACGTGATCCAACCCTGGTTGTCCTCCGGCGCGGCAATCTTGCCATCCAGTGTCAGCGCGGCTTTCAAAGTCACCAGCGGCCGTCCGTGCCTCATGAAGTAGGCGAACGGCTCGTTCAACTTCTCCGCTTCGGCTTGAAATTCCGCGGCGCGCTCCACAACGATGCCCGCCTCGCGCAACCGGGCGAACCCCCGCCCCGACACCAATGGATTGGGATCCTCCGCCGCCGCCACCACACGGGCGATGCCCGCCGCGATCACAGCTTCGGCGCATGGCCCCGTGCGCCCCTGGTGCGCGCATGGTTCGAGCGTGACGTAGAGCGCCGCTCCCCGCGCGCGTTCCCCCGCCTGCTCCAGCGCAATCACTTCGGCGTGCCGCACGCCAGCCCACGTATGGAAGCCCTCGCCCACCACTTGGCCATCCTTCACCACCACGGCGCCCACCATCGGATTCGGACTCGTCTGGCCAATGCCCATCCGCGCCAAATCGAGCGCGCGTCTCATCACCGGCGGTGTGAGCTCGCCGGTCATGCCAGCAGCGTCCCCACGAACTGTTCCGCATCGAACGGCAGCAGGTCGGCCGCCTGCTCGCCCACTCCGATGTACCGTATGGGCAGGTTCAATTCGCGCGCGATCGCCACCACCACGCCGCCCTTGGCCGTACCGTCCAGCTTGGTGAGCACAATGCCCGTCACGCCGCTCGATTCGGTGAACTTACGGGCTTGCTCCAGACCGTTCTGGCCCGTTGTGGCGTCCATCACCAGCCACACTTCATGTGGCGCGCCGGGAATCACCTTCTGCGCCGTCCGGCGCATCTTCTCCAACTCCGCCATCAGATTCGATTTCGTATGCAGCCGGCCCGCCGTGTCGACAATGACAAAATCCATCGCGCGCGCGCGCGCCGCTTGCAGCGCATCGAACATCACCGAACTGGGATCGGCCCCGGCCTGCTGCCGGATCACCTCGGTATTCGTGCGCTGGCCCCACACTTCGAGCTGTTCGATCGCCGCCGCGCGAAACGTATCGGCCGCGCAGAGCAGCACGCTCTTGCCGCCCGAGCCCAATTGCTGCGCCAGTTTCCCGATGGTGGTCGTCTTGCCCACGCCGTTCACGCCCACGATCATCAGAACCGTCGGCGGCTCCCCGGCGCGCACGGCCGGCCGCTCAGCCGCCTGGAGGACTTCCAGCAGATGCTCGCGAATCAGCGCCTTCAACTCCGAGGCGTCGTTCACCATCTTCCGGTCCACGCGCTGCCGGATCCTCTCCAGCACCTCGGTCGCGGTCCGGATGCCGACGTCGGCGGAAATCAAAGCGAACTCCAGCTCCTCGAGAAGCTCGGCGTTGATCTCCTTCTTGCCTTGAATCGTATCTTCCAGAGCCGTCACAATGCCGGCGCGCGTTTTCTGGATGCCCAGCTTCAGACGGTCCAGCAGCGAACCCGTCTTGGCGGCAGTTGGAGCGGCGGGCGCCGCGGGAGCCTGCGCCGGAGCTTGCGCGGACGCCTCTGCCGCCCGCTCCTTGGAATCACCGGAGCCAAACAACGATCGAATCATGGGAAAGTCCATTGTATCGTGCGGCTCCCCCGCCGCATGGCGCGGCGCGGGACCGTGCAAGCTCATACGCTAGAATGATGGGAACATGGAGCGTATCGGCCGGTACCAGATCACCGGCGAATTGGGCCGCGGTGGGATGGGTGTCGTGTATCGCGCTCAGGATCCCGCCATCGGCCGCACGGTCGCAATCAAAACCATCCGGCTCGACACCATCGCCGATCCGGCCGAACTGCGCCAGCTCCGCGACCGTCTGCTGCGCGAAGCGCGCTCGGCCGGCCTGCTCTCCCACCCCTCCATCGTCACCATCTACGACGTCGGCCAGGAATCCAACATGGCTTACATCGCCATGGAGTTCGTGGAGGGCCATACGCTGGAACAACTGGTGCGCGAGAAGGGGCCGCTCTCGGGCCCTCAGCTGATTCAGGTGCTGCGCGAAACCGCCGAGGCGCTCGATCACGCGCACGCGCAGGGCATCATCCATCGCGACGTGAAGCCGGCCAACATCATGATCGCCGGCTCCGGCGCCGTGAAGATTACCGACTTCGGCGTGGCCAAGATCTCCTCGCAAAACATGACGCAGGCCGACATGATCCTGGGCACGCCCAGCTTTATGTCGCCGGAGCAGATCGAGGGACGCCCCATCGACGGCCGTTCCGACCAGTTTGCCCTGGCCGTGATCGCTTATGAACTGCTCACCGGCGAGCGCCCCTTCGCCGGGGACACCATTCCCGGCCTGCTCTATCAAATCGTGAAGCAGGAGCCGGTCTCGCCGCACATGCTCAATGCAACGCTGCGCGAACCCGTGTCGCGCGTGCTGGCGCAGGCTCTCGACAAGAATCCCGACCACCGCTTCCTCAAGTGCACGGCTTTCGTACGCGCGCTGGAATCGGCGTTGAACGAATCCAAGGGCTGGCATGCGATGCCCAAGGGGGCATCCTCCAGCCAGGAGACCGTCGCCGCGCCTTCGCCCACCTCGAACGCGGCCGCCTCGCTGCCTCCGCCCCGGCGCGCGTTACGCGTCGAAGCCGGTGAATCGCCAAAGCCCGCACGCTGGCCCATCTTCGCCGGAGCGTGCGGCGTGCTTCTCGCACTTGCTTCCGGCTACATCTATTATTTGAACCGGCCTTACACGCCGGAGCCGCAGGCCCAACCCGCGCTGGCCGGGACTCCGCCCGCGGTTGCCGGTGGTGCGGACAAACCAAGTCCCCTGGCGCCCGCGCCTCCCTCGCCGGCGGCCAGTGCGGATATTCCTCCCGCGCCCGCGCCGGTGCAGACCGCGCCCCCGAAGCCCATCGTGGCGCCGGAGCCACCCGATGAGCCGCCCGCGGGTGCGACCATCGTAGACATCATCAGCGAGCCCGGCAACGCGAATGTCTCGATCGACGATGGGAAGCGCTCCTGTGTCACGCCCTGTCCGCAATCGCTCGACAACGGCCGCCACACGCTCACCTTTTCCCTGCCGGGCTACCGTAGCACGACGCGCATCGTGAACCTGCCACAGGAAAGCACCGTTCGCGTCACGCTGCTGCGCACGGAGGGCACGCTGGCCATTCGCTCCAGCCCGCCGGGGGCGGCTATCTATATCGACGGCCAGGCGCGCGCCGAACGCACGCCCGCGATGCTCACACTCCCGGCGGGCCGCCATAAGATCACCTTGAAGCGCGACGGCGCGCCCGACTACGAGGAGTCCATCGAGATCAAAGATCAGGTGATGACGAACATGAACGTGAACTGGTAGCGGCCGCTATCCTTCACAACTGGGATATTCGGCCATCACCGTGTTGCCCGTGTACCGCAGCGTGTCCACCAGGCCAGCCTTCGATGTGAAATAGCCGTCGGCGGTGAGACTCTTCACGGCTTTGAAGAAGCGCTCGTCCAACTCGCCCTGTCCCGGAGCGGCCAGGCGGTCGGCTCGCTCGCACAATGGCTCCAGCAGCGCCACCTGTGCCGCCTCTGTCAGCTCGACAAACCGCTTGCCGTCCGTCCTGCGGCACTGCGCGTCCAGCCATTCGCAACCCTTCGCAAGCAGTTGCCTCAGGCCCGCATTGCCCGCGGCCACGTGATCCATGTACTGGGGCACACCGGCCTCCACGGCGCCCGGCGTGTCCGTCGCGGGGATAATCAGGGCCGCCATGCGAGATAGTGCGGCGTACTCGTCCGCTGTCAGCGTCCTTGGCCCCGCCGGCATCTGGATCTGCACCAGTGGCGCGCCGTTGTGATCGGCGTGCTGTCCGTAGAGTTCGTTCGAGGAGTAGGGCGCCGCGCATGTGGCGCCGATCGCCCCCAGGATCTTCAACGTTTCACGCCGTCCGCTCATGCCAACTCCTTGTTCCGCAGCCCTTCGGCGATGTAAGCCGCCGTGCGCGCGGCCAGCGCCATCATCGTGTGCGTCGGGTTCTTCTCGCTCGCCGAAGGAAACACGCTGCCATCCACCACGAACAGATTCTTCACGTCGTGCGACTGGCACCACTGGTTCACCACGCTTGTTTTGGGGTCCGCCCCCATGCGCGCGCCGCCCAGTTCGTGATTGGTGGCCGGCTGCCGGTTCACGTTCAGAATCTCCGCGCCCGAGGCTTCCAGAATGCGCACGCTCCACTCGGTCATATCCCGGAAAATCTTCGCGTCGTTCTCGCCCCAGTGCACATGCCGCCGCGCCATGGGCAGGCCGTGTTCATCGAGCCGCGCTTCGTCGAGATCGATATAGCTTCGCACGTTCGGCAGCATTTCGCCGTAGGGAGAAAAGGTAAGGAACGCCGGATAGCGGTCGCGCACGGAATCCTTGAACGCCTTGCCCATGCCCGGCAGACTACGAGCCCAACCCACCGCGCGGTGGTTCTGATAATTGAACTGCACGCCAAAGCTGCGGGCATACTCGCGCTTGCGCGCGTGCATGAAAGATGGCACATAGGCATGATCGAGAAAGCCTTCGTCGTTCACTCCGCTCTTGCCGATGAACTCCTTCAGGAAACACTGCACGCCGCCGGTGAAGTGCGGAATGAAGTGCTTCCCCAGGTGGCCGCTCGAATTGGCGAGCCCGCCCGGATACAGCCGGGACTTGGACATCAGCAGCAGAGCCACGCTTTGCACGCAGGCGCAACTCACCACCACGACACGTCCGCGCACCTCGCCCTCGGCCTTCGTCTCGCGGTTCAGATAGGTCACGCCCGTCACGCGATTCTCGTTGCTCACGTTCACTGCGCGCACAATCGAGTTGTGGAAGATGGTGAGCTTGCCGGTCTTCAAGGCCGGGCGCAGGTGCACGTCGGCGGAATTGTACTTGGCCACCACGTCGCAGCCGGCCATGCAGTTGCCGCAGAAGTGGCACGCCGGACGCCCGCCGCGCGCCCGCGACAGCGTCGCCTTGCGCACGTGAATCACCTTCACGCCCAATTTCGCCGCGCCCCGCTTCACGGCCAGGTCCGTGCACTTCATCGGCACAGGCGGCTGGAAGACGCCGTCGGGCAGGTCTTCCAACCCGTCGAGATTCCCGCACACGCCCACCTCGCGCTCGATCTTCTCGTACCACGGCGCCATGGTGGCGTAGTGCAGCGGCCAGTTTTCGCCCGCGCCGTCCCGCGCACGCCCCTGGAAATCGCGTTCGGAAAAACGCCACGCCACGGCGTTCCAGGTAAGACTCTTGCCGCCCACGCCGCGCGCACGCTCGCTATGAAATCCCTGCTTGCCCGGCTTCATCGTGGGAATGTGCCGGTTGGGAAATTGAAACGGCATGGCGTGCGTATTGAAGTCCGTGCGCGTGTTGATGGGAGGCCCGCCTTCCACCACCGCCACGTTCACGCCCATGCCGGCCAAATGCCCGGCCAGCGTGCCGCCCGATGCGCCCGAGCCCACCACCACCACGTCGAAAATAATGTCTGCCATGCCCAGTCAATACCGAAGCAGCCGTTTCGCCTCACGGACAATACCGGCCACCTGCGGCAGCGTTTCCGCCTCCAGGCCGGGATTATATCCAACCCATGTATCCAGAGCCGCCAGGCGGCCCACGGGTGCGTCCAGTTCGGTGAAGAGTTCATCCGCGACCCGCGCGGCAATCTCGGCGCCGAATCCGTGCGTCAACGTGTCTTCATGCACCACCAGCAGCCGCGAGGTTTTGCGCACGCTCTCAAACACAGTCTCCCAATCCACCGGCGCGAGCGAGCGCAGGTCGATCACTTCCACGCTCGCCCCGGGCTGCCCGCGTTCGACCTCGACGGCCGCGGCGAGAGAGCGGTTCACCAGCGCGCCGTGGGTGACAACCGTCAGCCGCGCGCCGGTCTTTGCCACGCGCGCCTTGCCAAAGGGGATACAGTATTCCGGGCCCGGATGCGGCGAGCGGTTGTACGCTTCCCGGTACAGCTTCTTGTGTTCGAGAAACAGCACGGGGTCGTCGCCGCGGATGGCCGTGCGCAACAGCCCGCAGGCGTCGAGCGCATTGGACGGCATGGCCACGCGCAGCCCGGGGATGTGCGTGAACAACACCTCGCCACACTGGCTGTGATAGATGGCGCCACCGGTCAGATATCCGCCAATAGGCACGCGCACCACCACGGGGCACGTCCAACCGTTGGCGCTGCGCCAGCGCATCGTCGCCAGTTCCGCGCGGATCTGCATCATCGCCGGCCAGATGTAGTCGAAGAACTGAATCTCCACCACCGGCTTCATGCCGCGCACGGCCATCCCGATGGCGCGTCCCACGATAGCCGCCTCGGCGATGGGCGTGTTGAACACGCGCGCCGAACCAAAGGCGCGCTGCAAGCCCTGCGTCGCCTTGAATACGCCCCCCTTGCCCTTCACGAGTTTCAGGTTCTCTTCGCGGCTGCAATCGGCCACATCCTCGCCGAACACCACCATGCGCGGGTTCCGCGCCATCTCTTCGTGGAGCACGCGGTTCACCGTGTCCACCATCGTCCGCGGCTCGCCGGCGAAGCGAGGCTCTGAGGCAAAAGCGCGGTCCGTGACATCCACGCGGTCCGAATACAGCCAGTCCAGAGCACTGCCCGCCAGCGGCGCTCCGGCGCGCAAGGCCCGGTCCGCCGCCGCTTCGATCTCCTGCTCCACATCAAAGGCGATTCGCTGCATGGCCGCGCGGTCCAGATGCCCCTCGCTCATGAGCCACTGCGGGACGCGCAGCACGGGATCGCGGGCCGCCTCGGCCTCACGCTCCGCGCGGGTCTTGTACAAAGTCTCGTCGTCGCTGAGCGAATGCGAGTACGGCCGCGTGCATGTGGCGCGTACCAGCACCGGCCCCTTGCCCGCGCGGCACCACTCCAACGCGCGCGTCATCGCCTCATAGCCGGCCGCCAATTCCGTGCCATCGCACTCCAGCCGCAGCAGACCGGGGAAACCAGCCAGCAGACGCGACACGTTCCCCCCAGCCGTTTGCCTCTCCACCGGCACCGAGATCGCGTAGCCGTTGTCCTCCACGAGAAACACGACGGGCAGCCGCTCCAGGCAGGCCGCGTTCATCGCCTCCCAGAACTCGCCTTCGCTGGTGGCGCCGTCACCCGAGCACACCAGCGTCACCTCGCCAGCTTCAGGCGCCAGCATCCGCGAGGCGTGCGCGCACCCCACCGCCTGCAGATACTGCGTGCCCGTAGGCGAACTCGCGCTCACAATGCGGTGCGGAACCGAACTCCAGTGGGAAGGCATCTGCCGCCCGCCGCTGGCCGGATCGCTCCCGGCGCCCACCGCCTGCAGCAGCATCGCTTCGGGTGTAACGCCGAGCATCAGACACAGCGCCCGGTCGCGGTAGTACGGAAACACCCAGTCCACGCCCGGCCGCAGAGCCAGGCCCGCCGCGGCGCCGATGGCCTCATGGCCGGCCCCGGAGATCTGGAAGAAGATCCTGTTCTGGCGCTTCAGCAGAATCTCACGGTCATCCAATCCGCGTGAGAGCAGCATGGCGCGGTAGGCGGCCAGTAAACGTTCACGCGTGAGCCCGGTCACGCCCGCCTCGCCAGTTCGCGCGCGGCGTCCACGCACAACACGGCGGCGTGCTTCGATTCCGGGATCAGTCCTCCCAATGCCTCTTCGATCACCTCCGTGCGCAGCGCGGCCGCCTCGTCCGCGCGACGCCCGGTTAACCACTCGGTGAGCGCGCTGCCAGCCGCGATGGAAGCCGTGCACCCGCGCACTTGAAAACGCACCTCGGCCATCACACCCTGCTCCATCCTGACCGTTAGCCGCAAGCGGTCGCCACAGGCCGGGTTCTCCACCTCCACGCGCACCGTGGCCGGATCGAGTTCGCCCGCGTTGCGCGGATTCTGAAAATGGTCCAGCAGCTTTTCGCTATGCATCGCCACCTGTGCATTATTATGGAGGTTCAAACGGAAACATGGCAGGCGCGACTTATTTCCGCATACTCGCCGAGCGCGTCCGCCCGCCCGCGTTCAACGCACTCTTCCTGTTCGTCACCTCGCGTTGCAATTCACTGTGCCGCACCTGCTTCTACTTCGACAAGTTGAACAGCCGCGACGATCTTTCCTTCGACGAGATCCGGCGGCTGTCGGAAACGCTGCCTTCCTTCCGTAAGCTCTGGCTGAGTGGCGGCGAGCCCACTCTGCGCGAGGAGTTGGGTGAGATCATCGCCCTGTTCGCTCGCAACAATGGCGTGCGCAACGTGAACCTGCCCACCAACGGGCTTGCTCCCGAAAAGCTGTTCCGCGCGCTCGACACCGTACTGGCCGGAACGGGTGAGGGCGTGGCCATCGATGTGAACTTTTCGCTCGACGGCCTGGCGAACACGCATGACGCCATACGCGGCGTGCCGAACAACTTCGAGCGCACGTTGGAGGCTTTGCGTGCGGCCGAGTCGCGCTACGGCCATGTACGGCGCATCCGCCGCAACGTGGTCAGCGTGATCACCAGCGAAAATTACCAGGAACTGGTGGAGCTTGGCTTGCATCTGGCCGAATCGGCCAATGCCAGCGGCCATTATTTCGAAGTCGTGCGCGGCGCGACGCCCGACCCCGGCATGAAGCGGCTGACGCGCCAATCGCTCATCGGACTGCACCGCCGCCTGCTGCCCTTCCATCGCCACTACGCGCGCCGCCTGTTTGCGCACCTGCCGGCGGGCGCGCGCCAGATCGCCACCGCCTACTACCTCGGCAACCTGCGCCTTCACTTCGAGGTGCAGGAGCGCAATTTCGACGCCCCCACGCGCTGGCCCATGCGATGCACCGCCGGACAGACCACGCTTGTTGTCGACCACAACGGCGGCTTTCGCGCCTGCGAATTGCGCGGCGTCGCGGGTAGCCTGCGCGAACACGGGATGAACGCGGCGCGCGCCCTGGCCTCGCCCGAGATGCGCAAGGAGACGGCGGCCATCGGCCGCGACGGCTGCTGGTGCACGCACTCCTGCTTCATTCACGAGAGCGGCAAGTTCAGCCCGCGCGTGCAGTTGTTCGAGATTCCCTGGGCCTGGTGGAAGCAGAACGCGGAACGCCTGCCGGAAGCCCCCGCCGGCGAACTGGACCGCTTCCGCAACCTTGAACTCGCATGAGCGGCCACCCCTCAGCCATTCTGGTTGTCGCCGCTGTGATCCGCCGTGATGGCCGGTTCCTGATCGGCCAGCGCAAACGTGGCGGGTGGGGTGAACTGAAGTGGGAGTTTCCTGGCGGCAAGGTGGAGGCGGGCGAACCGCCACGCGAGGCCGTTGTACGCGAACTCCGCGAGGAGCTGGGCATTGCAGCCGCCGTCGGCCCCGAACTGGCCCGGCACGCTTTTCAGTATCCAGGCCGTCCGGCCATCCAGCTCATCTTCTACCTGGTGACGGAATTCACGGGCGAACCGGTGAACCACGAATTCGAAGTGATCGCCTGGGCGCGCGCGGACGAGTTGTCCCACTACGACTTCCTGGAAGGCGACCTCGACTTCGTCGCCCGTCTCGCGCAAGGCGAGTTCAGCGCGCCAGCTTGAACTCGAGCCCGCGCTCCTCGTTCAACTGCCGGCTCAAACCTGTGTCCACCAGTTCCACAGAGGCGCGATTGTGCACATGGTTTGGCGTGATGTAGTGGAACGTGCCCTCTTCCAGCCAGAACGCCACCGCCGTGTACACCTCGCCTGAGCGCATGGCCACGAGGTACACCGTCGGTTTTCCGTCCGCGTTCGACGGCGGGCGCATGGACTCACTCAGTGGCCGGCCCTCTTCGTTCCGCGTCACGGGAGCCGTATAGGTGGTAAGCGTCTCAGGCGTATTGGGCCCAACTTCGGTCACCGATGGCGTCATACGCTCCGGGGCGTAGCTGTTGTTGATGAACACGGAAGGCGCCGGGGCGTTAACCACGGTGACGTTCGGCGCAGGGGCCTGGTAGGTGGCTCCGTACCCGCCCACGAACACCGGATAGGGGACGATGCCGCCGCGCCACGCCTGCCTGTGATACGCGCCCACCGCCCAATCCGAACCGGTGACCGTCGCCCCCAGACGCTGGCCGAAGGAGGTGTTCGGGCTGAACACCGGATTCACAACGCCGAACATCTGCGGGATGCCCGAGGGGTTCACCACGCTGCCGAAGCCGGCTCCGGGCCCAAGGCCGGGCATGGAGGGACGGCCGGCGGGAAAGTGAATGCGGCCCGCCGCCGCGCCGCCGCCATGGCCGTGGCCACCGGCGCCCATACCAGGACGCAACTGTCCCCAGGCGCTCACCGCCATCAACAACCCGATCGCCAGAGTGGAACGATTCACCATTGCAGGGTACTCCCGTGATTCATTGGACGCAATGGACCAGCGGCCGGTTGCGGACTAACCGCGCATCGACAGGCGCGTGGCCTGCAGGGTCTTTTCGAGAGATTCCTGCGGAAGGTCGCGGATAATCGGCTCCACCATCCATCCGAGGCCGAACGGTATGCCGCGCGTCAACGACACGGCTTCGCACTCCACATACACGCCTCCGTCGCGTTCGGCAAAGCGCCAGTAGGAGTTCAGCCGCCACAAAAACCCATGTCCTCCGCCCGGAGGCAGTTCCTTCTCCGAACGTTCGCCTGGAGATTCCACCTCGGCGATCTTGGTCGAATAGGACCGGCTGTGCGCGCGCCCCTCGCCCAGGTTGTAGTACTGAACGGTGTGCTCGCTGTTCAGCACGGCGGTGATCACCTTTTTCTTCATCAGCCGGTAATAGATGTGGAAGCGGTCGCCTTGGCGGCGCAGGAGCTTCGAATCCATCACCTCGGGCGCATAGTAGCGCTTGTGGTGATCGTAGTCCTGTACGCGCGCGAGCACCAGCGCTAGCGATGCCGAGGGAATAAAGACACCGGCCGCCCAGTCATGGATGAGTCCGTCGGGAGCTTCCAAGGGGTTCTTTTTTTGCGCCGCCTCAATGGCCACGCGGCCTTCGCGGGCAGCCGCGCGCCGCTCGGCGCGTCCATCCAGCCACAGGAACTGCGGCGATCCGGGACTCAGGCGCTCTTCGGCCAGACGGCGTTCGCGCTTGTGGATGTAGTCGTCGAATGCGCGCGAGGTCGAGGCCCGCAACTCGGCCGCATGCGCCTGCCCGGCCACGGCCCCCATGGCCGCCGTCACCAGGCGCCTCCGGCTGATACTGCTCATACCATCATCATAGCGGGAACGCGCGGGCCTCCCTGGCTTTCGTATCCTGAAACCAGACCGCGACCGCCCCCATCACTCCCGCATGAGCAGATCCGAGCCGAAACCGTTCAAGGACGCCACGCGCGCCCAACTCAGCCTGCTGGCTCCGCTGGAAAAGCGCACGCTGCTGTGGCTCGCCGCCCGTTTGCCCGCCGCTATCAACCCGGATCACCTCACCGTGCTCGGGTTGCTGAGCCTGCTCGGCGCCGGCCTTTCCTATTGGTATGCACGAGCCCATTCCGCGGGCCTTCTGCTGGTGATCGTCTTTCTGATCCTGAACTGGTTTGGCGACTCGCTCGACGGCACGCTCGCCCGCTTCCGCCAGCGGCTCCGTCCCCGCTACGGTTTCTACGTCGATCATGTGGTGGACATGTTCGGCACTTTCTTCCTGCTGGGCGGGCTCGGGCTGAGCGGCTACATGAGCCTCCCGGTGGCCATGGCGCTGGTCATCGCCTATTTCATGCTCTCGATCGAGGTCTATCTCACCACCTACACCATTGGCACGTTCCACCTGAGCTTCTGGAAGTTTTCGCCCACCGAACTGCGCATACTGCTCGCCATCGGCAACATCGCCCTGCTTGTGCGCGGTCCCCACGTCAGGCTCGCCGGCCAGCAATACCTGCTTTTCGACATTGGCGGCGCCGTGGGTGTGGCGGGAATGGCCGTCATGCTGATCGCGGCCACCATCCGGCATACGGTCCAGCTCTACAACGAGGAGCGGCTGCCGTGAAAGAGGTGGCCATTCGCGCCGCCAAGTTTTATGCCGTCGGCGCGCTGGGCATCGGCGTGCAACTGGCAGCGCTCTCCTGCTACAAGCCGCTGCTGGACCCGCACTATCTCTGGGCCACGGCGCTAGCGGTGGAGACGGCCGTGCTCCATAACTTCCTCTGGCACGAGTTCTGGACCTGGTCCGACCGGCGTTCGGATGGACGTGAGCGTCTGGCCCGCTTGTGGCGCTTCCATATCTCCAATGGCCTGCTCTCGCTGGCAGGCAATCTTCTGCTCATGCGCCTGCTGGTGGGCGTGATCGGGCTGCACTACCTGCTGGCCAACCTGATCTCGATTGCGGCGCTCGCCGTGGCCAACTTTGTGTTGAGCGAACTCTACGTCTTCCGCTACCTGCTGCGGCGGCCCGGCGCCTGAACATTTGGGCAAAGCATTGACGCACGCACCGCCGAACGTATATAACAGGCCCCATGAAGCGCTCCACGTTCCTCCAAGCCCTGGCCGCGGCGCCACTGGCAGCCCCTATGCCCGCCGCGCAATCCACCTACAAACCCAAGCGAATTAACCGCGCCGTTGAACTGCTCGCCTCCGGCCAGCCCGTCTATTACACGGGCGGGCACGGCGGCTATGAAGAGGGCAAGAAGATGGCCGGCACATGGGCCGACTACATCAATTACGAGATGGAGCACGGCACTCTGGACTTTGCCGCCTTGCGCGCATTTATGAGAGGTCTGGTGGATGGCGGTCCGACGCGTTCGGGGCACCGGACGCCGGCCGTCATCGCCACGCTACCCGTGCTGGGCATCAGCGCGGCGCATATGCACGCCAATTTCTGGGTGGTGCAGCAGGCGCTGCTCAGCGGCATTCACGGGATTCTGCTGTGTCACGCGCGCGACCCCGAGGCCATCAAGATCTTCGTCTCCTCGGCGCGTTATGTGAACTCAAAACCGCACCCCGGCCTGCCGGAAGGAATGCTCGGCAATGGCAGCCAGGGCAACCCCTCCAGCATTTGGGGCATCTCGCCGCAGGAGTACATGAAACGGGCCGACCCATGGCCGCTCAACCCCGATGGCGAGTTCCTGCTCGGCCTGAAGATCGAGGACAAGTACGCGCTGGCCAATGCCGAGAAGGTGGCTGCCGTGCCTGGCATCGGCTTTGCCGAATGGGGACCGGGCGACATGGGACTGTCACTGGCCAAGCCCGACGGCCATGGACCGAACTCCGAGTTGCATCCCGACATGAAGGCGGCCCGCGCCCGCGTTCTCGCCGCGTGCAAGGCAAATAAGCTCGCTTTTCTGAATACCGTCCGTTTGAACGATGTCGAGGACATGATCCGGGAAGGCGTCATGATAGGCTCCGGCGGGCCGGAGATTGCCGAAAAGGGCCGTAAGTTCACAAAACGCACGATGCCCTGGTAAGAGCGCTAGAAACACAAACCCCCGGCGCGTCTCGTGTACCGGAAGGAACACGAGGCAACCGGGGGTTTACTTTTTCAGGCTAAACTGGCGTGATTACCAGCGGGGCTCACGGCGTCCGCCACCGCCACTGCGGTTGCCTCCGCCGCCACCGAAGCCACGGCCACCGCCGCCGCCCCGGTTGCCGCCGCCACCAAAGCCACGGCCACCGCCGCCCGGGCCACGCGCTTCCCGAGGACGCGCCTCGTTCACGTTCATGGTCCGGCCGTTCAGTTCGCGGCCGTTCAGTTCTTCAATAGCCCGCGTCGCCTCGTCCGGGTTCGTCATTTCCACGAAGGCGAAGCCGCGCGGCTGCCCCGTGTCACGATCCCTCACAATGCTCACGCGTTCCACAACACCGTACCCGCCGAATACATCCTGCAGGTCTTCTTGCGTTGTCGCGTAGGAGAGGTTTCCTACGAAAATGTTGGTCATCTGATCACAATCCTCACGGCTGCTTGCTCGGCAGCGACTCTTATCCCAGTAAGCTAATCTCGGCCGGGCACACTCAGGCGGGCAAAGGTAGCAGTTCCGCCATCGCATCGATGGCTCATCCGAATTGTAGCATTGTTGATCAAGATCATTTCCCGCGAAATCGAAAACTTAACCCGGCGGTAAAAGTTACCGGGTAGCCAGGGGTGGCGTGGATCCGGCTCATGGGCTCGGCGCCCCGCAGCCGGGATTCAAAATAATTCTGCGTTTCGTAATAAGAGCGATCCGTGAAATTATCCACGGCAAACAGGAAATCCACGCCGCGCACGATCCGCCGCGTCAGGCTCAGGTCGAAGACAGTATGTCCGGCGGCCCGGTTGGAGGCATCGAGCGGATCCAAACGGTAATTATTGATGGCGCGCATCCGGACCGACCCGCTCCAGCCCTTCCATGCCGATAGCGTCAGGCCGGCGTTGGCGGTAAAGTGAGGCGCTCGGTCGACATACTCTCGTGGGAACGTATTCCGGTAGTAGGCGTTCACCACGCGCGTGAATCCGCCGTGTACGGCCAGACGCCGCGTCAGCCGGAAGTTCGCTTTAGCCTCCCAACCGTAGGCGCGCGTCGGTCCCAGGAACTCCAGCGAACCGTCGTCAGGAATATATACAAGCTCATTCGACCGGTTAATCAGGAACAGATTCAGGATCAAAGAAAGCCTGCGCCAGTTGTGCGAAGTGCCCGCCTGAACGAAATCCGTCGTCGCCAGGCGCCGCCCGTCCGGCGACCGCACCACGCCGCGGGCGTCGAGCGACGAGATGCCCCGTCCGTAATTGGCGTGCAGGGTAAGCGGAATGCGGTAAGACGGCGTCAGGGAGAGGTGCGCCTTGGGCTGCCACTTGCCGCTCGTGTGCGCGCCGGAAAACTCCGGTTCGATCCTGTCCCGCACGTCGAAGCGGAACACGTCGTAGCGCGCGCCGCCGCCCAGCCGCAGACGGCCGGAATAGAGGCTGAGGTCCTCCTGCGCAAAGCCGGCCCCGTTGGAGATGCCGGCGTTGGCGAGCGTATCGGTCCGGTACGGGGTGCGGTTCACGCGCGAATACAAGCCCACCAGCGTCTGTGTGAGATGCAGGTTGGCGCCTGCGGTGAACAGCCCGCTGGTGGCGCCCTCGCGGTGCGGCTTCACCATCTGCGCATTGGCCCCCTGCATCAGGCGCGAATCGTGCTGTTGAATGCCGTCGCCCAACTCGGGATCGTTCAGGAAGAATGTGAAGTCGGAGTACATGTCAAACAGCGACCGTGTCAGGAAGCCGTCGAATTTCCACAGAGTCCCGCCTGCCGTCTCCTCACGGAAATATCCGGCCAGGGTGCCCTGCTTCACGCGCCCGCCGTCGCCCGGGTCCAGATAGCCGAACGGATCCAGACGCCCGGCCACCACCTCGTCCAGCGGCACCTGCCCGGAGGAGTTGAAGTTATTCCGGCCACCGTTGAACTTCACGCTCACACTGCGTCGCTCGTTCAGCCGCCGTGTCAGGTTGAAGGTGAGATTGTCGCGCCGGTAGTCGAGCGGTTTAAGGAACGGGCCGTCGGTGAGGGAGCCGTCATAGGCCACCAGCATGTCCGTTTTCTGCCAGTCCGGAGACCAGCCGAGGAAGCCGCGGCGGCTGGCGAACGAACCGCCCTGAAGCCGCACCGTGTACTGCTCCGGCAGCGACTCGCGCGTGCGGATGTGCACCACGCCGAGCCCGGAAAAATCGCCGTACTCGCTCCGGAACGGGCCGTTGTACACGTCTACCTCGTCCACCAGTTCCGGACTCATGCTTTTCAACGCGCCCAGGTAGCCCTGCCCGTGCCCCTGCGTCGACTGATTCTGTTGAATATTGTCGACCAGCACCTTCAAGCCGCCCGACACGCCGCCATGGTCCAGATTGAAGCCGTACCGGCGCACCTCGATCGACTTGCCGCCGCCCTCGTGCTGGCCCGCGTTGATGCCGGCCTCCAGAAGGTGGAACACCTGGTCGTCACGCGAAAACAGGGTTTTGTCGAACGCCTCGCGGCTGCGCTGCTCCATGGCCGGCTCCACAGGGGAGGCCGTGATGACGATGGACTCGTAGACCTTGGGAAGCTCAGGGGCTTTGGTTTGCTGATCGGGCGGTGTGGTCTGCTGGCACCAGGCCAGCGCGGCCAGCAGGAGAAGGGCGTATCGCATGAGAAAGAGCATGGTAGCACGAATTTTTGTTTTGTATCACCATGCGCCGCCCGTGCTTACTCTTCCAACTTGTAAATTGTCACGCCACTCAAGAGTTTCGGGAAAAAGTCAGTGGACTTTTGCGGCATCACCCCGCCGCCGAAGCTGACATCGGCCACCTGCCGCACGGTGGTTGGTTGCAACAGGAACGCCACCTGGCAGCCGCCTGCGCGCACCTGCTCCAGCGCGGCATCGAGGCCGCGCACATAGTGCAGGTACTTCTGTTCCCGCACATCCTCCTCCGTGATTCCCAGGGCTTTGCCCAGCACCTGCTCATGCAGAAAGTTGACATCGAGCATCCCGTCCGTGCGTTCGACATCGAGCAGATGCCAGGCCCCAGGCAAGGCGACGCCCACGCGCACGCGGTCCGGCGCCACCTCGCGCATGGCTGATTTCAGCTCCGGTTCGCCGGGGAGGGCAGCCAGGCGTCCCAGTGTCCGCAGACGGGAAATCAACGCCGCCGCGTCGAACCCGGCCAGCGAGTGCAGCATGCGGTGCGTGGCCAGTATGCGCAGTCCGGGCGAGTGCATGTTCACCAGGGTCATCATCACGCGTTGCGCATCGGCTTTGGAGGACTCCGCCGAAAAGGCCAGCGCGGTTTCGTAGCGGTGATGGCCATCGGCGATCACCAGCTTCTTGTCCTCGAGCAGGGCCTGTATGCGGGCGATCACTTCCGGGCCGTCCACGCGCCACACCAGGTGCAGCGCCCCATAGCCATCGTCCACGCGTAACACGGGAGCGCCCGCGGCGGCCTGGTCGAGAATCGCGTCCACGCCGCCGGCTTCATCGGGATAGAGCAGAAAGATCTGCCCGAAATGGGCTTCGGTGTGCCGTAACAATTCTTTACGGTCCTGTTTCGGGCCGCTGAGCGTCTGCTCGTGGCGGTGCACGATGCCCGCCTCGTACGGCTCGACGCGTCCGGCGCAAATCAGGCCCTTGCGCGTCAACTCCTCGCCCGTGTCCGGATCCTGGAACCGCTGAAAATAGGCGTAGAGCGACGGACTGGCCTCCCTCTCCAAAATGCCCGCCGCGGTCCACTCTCTCAGGTGTCCGGCCGCGCGCGTATAGACGTTGTTCTCCGCCGTATCGTCCGCGAAGCGCTCGCCCAGAATGATCCGCACCAGGTTGTACGGGCTGGCGGCGAGGTAGCGCGCCCGCATCTCGGGATAGATCTTGTCGTAGGGCTGGGTCACCAGGGCGGCCGGATCGCCCGCCTTCTCCGTGTACCGGTAGGCCCGGAAGGGGTATATTTTCGCCATGTGGAGTCAATGATATAAACAATGGTACCGATGCGAACTCTGGCGTTCCTCCTGGGCGTGATGCCAATGACTGGGCTATGGGCCGCGCAGCCCGGCCGGAAGATCGACTTCACCCGGCAAGTGCAGCCGATACTCTCGGACAACTGCTATGCCTGCCATGGTCCGGACGAAGCCACGCGCATGGCCGGCGTGCGCCTGGATACCAAGCAGGGCGCGTTCGCCAAGGGACCGGCCGGCGCGGTGATCGTGCCCGGCAACGCGGCGGCGAGCCGTCTCGTAGTCCGCGCCTCGCACACCAAGAAGGCGCTGCGCATGCCGCCCCCCGCCTCGGGCAAGACGCTCACCGAGGCGCAGATCGCCGTACTCAAGACCTGGATCGATCAGGGAGCGCACTGGGAGACCCACTGGAGTTACTCGCCGGTGAGCCGTCCGCCGGAGCCCGCAATCAAGAAGACGCAATGGGCGCGTAATCCGATCGACCGTTTCGTGATGGCGAAGCTGGAGACCGAGGGGCTGGCGCCGCAGGCCGAGGCCCCGCGCACGGTTCTCATCCGGCGGCTGGCGTACGATCTCACCGGTCTTCCGCCCACTCCCGAGGAGGTGCGCTCCTTCCTTGCCGACAAACGCCCGGACGCCTACGAGCGCGCCGTGGACCACTACCTCGCCTCGCCCCATTACGGCGAGCGGATGACGATGATGTGGCTCGACCTGGCCCGCTACGCCGACACCCACGGGTATCACATCGACTCCCACCGCAACATGGAGCACTGGCGCGAATGGGTGATCAACTCCTTCAACCGCAACCAGCGTTTCGATGAGTTCACGCAATGGCAGATCGCCGGCGACCTGCTGCCCAAGCCGACGCGCGAACAACTGCTGGCCACCGGCTTCGAGCGGAACCACATGATCAACTTCGAGGGCGGCGCGATTCCCGAGGAGTACCTGGTGGAGTACGTTGTCGATCGCGTCGAGACAACGTCGAACGTATGGATGGGCACGACGATGGGCTGCGCCCGTTGTCACGACCACAAGTACGATCCCATCAAGCAGAAAGAGTTCTACGAGTTCTTCGCCTTCTTCAACAACATCGACGAGAAGGGGCTGGACGGCAGGCGCGGCAACGCCGAACCGCTGCTGCGTCTGTCCACCGAGGAGCAGGAAAAGCGGTTGAAGACCCTGCTGGCAGACATCGAGGTGTACGGAGCGCTCACCGATGAGCGCACCATCACGCCGGGTGTCGAACGGTGGGAGAAGCAGGCCCTGGCGTCTCTGACGGCGCCTGCCCGCCAGGGGCTGGAACTCCACCTGGAGGCTGACAACAACCTTTCCGATTCAAGCGGACACTACCGGCACGCCGTGGTGGAGCGCGGCGAGGTGACCTTCGCCGAAGGCGCCGTGCAGCGCTCGGCCGTTTTTAGTGGAGAATCACGCATGCAGTACGCCGGGGCGGGTGACCTCTCCGGCGTGTTCGCATCGAACAAGCCCTGGACGGCGGCGCTGTGGTTCCGTCCTTCGGCCATTCAGGAGATGGGCCTGATTCAGATGCGCGAGCCGGGCGAAGCGCGGCGCGGATTGGAGGTGTTGCTGGAGGCCTCGCAGCCCATTGGCGATCTGCGGCGCGGCGTGAAGCCGGCCGTGCGCATTGCCGCCGCCTGGCCGGAAGACGCGCTCTATGTCCGCACGCGCGGCTCTGTCGCCACCACGGCGAAGGAGGCCGGCTCGTCCTGGCATCATCTGGGCGTGATCTACGACGGCTCCGGCAAAGCCTCGGGCGTCACCATCACTATCGACGGCGTGGCCGTACCCACCGAAACCGTGCGCGACACGCTGCGCCCGGAGGTCTCCGTCAACCGCCCGCTTGAAATCGGCAATCGCGAGTTGGGCTCTCCTTACAAGGGATCGCTGGACGACATCCGGCTCTACAGCCGCGCGCTGCCACTGGATGCGCTGGCGCAGTTGGGCCAACAGGAGCCCATCCGGGCAGCCTTCGCCTTCACGCCCGGCGTGCCCTTCGGCAAACGCCCGCGTGAGACCCGCCTGCGCATCGCCGATTACTATCTGCGCCACGCCGCTCCGGCCAGGGACCGCGAAGACTATGCCCGGCTGCACGCCATGCGCGACGAGCGCGACGCGCTGCTGAAAGAGATTCCCACCACGATGGTGATGGCCGAACGGGAGGCGCCATCACACACCTTCGTGCTGGGCCGCGGCGATTACAGGAACAAGACCGTCGAGGTAAAGCCGGCCACGCCGTCGATGCTGCCTCCCATGCCGGCGAACCTTCCGCGCAACCGGCTTGGCCTGGCGCAGTGGCTCACCAGCCGCGACAATCCTCTCACCGCGCGCGTCACCGTGAACCGGTTCTGGCAGATGTATTTCGGAACGGGCATCGTGAAAACGGCCGAGGATTTCGGCTCGCAAGGTGATCCGCCCTCCCATCCCCAATTGCTGGACTGGCTGGCGGCCGAATTCATGGACTCGGGCTGGAACGTGAAGGCGCTCCAGAGGCTGATCGTCACCTCGGCCACCTACCGGCAAGGCTCGATCGTCCCGCCGGGCATGCACGAGCGCGATCCGGAGAACCGCCTGCTCGCGCGGGGGCCGCGCTTCCGCCTGCCCGCCGAGATGGTGCGCGATACGGCGCTGGCGGTCTCCGGCCTTCTGAATGGCAAGATTGGCGGCGAGTCGGTCCACCCGTATCAGCCGGCTGGCGTCTGGGAGGAGATCAGCTATGGCGACGTCTACTCGGCGCAGCAATATACGCAGGATCACGGCGACGCGCTCTACCGCCGCTCGATGTACACCTTCTGGAAGCGTACGGCCCCGCCCACTTCGCTTGCCGCGTTCGACGCTCCTGACCGTGAGAAATGCGTGGCCCGCCGCGCCCGCACCAACACTCCGCTACAGGCCCTGGTGACGCTGAACGACCCACAGTTCATCGAAGCGGCCCGCGCGTTGGCCGTCCGCGCCCGTCACGAAGCATCCGGCGATCCGGCCCGGCTGCGCCGCGCCTTTCAACTGGCCACCGCCCGGCCGCCTTCGCCGAAGGAACTGGCCGTGCTCGCCTCTTTGTTGAAGGACCAGCGCGCGCATTACACGGCACAGCCCAAGGAGGCCGCCGCGCTGGTGGCTGTCGGAGAGGCCAAGCCGCCCGAAGATGCCGCCAAGCCCGAGCTTGCCGCCTGGACCATGGTGGCCAGCACCATCTTGAACCTCGACGAAGTAGTGACCAAGGAGTAACGTCATGGCTGGTCAACCCCACGTGCATCCTCTCGACACCGCCTTCCGGCAGACAATTTCACGGCGCTCGCTTTTTGGACGGACGGCCACCGGGCTGGGCGCGGCCGCCCTCGGCACGCTGTTGAATCCCCAGGCCAAGGGCGCCCTCGCCGGGCTGCCCCACTTTGCACCCAAGGCCAAGCACGTCATCTTCCTGCACCAGTCCGGCGGGCCTAGCTCCATCGACCTGTTCGACTACAAGCCGCAACTGAAGAAGGTGCACGGCACGGAGTTGCCGGACTCCATCCGCCGCGGCCAGCGCATCACGGGCATGACCAGCGGCCAGGACTCGTTTCCCTGCGTGGCGCCTGTATTCGAGTTTCACCGCGCCGGCAAATCCGGCGCCATGATCTCGGAACTGCTGCCGCACACGGCCAAAGTGGTGGACGACCTCTGCATCGTGAACTCGGTGAACACCGACGCCATCAACCACGATCCGGCGATCACGTTTATCCAGACCGGCTTCCAGCAGCCGGGCCGCCCCTCGATCGGTTCCTGGGTGAGTTACGGCCTGGGCAGCGAGAACGAAAACTTGCCGGCTTTTGTCGTGCTGGTCAGCCAAACCTCGGGGTTGAATGTGGACCAGCCGCTTTTTTCACGTCTTTGGTCGGCCGGCTTCCTGCCTTCTTCCTACCAGGGTGTCCAGTTTCGCGCCGGCGCGGACCCGGTGCTCTACCTGAATGATCCGCCCGGCGTGGACCGCGCCAATCGCCGCCGCATGTTGGACGCCGTGCAGAAACTGAACAAGCTGAAGGCCGAGTCGTTCGCCGACCCTGAGATCGAAACGCGCATCGGCCAGTACGAGATGGCCTACCGCATGCAGGCGTCGGTGCCCGAGTTGATGGACCTGTCCAAGGAATCGCAGGCCACCATCGACATGTACGGTCCCGAGGCGCGCAAGCCCGGCAGCTACGCCTCCCACTGCCTTCTGGCCCGCCGCCTGGTGGAACGCGGCGTCCGTTTCGTCCAGCTCTACAAGCGGGGCTGGGACCAGCACAACGACCTGCCACGCGACCTCGCCCTGCAGGCCCGCGCGACCGACCAGCCTTCGGCCGCCCTGATTCAGGACCTGAAGCAGCGCGGATTGCTGGACCAGACGCTCGTCGTTTGGGGCGGAGAGTTCGGACGCACCATCTACTGCCAGGGCAAGCTCACCTCCACCAACTATGGCCGCGACCACCATCCGCGCTGTTTCAGCATGTGGATGGCCGGCGGCGGCATTAAACCAGGCATGGTTCTCGGCAGGACCGACGATTACTGCTACAACATAGAAGAGGACCCCGTGCATGTCCACGACATCCAGGCCACCCTGCTGCACTGCCTGGGCATCGACCACACGCGGCTGACGTATAAGTTCCAGGGCCGCTGGTTCCGTTTGACGGATGTGCATGGAGAACTGGTGAAAAAGGCCCTCGCGTAAGCTTCCCGGCCCAACCGGAGACGATGCCGCACCTTCTCCCGCCGGAGTTCCCCGGCGGGGTGTAGGGATCCGGTGTTTGTGCCGATGGAGAAAGGATGCCGGTAAACCGGCAGGCCGGATTGTTGGCGCCCGTGAAACTAACGGTTTACATCCGAAGACTGGCGAAGGACCGCCGGGGGTCGGTGCTTGTACTGGCCTCGTTGCTGCTGGTGCTGGCCGGCATGGCCTTGTCGGCGGTGTTCGATCTGTCACGGCTTTACTTTGCCCGAAGCACGGCGCAATTGCGTGCTGACGCCGCGGCGTTGTCGGCCGTCAGTATGCTCGACGGAACCGTGGAGGGACTGGAGCGTGCGAGGGAAGCGGCGGCGCAGGCGGCGCGGCTGGCCAGTCCGGACGGCAGTCCCTCGTCGGGACTGCGCGTGGAGTTTTCCGCCACCGCGCGCGGCGGCTTCCAGGAGCATCCTGCATCGGCGGCGAATCAACGATTTGCGCGCGTAGTGTGCACCACATACGTCCCGTTCACTCTGCTTCGGACCTTTGTGCCCCAGAAGCGTTCGCACGCCTGGGCCGGAGCGACTGCCCAGCAGAACCGGCGGACACAGTTTGAAGCGGGCCTGTTCCCCTACGCCGTGTTGGCGCATTCGGAGCAGGGTCCGGATTTCGGGCTCCGGCGTGGCGAACGCTACACGCTGCGATGGCCGGACACGCCCTCGCCGGCCGCTCATAACGTCTGCCCTGGCGACGAAAGCCAGGAGATCATCGCTCGCGCCACGGCCAACCAGATGAAGGGCGCGGGATTCATCGAGATGGTTTCGGCGAGTAACATCCGGCGGGCGATCCTCACCGATTACCAGTCCACGGTCAGGCGCATCGGCGATCCGCTCACGTTTCCCGCCGGAATCCGTCATTTCGAAGCCGCCGCTCTGGCCGAACGGATCGGTCAGGACCGCGACTATGGCGCGGCGAGCTATGACGACTATGTGCGCCGGGGCGAAGGCAACGGGCGGCGCCTGGTGGCCGTTCCCATTCACAGCGGCTTCCCCGGCTACCGGATTCTCCAGGTGGGCGGCTTCTTCCTGCTGCCCGCCACTGAGTACCACGAACAGGGCGACGATGCGTTCTGCGCCGAATACGCCGGCGCCTACATGCTGGGGAGCACGCGGCGCGGCGCGGGCGAAACGGGATTCTATGCGGCGTCTCTTGTGCGGTAATCCGGCTCACCGGCGAGGCCGCACGGGCCGCCGAGGCAGCGCGCTTCTGGAAGCGGCGCTCGTACTGGCCGTGCTGGCTCCTTTGGCCGTGATGGCCGGACGATACGCCTGGGGCGTCTACCAGGTGGATACACTCCATACGATGGTGGATGCCGCGGCCCGGTTTGGCGCAACGGCTCCGCTCGGAGAAGGGGAAGAGGCTTGGAAGCAGGCCGTCCGGAGGCAGGCCATCTGCGGCAAGCCGGGGCCCTGCGCGTCAGGCCGGCTGCCCGGACTCCGCGAGTCGAATATTCGCGTGGAACTGGTGCGTGAGGCGGGCGCTCCGCCCATGGTGGAAGTCGCCGTGGAAGGCTTCACGTTGCCGACGCCGGCGGGAGACAGGATCTTTCACGGCAAGCCTTCGGCCCGGTTTCCCTATACAGGTGCGGCAGCCGCCATGAAAAACCAGCCGGATCAGTAGATCGCGCGCGAGTAGGTTCCCGTCAACTCATACGAACCGGGGAACTTCCATTCCGGCGCTTCGAAGTAGGTTTCGGCGATGTAGGCCTGGTCGCCATCGGTCATCTGGAGCAGCGTGGCGATCATGCTGGCGCGGCAGGAGCTGAGTTTGGCGTAGTCGATCGGCTGAATGTTGCCGTCCGATCCAATCAGCGCGGGAGTGGGACTGCCAAAATCACTGGCTCGCAGGGAGGACTTGCCCATCACAATCCGCTGCGTGATCACCGGTTGATGATAGTTCGGGCAGTTGGTGATGGTGAGTCCTGCCCCTGCGCACTCGGTCTGGCCCATGTACAGGATCCTGGTAAGGACAACCACACCCTTGCTTGCGTTTGGACTGTTTACATTCAGGCCGATGTTTTCTCCCAGCCGCTGAATCACGTTCTGATTCTGCGGCTTGCTGAAGTCCACCTGGCGGACATACATGTGTCCGGCGTCCCGGCACACCTGGTTCACCTGAATGCTGCGCCCCAGCGTCAGGCCCACGTTCACCGTGCCCAACAGCAGCGGCACCAGAAACACCGAGACAAGCGCGAATTCCACGATTGAATTGCCCTTGCGCCGCCTGTTGTGCATCCGCGTTCTCGTCATCGTCATGCTCCTTCTGGCCGCTCCCATCCGCTCTCCGCTCGCCCGGCGTGCTTCACCAGCTAGCGGGGCGGCGGCGAAATCCCTCCCGGCAGCGACTCCATGCGGTCCGATGACCGCGCCGAGATGTTCAATGGCGTCGAAGTTCGCCACAACGGGGCCATCCAGCCCCAGGAGAAGTTCTCTACCGACACCTCGACGATGTTGCCTGGATTGTTCTCCGGCACCTCCGCGAAGGTGGCCGGGTTGTAGTAGCGGACGTGGATCTTGCCATAGTTCGCGCTCCCCCCCAGCATGCCCATGGCCTGGCTCTGGACGACGTGCTTGATCGAGTCGTCATGGCCATAGCCGCCAAAGGTCCGGTAGGTCACCGCAAACCGGACGCCCTCGCGGACGGCGTGCATGAAGGTGTTCTTGATGAAGATGGCGAAGCCGAAGTCGGTAATCGCAAACAGGATGGCGAACAGAGGCAGGATGACGAATGCCATCTCGAGAAAAGCGTTGCCCCTTTGTTTCCGGCTCCTGGCTCTCATCATGGCTCTCCGAATGGCTCTCCGAATTGAATTCCCAACCTGTCTCCGAAACCACCCGCCTCGCGGCGAGAGTCCTTCGCACCTTCCACCCTACCCGCGGCCACGCTCCAGGCCAATGAGGCAAGCCTCTGGAATCGCCACGGCATCTCACCTAGCACCACCCAGGGGTTCCCCCGAGCCCATCCCGCCGCTTGCCCGTCCCGGCTACTCCATCCCGTCGAAGTACCCGGCCGCCAGTTCCGGGCGCAGCGACAACGCCCGGCGCCAGCATTCTCCCGCCTCGGCCGTCTTACCCTCGGCGGCCAGCAGATGCCCCAGGTTCAGCAGCGCCTCGGGGAACACCGGTTGTTCCTTGAGCGCGTCGCAATAGACGCGAATCGCATCCTCGCGGCGGCCCTTCTCCTCCAGCCAACGCGCCACCTGAAACGTAAGCCCGGCGCTGGGCACGCGGGCTTGCGACAACCGTTTGCGGACTCCCACCACCACCTCGATGCGTCCCGCGCCGGCGGCGGACAGCCCCAGTCCCTGCAGCGCGCCCAGGTTGTCGGGTTGCGCCGCCAGCACAGATTCAAACAACTGAATCGCTTCCGGGTAGCGTCCCATCCGGTGGTAGGCCAGGGCCAGATTCATGGCCCCTTCCCAGCTTTCCGGCTCCAGTTCACGGAATCGCGCCAGGGCCCCGGCCGCCTCCGTCCACTCGCCGTCATGCAACCGGCAGTATCCCAGCCGGAACCACGCCTCGGCATGCGCGGGCTCGACCGCCGTGATCCGTTCGTACGCACGGGCCGCGGCAGGTGTTTCTGACGAGCGTTCCAAGAGCAACCCGAGGTTCCACAGAGCCGGAACGCACCCTGGCGACAGCTCCACAGCTCGCTCATAGTACGGGCGCGCCTCGTCTTCCCGTCCATTCATCTGTAAAACCGTCCCCAGGTTCAGCAGGGCATCGGTGGAGTCCGGCCTCAGTTCCACAGCCTGCCGGAAGGCAGCCTCGGCCTCCGCGGCTTCGCTGGTCTGCTGGTAGGCAATCCCCAGGTTGTACCACGCTTCAAAATGGGTGGGCCGCGCTTCCACCAGCCGCCGGCAGTGCCGGACGACGCTGCGCCAGTCACCCACGGCCAGGGCGGCCGCCGCCAAGCCTTCCTCAAGGGGCGCCAGGGCGGCTTCCACCATGGACAGAATGTCCCCTGTGTCCCTGTCTCCTCCGCCATCGGCGGCCTCTCCGGCTTCCGCAGCCAAGGCGTCCGTCTCCTGCGCCGGCAGATCGGGCCGCGTAGCCTGCCAGAGGTTCAGCATGGAGTCCACCGAATCCCGTTCCAGGATCCCCATGGTCTCGGCCTTGCCCCGCAGCGCCGCCTCATAAGAAGGCAGCAGACGCAGGCTTTCGTCGAACGCGCGCAGCGCCGCCGAAGGCGAACCCAACGCGAGCCGGGCCTGCCCCAGACCGGCCCAGCCCTCTCCCGACTGCCGGTCCAGTTCAAGTAACTGCTCCCACATGGCGGCGGCCTCGGACCACTTCTCCCCGGCCATGCTCTCTCCGGCGAGCGCGGCGAACAACTGAACCGTCTTTTCTCCGCCCCGCAGGCGCGAACGCAGATCCTCAACCAGAGTTCCGGAGTCTCCGGAGCCCGAGTTGATCGGAATCACCTGGCGTATCGCCGCTTTCACGTCCGCTCCTACCGTTCCCGTACTGGCGCGGGCCGCCACATTACAGCCCACTCCATTGATCGACCGTCGCGACAAACTCTGCAGGGGCCGGGGCAAAGAAAAGTTCGGCCGTCCGGTCAGCACCCTTGAGCCGCACAGCCGTCCGCAGCACAGGCACATGGGCCCGGCGTATGCGAACCGGTTGCGAGGGCACGGCCACTACCGGGGCCGCCGCGCACAGCGTCAAACTCTCCTCATCGGCCCGCAAAGGGAAACCACAGTCCCGCTCATTGCCATCCAGAGCCAGCAGCGAAGGCAGCCGCAGGGAGACCCGCAGACGGCCCACCGCGCGGCCCGACGGAGCCTGCCGGATCTCCGGCTGCGTCGCGTCGTGCAACAGCGGCGGGGCCGGCGCCAGAGCTGCGGGCCTGTCGGCCGAGTCCACTGCGAGCGTCACCATCCTGGCCACCGGAGGCTGCCTGTGCAGCACCACCAGCGGGCGGCTCTCGGCCGTCACCATGCGCATGCCGAAGCGCGGCAGGACGATTCCGCCGGTAAACCCGCTCCCCGCCGCGTAGGTCCCGCCACCCTGGTAGCCCGTCTGCGGCCCCAGGACGTAGCCCGGCAACGGCACACTGTCTGGCGTGAGTCCCGGCGCCGCCAGTCCGCCCCCCGGCCTCGCTCCTCTCGCCACGCCCGAGACGGGCAGTACGGGAGAGGGCGGTGGAGAGACCGCCGCATCGGACGGGGCGGCGGCCACACGCGGGGGAGCGGCAAAGCGGTCTGTCCGCGGCAACGGCGCGGGACCCTGGATCCCCACCGGTTCGGCTGCGTTCTGCCGCGTCACGGGAGCGCCCGGCTTCGGCACAAGTGGGGACGGCGCCAGCGGAGGTGGCGCGGCGCCGGCATGAGGCGCCAGCGGCTCGGTCTCGCCCGGGTTCCATTCCGCCATGACGCGGCGATGAGCGGCTTCATGGGCGCGGCTTACCAGCAGCGGCACCGTATCCTGCTCCACGGGCAGATCGGCGTGCTGCAGCAGCGGCCGGCGCACCAGTTCGCGCGTCGGATAGACGATATACGTTTTCGGATTGGGCCAGTAACGGTCCGATCCAAACAGGGCCTGGACAAAGCGGCTCTCGCAGTCGCGCGCGCCGGGGCCGTCCATCTCGGCCAGCCAGGCCGGATCGGGCCCATCCTGCTCACGAATGCGCTGGCGGACCAGCTCGGCGAACTCGCGCCAGTCATGCGGCTCGATGGAGGGTCCAGTGGGGGCCTCCATCATGCCCGGCAGCAGCGAAGGCGTGGCCCGGACGACGAGAATGGTCATCAGGTCGCCCGCCACCGGGCGCACCTGATCCACCGTGCCGGGGATGCGGGCGCCGTCGATCTTCAACATGCCGCCCGCGCCGGCGTCCAGCTTGCTGGCGGGCAGAGCCAGTTGCGCGCCGCCCAACGGCTCCAAGTCCACGTCCTGTTCAGGGCGCGGGGAGCGCGGCCCATGGGCCAGTTGCCCCGTCAGGACAAAAGAAGCGGGCGGGCGCGCGCCCCGGCGCTCCACCGTAACGGTCTCCGTCTCAGGAGTATCACTGCTCGTCGAGACTGGCGTGGGGGTGGGCCCTGCTGCTGGAACTGGCGCTGGCTGGGCCGCGGCTGTCCCGGTGGTGGGGGACGAAGCGGTAGCCGGCCCGGCGGGAGCTGGCTGAGGCGCCGGCGCCGGAGCAGCAACCGGCGCGGGTGGCGCCGCCATCACCGTTTCCGGTTCCTCCTGCGCCGCCATCATGCGGGTGTTGAACCGCATGGGCGCTCGAGCCAAAGGCGGCGCTTGCGCCGGACTGCCTTCCATCAAACGGCTGAGAGCCGCATCGGGATTCGCATTCCGGGCGGCCGCTGGGCGTTGTCTGGTCCTCGCCAGCGCCATCGTGGTCACCGGCGGCGTGGAGGCAGGCAGCGCGGAGGCAGATGGCGTGGAGGCAGATGGCCTGGCGGCGCGCGTACTGGCGGGACTCGTTCGAACCTGTGGTTCCGGAGCGGGCGGTTGAGCTTGGCGAACCGGCGCGGCCAAGGACGGCGATTCGGGTTGAGCGGCGCGCGCAGGCGGCTCCTGCGAAGCGGGCGGCTGCGACAGACCCAGGATCGAGCCCGCCGGCTTGGCGCCCAGTCCCGGCACGCTCGAGGGCTTCGGCTTGCCGGCTTCCCGCAGACGGCCGAGCGCCGCGTCGCCATGCGAGCGGAAGTACTCCTCGCGATGCTCGCCGCTGCAGAACTCCTGCCGCGACATCCTCTTCACCAGGCTGAGGCGCGCCCCGCAGTGCTTGCAGCACCCGTCGTTTCCGTGTTGTTCCGGCTGTTCAGGCATCGGTATGGGTGGAGTCCCGAGCCGCTTCCGGCTCCGTAGCTCGATTGTACGGAGAGCCCGGCGTCAAACCCATCGAAGATACGTTGTGAACGGAGGCCGGAAGATACCGCGACGGCGGCGCGGGAACGCCTGAAACAGGACTCCGGTTTACCTCAGATACCTGTTGCGATCTAGGTACCAACTAAGGGCGTCTTCGAGGTTTTCCCCGATGGACCGGCTTCAGGAGAACGCCTCATCAGCCAGAACGCCACGAAGAAGAGTCCGAGAGCCACCCACTGCGCCACGGTCAGCGGTCCTCCCAAAGGCGGCGCCGACTCATGCGCCCGGAAGAACTCGACCAGGAAACGTTCCAGCCCGGCCCCGATCAGATACACACCAAACACCTGCCCGGCGGCCAGCCCGCCGCGCAGGCGCCGGGCATAGAGGAACCACAGAATGACGAAGAGCGCCAGTTGGCCGAACGACTCATAAAGCTGCGTGGGATGCAGGGGGATGTCCAGCGGCACGCCGGTCAACTCGGCGGCGTCGCGGCTGCGGAAGGTGACGGCCCAGGCGCGGTCGCAACGGTCGCCCCAGCAGCATCCGGCGGCAAAGCAGCCCATCCGCCCGATGGCATGTCCCAGGGCGATGCCGGGGGCGAAGGCGTCCAGCGTCGGGCGGAGGGGCAATTTCTTCCGGTGCAGCGTCCAGCCGGCCACGGCCACGGCGGCGATCAGTCCGCCGAAGAAGACGCCGCCGGATTGTAATGTGGCCAGCGAGAACAGCTCCGAAGGACGGTTCAGATACACTTCGGCGTCCTGCACCACCATCCAGAGTTTGGCGCCGAGCAGGCCGGCGATGGCGGCGTTGATGCCCAGTCCGGTCACGTCGTCGGCGTTCAACCCGGCGCGCCGCGCCAGGCGTCCGGTGAGGGCGACGGCCACCAGAAACGCCGCCGCCACCAGCACGCCGTAGGTGGGCAGGAAGAAACCGGAGGGCAGCGAGATCAGCTTGGGAAACACGTCAGCTCCGCTTTTCCGCCGTGGTCCGGCCGGGACGCCACATCTCCCACAGCAGCCAGAGCGCGCCGATGGTGATGGCCGAGTCGGCTACGTTGAAGGCCGGCCAAGACCATCCGGCGAGGTGAAAATCGAGGAAGTCCACGACGTAGCCGTGTTGGACGCGGTCCCACAAGTTGCCTGTGGCGCCGCCGAGGACCAGAAAGAGCGGCATGGGGACGGCATCGCCGGTATCGCGCCAGGCGCGCAGCGTGAGTTGCGCCAGGAAGGCGAGCACGGCGATGCTGGCGGCGATCAGAAGCAGGCGCGTGGCGTGCGTGGCGCCGTCGTTCAACAGTCCGAAGGCCATGCCCCGGTTCCGGGAATGGACGAGATCAAAAAAACCGGGGACAACGGTGCGGCTGCTCCACAGCTCAAGCGATGAGGCGACGCACAGCTTCGAGGCGCGGTCGGCGGCCACGACGGCCAGAGCCGCCAGCGGCCCACACCAGCGGCGCCACGGGCCGGGCGGCATCACGCGGGAGGGACCTCCCCGCCCCAGCCCTCCTCCACAGCCTGAGCGCACGCGCCGCACACGGTGGGCAGCGCGGGCTGCCGCCCCACGTCCATCGTGTACTTCCAGCAGCGCTCGCACTTCACTCCTTCGGCTTTGTGAATCTCCACGGACAGCTCGGCTTCCGAGTGGCCCAGCAGGTCCACCTGCGAGGTGATGAACAGGGAGGGCAGCTCGGCTTCGAACGCCTCGAGCAGCGGCAGCAGATCCGCGCCGGCCCGCAGCACCACCTTGGCTTCCAGGCTCGCCTTGATGAACTTGTCGGCGCGGGCGATTTCGAGCGGCTTCAATACGGTTTCGCGCACCGCCATCAGGCGTTCATACTGGGCGGCCAGCGCTCGCCCGGCCTCGTCCATCCCGCGGCTCACCTCGCCGGGCTCGGGAAACAGCGTCATATGGACGCTTTCGGGATCCTCCGGCAGCCGCCGCATGTAGCCCCAAACCTCGTCACTGGTGAAGCTCATCAAGGGGGCCAGCAGCCGCGCCAGGGCATGCTGCACGCGGTAGAGCGCCGTTTGCGCGCTGCGCCGGGCCTTCGAGCGCGGGGCGCTCGTGTAGAGGCGGTCCTTCAGAATGTCGAAGTAGAGCGAACTCAGGTCCACCGTGGCGAAGTTGTACAAGGCCTGGTAGACGCGGTGGAAAGCGTAGTCGTCGTAGTGCTTACGGCACTGCTCCACCAGGGATTCGGTCCGGATGAGGATCCACTGGTCGATGCCGGAGAGCGCGGAGACGGGCATGGCGTCAGCCACGGGGTCGAAATCGTGCAGGTTGCCGAGCGCGTAGCGAAAGGTATTGCGCAGCTTGCGGTAGGCCTCGCTGAGCCGGGTCAGCACGGTTTCGGTCAGCTTCACGTCCACCCAGAACTCAACGCTCGACACCCACAGGCGCAGCACCTCGGCGCCATATTTCGAAATGATCTCCTGCGGCTCGATGACGTTGCCGAGCGACTTCGACATGGCGCGGCCTTCGCCGTCGAGCGTCCAGCCGCTGGTGGCCGCGCCACGGTAAGGCGAGCCGCCCTTCAATCCCACGCCAATCAGCAGGGAGCTTTGAAACCAGCCGCGGTACTGATCGCCGCCTTCCAGATAAAAATCGCTGGGCCATTCCAGGCCATAGCGGTCATTCAGGACGGCGAGATGGCTGGAGCCCGAGTCGAACCACACGTCGAGAATGTCGTTTTCCTTCGTGAACTCCGCGCCGCCGCAGTGGGCGCAGCGGGTTCCCACCGGCAAAAGCTCCGCGGCCTGGCGCGCATACCAGATGTCGGCAGTGTGCTCCTCGAACAGATCGACCACCTTGTGGAGGATCTTCGCATCGGTGAGTTTTTCTCCGCACCCGGCGCAGGAAAACACGACGATGGGCACACCCCAGACGCGCTGGCGCGAGATGCACCAGTCCGGCCGCGTGGACACCATGTTGCCGATGCGCTCCTCACCCCACCCGGGCAGCCATTTCACGCCGCGAATCGCCTGCATGGCGCGTTCCCGGTAGCCGTCGTGATCCATGGCGATGAACCACTGTTCCGTGCCCCGGAAGATGGTGGGCTTGTGGCAGCGCCAGCAGTGGGGATAGCTGTGCTCGATGAGCTTCTGGCCCAGCAGGGCGCCCGAGCGGCCGAGAATCTCGATCACCAGGGGATTGGCCTCCCACACGGTCTTGCCGAGCAGTTCCTCCGGCAGATCGCCTTCGACGCCACCGGCCTGGAACAGGCGTCCGGCGGGATCCACAGGACAGTACACGGGCAGGCCATACTGCAAGCCCACGACGTAGTCTTCATGGCCGTGGCCCGGCGCGGTGTGTACGGCGCCCGTGCCCGCTTCCAGCGTCACATGAGCGCCGAGAATCCCCTTCGAATCGCGGGCCAGGAAAGGATGGCGGAAGACGGCCCCCTCGAGTCTGGCTCCGGCGAAGCGCGCCAGCACCTTCGGTTCGGCCCAGCCCACGGCGTTCGCCGTGGCCGCCAGCAGCTCGGAGGCAACCAGATAGACCTCGCCGTTCACCTCCACGGCGGAATAGTCGAACTTGGGATGGTAGGCGATGGCCAGGTTGGCCGGAATGGTCCAGGGCGTTGTGGTCCAGATGAGGCCGTACACGGTGCGGCCTTGCAGAGCGGGATCGATGGCCGCGGCATCCGAAGTCAACCGGAAGCGCACCCAGATGGACGGGCTCTGGTGATTTTCATACTCGACCTCGGCCTCGGCCAGCGCCGTCCGGTCGCGCATGCACCAGTTCACCGGCTTCAAGCCCTTATACACATAGCCGCGGTCGAGAAAGCCGACAAAAGCGCGCGCGATGGCCGCCTGGTACCGGGCCTCCATCGTGCGGTAGGCGTTCTGCCAGTCGCCGAGCACGCCCAGGCGGATGAAGTCCTTCATCTGCAGGCCGACGTACTTCTCGGCGTACTTGCGGCATTCCTGGCGGATCTCCACGGCGGTCATGGAAGCCTTTTTCTTGCCCAGTTCACTATCGACCTTGATTTCGATGGGCAGTCCGTGGCAATCCCAGCCCGGCACATAGGGGGAATCAAAGCCGGCCATGGAGCGCGACTTCACCACGAAGTCCTTCAGGATTTTGTTGAACGCGTGACCCAGGTGGATGTTGCCGTTGGCGTACGGCGGTCCGTCGTGCAGCACGAAGCGCGGGCGGCCGGCGCGGGCGCGGCGAATCAGGCCGTACAGGCCGATGGCGTCCCAATGCGCCAGGGTCTTCGGCTCGGCCTGCGGAAGATTCGCCTTCATGGGGAACCCGGTTTGCGGCAGGTTCACCGTCTTCTTCAAATCGACTGTCGAAAGGTCCATGTGGTTCGCAGACCCGGCGTGTGTGCCGGGTAATCGGTGTGGATGATTCTATGGTAACGGATGGTGGCGCTTGTTTACCGGTCCGCGCGAATGGGTCCGCCGGCGGCCACCGACGCCAGCCGCCGCATCCGCGAGGCATCCAGCGCGCGGCCAAATACCGCCACGCCGCCAATCTCGCCGGTGATGCCCGCGTTGCGCCCGCTGTGAATCACGCGGCCGATCGTAAACGGACCGCCGGCGTCCGGGCCGGGCGGCGAGTACAGGTCGTGACCAAACCAGAACGGGTTCACCCGAAGGCTCACCAGTTCCCGCTTCTCCACGCCGCGCCAGCGTCCGCGCCGGTCGCGCCGCAGCGTTACGCGCACCTTCGTGAAGGCGAAACGGTGCAGTTCCACGCGCCCGGATGCGCTCTCCGAGATGAGCGTGCGCTCCAGAGGCTTGCCTTCGGGCGGCGCGTAGAGTTGATCGCGCGGAAAGTCCGGATCCTCGCCTGGTTGCCGTCCCGGAGTGGCCGCCAGTTGCGCCTGTAACCAGCCGCGCGCCGGCCATTGGAAGAACGGATGCCGCTCCGGCGAGTCGATCCAGTAGTCCTCCGCCTCTCCGTTCAGGTAGGAGGTGACTGTGTTCCGCTGGTTGTCGAAGGAGAATGCGGCAACATCCCAGCCGCCTGTCATCCGGCGGCGGGTAACGGAAATGTTGCGCGCGTATTTGTCCCCGAACGACCTGCCGCCGTTCTCGCTGACGTGAGCCGCCACCGCGCCGTTGTTGGCCGCCAGGCCCGCGAACAAAGCGTACTGGCGGCGGCCCTGTTCCACACGCTTGGCCGCGCCCGCCGCGTCCTTCAGGTCGGTGCCCTCATGCCAGATGCCGGCAATGGCGTGGTTGCCGTCCTCGAGGCGCAGCCACACCACCATCGAGACGCTGCGCCCCGGCCCCTTCACGTCGATGGCCGATCCGTGCAGCCTTTCCCGCGGAACCAGCAGCACGGGCCGGAAATCGGCGCCGGTCTCTTTGCGGAACCGCACGGCCTGCCCGAACGGACCTTCGCCCACAAGCGGGAAATCGTCATAGGTGGCTTCACGCCCCTCGCCCCAGTAATCGAGCACGAAGTTTGCGGCGTCCAGACGCAGGTCGGCGGTTTCGCTCTTGGCTTTGTGGGCTTCGAACCGCCCTCCGTCACGCTTCACGAAATCCCACAGCGCGGCAAACCCGGGCGTACGGGTGACGGCTTCCACGCGCCGCTCATACTCGCCGGCCGCCAGCGGCCACGCGGCGGCGATCCACAGCCAGCACAGCGTGCGCGTCATGGCGCGGCGTCCTGCTTCCGGCGCAGTGCTTCTCTCCCTTCGCGCAGCAACTCCACAATGCGGTCCACGTCGAACACGCACCCGCCCCACGGTCCGCCGCTGGCATCCTGCAGCGCCGCCCACAGGCGCGTATCGGCGGGCAGCAACTCATCGGCCCGCAGGTCGTCGCGCGGCGGCCGGGAGGCGAACCCGGCCGCGTCGCCGCCAAAGCGGATCGAGGCTTCCAGAGTGTTGCGGTCGATGGTGATCTCGATGGGGTCGCCGTCGCGCAGCTTGCCGATGGGCCCTCCGGCCAGCGCCTCGGGGGAAACGTGACCAATGCACGCTCCGGTCGAGACGCCGCTGAAACGCGCGTCGGTGATCAGGGCCACCTGTTTGCCAAACGGCAGGTGTTTCAGCGCCGCCGTGATCTGATAGGTCTCCTCCATGCCCGAGCCCAAAGGGCCGCGGCACATCAACACCACGACGTCGCCCGCCTTCACGGCTTCAGGACCCGTGCTTTTGATCGCCGCGATGGCCGACTTCTCCGTGGTGAACACGCGCGCCGGTCCGCGCTTGCGGTAGACGCCATCGGCATCGACGACGGCCGGATCAATCGCCGTGGCTTTCACCACGCTGCCCTCGGGCGCGAGATCGCCCACCGGGAAGCACACGGTGGAGGTGAGTCCGGCGCGCCGGGCCGCGTCCGGATTCATGATCACCACGTCCGGGTCGATGCCATCGCGCTCGCGCAACTGTTTGCGCAGCGCCACGCGGCGTTCGCTCTGCTCCCACCAGTCCAGCGCCTCGCCCCAGGTCAGACCGGCCACCGTCAGCGCGTCCAATTCGAGAAGACCCATCCGGCGCAGGTGCAACATTACCTCAGGCACGCCGCCCGCCAGGAATACCTGCGCCGTGATGTAGCCCCGCGGGCCATTCGGCAGAACGTCCACCAGGCGCGGCGCCAGCCGGTTCACGCGCGTCCAGTCGGCCACCTGGGGCCGCCGCAAACCCGCCGCGTGCGCCGTGGCCGGCAGGTGCAGAATCAGATTCGTGGAGCCGCCGAAGGCGGCATGCACAACCATGGCGTTGTGCACCGACTTTTCCGACAGCACGCCGCCCATCGTCGCGCCGCTACGGGCCATCGCAAGCACGGCGCGCGCCGAACGCCGCGCCATGTCGAGCCAGATGGGCAGCCCGGAGGGGGCCAGCGCCGCGTGAGGCAGTGTCATGCCCAGTGCCTCGGCCACCACCTGGGAGGTGGCCGCCGTGCCGAGAAACTGGCATCCGCCGCCCGGTGAGGCGCACGACCGGCAGCCCATCTCGGCGGCATAGTCGAGCGTGATCTCGCCGTGGGCAAAGCGAGCCCCCAGCGACTGCACCTTGCCCGCGTCCTCGCCCTCCTCGGGCCCCAGCGTAACGCCGCCCGGCATCAGCACGGATGGCAAACCGGGGGTGCCCGCCAGCGCCATCATCATCGACGGCAGCCCCTTGTCGCAGGTGGCCGCGCCCAGCACGGCGGTACGCGTGGGCAGAGATCGGATCAGACGCCGGAACACCTGGGCCGCGTCGTTGCGGTAAGGCAGCGAATCGTACATGCCGGGCGTACCCTGCGTGCGTCCATCGCACGGGTCTGTGCAGGCGCCCGCGAAGGGCACGCCACGCGCCGCGGCCACCTCGCGCGCCGCCTCCTCCACGAGCAGCCCAACCTCCCAGTGTCCCGTGTGATACCCCAGCGCCACGGGCCTGCCGTCGGGCGCGCGCACGCCGCCGTGCGTGGAGAGAATCAGCACCTCCGGCCCGCCCAGCAACGAAGGGTTCCACCCCATGCCCACATCCTGGGTCCAGCCGAAGAGATCGCCCGAGGGGCCGTGAATCAGCATCTCCGGCGTCACCGGCAGCGCGCCGGAGGGGCCCGCCTGCCGTGTGCGGACGTCGAACAGGGACGGATCGCCGGAATCGAGAATCGTGTGGCTCATCACGGTTAGTCTACGGGAGCGGCGGCCCGGCGCGGGACTCCACTATCATGGTCCCAGCCCAGGAGGCCTTCATGACGCTTACTCGCAGAGACTTCACCCGCGCCGCGGCGGCCGCAATGCCCCTGGCGGCGCACGCGGCCAAGCCCAACTCCACCATCCACGGCGTCAACATCGGCGTCATCACCTACAGCTTCCGCTCGTTGCCCGGCGCCAACAGCGCGGAGGAAACGCTGAAGTACTGCGTGGAATGCGGCGTCAGCGGCATCGAGCTGATGAGCGGCGTCGCGGAGATTTTTGCCGGAGCGCCGCCCGCCGCGCCGCGTCCCGGGGGAGCCGGCATGGCCAAGGGTGGCCAGAAAACGGCGCCCACTCCCGAAATGATCGCCGAGCGCCGCAAGGCCGCCGAAGCGCTTTCACAGTGGCGCGCCTCGGTCTCCATGGACCGGTTCAAAGCGTTCCGCAAGATGTACAACGACGCGGGTGTGCGCATCTACGCCTTCAAGCTGCCTCCCACGCTGGAGATGCCCGACGCCGAGTATGAGTACATCTGGAACGCCGCCGAAACACTGGGCGCCAACCACCTCACCATGGAGCTGCCCGCCGACGGCCGGCTGCTGGAGCGCGTGGCCGGCTTCGCCGCCAAACGGAAGATCGCCATCGCGTTTCACACCCACGGACAGGGCGGCTCGTCGATGTTCGACAAGGTGCTGGCCGCCTCCCCGTACACGGCGCTGAATCTCGACGTGGGCCACTACTACGGCGTCACAGGGGAATCGCCCGTGCCCATCATCGAGAAGTACCACTCGCGCATCGCCAGTTTGCATTTGAAGGACCGCAAGGCGCCCGAGGCCGGGCGCGGCGGGGCCAACATGCCGTGGGGACAGGGCGGCACGCCCCTGAAGGAGATTTTGCAAACCATGCGCCGCAAGGGCTACAAGTTTCCCGGCAGCATCGAGTACGAATACGAAACGCCGGCCGGTTCCAACGTGCTTGCCGAGGTGAAAAAGTGCGTGGCGTATTGCCGCGCCGCCCTCGCCTGAGCGCCGCTACTGGTGCGTCGCGGGCCGTTTGGGCAGGCGGCGCAACTCCTCGGGAAAATCAGCGGCGTGCGAGCCTTTCGGGTTGCGCAGGTTCTGGGAGGAACCGCGGTCCGGCCAGATCGGCATCTGCATGCCGCCGGTTTCCTCCAGGATCTCGAACAGCCGGTTGCGCATCTGTTGGATCACCGGCTGGTGCGTCGCGCTATAGATGAGGTTGTTCGATTCGAGCGGGTCGGCCTGCAGATCATACAGCTCGTCGGAGTCCCAGATGCCGTGGTAGCGGATGAACTTGAAGCGGTCGCCGCGAAGAGCGTGCATGGTGGGGGTCTGCGGGAAGTTCCGCTCCCAGTAGTATTCGTAGAGCAACTCCTTGCGCCAGTTCGAAGGAGTCTCTCCGCGAGCCACCGGCAGCCAGCTCCGCCCGTCGCCGCCGGCGGGCGCCTGCAAACCCATCGCGTCCATCACCGTCGGCATGATGTCGATGTTGGCCACCACCGGGCGCGCCGTGCGGCCGCCTTCGAACAGTTCCGGACAGCGCGCCAGCAGAGGAACGCGCATCGACTCTTCGTAGGCGGTGCGCTTGTCGATCAGCCCGTGCTCGCCAAAGGCGAAGCCGTTGTCGCCCATGTAGATCACCAGCGTCGAATCCAGTTCGCCGCGCGTCTTCAGCGCGTCGAGCACGCGGCCGATGCTGTCGTCCACCGAGCACAGCGCCTCGGCGTACTGTTTGTAGAAGTGCGCAATGTCGAGCGACGAGTGATACGGATACTCGACGCCATGCCAGGAGTTGCGCTGGTTGCGCACCCACATGGGGCGTCCACGCGCCATATCGCCATCGGCCGCCATCGTCGCCGGATACTTGAACTCCTTGTTCGCGTACTTCCCCTGGTAGCGGGGTTCCACGTCGAAGTTCGCGTGCACGGCCTTGTGCGACAGGTAGAGGAAATAGGGCTGGTCCTTCTTCCGCCCGTTGATCCAGTCCAGCGCGTAATCGGTAAGCTCGCCGGTGATGTATCCCTTTTGCGGCACCTTCTTCCCATCCACGTTCAGGCCGTTCGGCGAGGGCAGGTAGGTGCCCTGGCCCCGGAAGCTCACCCAACGGTCGAAGCCCGGCTGCGGAGCGTCACTCTCGCCGCCCATGTGCCATTTGCCGATAAAGGCCGTCGCATAACCAGCCTTCTGCAAATGCTGCGGAAACATCACAGTGCCAGGAGGAACCGGCGTGTTGTTGTCGATGATGCGGTGCCGGTGGGCATACTTGCCGGTCAGCACCGAGGCCCGGCTCGGGCTGCACAGGGCCGTCGTCACGAAGGCGTTCGGGAAGTGGCAGCCCTCGCGCGCCATGCGGTCCATGTGCGGCGTCTCCAGCCACTCCTGGCCCTTCAAGAATCCCATCGCGTCGTAGCGGTGGTCGTCGGCAAGGATGAAGATGACGTTGCGCGGCTTGCCGCCGGACCGCGCCGGCGCCGCCGTTTGGGCAAGCGACGAGACGGCTCCCGCGGCCAGGCCGCCCAGCAGATTTCTACGTTTCATGGGCTTGCATCCCTCCTTCTTCCATCCGAAGGGATCGTATCACCTCAAGCCCCCGAGATTGCCCGCTACAGGCTCACCACGGGTTTGCCGTGCTCGTCCACGTGCGGGTACGGTCCGCCGCGGCGGAACCGGTCGAGGATGAAGTCGTCGTACTGCGGCGTCGGTTCGAAGTACCCGCCTTTGCGGATGTGCTCTTTCACGCGGGCCTCATCCAATTCGATGCCCAGGCCAGGCGAGTCCGGCACGGCAATGAAGCCACGGTTCACAATGGGCTTCGGCGCGCCGCTGACCAGGCTGTCCCACCAGGGAATGTCCACGGCGTGATTTTCCATGGCCAGCATGTTTTTCAACGTCGCCGCCATGTGCACGCTGGCCATGCAGCCCACCGGCGAGCCGGCGAAGTGAATGGCCGTCTGCACGCCATGCATCTCGGCATAGTCGGCGATGCGCTTGGTTTCGCGGATGGCGCCCGAGGTGAGCGGATCGGGATGGATGATGTCCACGGCTCGGTTGCTGATCAGATCCCGGAAGCCTTCCTCCAGCCCGAACAGGCTTTCGCCCGTGGCGATGGGCGTGACGGTGGCGTTCTTCAACTCGCGGTAGGCCTGCCAGTTCCGCGGCGCATCGCCACCCGGCCCCAGATGGCCCACCTGGATCATGTCTTCGGCCCAGGCCAGATCGAAGCGCTCGAAAGCCCGCGCGTAGCGGATGCTGTCGTTCACGTCGAGCGGTCCGAAATGGTCCGTGGCGAGAGGCGCTTCCCACCCGATGGCGTCGCGCACGGCCTGCACATACTCGCACAGGTATCCCAGCCCTTTTTCCGTCGCCGTGCCGCGCGTGTTCACGGCGCCGGGCCGTTTGGCCACCAGGCGCGTGCCCAGGTCCATCTTGAAATAGGTGAACCCCATCTCCTTGCGCTTCTTCAACCGTTCCGCGAACACCGCCGGGTCCTCGCTCTGGTCGGTATCACAGTAGATACGGATGCGGTCGCGGTACTTCGAGCCCACCAGACGCCACGCCGGCACACCGTACACCTTCCCGGCAATGTCGTGCAGCGCCATGTCCAGCGCGCTGTACCCGCCGCCCAGCCGCTGCTGGCCGGCGAAGTTGCGAACGCTGTCTAGAATCGGCTCGATGGCGAGCGGATTTTTTCCCACGATGTGCGGCTTCAGCACCAGCGCCGTGCCTTCGCGGCCGGCGTCGCGCACCTCGCCCAATCCATACACACCCTGGTTGGTGTCGATGCGGATCACAGGGTAGTCGTAGTTCGAAGCGATCAGCACCGAACGCATGTCCGTGATTTTCAACTGGCTCGGAGACGAGTTCCGGTTCACGCTGGCGTTTCCCTGCGCGGACGAAACACCTTTCGTCCATTGAAAGAGACCGGCGAAAGCGGCTGTACGGGCCAGGAAGAGTCTGCGCTTGAGTGTGCGCGGATGAGTTGTGGAGAGCAAGGTCCACCTCCTTGCCCCCATACACTATCTTTTTCTAACGTGGGTGGCGACGCCCGGCGCGCCGGCGGATAAGCGGTCCCTTAGCGGAACGCCACTTCCCAGGGTTTCTTCTCGCGCTTCACGTCGCGATCGGTCAGGCGGTCGTACAGGTGCAGGCGGTTCACCGTGCCCAGCCCCTCGTTGTAAAGGCTGGTCAACCCGAAGGCCGCGCGCAAATCCTCGGTGAATTTATGAAACGCTTTCAGTTGCACGGCGGTCGCGGGGTAGCGCTGGCCCGCCGCGTTCTGCCAGCCGGACTGATAGCCAAGCTCCACCAGGGCGAGGATTTCGTCGCCGGTCACGGCGCCAGACCGCACCACCTCCGGCTGGCCGCCGGAGCCTTCGCGCACGTCGGCGGCGATGCCGTCGCGGCTGACGCGCGTGGCCCCCTGCGCCCCAGACGATACCGAAAAGCCCGCTCCCTTGGCCTGGTCGAGGCGCTCGGAAAAGGTGGGCACGTGGGGTTTCTCTCTGCGGAAGAACATGGTTCGACTTCCATTATAATTCGCAGATACCCTCCATGCCCGGCTACATTCTCTCCCTCGACGAAGGCACCACGAGCGCACGCGCCGCATTGTACGACCGCGAAGGCCGCCGCGTGGCCATGGAGGCCAACCCCATCGAATGCCACTACCCACGGGCGGGCTGGGTGGAACAGGGCGCGCTCGGCATCTGGGAGCAACAGTTGGATGCCGCGCGGCGCACGCTACAGCGCGCCGGAGTGGCCGCCCGGGACGTCGCCGCCATCGGCATTACGAACCAGCGCGAAACCACGGTTGTATGGGACCGCGCCACGGGAGAGCCGGTTGCCCCGGCCATCGTCTGGCAGTGCCGCCGCACGGCCGCCTACTGCCAGGAACTGGCCGGTCGCGCCGGCGCGGCGATTACCGCCAAAACCGGGCTCGTCGTGGACGCTTACTTCTCGGCAAGCAAGATCCGCTGGATTCTCGATCACGTTCCCGGCGCGAACGAACGCGCGCGGGCGGGCGATCTTCTGTTCGGCAATATCGACACCTGGCTCATCTGGAAACTGACAGGCGGCGCGTCGCACGTCACCGACGCCACCAACGCCTCGCGCACCATGTTGATGAACATCGGCACGGGCGAGTGGGACAGCGAGTTGCTGGCGTTGTTCGACATTCCGCGCGCCATTCTGCCGCGCATCGCACCGTCCAGCGCCGTGGCGGGCATGGCCGCCGCCTCACATCTGGGCGCGGAAATTCCCATCGCCGGCATCGCGGGCGATCAGCAGGCCGCTCTCTTCGGGCAGGCCTGTTTCCGCCCCGGCCTCTCAAAGAACACTTACGGCACCGGCTGCTTCGCCCTGCTGCACACGGGCGCGCATCAACCTGTCTCGGCGAACAAACTGCTGGCCACACGCGCCGCGCAAACCGGCGCTCAGGCGCAGTACGCCATCGAAGGGGCTGTTTTTATCGCGGGCGCCGCCGTGCAGTGGCTACGCGACGGCCTCGGCCTGCTCTCGACGGCCGCCGAAAGCGAAGCCGTGGCGCTTTCCGTGCCCGGCTCGGAGGGCGTCTATCTCGTGCCCGCCTTCACCGGGCTGGGCGCTCCGCACTGGGACGGCCACGCCCGCGGGCTCATCAGCGGACTGACACGCGGCGCCACGCGCGCGCACATTGTCCGCGCCGCGCTGGAGAGCATCGCCTACCAGACACGCGAGCTGGTCGAGGCGATGGAGGCCGACTCGGGCCAGGAACTCACCGAACTCCGCGTCGACGGCGGCGCCACGGCCAACCAGTTCCTCATGCAGTTTCAGGCCGACCTGCTCGGCAAGCCCATCGTGCGCCCCACCGACATCGAAACCACGGCGCTCGGCGCGGCGTACCTCGCCGGGCTCGCCACCGGCTTCTGGAGCGGCGCCGCCGAGCTCGAACAGTTTTGGCGCGCTGAGCGGGTGTTCGAACCCACCATGACGGCCACCACAAGGGAGAGTCTGTTCGACGGCTGGAAGGATGCCGTCCGCCGATGCCGCGGCTAGCCCTGGCGGCTGCTGGCGCGCTCCTCCTGCTGGCCCTGTCGGCGGGCCAGACTGGCGCGCCGCCCTCCACGATTACTGAGAGCGAAACTCTCGACCGCTTCCGCAACCTGGGCAAAGCCTTCTTCGAGAACCCCACCACGCACGAGCAGGCCGTGGCGGAGTTCCGCAAAGCGGCCAGGCATCCGCTGGCCACTGCCGCCGACCGGGTGAATCTCGGCATCGCCCTGCTCGCCGCCGGCCACAACACCGAAGGCATCGCCGAGTTGGAGGAGGCGCAGAAAGCCGGCCCCACGATCCCCCACACATGGTTCAACCTCGGCATCCAGTACAAGAAGGCGGGCGAATACGAGCGCGCCCAGCGTCAGTTCGAGCAGATGGCGCGCATGAAGCCGGATGAGCCCATCACGCATTACAACCTCGGGTCGCTTTACAAGCTTGCCGGACGCACGGCCGATGCGCGGCGCGAATTCGAACGGGCCGCCGCGCTGGCTCCTCATCTGGCCGCGCCGCACTTTCAACTCTTCAACCTGCTGCGCCAAACCGGCGACGCCGAGGGTTCGCGCCGCCACCTCGCTCAGTTTCAACAGGCCAAGAAGGACGCCGAAACCGCACCCACGCCCGAAGACATGGAGTGGAGCTTCTACTCCGAAGTGATCGACGACCGGCCCGCCGCCCCGCCGCCCGCCTTCCCCGCTCCGCTCAGCGAGGCTGTGGGCGACTTCAACAACGACGGCCTCCAGGACAAACTCGTCTTTCGCAACGGAGCGCCCGTGCTGCTGCGCGCCGTGGGCAAGCGCTTTGCCGCGCAGCCGCTGCCCGCTGTGTCCGGCCCCTTCCACGCCGCCGTCTGGCTCGACTACGATCATGACTACGATCTCGACCTCGTCCTCCTAGGCCCCCGCTGCGCGCTGCTCCGGAATCGCATGGAGGCCGGTTTCGAGGACGCAACCGCCAGTTTCCCTTTCGTCCCCGGCGACGCGCAGTCCGGCGTGGCCTTTCGTTTCGTTCCCGATACGCGCGGCATGGACCTGCTGGTGCACTACGCCGGGCGGCCCTCGGTTCTGTACCGCGACCGCCTGGGCGGCAGGTACGAGGCCACGCCCGCACCCGCATTCCCGGCGGCTCCCGCGGAGCCCGCGCCCGCCGGTGGCGCTTGGGTCAGCATCCGGCTTACGGGTGTGAAAAATTTGAAGCTCGGAGAAGGCTCCGAGATCGAGATCAAGGCGGGCAGCTTCTACGCCAAGCGCATCTATCACGGCGTTCCCCTCCGTTTCGCTCTCCCGGCCGTCCGGGAAATCGACGCCATCCGGATCACCTGGCCGAATGGCCTCATTCAGAGTGAAGCCCGCCAGCCGGTGAACCGCGCGCTGGCATTCCGGGAAGCCCAACGGCTCTCCGGCTCCTGCCCGACCGTGTGGACCTGGAACGGCCGCGCGTTCGAGTACATTACCGACATACTCGGAGTGGCCCCGCTGGGTGCCGCGGCGGGCAACGGCGCATACTTTCCGGCCGATTCCGAAGAGGCCATCGTTCTTCCCGGGGAGTCGCTCCGCCCGCGCGCGGGCCGTTACGAGATCCGCATCACGGAGGAGCTCGCCGAGGTGGCCTACCTCGACCAGGTGCGTCTGCTCGCCGTCGATCACTCCGAGGACGCGCGCCTGCTGACGAACGAGAAGTTTCAGCCGCCGCCTTTCCCTCCATTGCGGCTCTTCCTGGCTTCGGATGTGGTCCCACTGCCTCTGCGCAATGGCATGATCGAATTGCCGCCGCGGGCCGGGCGCGATGCCGCTCCCGTGCTTCTGCTTACAGGGTGGGTGGATTGGGCGGACGGCTCCACCTTCCTCGGCATGGCGCAGCGAGGCGCGCCGCTTACGCTGCCCCGGCTGGAAGCTCAAACGGCCGATGGCCGGTGGCACACCGTGTATGAGGAGATGGGCATCCCGGCGGGTAAACCGAAAACAATCGCGGTCGATCTCGACGGGCGACTCCCCGCGGGCACCCAACGGCTGCGCATCACAACGAACATGGCGGTCCACTTCACCGCCGCGGCGTTGGGTAGCGCCGCGATCGCCCCGCCCGCCCGGCGCGTGCCTCTGGTCTCGGCCACGCTTGGGTTTCGAGGCTTTTCACGCGCGCTCATCGACCCGGCCCGCCGCCGGCCAGAACGGTTTTTCTACGCCGATCCTTCGCCGGAATCGATGTGGAATCCAACAAGAGGCACCTATTCACACTATGGCTCCGTCACGCCGCTCTTGGATACAGTGGACGACCTCATGATGATCATGGGTTCGGGCGACGAAGCCGCCCTCTCCTTCGACGCCACTACGTTGCCGCCCCTGGCTGCGGGCCACAGGCGCAGCTTCATTCTGGTGGCCGATGGGTGGGCGAAGGATCAGGACCCCAACACCGCTTTCTCACAAACCGTCGAGCCACTGCCGTTCCATGGCATGTCCGGCTACCCCTATGGGCCCAACGAGAGCTTCCCCGTCACGCCCGCCCACCGCCGCTGGCGCGAGCAGGTGAACACGCGTCCCGCGCTGCGCCCGTTGCGCGCGCTCGCCCAACCATGGAGCACGCCGGCCAAACGGCGGAGCATTCCGGAATGAAACGCGCACTCGGCCTTCTCTTCCTCGTCTGGATTGTCAGCACCGGCTATATCGCCGGGTTCGCCACGCCGAGCATCTTTTACATGGCCAACGTCGTGGCGCACGTCTTTCTCGGAGGGGCCTTGCTGCTGGCCGGCGCGCGCTATCTTCCTCGTCCGGCGCTCGTGCTGTTGGGCCTGTCCACGCTCGCCGGCGTCTTTCTCGCCTGGAAGGGCGCACTCATCGCACACCAACCGGTGCTGGCCGCGCACATCGTCATTGGCCTCGCGGGGCTGCTTGTGCTGCTGCGGATCCCTTCGCGCCCCTACCGCCTGGCCTTCGCCACCGCCGTGCTCCTCGCGCTGGGCGCGCACGCCTACGAGCGCGCCCTCCCCGACCCCTCGCTGCACATCCGCAACTCGCTCGCCGTCCCCACCTCCATGGAAGAAGAGGGCGCCGGACCGCAGTCTCCCTTCTGGCCGTCCTCAGCCAACACGAATGTGAACCGGACCATCCCTTCCGATTTCTTCATGGACTCCAAGCTCTGCGGCTCCTGCCACAAGGACATCTACGAGCAATGGGAAAGCTCCATGCACCACTTCGCCTCGTTCAACAACCAGTTCTACCGGAAGTCGATCGAGCACATGCAGGAGCTGAACGGCGTGAAAGGCTCGAAGTGGTGCGCCGCCTGCCACGATCACGCAGTGTTCTTTAATGGCCGCTTCGAAAAACCCATTAAGGATCAGATCGACACGCCGGAGGCGCAGGCCGGACTCGGATGCCTGAGCTGTCACGCCATTTCGCGCGTCAACGGCACCATGGGCAACAGCGGCTTTCTCATCGAGTATCCTCCGTTGCACGAGCTCGCCTCCAGCCGCAATCCGCTCATCCGGAAGGCCGACGAATTTCTCACCTACCTCGATCCGGAGCCGCACCGCCGCACCTTCCTGAAGCCCTTCATGCGCGAGCAGCGCTCCGAGTTCTGCTCGGCCTGCCACAAGGTTCACCTGGACGAGCCTGTGAACAACTACCGCTGGATGCGCGGCTTCAACGACTACGACAACTGGCAGGCCAGCGGCGTGTCCGGCCAGGGGGCGCGCAGCTTCTACTATCCGGCGCAAACCAGCACATGCAACGACTGCCACATGCCTCTGGTGGCCTCCAACGACCCGGGCAACCGCGGCGGAAAGGTCCACAACCACCGCTTCGCCGCGGCCAACACCGCCGTGCCCTACGCGAACCGCGACGGCCGCCACCTGGCGGAGACCGTGAAGTTCCTCACCTCCGGATTCATCACTGTGGATATTTTCGCGGCCTCTCCCGTCAACGGCGGCACGCGCGAAGTCGAGATGCGCCGCCGCGCCGATGCCCCCGTGCTCAGCTCCACCTTCTCCCAGGTCGAGGAGACGGGAGGCGAAGGACCATACTTTTTGCGCGAGGTGGGACAGGTGGCCGCTCCGCTGGACCGCGCGGACGTCAAGTTCCAGCCCGGCGCCAGCGTGAGGCTCGACGTTGTCGTGCGCACGCGCAAGATCGGCCACAGCTTCCCCGCCGGCACGGTGGACTCCTTCGATATCTGGCTCGAAGTAACGGGCAAGGACGCCTCCGGCCGGACCATTTTCCTCAGCGGTAACGTCGAAGAAGGAGGGAAGGGCGCCGTGGAACCCGGCGCGCATTTTTACCGCAGCTACCAGTTGGACGGCGCGGGCAATCCCATCAACAAGCGGAACGCCTGGCAGACGCGCGGCGTTCTCTATGTGCGCCTCATTCCGCCCGGCGCCGCCGACGTGGCGCACTACCGTGTGAACATTCCCAAGGACGCCAAGGGGCCCATCCAGTTCGAGGCCAAGCTGAACTACCGCAAGTTCAGCCACTACTACACGCAGTACGCCTATGCGGGCAAGCCCGCGCCCGGCGACACCAACGCGGACCCGAGCCATGACTCCCGCGCCTACACGTTCTTAAAAACAAACATCCCCAAAAATGTTTCCGGCGCGATCAAGGACGAGATTCCCACGCTGCCCATCGTCACGCTGGCCACGGCGCGGACCTCGCTCGCCCTGGCCGCGCCCGGCGAGGCCACCACGTGGACGCCCTCCGCCACCAAGCCCGACCGCGAGCGCTGGAACGACTGGGGAATTGGCCTTTTGCTGCAAGGCGACCTGAAGGGCGCCGAGTACGCCTTCCGCAAAGTCACCGAGGCCGAACCGGAGTATGCCGACGGCTGGTTGAACGTTGCCCGCGCCCTCATCCAGGAGGGAGAGACCGAGGCCGCGCGCCCGTTCATCCAGCAGGCTCTGCGCCTGAACTCCAAGCTCGGCCGGATCCACTTTTTCCAGGCCATGATCGAGAAGGCCGCCGGCGGCTACGACCAGGCGCTTGCCTCGCTCGCACGCGTCGAGGCGCAATACCCGCGTGACCGCGTCGTTCTGAACCAGATGGCCCGCGTGCGCTTCCTGCAGAAGAAGTACGCCGAAGCCGTCACTCTCTTGGAACGGGTTATCCTGATCGACCCCGAGGACCTGCAGGCGCACTACACGCTCATGCTCTGCTACCGCGGCCTGGGCCGTATGGACGACGCCGCGCGCGAAGAGAAGTTGTTCCGGCGCTTCAAGGCCAACGAGACATCGCAGGAGGTCACCTTCCGGCGGCGCATGATCAGCCCCGAGGACAACAACGAGCGCCAGATGATTCACGAACACGAAAGCTCGCAACGCATCCCATGAAGACCTCCGTGATGGCACTGGCCCTTGCCGCCGCGTTCGCTGCCGGCACCGCCGCGCAGGTGAAGTTCACCGATGTCACCGCGGCCGCGGGCATCAAGTTCCGGCACAACGCCGGCAAGAGCGGCAAGAAGTATCTGCCGGAAACCATGGGGTCCGGCTGCGCCTTTTTCGATGCCGATGGCGACGGCTGGCTGGACATCTTCTTCGTCAACTCGCGCGACTGGACGCCGCGCGGCCGCAAGTCCTATCCGGCGCTCTACCGGAACAACCGCAATGGTTCATTCACCGACATCACGGCACAAAGCGGCTTGCAGATTGAGGGCTACGGCATGGGCGTGGCCGTGGGCGACTATGACAACGACGGCCGCGACGACCTCTATCTGACCTTTCTCGAAGGCGACCGCCTCTTCCGCAACGAAGGGGGACGGTTTCGCGACGTAACCGCCGCGGCCGGCATACGCAACGCGGCCTTTGGGACCTCGGCGGCCTGGTTCGACTTCGATAAAGACGGACTGCTCGACCTGTTCGTGGCCAACTATGTGAGGTGGTCGGCGCAGGATGATCTGTGGTGTTCGCTCGACGGCGCCAAGAAGTCCTACTGCACGCCCGAGTCTTACAAGGGTTCGCCGTCGAAGCTCTATCGCAATCTCGGCGGGGGACGGTTCGCCGGCGTGGGCGCGGCGGCGGGCGTCTCCGGGGCCGATTCCAAATCGCTGGGGGTGGCCGTGCTGGACACCGATGGCGATGGCTGGCTGGATCTGTTTGTGGCCAACGACACGCAGCCGAACAAGCTCTACCGCAATCTGCGCAACGGCACATTCAAGGAGGAGGGACTGGCCGCGGGCGTGGCGTTCGGCGAGGACGGCGTGGCGCGAGGGGCCATGGGCGTGGACGCCGCCGACTATGACCGCTCCGGCCGGCCGCATCTGCTGGTGGGCAACTTCTCCAACCAGATGCTGGGGCTTTATCACAACGAAGGCAACGGACTCTACGTCGACGAGGCGCCGCGTTCGCAGGTCGGCCGCGCCAGCCTGCTTTCGCTCGCCTTCGCCGTCTTCTTTTTCGACGCCGACAACGACGGCTGGCTCGATCTGTTCGCCGCCAACGGCCACATCGAGGAGGAGATTCAGCGCGTGCAGCCGAAGGTGACTTACGCACAGCCGCCGCACCTGTTCCGCAACACCGGCAAGGGACGGTTCGAAGAGGTCACACGCTCGGCCGGGCCCGGCTTGCAGCGCGCCGTGGTGGCGCGCGGCGCCGCGTATGGCGACTTCGACCGCGACGGCGATCTCGACCTGCTCGTAAGCACGAACAACGGCCCCGGCTACCTGTTCCGCAATGACAGCGCCCCGGCCAACTGGCTCAACGTCCGGCTGCGCGGCGCAAAGTCGAACCGCAACGGACTGGGCGCCATCGTGCGCCTCGAGTCGCCGGCGGGCAAGCAGTGGCAAATGGCGCGCAGCGGGTCGAGTTACTGCTCATCGAGCGATCTCGCATTGCATTTTGGACTGGGCAAGGACGCCTCCGTCACTCTGGCCGTGGAATGGCCATCGGGCGCGCGGCAGCGTTTCCCTGGCGTGCGAGCGAACCAGCGTCTGCTGATTGACGAGGCGGGCGGCATCGTACGGTAGCGATACACTAGTGGATTCGTATGAATCCGAAACTGCGCATCGCTTCCATCACCGACGAGTTCTCTCCGCAACTGGGGCCCGCCCTTGCGGCCATGCAGGCCATAGGCATGACCGGCGCCGAGTTGCGGATGGTGTGGGGCAAGAACATCATGGATCTCTCCGATGAGGAGCTCGACAAGGCCGTCGATCTCTGCCGCCGGCACGGCATGGAGATCATCTCCATCGCCTCGCCCATCCTCAAGTGCGTGCTGCCCGGAGGACCGGAGATCGACCCGCGTTTCCAGCAGGACACGTTCAACTCCAAACACACCTTCGACGATCAGCAGCGCCTGCTCGAACACGCCGCCCGGATTTGTGAAAAGACGGGCGCCAGGATCATCCGCGTCTTTTCCTATTGGCGCACGGTGGAGCCGCAACGCTGCTTTGACGCCGTGGTGAAGGCGGTCAGCGGGATGGCGGGCCAGTTGAAGTCCAGCGGCCTCATCATCGGCCTTGAAAACGAACACGCCTGCAACATCGCCACGGGCAGCGAGGCCGCCGCCGCGCTGAAGGCGATTCCCGAGGAGAACGTGAAGCTCGTGTGGGACCCGGCCAACAGCGTCTGCGCCGGTGAGAACCCGTTTCCGTACGGCTACGGTCTGCTGCCGAAGAACCGTATCGGGCACGTGCACACAAAGGACTGCCACATGGAAGGCCACAAGCCCATCTGGGGACCGCTGGGTACGCGCAGCATCGACTGGAAAGGGCAGATCGCCGCGCTCATGGCGGACGGCTACACCGGCTGGCTCAGCCTGGAGACGCATTGGCCCGGCCCCGGCGGCGATAAGATGGAGGCCAGCACGATCTGCGGTTGGAATCTGCGCGGCCTCGCCTCGGCATAACAAAGGCGGCGGACGCGCCACAGGGGAGGGCAGCCATGAAGCGGCGTGTTTTCGTAGGTGGAGCGATTTCGGGTCCGGCGCTGGCGGCGCAAACCGCCCCGGCGCGGGCCGCACGGCCAACCGGCGGCGGCATTCCCACGCGCAAGTTTGGCAAGACGGGCGTGGAGCTGACCATCGTCGGCCAGGCCGCCGGTCGTTTCCCGCTTTGCACGTTCGAGGATGCCGTGGCCGTGACGCGCCGCGCCTATGACCTGGGCATTAACTATTTCGACAACGCTCATGTGTATTGGGACGGCCGCTCGGAGGAGGTGTACGGCGCCGCGCTGGCCGGCGTGCGCAAGGATGTCTTCCTCACGTCGAAGGCGATGGACCGCACGCGCGACGGCGCGCGCAAGCAGTTGGAGGAGTCGCTGCGGCGTCTGAAGACCGATCACCTGGATCTCTGGCAGATTCATGCGGTCGGTGAAATGGAAGAGGTGGACCGGATCTTCGCCCCCGGCGGCGCCATCGAGGCGTTTGAAGCCGCCAAGAAGGAAGGCAAGTGCCGTTTCATCGGCTTTACGGGCCACCGCGACCCCGCCGTTCACATGGAAATGATGAAGCGCTACGACCGGTTTGACACCATTCTGATGCCGCTTCACATCGCCGACCCGGGCTATCTCAGCTTCGAGCGCGGCCCGTTGCGCGAAGCGGTGAAACACGGGCTTGGCATCCAGGCCATGAAGACCACCGCCAACGCCAAGCTGCTCCAGTCGTTCAGTGTCGGCGAATGTTTGCGCTATGCGCTCACACTGCCCATTCACGCGGCCACGGTGGGCTGCACGACGGTTGGGCAGATCGAAGATGACGTACGCATCGCCCGCGAGTTCAAGCCGTTGAGCGATACCGTGATGGCCTCGCTGCGGCAGCGCGCCGACCGCCTGAAGGGACCCGGCCTCGAGGAATGGAAGCGCGATACCGAGCGTGCTTCGCTGCACGTTTACAACGGCGGCTGATCACATGCGGCACTGGCCACGCTGGCTCCGGGGCACGCTTCTGGTGGTTGGATTCATCCTGCTGGGCAACGCTCTGAACTTCGTGATGCCGCGTTGGTTCGGTCCTGGCGCCTCGCCCATGGACTCGCAGCCCGCCCTCTTTCTGTGGGCCTGGGAGCGCCCGGAAGACCTGCGCTTTCTCCGGCCGGCTGACGCGGGCATCGCAGTGCTGCTCGCCCACCTGTTCATCGAAGACGCCGCTCCGCCCCGTTTGGAACGCCGCAAGCAACCTTTGTTGCTTACGCCCAAGACGCCGCTCATGGCCGTTGTCCGCATCGAAAGCCGGAACCTGGACGGGAATCCGTTTCAGGCCGATCAGGCGGCCGCGCAGCTCATGCGCGTCTTCGGCGATTCGAAGCTCGTGGCCGTACAGCTCGATTTTGACGCCACTTCGAGCGAACGCGCCTTTTACTCCATGATCCTGTCGCGCCTGCGCAATCAGCTTCCCAAGCGCGTACCGGTCACCATGACCGCGCTCGCCAGTTGGTGTCAAGGTGACCGCTGGCTCGGCGGACTGCCCGTCGACGAGGCGATTCCCATGATGTTCCGCATGGGTCCGGACAAGGCTGAGATACGCCGTGTACTGGCCCAGGGCGAGGGCTTCGCGGAACCGCTCTGCCGGACTACGCTCGGGCTCTCCACGGACGAACCGCTTACTCTGCCGCCGCACTGGGAGGGGCGAATTTATCTCTTCAGCCCCAAGCCGTGGACCAAACAGGCTTACGATGCCGCGTTACAAGAATTGCGATGACACTCACACGCGCCATACTCGCCGGCGCCGCCGGCGCACTCATTGTCCTTTCCTGCGGGCCGTTCTTCGCCGATGCCGTCTTCACCTACGAAAGCTTCCCGCAATTTCCGGATGGCGAATACGTTTCGGGAAAGCTCGGCATTGTTGCTCCCGGTTACTGGCGGAAGTACCTGGTGGTGGCCTGGCGCACACTGGACGGCAAACCGCTTACAGCGGTGGAACGCCGCGCCTTCGAACGCGCGAAAGGTGAGCCTGCGCCGCCCGAACCACGTGACCCCTGGAGCGGCGTTGGCGTGGAGCGTGAAGTGCCCGGCGGCCAGTACCAGAGCTTCCTCAACTGTCCGGACGATGCGTTCCGCCGCGCCCGGGAGAAACTAGCGGAGATCACGAAACAGTACGGGGCCTCCAGCGCGGCGGTGAAGTCGTGGCGCGCCGCGCAGGACACCGTCTTTTCCAATTGCGCCGAGGGCGAGCACATTCCCGCACCGCCCGAGGCTGGGCTGCCCGCGCCGGTTGCCAGAGAGCGCCGCTATCAGATTGCCGCCGCAAACTTTTACGCCATGAAGTACGAAGTGGCCGAACGGGAGTTCCGGGCGTTGGGAGAGCCGTATCTTGCCGTCCGCTGTCTGATTCGCCGGGGCACCATCGGGCCGCAGGACAATGCCGTCCTGCGGCGCGCTGAAACGGAACTCCGCAAGCTGGGCGGCCAGCCCCTCCTTGGCTTTCTCGCCAGCCGCCTGCGCCCGGCCGAATACCGCGCCGAACTGGCGGGACGGTTGAACGACCCCAAACAAGAGGAGATCTTCGCGCGGTCTCTCACCGACTACACATGGCTGCTCGACCGCGAGAACGCCACATTCACGGGCGACGAAATGACCGAGTGGATCGCCGCCGTGCAATCCGGCGAGGGCGATGCGGCGGCGCGCTGGAGGCAGTCCCGCAAACCCGCCTGGCTGGTGGCCGCGCTGATGCACGCCAAACCAGGCGGTGCGGCCAACGCCGAGCTTCTGGAAGCGGCGCGCGGCGTGCCCTCAGGCTCACCGGCGTATGCCACCACGCGCTTTCACCGCGTGCGCCTGCTGCTGGCGGACAAGGACACGGCCACCGCCCGCCAGGAGCTCGACGCCGCGCTCGCACTGAGCGGCCTGCCGCTCTCCGCGCAAAATGCGTTTCGCAAACAGAGGCTCACCGTGGCGCGGGATTACGGCGACTGGATTGCCTTTGCGCCGCGTACGCCCCTGGCTTCCACCTGGGAGATGGAATCCGCGGCCGAACCCATCGAGAAGCCCGTTCCGCTATTTGACGGCGATGCGGCGGCGGCGGCCAACCGGGGCCTCCCCCTGAGCGTACTCCGGCGTGCCGCGGCCGACCCCAAGCTGCCGGCGAACCTGCGCGCGCAACTCGCCAACGCTGTCCGGACGCGCGAGATCCTGTTTTCAGGCGGCGGCTACGACGAGATCTACACACTGCTCAAGACACCCGCCCAGCGGCCCTACGTCATTGCGGGAATCGACCGCCGCCCCGAAACTCCATCAGAGATCGACGAGTACCGGGCCAACTGGTGGTGCGCCTGGGACGAGCATGACCTGATCGCCACACAGCCCTGGCTGACCGCCGCCGGGCGCGCCGAGGCGAACAAAGAGCTGGCCGCGCTGCGCGCCATGCCCTCAGCGCCCACATGGCTCGCCCGCCGCGCCGTGCAACTGGTGGCCGCCGCGCCGAAGGATGCGCGGAACGCGGAGTTGCTCCACCTGGCCGTGCGCAGCACGCGGTATGGGTGCACGGACGACTCCACCACTGCGGCTTCCAAGGCGGCGTTCCAGACCCTGCACCGCCTGTACCCGAACAGCGATTGGGCCAAGAAGACGAAGTACTACTTCTGAGAGTTGGGCGTCCAGCGCAGCCAGCGGTCGAGGAAGCGGAACGCCTCGGTCCCCTCGATGCGGTGAATGCCGTCGAAGTAGGCGATGGCGGCCCGTTCGGGGATGCCCGACTCACGGTAGTGCCGCGCGACCTTGGCGAACTCGTAGGCCACCCATTCGTCGATGCCCACGCCGTCGCGATGGCCGCGTTCCACCAGAAACGGACGGGGGGCGATCATCCGGGCCATCTCGAAGTGGCCGAACCGCGTCCCCTGGCCGAACTCGGGCATTTCATACTCGGGGGTGAACATGTAGCTGAACGGAACGTCGATGCTGGTGGTCTTCCAGGTCCACTCGTTGAAGTTGCCGGAACAGACAACGGCCGAATACTCGCCGAGCAGCACGGGCAGGCGCATTGCCGAAAAGCCTCCATAGCTCAAACCATAAAAACCAATTCTTGTTTCATCCACCGCGGGCAACGTCTTCAACCAGTCGAGTGCCCGGCGGTGCTGGGCCACGGCGAAGCTGAAGAAGGTCAGTCCCAGCGGATTCGCTTTGCGTTGCGCCTGGCGGAAGCGGTCGCCGAGGATGTACGGATTCTGCGGTGCGTAGACAATGTAGCCGCGTTCAGCCAGCCGGGCCGCAAAGGCCCCGTATGTGAGTTTTGAATACTCGTCCGTACCTGGGTCCACAAGAAGCTGCGGCCGCCCCTCCAGGCCGTGCTGCGCCACGACCAGCGGACGGCGCTCGCCCTGTTTCATGCCCTTGGGCATCAGCAGCACGCCGTAGGCGAACACCTCGCCGGTGACCGGCAGCTTCACCTCCCAGCCCTCGAACGCGGGCGTGTCATAGATCTGCCGCGACCGCACCGGTTGGGCCGGCCGCTCCACCGGCAGCTTTCCGATGAACTCGGCGAAGCTCTCCCGATAGGGCTCCAAGGTCTCGGGCTTCGAACGGTTGTACGCCTTCCAGTACCGCGCGCGTTCTCCATCGGCGGCGCGCACCAGCGCCTGCGTAAAGTTCACCATTTCGACGAACTGCCGCCGTTGCCGTCGCGCCGTGTCCACCTGCCCCAACGCCAAGGCTGGCTCCCCCACCGCCGGCGGCTCCTTCACGCCCAGTTCGCGCAGCAGTGACTGCAGCGCCGTTGCGCCCAAGGCCAGCCTCCGCGGCTCGATCATCTGGCGCACTTTCGCCGGGCTGGCGTAGCGCAACAGCCCGAACACGTTCCGGTCCACCGGCTGCTGCCAGACGGCCTCATCCGGCGGTTCGTAGCCATTCAAGGCTCCCGCGCGGAGACGCTCGTCCAATGCCAGGGAAAACAGCGCCAACAGGCCGCCGTCGCCTTCGCCTGCTACCCCGACCGGTGCCTGGGGCGCGCGCCGCGTCATCCAGTCCACGGCGGCCAGCACCTTTTCCACCTCGTAGCCGATTGGATGCCGTCCCATCTGGTAGGACATCCGGTAGAGATATTCGCGATGGGTGAGTGTGGATGGCCGCACGCCGAGCGATGCGTTGTAGGTGGATGTCCGGTCCAGCACCGGCAGGACCAGAACGGCGCAGCCGGCCGCGGCCCATCGCCGCGCCCATTGCTCCTCCAACGGCAGTCCAGGCGCGAGCCCCGCCAACTGTTCCGGCTCCAGGCCAAAGTTCGGCAGCGCCACCACCTGGCAGCGAGGCGGCCCAGCCGGCTCCAACAGAACGCCTTCCGCGGTCAAGTCGGCGCGCGCCTCGTTGAGAACGGGCCAGCGCGCAACCCACATGGTTACGCCACCCGCCGCGCCCAGTTGCTGATAGCGCTCCGGCTCTTCAAACCGCGTGCGCTTCCCCGTAACGCCCAGCGCCATAGCCAGCGCCTGGCGGTTCGCGTCCACGTCCGGGGCCGGGCCTGCTCCCGCCACCGCCCGGAGTTCACGGTCGAGCCAGGCGTGCATGCCATCCAGCATCATTGCCGCCTGATCGCCGCTCTCCTCCAAGGGTGACGTGCCGGGGTAGGGGCCGGCTTGCAATACCGCCATGAACCAAAGAAAAAAGGCTGGTTTAACGATTCGCATAATAAACTCTAATCATGGCGGATTTCTTTCAGCCCGGCGTGATCACCACCCTCCACAAGCTCAGCAGCAGCGGCGGCGATCACCTGGAGGTCGAACTGCGCGCCTTCCGCCCGTACCGGCCCGTGGGACTGGTGCTGCCGGCGCTATACAGCGAATTTGAGACGCCAGCCATGAAGATCATCTGTGACGAGTTGCGCGAAGTGGATTACCTGGGCCGCATCGTCGTCGCCATTGGCAAGTGCAGTTACGAAGAATACATGCGCGCCCGGGCTTTCTTCGACGGCTTTCGCACGCCTGTTACGGCCATTTGGGTGGAGGATCCGCGCATCACCGGACTGCTGAACCAGCTTACCGAACAGGGCGTCCGCATCGGCGACTACGGCAAAGGCCGCACCTGCTGGCTGTCGCTGGGTTATCTGCTTGCCGCGGGCGACGTGGATGTCATCGCTCTGCACGATTGCGACATCACCAACTACACCCGCCAGATGCTGAACCGTCTCATTTACCCGGTGGCGCACCCCAACCTGGGGCTGGAGTTCTGCAAGGCGTACTATGCCCGCACCTCGAACCGGATGCATGGCCGCGTGACGCGCCTCTTTTTCTCGCCCATCGTACGCGCCATTCAGTCGATGTTGGAGGAGAACCCCTACCTGCGCTTTCTCGACAGCTTCCGCTACGCACTGTCGGGCGAGTTCGTGATGAATGCCGACCTGGCGCGCATCATCCGCATCCCGTCGGACTGGGGGCTGGAAATCGGCGTTCTCTCCGAGGTGTACCGCAGTTGCGCCCTGGGCAGCATCGCGCAGGTGGACATCGCCGAGAACTACGAACATAAACACCAGGATCTCTCACCCGAGGACACCTCCCGCGGCCTCCGGCGCATGACCTGCGACATCGCCAAGCACCTGTTCCGCACCCTGGCCCAGCAGGGCACCGTGCTGACGACACACCACTTCCGCACGCTCGAAGTCTTCTACACCCGGTTCGCCGAGGACACCGTGCGCCGCTACCACGCCGACGCCACCATCAACGGACTCGATTTCGACCTGCACCAGGAGAACCTGGCCCTGAACGCCTTCGCCCGCAGCGTCCGCGACGCAGCCCAGGAGTTCACCACGGACCCGCTCGCACTCCCGCAAATCTCCAACTGGATCCGCGTGCTGAGCGCGGTCCCCGACTTCAACTCGCGGCTGCTCCGCGTCACCGCCGACATGCAGGTTCCGGGCACAGGCCCGTTAAGCCATCACGCCAGTTCCCGCTCCACTGCCTGAGCCCATCCCGCCGGGCCCTTCGCCGGCGCCACGCGCGCGCCAGGCGTGAGCCTCGCCAGTTCCTCCGTCTGCCGCGAGGGGAGCAGCCACGCCGATCCGGTTTCACGCAGGAAGCCGGCGTCGTTCAGGCCGTCTCCCAGGCCCACCGTGCGTGCGACGGAGCGGTGGTCCCGGAAGAGCGCGGCCAGACGCCGTACGGCTTTCGCTTTGTCGCAGCCGCGCAGGATGTGAAAGAACCGTCCACCCCGCGTCCAGGAGTAGCCCAGATGTTCAATGGCTGCGCACAGGAGCGCGGGGTCGCCCTCCTCCACCACGAACGGCTCGTCGAACTCTCGCTGGTGCGCCAGGCGCGCCGTTTCCAGCGGGAGGCCCGTCCTGAGCGCCACCTCGGCGGTGTCCATCTGGGAGAAACCGCGCACAGCCACGCCGCTCACTCCGGCCGCCTCGCCGAGCGCCCGCACCAGTTCGGGGTATGGCGCGCCCAATTCGAGCACCTCCCAGCCGCCGCGCACTACGGCTGCTGGCAGCGTCTCTCCGAAATACCGCGGAGGAAGGCAGATCGCCCCGCCGTTCTCGACGATGACCGGATCGGCCAGGCCCATCGCGCGCCACAGCGCCGCCACCTCGGCCAAGGACTTGCTGGTGCACAGGATCAGGGCGTGTCCACCTGTTTGGATGCGCCGGATGGCGTGGCGGGCGGGTTGCCAGTCATAGGTATCGTGGTCGAGGAGGGTGCCGTCCAGGTCTGTGAAGAAAACAAGCATGTTACGGGGCTACTAGTGTGTCATGGCAGGCATGGGGTTGTCGAACGGCGCGAGAAATAGGCTTTGCACGAACATTTATTGATAACATAGCACTCATATTCTTGAATATCACAATACTCATGTGTTATCCTGCCACCAGGACAGCCCTGCTGGGATTTGATTCCCCCGCGTGGCCTCCTGTTACGGAGCACAGCATATGGACATCAATCGTTTCACCGAAAAACTTCAGGAAGCCGTCCGTTCGGCGCAGTCCCTGGCTGTCCGGCACAGCCACCAGCAGATCGACGTCGAACACCTGCTCGTCGCCCTGCTGGAGCAGCCCGAGGGCCTCGCTCCGGCTATTCTCCTGAAAGCCAACGTCCCTCTGCCTGAACTCCACCGGCAACTTTCGACAGAACTCGACAGAATGCCCAAGGTGTCGGTCTCCGGCTCGCCGGCCGACCAGATCTACCTCACCGGACGCTTGCAGAAACTGCTGGTGGCCGCCGAAAGCGAAGCAAAGAAGCTCAAGGACGACTACATCTCCGTGGAACACCTCCTGCTGGCCGCCGTGGACGACACCGGCGCGGCGGGACGCGCCTTGAAAACATTCGGCCTCACGCGCGACCGCCTGTTGCGAACCTTGCAGGAGGTGCGCGGAAGCCAGCGCGTGACGAATCAGAACCCCGAAGCCACCTACCAGTCGCTGGAAAAGTATGGCCGCGACCTGACGGCGCTGGCGGCGCAAGGCAAGCTCGATCCCGTGATCGGCCGCGACGAGGAGATCCGCCGCGTCATCCAGGTGCTATCGCGCCGCACGAAGAACAATCCGGTGCTGATCGGCGAGCCGGGCGTGGGCAAGACGGCCATCGCCGAGGGGCTCGCCCAGCGCATCATGCGCGGCGACGTACCCGAGGGGTTGAAGGACAGGAAGATCATTTCGCTCGACATGGGCGCGCTGATCGCCGGGGCGAAGTTCCGTGGCGAGTTCGAGGAGCGGCTGAAGGCCGTGCTCAAGGAGGTGCAGGAGGCCAACGGAGAGATAGTGCTGTTCATCGACGAATTGCACACCGTGGTGGGCGCGGGCAAGGCCGAAGGCGCCATGGACGCCGGCAACCTGTTGAAGCCCATGCTGGCGCGCGGCGAACTGCACTGCATCGGCGCCACCACGCTGGACGAGTACCGCAAGCACATCGAAAAGGACGCCGCTCTCGAACGCCGCTTCCAGCCCGTGCTGGTGGATCAGCCGAGCGTCGAGGACACGATCTCGATTTTGCGCGGCTTGCGCGAGCGCTACGAGATCCATCATGGCGTGCGCATCAAGGATTCGGCGCTGGTGTCGGCCGCCGTGCTGTCCAACCGCTACATCACGGACCGGTTCCTGCCGGACAAGGCCATCGACCTGGTGGATGAGTCGGCGGCGCGTTTGCGCACCGAGATCGATTCGATGCCGTCGGAGCTGGACGAGGCCATGCGCCGCGGCATGCAACTGGAGATCGAGCGCGAGGCTCTGAAGAAGGAGAGCGACCAGGCATCCCGCGAACGTCTGGCCAAGCTGGAGCGCGAGCTGGCCGAGTTGAAAGCCACCACACAGGCGCTTCAGGCGCGCTGGCAGACGGAGAAAGAGGCCATCGGCAAGCTCCGCACGTTGCGCGAGCGCATGGAGCAGGTGCGCGTGGAGATCGAGAAGGCCGAGCGCGCCTACGATCTGAACAAAGCCGCCGAATTGAAGTACGGCACTCTGACCGCGCTGGAGCGCGAGTTGAAAGCGGCCGAGTCGGAGATCGCCAAGGCCTCCTCGGCCGGCCCGCGCTTAATCAAGGAAGAGGTGGACGAGGAGGACATCGCCGAGGTGGTCAGCCGCTGGACGGGCGTACCCGTTTCGAAGCTGCTCGAAGGCGAATTGCAGAAGCTCCTCCATCTGGAAGATCAGCTTCATCAACGCGTGGTGGGCCAGGAGGCCGCTGTGACCGCCGTGGCCGAGGCCGTGCTGCGCGCTCGCGCCGGGCTGAAGGACCCTCGCCGTCCCATCGGCAGCTTTATCTTCCTGGGACCGACCGGCGTCGGCAAGACGGAGCTGGCCCGCGCGCTGGCCCAGTCCCTGTTCGACGACGAGCACGCGATGATTCGCATCGACCTGAGTGAGTACCAGGAAAAGCACAACGTCGCGCGTCTCATCGGCGCGCCTCCCGGATATGTCGGCTATGACGAGGGCGGGCAGTTAACCGAAGCCGTGCGCCGCCGGCCCTACTCGGTGATCCTGTTCGACGAGATCGAAAAGGCCCACCCCGACGTCTTCAACGTGATGCTGCAGATTCTCGACGACGGGCGGTTGACGGATGGCCAGGGCCGCGTGGTCGATTTCAAGAACACGCTGATCATCATGACCTCGAACATCGGCAGCCACCGCGTGCTGGAGTTCCGCGGCCACGCGGGTACTGCTGAATTCGACCGTATGCGGCAGGCCGTCATCGAGGAGATGCGGGCCCATTTCCGGCCTGAATTTCTAAACCGGGTCGACGAGACGATCGTCTTCCACGCGCTGGATCAGTCGCATCTGAAACGGATCATCGAGATCCAACTCGACGGACTGCGCCGCCGGCTGGCCGAACGCCACATTCAACTGGAACTTACCGGGGCCGCCGTGGATCACCTGGTGGAGTCCGGCTACGAGCCCGGCTATGGCGCGCGGCCTCTGAAGCGCGCCCTGCAACGGCAATTGGAGACTCCGCTGGCCCGCAAGATCCTGGCCGGAGCGGTGCGCGACGGCCAAACCGTGGTGGCCGGCGCCGCCGGCGGCGAACTTGTCTTCGAAGCGAAACGAAGCGAAGAGCCCGCCGCGCGCATCTAACAGGGCAACGAGAGGAGCCACATGAGCAAACAAGAATCCATTCTGACCCTGCCCGTGATTCCCATGAAGAACACGGCGCTGTTTCCGCACCTGCTCATGCCGCTCTCCGCCGGACGGCCGCGATCGCGCGCGGCGGTGGAGGCGGCGCTGGCCACCG
>JADLCT010000013.1 GCA_020847045.1 Bryobacterales bacterium | reverse complement strand
TGGGAACGACGCGGACGGGCGAACCCTCCGAGGGCGGCGCGAGTCCCATCAGGGACAGAGCGAAATCGTTGAAGCCTGTGGCATGGGGGATCATCTCCAGCAGGAATGTCCCATTAGGCTGCGCCTGGATCCGGTAGGGGAACTGGCCTCCCACGTTGCCGCCGGGGATGTTGAACCCCATGATGCCGTAGGCCGGATCGCCCACGGGCCAGTGCGGCCGGCCGCCCGCGAGCAGCGGCTGGCTCGAGTAGCAGCACCAGCGGTGGCCGATCTCGTGGACGCTGCCGAGCTCGGCCAGGTCAAAGAACCCCAAGGTTGGGTAGAGGATGAAGCCCTGAAGGCGTGAGGCGCTGCCAGCCGCGGCGCCAGCATCCTGCGGAGCCACGCCGATTCCCTGCACGTTGTTCCGCAGACCGGCGTAGCCGCGGTTGTTCGGCACTTCCACCTGGGAGATAAGGCCGATGAAGTCATAGTCGTCGGGCAGGAACTGGTAGAAGCGCTGGAGCGCGGTGAAGTATGTGCCGGCGAGAAAGTGCAGCGTGTCGTCGCGGAAGTTCACCACGCGCCGGGAACGTTGCTCGCGCGCGCCGAGCGGCTGCACCTGGACATCCGGCATCGTGGCGTCACGCAGGTTCACCACCAGGTTGAGCCGCATGGTGCGGACGGTCCCGCTGTACACATCGAGGTAGCCCGCATGATTGTGCCCCTCGCCCGGTTGATAGTTGGCGCGGGCGTTGCCGCCGGGGATGACGACGGAGTACGTGCCGGGCCCGGTCAACGCCGCGGGCAGCACCTGACCGTCCAACAGGACTACCTCGACGCGCGTGGGACTGTTTTGGATGACGGCATGGACCATCACCGGGGACGCTTCTTCCGCCCGAAGCACGCGCGGGTCGAACTGAAAGTACTGGATCGCTGGTTCCGCTCCGGGGGCAGCCCCGGACAGAACGGCGCAGAGCGCAATGGGTAGCAGACGGTTGGTCGTCACGCTCACCTCCCGGACGGGAGTTATCATACCGCTGCCCGGGGACGGCGGCTACAGGCAGGCCGCCATTGCCGCCATTGTCGGCCTCGCCGGAGGCTGGGAAGACCGGTTCGCCCGGCCGGCGCGGTTCGTTACCGCTTCGCCCCAGGCGGCAGCACGATGAACTCGCCTGGGCGGGTACCGTGCTCCGGCCCCAGCGTCTTGTAGTCGACCGCCGCCCGGGCGTTCCAGTCCCACGCCACGCGGCCCTCCTTGAGCGTCAGCTCGCAGAACAGACGCCGCTTGCCGGTGACTTTGCCGCCGTCGGGATCGGCAAAGCCGAACTCCCCCTCGAGCAGCCGGAACACGGCCACATCCGCCGGCGCGCCCACGTCCAGATGTCCCACCTCGGGATGGCGGGTGATCCGCGCCGATTTCGACGGCGTGATCCGCGTACGCCGGTATCTGTGCCGCCTTTGCAAACGCACGGTTTCGTTGTTGCCTGAGTTTGCGCTGCCCTGGCTGCGCTTCAGCCCGACCGTAATCTCGCTGTTTCTGGTGGCGCGCCTGCTCCAGGGCCTCACCCTCGCAGCGGCCGCCTTGGCCGCTTCACAGAAAGCCATGCCCTATCAGCGCGGCCCGTTCTGGATTCGCCGTTTTCCAAAACAAGCTCCCGCGCTCGGCCTGGCATGGGCCTCATGGGCGGCGCCGGCCGCGGCGCCCGACCTGGTTACCCGCACCCTTCACATGCTCCAATCTACCGGCTGGCCCCCCTCTCATCGCTTTCTGTTTTCCGAACTCCGTGCGCACTGGCTCGGCTGGCCGGATTTTCTCGCTCCCCAGGGGCGGCGCGCCACGCTGATCCCAGCCGCGCCTTCCGCCTGAGGCCGCCCACACAGCATCTGCATGGTGGATCAGGGTCAACCCCGGTTAGCTTCGGTTCATGGAGATTTTCCGATGAACCCCATCGCCGAAAAACTCGCCCAGTTCCGCTACGGATTGATCGCGCCGTTGGTGATCGAAGCCCTGGCGCGCGGTGAACTCACCCGTGGTGCCGAGGAGATCGCCTCGCGCCAGTACGACATCCCCGATTCCCGCCGCCGCGCCCTCTCCGTCGATACGCTGCTGGAATGGGCCAAACGCTATCGCCACGGCGGCCTCGAAGCGCTCGCGCCCAGCCGCGCCAGGACCGCGGAAAGCCGCGCGCCATCACCCCGCAACTGGCCACTCTGATCGAACGCCTCAAGCGCGAGAACCCGCATCGCACCGGCACAACCTTGTTGCGTGAACTGGCCTTGTCCAGCGGTAATCACGAGCCGCCCCTGTCGTCCTCCACGCTGTATCGTTCCCCCAAACAGCACGGCCTGCCGGAACGTGAACTGCTCGCGCCCCAGGCGCACAAGAAGCTCGAAGCCGAACGTGCCAATCAGATCTGGCAGGCCGACATGCTCTTCGGTCCCTGGGTGGCGCGCCCCGGCGGCGGCCGCATGCAGGTCTTCCTGCACGCCACCCTGGACGATGCCAGCCGCCTCATTCCACACGCGCAGTTCTATCGCAGCCAAGGCCTGGATGCCTGTCTGGACTGTCTGCGGCAGGCCATGGCCTCGCGCGGCATCCCTACACGCCTTTACATCGACAACGCCAAGATGTACCGCTCGCCGCAACTGGCGCGCATCGCCGCTTCGCTCGGCACGCTCATCCTTCACTCGCGCCCCTATCAACCCGAGGCCGCGGCAAGATCGAACGCTGCTTCCGCACCGTGCGCGAGCAGTTCCTCGCCACTCTCGATCCCAAACGCCTGCTCTCGCTCGACCAGTTGAACGAGCGGCTCCTCGCCTGGATCGAAAGCGCCTATCATCGCTCCGAGCACAGCGCCCTGGGAACCACACCGCTGTTGCGCTGGCAGAAGGATATCGAGCACGTGCGCCAGCTTCCGCCCGGCGCCGATCTGCACCGTCTCTTCTTCCATCGCCTCGACCGGCTGGTGCGGCGCGGTTCCACGTTCCTGCTGCGCAACCGCTTCTATGAAGCTCCCTCTCACCTGGCCGGCCACACCGTTGAGGTGCGCTTCGATCCCGTTGAGGGCGGCGCGGTCGAAGTCTGGCTCGAAGGCAAACTCCAGGCTGCCGCGCGCCCCCTCGATGCGGTGGTCAATGGCCAACTGCCTTCCGTTAAACCAGCCCCTGCGGCCACGCCCGAACCCACCGGCATCAACTTCGTCGAGTTGGTCCACGAGAAAAAGCAGGATGACGAGGAGGAGGACGTGCCGTGGTAGAAGCCGTTATCGGATTCAAGAAACCACCATTCGGCGACAGCCCGGATGCCAAGCAGTTGTTTGCCTCGCAGTCGTGGAATCAGGTCAAGGCGCGGCTCCAGTTTCTGGTGGAGCATCACGGCGCCGGGCTGATCACCGGCGAAGCCGGTTCGGGCAAGTCGACCGCGGCGCGCAGCTTCACCGCCGCGCTGAATCCCAATCTGTTCAAAGTGATGTATCTGCACTGGACGCCCGGCTCTACGCTCGATCTCCTCCGCCAGGTGGCGCTGGAGCTGGATCTGGAGCCGGCGCACTATCGCGGCGGCCTGGCGCGCCTGATCTCGCAGGCCATCGTGCGCCTGAGTCAGAGCAAGAAACAGCATCCCATTCTGATCTGCGACGAAGCCCAGTTACTGCGCCATCCGGCGCTGGAACAGCTTCCGCTGCTGCTCAACTTCGATATGGATTCATCGCGCTACTTGACGCTGCTGCTGGTGGGCCAGCCGCTGTTGCGCCGCACACTCTCACTACAGATGCACGAGGCGCTGCGCCAGCGCCTCGCCGTGCAGTATCACCTGGAAGGACTCTCGCGCGAGGAACTGGATGCGTATCTGGTGCATCAGCTCAAGACCGCCGGTGTCACGCAGCCGCTGTTCGATTGTACGGCCCGCCAGGCTCTCTATCAGGCCACCAAAGGCATTCTGCGCAAGGTCAACAAGCTGGCTCTGACGGCGTTGCGTCTGGCCGCATCGCGCAAGGCGTCCCTGGTGGATGAAAGCATCCTGCTGGATGCCACCGCGGAGGCACTGCTGTGAGAACGCGCCTGCCAGCGTGCTGAGCTTGGCGCGGTTGCTGGAGCAGCAACCAGCGGCTGCGCCGGCATGTTTGGCGGAACCAGGCCTGCTGCCGCCGCAAGGCATTCTGTTGGTGGGCGGCGAACCGAAAGGCGGCAAGTCGCTGCTGTTGGCCAATATGGCTCTATCGCTGGCGGCCGGTGTGGACCGTATCGGCTTTCCAATCCCGGCGCCGCGGCGCGTGCTGGTCTGCCAGTTCGAGTTGCCGGCCGCCCAGTTCGTCAGCCGCCTGGCGATCATGCGCCGCGCGCTGGGCGCTGCCGCCGATGAGCGACTGCTGGTGGACACACGCGCCCCCGGCCAACTGCTCAGCGCCACGCAGGGGCCCGGCCATTTCGTGGAAGCGGCCAAGGCCGCCGCGGCCGAGGTGATTGTTCTCGATCCGCTCTACTCCGCGCACGATCAGGATGAGAATGATACACGAGCGATGGCGGCGCTGTGTCAGGCGCTGCTTGCGTTTACGCGATGCCTCGCGCGCGGCCCTGGTAGTGGTGCACCACGTGCGCAAAACGATCGGACGTCATCAGATCGGCAGCGCCGTCCGCGGCTCCAGCGCGCTGCACGCGGTGGGCGACAGTTACGTTCTGCTGACGCGACCCTCTCCGCAACTGCCGGCCGTGGAACTGCGCTTTCAGTTCCGCTATGCTGCGGCGCAGCCCCGGCGCTTATTGGAGCTGAATCCGAACTCGCTCTGGTTTTCTTCCGCGGCCTCGCCGAGCGCCGCTTCCAGCGCGCCGCGGCGCAAGGTCGCCAAAGAGGACATTACCCAGGCCTTCGCCCAGGCCGGCAATCCGGCGCGCTATACCGACTTGCGCGGCCAGATCATGAATCTGACGGAATGTTCCAAACGCACCGCGCAAGTGGCCATCGCCGAAGCTTGTCAACAGGGCTGGATCATTCCGTCTGACGGCCAGTACGGCTTCCGCTGTAAGCCGGCTGGCCGGCGCCGATTCTCCGCACGGGGCCGCGCCCGGGCGATGCCCAGGGCCGATGCGACGGAGCTGGCTCCGAAGAAGTCGGCTCACCCGCCCGCACTCCGTAGATGGGCGCGGGAGGGTTTCTCTCTTTGGGACAAGAGAAAAACACAAAGCTCGCATTTCTTTGGTGAAGCTTCCGAGCGGAGGCCCTGGGCGATAAGACGCGACGACGCGCCCGGCCACTTTTGCCGGGCGCTTCCAAACGGACCTTTCCGGGGCAGGATACCGTCTGTGCCTACACAGGCGAGTATCCTATCCCGCCGCCTTCAAGCAGCCTGCCGGCCACGAGGCCGCCGAATCTGAGAAACCGGCTGGAAAACTGCGTGAGAACTTCACGGGGAAAGAACGTGGCCCGTTACAGTGCCGGCGATCTGTCACCACTGGTGCAATAATCCCCTAATCGCCGGTTGAAAATTCCCCACCCCTGACACGGACTCTAGCCGGCACCGATTCTGGAACAGAGGAGGTGCCGGGACCTGTTGAGGGCAAAGGAAGTGAACGATTTCGCAGAGCGGAAGCGAGAAGGGCTCGCATC
>JADLCT010000012.1 GCA_020847045.1 Bryobacterales bacterium | reverse complement strand
CCTCCGGGCGTCGCCGGCCTCCGCTCCAGCCACCCGCGCCATGCCCGCCAACTGGATCCCTGGACAGCCTAAAGTGGTCCATTTTTCCGCCGCCGCGGTGGTCTAGTTTTGCTCCGCCCTTGACAGTGTTCGACTTCCGCCTGGGCCGGAGGCGCGACGGGCCGAAGAAGTTTCTGGGCCAGTGGGAAGGGATCTTGCAAACCGACGGGTATCAAGCTTACGACAACATCGGCGGACCGAAGCTGGTGCACGTGGGTTGTTGGGCGCACTCGCGGCGCAAGTTCGTCGACGCGGTGAAAGTGAACAAGGACGACACCGCGGCCATTGCCATGGTGGCGCGCATGGATACGTTGTTTTCCATCGACCGCGACGCGCGCCACAGGCAGTTGAGCGCGGAGCAGCGCCTGGCGTTGCGCCGGGAGCAGGCCGTAAATGAAGCCGAAGAGATTCGCCGGGAATGCCTGGCGCTGGCCATGACGGCGTTGCCCAAGAGCGCTCTGGGGCAAGCGGCGGCGTATACCTTGAATATGTGGACGAAGCTGCGGCGGTGTTTCGACTACGCCGAAGTGGAGTTGTCTAACAACCTGGCGGAGAACTCGATGCGTCCGGTGGCGCTGGGGCGGAAAGCTGGCTGCACGTGGGCAGCGCGCAGGCTGGACCGAAAGTGGCGGCGATCATCTCCGTGGTCGAATCCTGCCGCAGATTGGGCGTGCCGGTGAAGGAATATCTCGCGGCCGTTTTACCGGGCATGAACCGCAGGAAGCTGTCCGAAGCCGCACTGCTCACTCCCGCCCGCTGGTCCGCTTCACGAGCCTGACCTGGGTTGGTTAGACGGATACAGTCATCCAACTCCGAAGACGGGTTGAACCACCAGACGCCGGAGGACTCAAGCACGTCAAGACGAATTTTGGCGGCGTTTGGCCTACGATTTCTGTCGGTGCCAAAGTCCTCAAACCGGCAGAGCCGCGTTATGCGCAGGGAATCCACCCCGATGGCGGACCCCTGAACCGGTCAACCTGAGCATTCCCAAACGAGCCATTCTGGTTGCAATTGGTTGCACTTCCGGCCCTGTTTTTCAGCCTTTTGGCCGGGTTAAATGGTTACGGTTCAGCAAGTTAAACTCGGCATCACGCGGCCCTGAAAAGGCCGGCGCCGGCGGTTCAAGTCCGTCCCTGGCCACCACTTTTGGGCTCCCCTCAGTTTCGCTCCGTGATGCCCGCTCAGGCGGGGAACGGTTCACGGTTTCTGTAGCAATTCTGCGGCCAATCTGCACTTTCGCAGGTTGGATAGCGCATTTCCCAAGTCATTCTGCGGCACCCAAGACTATAATGGGGGCAGATGAGCCTACTGTCGCCCCGGCTCCAACTCAAAGTCGCGCAGAAGCAGATTCTGACCCCTGGCCTCGTCCAGATGGTGTCGCTCCTTCAGATGAACCGTTTGGAGTTGAAGGACCTGATCGCCTCGGAAGTCGCGCAGAACCCTGTGCTGGAGGATGGCGCCGACGGCGAGGAGATGACCCCGCAAGAGGTGCAATCGCTTTTGGAGCGTGAGCGCATCTCGGACCCGGCGGACCAGCCCATCCTGGACATCTCCGAATCGGCAGCCACCTTACAAGGCGCCGAGGCGAGCGCCTCGGAGGTCCCCTCCGAGCCTGCGACGCATGGCGAAGAGGGTGAACCAGTCGCGGCCGTGGAAAGCGCCGCGACGCCCGATCCGTTCGACGAGATCGATTTCGGGAGTTTTTTCGACGATTACCTCGATCCCGGATTCAAATCACCCGCGGCCGAGGTCTCGGACAAGCCCTCGTTTGAAACGTTCTTGTCCTCGCCGGTCACGCTGCCGGATTACCTGGAATCGCAGCTGAGCCTGGTCGTTCTGAACGACGACCTGCGCCGCGCGGCCGACGTCGTGATCGGGAACCTCGATGAGGCGGGCTATCTTACCGACCCGGTCGAGGAGCTTGCTCAGAATGAAGGTCTGACGGCCGCCCGGCTCGTCGAGGCGCTCGCCGTGGTGCAGTCTCTCGACCCGGCCGGCGTGGGGGCGCGTAATGTGCAGGAGTGCCTGCTTCTGCAGTTGGAAAGCCGCAATGGCAAGGGCGGCGTCGCCTGGCAGATAATTGCCAACCATTTGAATCTGGTCGAATCCAGGCAAACGAAGGAGCTGGCCCGCGCGATGGGACGCCCCATGGGCCATATCGAGACGGCGTTGGAAGTCATCCGCCAACTCGACCCCCGGCCCGGACTGCGCTACTCCGGTCCCGGCGCCCGGCAGATCGTCCCCGACGTTTACATCACGAAGGACAGCGATGGCTGGATTATCCAGTTGAACGACGACGACCTTCCCGTGTTGCGCTTGAATTCGCAGTACCGCCGTCTGCTCGACCGTGACCAGGAGCCGAGCAAAGAGGTCCGCAACTATGTGAAGGAGCGCTTCACCAGCGCGCTTCTTCTCATGAAGAACATCGAGCAGCGCAAGCAGACCATCATGAAGGTTTGTGAATCGCTGGTGAGACGCCAAACCGAATTTCTGGACTATGGTTTGGACCATTTGAAGCCGATGATGATTAAAGAGATCGCCGAGGAAATCGGCGTTCACCCGTCCACGGTCAGCCGTGCGGTGGCCAATAAGTACGCGCACACCCCGCAGGGGGTTTTCGAGTTGCGGTATTTCTTCTCGGAAGCCGTGCAAGGTCCGGCCGGCAGTGAGACGCCGTTGCTGTTGTTGAAGCGCAAGGTGAAGAAGATGATCGAGGAGGAGAATTCCCGTCACCCGCTGACCGACGATCAGATTACCGCGTTGCTGCGCCAGGACGGCATTCAGGTTACCCGGAGAACCGTTGCCAAGTACCGGGAAGACATGAAGATTCCCTCCACGCATCAGCGCCGAATTCGCAGTTGATGCCAACCCGGCTGCGTTGCCACGCGGTAGGTCAGGCTGCACCGCCGGGACCAGGAGGACCGATGAAAATCGCCTATACCGGAAGACTCGAGAAGCTGGATCCGATCTCACAGAAGAAGTTGGACGCGCGCGTAGCCAGACTGGGCAAGATGCTGGATGGGCGCAATGAGAAGGACGCCCGCGTGGTGCTCACGCGGCAGAGGCATCTGCACCATGCCGAAATCGCGGTGCGCTACTACGACCATCCGCTGGTGGGTGAGGGCGCCGCTCCCGAAAAACTCTCCGCGCTGCTGCTCGCCTTCGACAAGCTGGAAAAACAACTGGTCAAACACCGCACCAAGTGGCACGATTCCAAACGCAGCGGCTCTGGGACCATACGCAAGCCCGCTCCGGCGCCTGCCCCCCCGGCTGCCGAGGAGGAGGCCCCCGCGCCGCGCATGAACCGCGTGCGGTTGAGCCGCAAACCCATGAGCGCGGAAGAAGCGCTGCTCGAACTGAACTCCAACAAGAGCTACATCGCCTTCCGCGACTCCGAGTCCGGTGGCGTCTCGGTTCTCATTCGCCGGCCGGATGGCCACTTCGACCTCGTGGAATCCTGATTCCAAGATGGCTGTCCGAAAACGGAAAAGCGCGAATTCAGGTTTGGGTGATCAGGCGGGGGAGGCATCAACCTCCCCGGCGCCCCGCCCCGCCGATCACGATCCAGAACTGATTCTTGTCACCGGGCTCAGCGGCTCCGGCAAAGGCACCGTCATCCGCTGTCTCGAAGACATCGGGTTCTACTCGGTGGACAATCTGCCTCTCGAACTCATGGAAAAGTTCGCGGCCCTCACCAAGGACTCTCCCAATATCCGCCGTGCCGCCCTCGTGGTGGATGTCCGGGAAGGCCGCAGCCTGGAGCGCTTCCCGAAACTGGTTGCCGCGCTGCGCCGGAAACTGCGCTGCACCCTCTTATTTCTTGAGGCGGACCGCGACGCCATCGTACGCCGTTTCAGCGAGACACGGCGGCCCCACCCGCTGGGCACCGAACGCTCCGTAAGCCGCAGTGTGCTCATCGAGCGTGAGCGCCTGGCCCCCATCCGCGCCCTGGCCGACGTCATTCTGGACACATCGAAGTTCAATGTGCACGAGTTGAAAGAGGTGGTGAAGGAGAAGTTCGGCGGGGGCAAGCCGCAGCCCATCCGCGTTTACGTCACCAGTTTCGGCTATCGTAACGGCGTGCCCCACGACGGCGACCTGGTGTTCGATGTGCGTTTCCTACCCAATCCGAACTACATCCCTGAATTCAAACCCCTTACCGGCCGTAACCCGCGTGTGGCCCGCTACATTCGCAGCTTTCCGCAAACGCGCGAGTTCGTCAAACGCATCTCTGAGATGCTGGTCTATCTTCTGCCTCACTACATCCGTGAGGGCAAGAGCTATCTCACCATCGGTTTCGGTTGTACGGGCGGTCAGCACCGGTCTGTTTTCATCGCCGATGAGATCGGGAAGCAGTTGAAACACGCCGGTTTTCATGTTCGAACCACCCATCGCGACGCCCCAAAATCCCGCTAGACACGCACGGGCAGTACCAAACTAAAACCCACAAGAATGTGGTGTCTGTGAAAAAATAGCCGTAAAACAGGCGAAACTGAAGCGTCACGGTCCCCTCCCGGCACCCTCATTTCGGGGTCAAAACAAGTCCTAGCTCCAGTACTTTTTCAAGCGCCAAGTGCTTGAAAACTCGCTTGAACCGTTCAGCTTTCTAGTACCAATCGCCACCTGTAACTCATTGATCTAGTAGTACTTTTTAGTTTTCAACGCACCATTTTAGACCTGCCGTTGCCCACAGTCCGGTCGCTATACTCCTTGCGAGAGTTGTCTGCTAACACTCAGTAACTCCGGAGGAAACGGTACGATTATGAAAAAACTTCTATTTACGGTCGGCGCGGCAGTTTTGCTCGCAGCCAACCTGGGTGCAACCACCATTGCGGGCGCTTGCGCTGCCGACACGTTCGCCAACTACATCGAAAACTACGGTCAGGGTCTGGGTACGGGCTGCCAGATCGATGACAAGGTCTTTTCCGAGTTCTTCTCATCGAACTCGGGCGCCTACACGGATGTGAATCCGCTTAACCCCGATGCGTTCCATCAGGGCTTCCAGTTCAGCGGCGTCTTCGCCGCCCTGGGTGGCACCAACTTCACGGCTTCACTCGAATACGTCGTCGAGACCGTGGATGCGCAGAAACTGATCAAGGACATGCAGTTGAAGATTTCCGGCATTAGCGCGGTTCCGACGGGCGCCCACGTCCTGGTGAACGAGAACATCTGCGCGGACGCCGACTGCAACGTCATCCTGGCCACGCTTTCGGTGGGTAACGGAAGCGGCAGCCTGGTTCTGACCGACATCGATAGCTGGGATCCGGTGAACAAGATCTATGTGTTCAAGGACATCACCATCACTTATGATCGCGGCTACACCGGTCCTGCCGTGAACTTCTCCGAGATGCGCCAGATCGTGTCCCAAGTTGAAGGCGAGGTTCCCGAGCCAGGCACCTATGCGCTGATGGGCGTGGGCCTCCTCGGTCTGGCCGCGATCCGCCGCCGTAAAGCCTAATCGGGAGAGATTCCCAGACAACTCTGTCGAGACAAAAGCCTCCGGCTTCGGCCGGGGGCTTTTTGCTTGCTAAAATCGGCTTATGGCCTTTTGCGCGTCCTGCGGAGCCGAGGCTCGTGGGAAGTTCTGTGAGCAGTGTGGCGCTCCACTGCAAACCCCCGAATCGACCATACGGCTCTCGAATGAGGAAGACAGCACTCAGCTTCCGGACAATGTGGCGTGCGCACTCTGCTACTTCCTGTGGTTCCTCTCTGGCGTCGTTTTCCTCCTGCTGCCCGCCTATCATGGCAATAAGAAGGTCCGGTTTCACGCGCTGCAATCCATCTTTTTCTCCGCCACCTATCTCCTGCTCGTCTTTGCCGTCGGAGTGATTCTCCCCTGGTCGTTCTCCCAAATCCTGGCGCCGGTCATCCAATTGGGCAGCTTGGCCATTTGGCTGCACATCATGTGGCGCGTTTACCATGGCCACGACGTGATGCTCCCTCTCCTGGGCGAAGCCGCCCGAAAGCAGGCGTAGCCGGCAGGCCGCCCGCCGCGTCGAATATGGTGATGGTCAAACTCTGCGCCTTTCTCACCCTGGCGGCCGTTGTGCTTCCGGCACAGGCGCCCCGCATCGGCGTCATCGACTTTTATGGGCGCCGCAGTGTGCCCGAAGAGAAGCTTATGAAGGCCCTGGCGAAACGGCCGGGCGACGAACTGCCGCGGTCCAAAGGGGACGCCGAAGAGGCGCTCGAACGGGTGGACGGCGTCGTACGGGCGAACCTCGAAGCGGCCTGTTGCGAGGACGGCAAGGCGATCCTCTACGTCGGCATCGAGGAGAAGGGAGCGCCTCATTTCGACTTCAACGCGCCCGGAGCTGAAGCGGTTCTGCTCCCCATGGAGATCCACGACGAATATGCCGCCTTCCTTTCGTCAGTGGGGCTTGCCGTGCGGGCTGGAGAAACAGCAGAGGACCTGTCGCAGGGCCACTCGCTGATGGCCAACGCCGCCTGCCGCGCCCATCAGGAGAGGTTCCGCGCCATGGCCGAGGCCGAACTGCCCCGTCTGCGGGAGGTGCTGCGGAACTCATTCAACGAGGAGCACCGCGCCATTGCCGCCTACGTGATCGGCTACGCCCCTCGAAAGGAAACCGTGATCGGAGACCTGCAATACGCTCTCCGCGACCCGGACGATACGGTCCGCAACAACGCCATGCGGTCCTTGGCGGCCATCGCCATCCTCGCCCAGCGCAAGCCCGATCTGGAGCTGAAAATCTCCCCCACCTGGTTCATCGAAAGCTTGAACTCCATCATCTGGCAGGACCGCATCACCGCGGCCAATACGCTGGTGACGCTCACGGAATCGCGCGATGCCCTGCTGCTGGACCACCTCCGGGAACGGGCGCTTCCCGCCATTGGCGAGATGGCCGCATGGCAGCACCTGCCCCACGCGCTGCCCGGCTTCATACTGGCCGGCCGGCTGGTTGGACTCGACGAAACCGGGATTCAGGACCTGTGGAAACGAGGCGAGCGAAAACAGTTGCTCGTGAAGCTCAACGCTTCAGGTAAGCAATCAAAGCGGCCGGGTCGTCGGTGATAATCGCATCCACATCCGCATCCACCAGCCGCTTCCATGTGGCCTCGTCGTTCGCCGTCCAGGGGATCACCTGCAAGCCCGCCTTGTGCGCGCGCGCCACCAGCTCGGGCGTGATGTAGGAGTAGTGCGGCGAGGTGATCGCGGCGCTCACGGCCAACGCCTCGTTCACCACGTCGTGGCTCCCCGGCTCAAACAGCGCCGCCATGCGGATCTCCGGTGCGATCTCCTTCATCGCCGTCAGGTTCCGGAAGTCGAAGCTCTGCACGTTTACCCGGCCGGTTAGTTTGTGCGCGCGGACCACGTCCGCCACCATCCGGGCAAACTCGGCGGCAGGCGGCGTCTGCTCGGGATGGCGAGGGTTGCTCTTCAACTCGACATTGAAATGGAATGAGCCTCGGGGAGCCAGCGCCAGAACTTCGTCCAACGTGGGAACGCGCGTACCGGGTACGGACTTCTGCCGCGGAAAATCACGGTTGGCGGGCGCGCCGCAATCCCATCGTTTCAGCTCGGCCAGGCTCATCTCGCGGATCACGCGCGTGCCCGCCCACCCTTCCGGCGCGGTGCAGTACTTGGGATTCATCGTCGCATCATGAGACACCACCAGCACGCCGTCGCGAGTGACCGCAAGGTCAAGTTCGAGGACATCGGCGCCGGCCTGAATCGCATACTCGAACGCCGGCAGGGTGTTTTCGGGCAGCACCATACGCGCGCCGCGATGGCCTTGCACCTGAATGTGGGGGGCGGAGGGGGAACTCATGGCACTCAACAAGAGCGCGAGCGCGCTCGGAAGCGGTTTCATCTCTCTCAGCCTATATTATGATGATCTCGGCCCTATGAAAGTCCCATCTCACGCATCGCTTTCTTCCCGGCGCGGCTTCGCGCGCACGGCCGCTTCCATGACGGCCCTCAGCTATTCGCGCATTCTCGGCGCGAATAGCCGGCTTCGCATGGGCTACATCGGCGTCGGCAACCGGGGCGACCAGGTGCACGACGGATTTCTCGAACATGGCGACCAGGAGACCACCGCCGTCTGCGACCTGCGCGAAGACTACATGGACTTCGCCGTAAAAAAATCGCGCGCCCAGCCGAAAAAGTACAAAGACTACCGCCAGTTGATCGACGACAAGAACGTGGATGCCGTGGCCATCTCCACGCCGGACCACTGGCATGCCATCATGTTCATCGCCGCCTGCAAGGCCGGCAAGGACGTGTACTGCGAAAAGCCCCTCTCGCTAACCGTGGCCGAGGGCCGGCGCATGGTGGATGTCGCCCACGAAACCAAGCGCGTCACGCAGGTGGGAATCCACCGCCGCTCGGGCAAGTTTCTGCAGGAAGCCGCGCGTCTGGTGCGCGAAGGCGCCATTGGCCACGTCACCGTGGCCCGCGGTTATCATCTGCAGAACGAGTGGCCCAAGGGCATCGGCAAGCCCGCCGATGAGCAGCCCTGGGACGCCGAAGCCTGGGACAAATGGCTCGGTCCCGCGCCCAAGGTTCCCTACAACAAGAACCGCACGTTTTATAACTTCCGCTGGTTCTACAACTACTCCGGCGGCCAGCTCACCAACTTCGGCGTTCACTACATGGACATGCTGCGCTGGTGCCTTGGCAAGGATGCGCCCAAAGCCGTCGTCGCCATGGGCGGTAAGTATGTCATCGACGACAACCGCGAGATTCCCGACACGCTCGAAGTGATGTGGGATTTCGGCGGTACGATGGTCAACTTCGTCCAGTACAACGCCAACCGCGCGCCCGGCAACGCGAAGAACAGTGAAATGGAGCTGCGCGGCACCAAGGGCACCATGTACCTGTACGGCAACCGCTGGGAGATCGTACCCGAGCGGGTCAGTGACTCGCCGCGCCCGGCGCGCTCACCCATCGACCGCCAGATGGAGAAGAACACCGGAACGCTGTCTGAACTGATCCAGCCCAGCTCCATGCAAGGCAGCGCCGATACGGCTTTCCACGCGCGCAACTTCATCGACTGCGTGAAGAGCCGCGCAAAGTGCAACTGTGACATCCTCGACGGCCACCTCTCCACCTCGGCCACTCTGATCGGCAACATCGCGCTGAAGACGAAGAGCTACCTGGAGTGGGACGCGAAGACCGAAAAGTTCACCAACAACCCGGCCGCGAACAAGTGGCTCCACTACGAGTACCGCGCCCCTTACAAGCTGGGTTGAGGCTGCGAGCGGCGGCGCACGATGTAGTAAACCACGGGAACGGTGACGCGCGACAACAGGAGCGAGGCGATCTCACCCGCCATCAGGGCAATGGCCAGTCCCTGAAAGATCGGATCGAACAGAATCACGCTGGCGCCCACCACCACGGCGGCCGCCGTCAGCATCATCGGGCGAAATCGCACCGCGCCCGCGTCAATTACCGCCAGGTCCAACGGCATGCCCTCCTTGAGCCGCAGCTCGATAAAGTCCACCAGGATGATCGAGTTCCTCACCACTATGCCCGCTCCGGCGATGAACCCGATCATCGTCGTCGCCGTGAAAAAGGCGTGCAGAAGGCCGTGCGCGGGTAGAATGCCGGCCAGGGAGAACGGAATCGCCGTCATGATGACGAGTGGCGTAATGAAGTTGCCGAACCAGCCCACTACGAGCACATAGATCAACACGAGCACGGCGGCGAAGGCCAAACCAAGATCGCGGAACACCTCATAAGTGATGTGCCATTCGCCGTCCCACTTCAAGGCGTACTTCGAGGCGTCCCCGGGCTGCGAGGCGGTGTACTGCTCCACCTTGTAGCCTTCGGGAATCTTGATCGCATCCAGCTTGGGCGCGAGCGCGAGAATCGCATAAACCGGGGCCTCCATCGCCCCGGCCACATCGGCCGTCACATAGGTCACTGGCATCAGGTTCTTGTGATAGATGCTGCGGTCCTCAACCGTCTCGAGCGTTTGGGTCACTTCGGAAAGCGGCACGGCGCCGCCTGTCCGCGTGGGGATGCGCAACTGGAGCAGACGGTCCACGCCGGAACGCGTCGCGCGGTCCAGGCGGACCATCAATGGCACATCCTCCTTCGCGGACGCGTCGTGCAGCAGTCCGGCCACCTCACCAGCGGCCGCCAGACGCAGGGTGCGCGCCAGGCCGCCGTCCGAGATGCCGTGCAGCGCGGCCTTGCCGCGGTCCAGTACAATGCGCCGCTTGGGTTGCGGCTCTTCGACATACCAGTCCACGTCCACCACGCCTTCGACGCTCTCAAACTGCCGCATCACCTCGCGCGCCAAACGCACCCGCCGCTCTTCGTCCGGACCATATACCTCGGCCACCAGCGTCTGCAGCACGGGCGGCCCCGGCGGAACCTCAGCCACTTTCACGTTGGCCCCCAACTCGCGCGCCAGCGGAGTGATCGCCGTGCGCACCGCTTTGGCAACCTCGTGCGACTGCCTCTTGCGTTGATCCTTGCTCAGAAGATTCACCTGCAAATCGGCCACGTTCGACCCGGCGCGCAAATAGTAGTGCCGCACCAGCCCGTTAAAATTGAACGGCGACGCCGTGCCCGCGTAGCTCTGCACGTTGATCACTTCGGGCTCGCGCAGCACCACCTCGGCCAGACGCCTCGCCACCATCGCCGTTCGCTCCAGCGTCGTTCCTTCGGGCATGTCCACTATCACCTGAAACTCGCTCTTGTTGTCGAACGGCAGCATCTTCACTTGTACGAACCGGATGTAGACCAGCGAACAGGCCGCCAGCAACAGAGCCACCACGCCGGCCAGAAAGCTCCAGCGAAACACGGGCCTGTGAATCAGCCGGTCCATCCAGACGCGGTACAGATGCGTGAAACGGTCCTCTTTCTCCGCGGCGCCGTGATGGCCCGCCGAGCCCAGCAACCGCACCGCCGCCCACGGCGTTACCAGAAACGCCACAATCAGCGAGAACACCATGGCCGCCGAGGCTCCCACCGGAATTGGGCGCATGTACGGACCCATCAGCCCGCTCACAAAGGCCATCGGCAGAATCGAGGCGATCACGGTCAACGTGGCCAGGATCGTCGGGTTGCCCACCTCGTCCACGGCCTCCACGGCGATTTGCGACAGCGATTTGCTCCCGCTGCCCGGCAGCCGCATATGACGCACCACGTTTTCCACCACGACAATCGCATCGTCCACCAGGATGCCAATCGAAAAGATCAGCGCGAACAGGGTGATGCGGTTCAGCGTGTAGCCGTAGAGATAGAACACCGTCAAGGTTAGCGCCAGAGTGACGGGAATGGCCAGAAACACGATCAGCGCCTCGCGCAACCCCAGTGTCAGTGCGATCAGAATGCTCACGCTCACCACGGCGATGCCCATGTGATACAGCAGCTCGTTCGACTTCTCGGCCGCCGTCTCGCCGTAGTTGCGCGTCACGGCGATCTCCACTCCGGTTGGCGCGACGCGCCCACGCAGAGCCTCCACGCGAGCCAGCACATTGTGCGCCACATCAATCGCGTTGGCCCCCTTGCGTTTGGACACGGCAATCGTCACGGCGGGCTCAAAACCACCGTCCGTGCCGTGCTGAACATAGTGGACCGGCTCCTCACCTCCGTCCTCCACCAGGGCAACGTCGCGCACGTACACCGGCTTGCCGTTGGCCACGGCCACCACCACGTCGCGCACGTCGTCCGCCGTGCGCAAAAACTCGCCCGCTTCCAGCACGAACTCGCGATCCGCCGCCGAAATTTTGCCCGCTCCCAGACGCCGGTTCGCGCCTGCAAGCGCCTGGAATACTTGTCCCGGCGCAACCGGGTACGCCGCCAGGCGCGCCGCGTCGAGCGTCACCTTCACTTGCCGGCGCTGCCCGCCCATCAGGGTGACAGCCGATACGTCCGGCGTCTGCGTGATGGTGTCGCGCATCTGCGCCGCCAGCATTCGCAAGCGGTAGTCGTCATATCCCTTGCCGTGCAGCGTCAACGCGAGAACCGGCACGTCGTCGATGGAGCGCGGCTTGATGAGCGGCTGTGAAGCGCCGGGCGGAATGAGGTCGAAATTAGAAAACAGCTTCTGGTTCAACCGGACGATACTCTTCTCCTCGTCCTCGCCCACCTTGAACCGCACAATGGCCAAAGCCCCGCCGGGACTCGATGTCGTGTAGATGTACTCGACGCCGGGAATCTCCCAGAGCAGCTTCTCCATCGGATTGGTGACGCGCTGCTCCACCTCGCGCGCCGCCGCCCCGGGCATGCTGACGAACACGTCGATCATCGGCACGATGATCTGCGGCTCTTCTTCGCGAGGCAGATTCACCAGCGAGAACAGGCCAGCAGCCAGCGCCGAGGCGATGAACAACGGCGTCAGCGGTGAATGCATGAACGCCTGGGCGATGCGTCCGGCCACGCCCAGTTTCGCCGGCGCGGTCTCCATCAGCGCACCTCCACCCGGTCCTCATCGGCCAAAGAAGGAGGCAGGGAGGAGACAACCATCTCGCCTTCGGACAAACCGCTCAGCACCTCCACGGCGCCGTCACGAGCCGCGCCCAGCGTCACCAGACGCAAGCGGGCCTCGCCTGCCGGCACGGTCATCACATAACGCAGCGAGCCTTCCGTTCTCACTGCCGCCGTGGGTACGGCCAGCACCTGGCGCTTTCCGCGCGGGAAGCGCGCCTTGCCGGACATGCCCGTTCGCAACGCCGCGCCTCCGGGCACCTCGAGCTTCACCGTGAACGAGCGCGAAGCCGCATCCACGGCCGGCACGATCTCCACCACACGGCCCTGCGCCTCGGCGCCGGTTGCCTCCAGCCAAACCGGCACGCGGTCTCCCAGCCTGACCGCGCCCAACAGCGACTCCTCCACGGGAGTCTCCAGCCGGTAGACGCCCGCCTGCTCGATGTGCAGCAGCGGCTGGCCGGGCGTGGCCAGATTCCCCGGCTCCACGTTTCGCTCAATGACGCGCCCGGCAAACGGCGCGCTCACCTCCAGGTACCCGCGTTGAATCCTCGCCGCCGCCACGGCCTCTGCCGCCTGCTTCCGGCGCGCCTCCACCTGATTGCGCTTGGCGATGGCGCCCTGAACCTGGGCGTCGGCCATGCGCAGCCGCGCCGTTGCCTCATCCAATTCCTGCCGCGTCACGGACCTCCTCTGGAACAGATCCGACATGCGCTGGTGGGTTGCCTTCGCCAGATCCAGTTGCGCATGCGCCGCGGCCACGGCCTGCGTCACCTCGGCTTGGGCATTGTGCGCCTCCGCATCCATCGCCTCGGCCTGCCGCACCGCATTGTCCAACTCCCTGGCCTCCAGCCTCACCACCACCTGGCCCGCCCGCACCGTGTCTCCCACGCGCACCCCAACCTCACGCACATACGCCATCAGCCGGCTCGCCACCACTCCGGTTTGCCGCGCCCGGACCGTCCCCGTCACCTCCACGTCATCGCTCCAATCCATGCGCGCCGCGGCCACGGTGTGCACGCGAACGGCTGGTCCGAGGCTCTTCCCCTGCCGGGGCGCGGGTTCCTTGCCGCCGCACGCGGCCAGCGCGAGCGCCAGGCCCGCCACAAGTCCGGCTCTCATTGCAAAACCTCCGACTCCGGCGTCAGCGTTCCGCTGGCCAGCTCCAACTGCACGGCGGCCACACGCTGATCGTGCACCGCCATCACGCGCCGCAGACCAGACTCCAGGTGCGCATTCTGCGTGCGCAGCAGGTCCGTGATGGTCGACAGGCCGTTCTCATACCGGTCGCGCGTGATGCGCAGGCTCTCGGCCGCTTCGGCCACGGCGGCTTCGGCCGTTGTGGTCCGCTCCCTCGCGGCGTCCAACCGCGCCACCGCCGCCTTCACTTGCAAAGCGATGCCGCTCTCCAACTGACGTTTCCGCGCCTGGTTTGCCCGCTCGGTCTCGACGGCCTCGCGTATGGCGCCCTTGCTGGTGTACAAGCTCAAAAGATTCCAGCGCAGACTGACGCCCGCGAACCAGTTCCCGCCAAGCTGGCGGACAAACTGGCCGCGGTTGGCCTCGCCGGCCACGCGCGCACTCACCTGCGGCAGGTATGCGCTGCGGGCAGCGGACTCCTGCACGCGGCTCATCTCGACGGCGAGTCCGGCCTGCTTCACCTCGGGTCTGTCCGGCGCCGCGCCGCGCCGCGCCCGCTCCGTGAAAAGCCCGGCTGGCGCCACCGGCTCCAGCTTCGAGCTCAATTCGAGCGGTTCGTCCAAAGGCCGCCCCAGCGCTTCGTTCAACGCCGCGCGGGCCACGCCGCGCTCCGAGCGGCGCACGATCATCTGCTCGCGCACGGCGGCCAGGTGAACCTTCACCGACAGTACGTCGGCCTCGGTCGCCATGCCCGCATCGCGCCGCGCCATCGCGTGCTGCAGATCCGCCTCGGCGCTTTCACGCGATGCCTCGGCCACGCGGAGAGCCTCCTCCGCCAGCAGTGCTCCATAATAGGCGCGGGCCGCTCCAGCCACCAGATCCATGGCGCTCAAAGCCCGCTGCTCGTTCGCCATGCCAACGCCCAACTCCGCCGTCTTCACCTGCCGCCTCGTCTGCCCGCCGTCATAAAGAGGCTGTTCGGCGCTCACCGCCGACTGGAAGTTATTCACCGCGCCAGGCCGGTTCAATGCGCCGATAGCGAAGTTCTCTTCGGTGAAACGGCGCTGAACCAGCAGCGTGGAGAAGACAAACACCGGATTGTTCGAAGCCTGCCATGATTCCTGATACTGCAAACGGGGCAGAAAGCCCGTCCGGGCCTGTTCCAGCCGCGCTTCAGCCGCCCGTACGCGCGCGCCCGCCTCCTCCGCCGCCGGATGCTTCCCGACGGCCATCCGCGCCGCGTCCCGCACGCTCAGCGGTTGCGCCAGCAGAAGGGGCGCTCCCACACACACCAATCCCACCATGCCCGTGAACCACGTCATGTCCGGCTCTTCCTCAATGAGTTTGTGATCGCGCCGTCCGTTCGCACGGCGCCGTTCGCGGATCCGCGCTCCGCATCAGCCTTTGATTCCCAGCTTGCGAAGTATGCTCATCATCGGGCACCAGTCTGTGAAAGCGGACTGAAACAGATTCAGCCCGATGAAAGCGGTGAAATAGTACCAGTTCTGGCTGACATAGTGGCCCAGCGCCAGGCTGGCCACGATCATCAAGCCGGCGATCATGCGCAAATAGCGGTCAACAGTCATGTCCTGTTCCTCGACAATCCAGGATGCGGACACGGGAAAAAGGTGACAACGTTGGCGGGGCGTTGCCGGAACGCGGCTACTTCTTTGTCTTCTTCACCCACTCGTCATACAGCTTGGCCAGACCGGCCGAAGCCGCATCGCCCGGGTGAATGACCACACGGTAACGGAAGCGCCACGTGACGCCGGGGTTCAGCGTCATGGAGCCGTCGCGCGTCTTGTCGTTGTAGAAGTCATGTTCGCCAAAAATGTTCGCGGCAAACAGGCCATAATCGCGCGCATGCCAGTAGGTGGGATGCTTCGGGTTGCCCGGATGGTCAAAGATGGCCACGCCAACCGCCTGGCCCTCCACGGTTCCGGCATAATCCACCCAGGGGAACCGCTTGCCCCACACCTGCTTTTCTCCCACGGCGCCGGTGGAGCTCGTCATCTTGCCGGAATGCTTCCCGTCCAATGGGGCAGTAAGGCGCATCGCGAACGTCCCCTCCTTCGTGTCGCCAAACTTGGCCGGCTCGGTGGAGGTGAGCAGAATATCAAAGTCAATCACGCGGAGCGAAGGATGGGAATAGAAGGTCATCGTCCGGGCTTCGTTCACCAGAACCTTCCCGGCCGGAGTCACCCATTCAAACGTGGCGCCAACGGCGCCGTCTTTCTTGCCGCTCTTCAGGTCCGTGATCCGCTTGGTGCGGATGACCCCCTGCTTTCCTTTTTGCTGCGAAGGATCATTGGCCCAGAAGTCGAATCCGTTCACATCGCCATGGGAAAACCAGAGCCCGCGGTGGTGAATATGATCCTTGGCTTCGCCTTCTTTTTCTTCCATCGGCCAGACGCGCGTCACAATCACGCCGGTGGCCGTGCGCAAAGGATGCAGGTAGGGTTTGGTGCCCGCGGCGCTTGTGAACAACGCGGTGAACGGCTTGCCGCCGATGTCCACCATCACGCGGTCAGAACCCTGCGTGACTTTCACTTGGGCGGAGGCGGCGGCAGCCAGCGCCGCCAGGGAGACGGCGAGGACGAAGCTTCTCATGTGTGCCAGTAGACCACACGCGGGAAGCCACGCTCAAGCCTGGAGCTCTTCGCCGCCTTCCGCCGCCGGCCGAATCTGTTCAATGCGCACGCGAGCCACGCGGTTGCGGTCCATCTCCAGAACGGTGAAGCGGCGGGCGCCTTCCTCCACCGCCGCGCCCGTTTCGGGAATCTCGCCCAGCCGGAACATGAGGAACCCGGCCAGAGTTTCAAAGCCGGTCTGGGAAGGCAAGTCGATGCCGTACATCGTCTCCAGGTCGCGAATCGGAATGGCGCCGTCCAGTTCCAGCACGTCCCACGCCGCGGGCAGTGGTGGCAGCCGCACGTCATGTTCGTCCTCGATCTCCCCGAACACCTGCTCCATGGCGTCTTCGAGTGTCACCAATCCCACCACGGTGCCAAACTCATCCACCGCCAACGCCATGTGGGAGTGCGAGCGCCGGAAATCGTCGATCAACTGCGGCAGCAGCTTTGTTTCCGGCACCACAAGCGGCTTTCGCAGATAGCGGCTGAGGTCGAACGGTAGAGGAGGATAGCGGCGCTCGATGGCCAGCCGCCGTTGCTGCCAAAGCTCCAGCATGTCCTTGGCGTAGACGATGCCATGTATATTCTCGGGATCGCGCTCATACACCGGAATGCGCGAAAATTTAGCGTCGCTGAACGACTTCAGCACCTCGTCGAGCGTCGAGGTGATGGGGATGCTGGCGAAATGATTCCGCGGCACCATGACCTCGCGCACAATCAGGTCGCGCAGGTCCAGCAGACGGTGCATCGCGCCCTCCTCGAACGGTTCGAGCAAACCGTGCTTTCGTGACGAGGAGAGAATGTACTTCAACTCCTCGGGCGAATGCGTGCCCGGCGCGTGCGACCCGCTTCCCGCCCCCAGCAGCCGCGAAACATACACCGAACTCCGCTCGATCAACGTGATGAACGGTCCGCTGAGCCGGATAAAGACCATCAGCGGCGGCGCCAGCAGGGCCGCCATGCGGTCCGCTTTCTCCATGGCGATGTTCTTCGGCACAACCTCGCCAATCACCACATGGACATAACTGATGCCGAGAAACGAGATGGCAAAACTCGCACCGTGCAGCACGGGTTCGGGCACATACTGCGCCGCGCCGGCCAGCAGCGCCAGCAGCATCCCGTGCACGGTCGACTCGCCCGCCCAGCCCAGCCCGAGGCTGGCGATGGTCACGCCCACCTGCCCGGCGGAGAGCATCCGCTCCGGATTTTCCAGTAGATCGAGCGCGGTTTGCGCACCGGGCACACCCTCTTCTTTCAGTTGTTTCAGGCGCGAAGGACGCACGGCCAGCAGCGCCACCTCCACGGCGGAAAAGAAGGCATTCGCCGCGATGATCAGCAGAAGAAGGAGAAGCCGGTATCCTAGATGGAGATCCATGAAGATTGCCCGGCGCGCGCGTTTCCAAACAGAAGAGTCGCGGCAACACGGGACCAAACGGGTGACAATTGAGCCGGTTCCTTAAATATATCAACGTTTTGATCGGTTTGGCCTTGATGGGCGCGCTGGGTGCCGTCTGGTGGTTCGCCTGGCGCGTTCTGCCGGCCACCACCGGCGTGATCTCCACAGGAGTCCACGCGCCGGTCGCCGTCACGCGCGATGCCGAGGATGTCCCCCATATCAAGGCCGCCTCCATCGAGGACGCCTTGTTTGCGCAAGGCTACATTACGGCGCAGGAACGAATCTTCCAGATGGACACCATGCGCCGCCTGGCCGCCGGCGAAATGGCCGCCGTGTATGGAGGGCGGGCGCTTGCCTCCGATCTCGATATGCGCCGTCTGCGCATGCGCCGCACGGCGGACATGCACGCCCGTTCGCTGCAACCCTCCGAACGGCTGTATCTCGCCGCCTACGCTCGTGGTGTGAACCAGTATCTGCAGGAGAACGCCGGACGCCTGCCCGTCGAATTCATGCTGCTCAAGTATGATCCCGCGCCCTGGTCTGTCGCCGACACCGTGCTGGCCGGCCTGCAGATGGCGCGTACGCTCAGCCTCAGCTACCGCGAAGAACTTCTGAAGCGGTCCCTGCTGGAAGCCGGCGAGCCGTCCCTGGTGAACCAACTCTTCCCGTTGCGCACGGGCCTGGAACCACAGCCGGGCTCGAACGCTTGGGCCGTCTCCGGCGCCCACACCGCCAGCGGCAAGCCTCTGCTCGCGGGGGATCCGCATCTGGAATACACGCTGCCTGGCATCTGGTATCCGGTTCACCTGGAAGCGCCGGGGTTGAACGTCGCGGGCGTCTCGATTCCCGGCTCGCCCGCCGTCATCCTGGGACACAATGAATCCATCGCCTGGTCCACCACGAACCTCCACTTCGACGTATCCGATCTCTACCGGGAACAGATAAGCCTGGCCGCGGGCGTGGCGCGCTTTGAAAACGGCCTGGAGCGGCTGCGTGTCGAACAGGAGACGGTGAACGTGCGCGGCGGCTCGCCCGTCCCCATCACCATCGTCAGCACGCGCCACGGCCCCATCGTCGCCGTCGAAGGCCGCGAACAATTGGCGCTGCGATGGACCGCCACCGAACCCGGCGGCTTCACCTTCCCCTTCCTGGCCATCAATCAGGCTTCCAACTGGAGCCAGTTCCGGCAAGCCGTCTCGCGCTACGCCGGACCCGCCCAAAACTTCGTCTACGCCGACCGCGAAGGAAACACCGGCTATCAGGCCTCCGGCCGTCTGCCCATCCGCGAGGGCTACGCAGGCGATGTCCCCGCCGATGGCGTCTCGGGACAAATGGAGTGGAAGGGCTACATACCTTTTGAGGAGCTGCCCTCTTACTTGAACCCGCCTTCGGGCTTCGTGATCTCGGCCAACGAAAACCCCTTCCCGGTGAACTATAAGTACGCCGTCGCCGGATACTTCGCGCCGCACTACCGCGCTCGGCAGATCCGCGACCGCCTCGCGAAACGTCCCAAATGGGACGCCGCCGGCATGGCCAGTATTCAACGCGACGTCTACTCGGCGTTCTCCCACTTTTTGGCGCGCGAGCTGGCGCGCGCAGGTAAAGCGCGCGGTGCGTCCAACCCGGCGATGCGGGAAGCAAGCGAACTGCTCGCCAACTGGAACGGCCTCATGTCGCCGGACCTGCCCCAGCCCTACATCGTCGAGCTCACCTACACGCACATTCGCAAGGCCGTCGCCGAGCGCGCCGCCCCCGGCCGGGGACAGGTGTACAACGAGTCCATCGGGCGAGCGGTTGTCGAGCGGCTTCTCCGGGAACGCCCGAAGGAGTGGTTCGGCGACTACGACGCCCTGCTGCTCCGCTCCTTCACCGCCGCGCTCGCCGAAGGCGACCGGCTGCTGGCTCTCAGCCCCGGCCGCTGGCGCTATGGCACGTCGAACCAGTTGACGCTCTCACACCCTCTGCTCGGCGGAGTGAAGTATGCCGGCAGGTTATTCACCATCGGACCCGTCGCGATGCCCGGTTCGCCCACCACGGTGTTCCAGTTCGCCGGCAAAGTTGGTCCATCCATGCGCATGGTGGCCGACCTTGGCGATTGGGACCGTTCCACCCTCACCACGCCCACCGGCCAAAGCGGACTCGTCCTTTCCGGCCACTACCGCGACCGATGGCCATCCTACATGAACGGTCCTGAAATTCCGTGGAGTTTCGCAAACGCAAAAGGGGACGCGCTGACCTTCCGGCCTCGCCCGTCCCCCTAGAATCACCCTGCGCCCGCGGTTACGCCGCGGCTACCACTTGATCTTGTTCTCCGTGTCCGACACCTTTTCCCGGTGCACGTCGTGGCAGCCCTTGCAGCTTCCACCCAGCGCGCGCATGCCCGCTTGCACGCCGGCCGTGTCTCCGCCCGCCGCCGCCTTGGCGATCGCGTTGGCGGCAGCCACACCCTCGTTGCTCGCTTTCACGCCAGCGGGTAGATTCTTTTCCGAATAGAACTTGCCCACCTTGGCCATGGTTTCCGCAACATGCTTGGCGTTGTTCTCTACGTCTTCGCCCTTTTTCATGCGGCCCGTGGCCTTGGCCACGCCTTTCATCCAGTCGATGTGGGCTTGTGGCGGGTCAATCGACTCCGCCAGCAGAAAGCCTCCCATCAGCGCCAGTGAGGCCATGCCCAGTACAGGTTTCTTCATCTGCGGTGTTCTCCTTGAAGTCCCAGTTGGAAATCCCGCCCATTCTACCGAATGCCCAGGGCGTCGGAAAGCGGGTAAGTAGACGCAGGGAAGTAGACGAAACAAGTAGTCCGCGGAGTTACGTCCTCCTTTACCAGACTTTGCACCTTCCTTACGCTCCTTTGCCGCCGACACATTTTCTCTTCACCGGTGTTCTTTAAGTTGAAAGCAGGAGGTTCGATCATGAACACCAAATGGAAACACCGGAACTGGCTGGCCGCGGGAGGCGCGCTTTTGCTGGCGAGCAGTCTTGCCTTTGCCTACGCTCCGCCCAGGCGCGGATTCGCGGCGGGCCGTGACGGCATGGGGATGGAGGGCGGCTTTGCGGGACACCGCTTCGCCAGGGCGCTCGATCTGACCGATGCGCAGAAGTCCCAGATGCGGCAGATCCGCGAGGACACGCGCACCGCGAATCAGCCCTACATGGAACAGTTGAAGGCACTGCGCGCCTCCGAGCGGGAGGCCGTCAAGTCCGGCAAGAGCGAGGCCGAGTTGCAGACTCTGGCGCGGGACATGGCCGCCGTGATGGCCAATGTTCATGGCAACAGGCTGGTCGAGCAGTCCCGGATGTGGAAGGTCCTGACGCCGGAGCAGCAGAAAAAAGCTGAGGACATGGGCGCCCGCATGCGCGAGCGAAAATCGCGCCGCGCCGGTGAGCGTCCTTCGGGGCCGCCGCCACAGCAATAGACACGGGCCCGGCGCCCGGGCTACAGCTGTACCGCGCCAGACCTCCCCTGCGCTAAGCTGCGGAGATGCGTGGATTCTTTGTGTTCCTGTTGACGGTGGCCGGGCCGCTCACCGCGACGGAGAACATTCTGCTGTGGCCTTCGGGCGCTCCGGGTTCCGAAGGTAAACCTGCAGCGCCGCTCGCCGTGCGCACCACGCCGGGCGGCGATCAGGTAATCTCGGGCGTTCATTCTCCTTCCATCACGGTTTATTTACCGGCCAAGGAGGAGGCGTCCGGCGCGGCCGTCCTGATTGCTCCCGGCGGCGGCCATCGCGAGCTCTGGACGACGCATGAAGGCCACAACGAGGCGCAGTGGCTCGCCGCGCGCGGTGTCGCCGCATTCGTTCTCTACTACAGGTTGGCGCGCGAGAAGGACTCCACCTACACCGTGGAGGGCCACGCGCTGTCCGACACGCAGCGGGCGATCCGGCTGGTGCGCTCGCGCGCGAGCGAATGGCGCATCAATCCCGACCGCGTCGGCATCATGGGCTTCTCAGCCGGCGGCGAGCTGGCCGCGCTGGTTTCCTACCGCAATGATTCCGGCATCCCCGGCGCGCCCGATCCGGTAGACCGCCAGCCCTCGCGGCCGGACTTCTTCGCCCTGATCTATCCCGCCATCCCTCGCGACATGGTTCCGTTCAAAGACATGGCGCCTTCGTTTCTGGCCTGCGGAGAAAACGACCGCGTGAACATCTCACAGGGTCTGGCGCAGCTCTATCTGAAAATCAAGAAGGCCGGCGCCTCGTCGGAGTTGCACATCTACGCCGGCGTGGGCCATGGATTCGGTCTGCGTCCCACGTTGAAGGGGCCGGTTTCCACCTGGATGGACCGCTTCCACGACTGGCTCGGCGGGAAGGCCCTTCTGGGCAAGTAGGCCGCGCGCTTACGGCGCGATGGCGATGTCCACCTGGTCATGAAAAGCATCGCCGGTTTCAATCGCCAGCGGCACGTTCACGCCGCCGGGAGCATCCTGGGGAATCCTCACGTTCACCTGGTAGAGGCCGGCGAAACCTGGCGCCAGACCCTTGAAGTCCACCTGTGCTTTCACGCCGCCGATATAGACGTTCACCGCGGCCGCGACGAGGCTCAGCGGTGACGCGCCCGCGGCGGTGCCATCGCTCACGGCCGGCGTCACCGCGCCCAGCCCCGTTAGAAACACCTGCACCACATCGCCTCGCCGGGCCCGGTTCGCGGCGCTCACTACCGAATAGTCGGCCTTCAGAATCGCTCCCGGACCGTAGCCGGATTGCCCCAGGGAGAACACGCCCGGCGCCGTGGCCGCCACGCGCACGCGCACCTCTGGCGCCCGTACGCCGTTCACAATGGCCACCACACGCGCCGTTCCCGGCCGGGCCGCATAAGGAATCAGCAGACTGATCTGCCCCGGACTGACAAAGTACAATGGCGCGGGCGCATCGTTCACCAGCACCTGCACGCCCCCCAACGAGGAGGGAAACGGCAGCGAGCCGGCTACCGTCATCGCATTGGCCAGCCGAGCGCCGAACAAGGTCAAAAAGCCTCCCGGCGATGTGGGGTTCTCCGGCGGTGCGAAGCTCGCCGCGTTCACCGCCCCAAATGCGTTCACAAAAGGTCCACTCGTGGGAACCGTCTCGGGCAACGCGCGCACGCCCACCACCAGTTCGAAATTGTTCGCATCCACCATCGACACGCCAGAGGAGACAAACAGTGTCCGGTTGCCTCCGAACGACAGGCGGTTCAGCTCCACCAATCCCTGTCCGCTCGAATCAATCGAGAACCGGTTCACGCCACTGAAGTCCACCACTCCTTCGGCGGCGCGCACGCGCCGCGCAAGCGTCATGACGCCCTCGCCCACCTTGGCCGCTCCCACATGCGCGTTGGGCCGCGCCCCCTGCAACTGCATTCCGGCCGTCCAATAGAGATCCTGCACGGAGGCCAACGTACCGCCGGAATCCGCCTTCACGCCCACAAAGATCCCGTGCGCGCCCGCGCCCTGCGGCGCCAGCAGAATCGCGTTCGCCCCCGCCGCCACGGCCAGCGAATAGGAGCCGTTCAATAGCGTCGTACCCGCCGGCGTTCCGGGCAGTGGCGGAAATCCCGCGCCTCCCGTGCCGTCTGCGTTGACGCTCACCGTCACGTTGCTGATGGTTTGCGTCGCCGCTCGCGTTCCCAGGTTGCTCGCCTGGCCCGTCACGGTAACGGCCTGCGCCTGCTGCGCCGGCCGGATCGTGAAGTAGGTTGCGCGCGAGATGGGGGACGCCGCGTTCACAAACTCGATGCCGGCCACGCGATACTCACCCGCCAGGGCGCTCTGCACAACCCCCGCGCCTGCGGGTACGGCGACAAAAAGATCGTAGAGGCCGCCGCCGCTTTCCACCGACGAGCCCACCAGCATTCCCCGCCCAAGCCGGGCCTGAATCTGAGCGCCCGCACGCTGCGGATTGGCTAGCGTCACGGTTCCGTTCAGGTCCACCGAATACCCGCCGCTCGTGCTGAAACCGGCATCGGCGCCCGCTCCGATTCGTTGTGATCCGGTAATCGTGAACCGCCCGTTGCCATCGAATTCCGCGATGCCTGCGAGCGACCGCTGATCCTGAAACACACCACCGGCGTGCACGGCGAGCAGGTGACGGACATAGTACTTGCCTTGCAAGGGGTTCACAGGAAGAGGCTGTCCCCACGCTGCCGCCGCGCCCAAAACGGCAGCCATATAGAACCGCGAATTGCGCATACGGATCATTGTAGTGGCCGGGCCAAGCCGTGGCTTCCGCGCCCGCACGAAAATCACATTCGCGCCCCGAAACTTCGCCCGCGCCGGGCGGGTTCATACTGGAAGAACGGAGGCACTGGGAACTTCCATGATGAGTCGGAGACGAAAGTGGAGTGGCCGCTATCTGCTGGCCGCGGCGGCCGCCCTGGCGGCGGCCACAATGGGGGCGAACCTCATACCGGCGCAGCAGTCCGAGGGGCGGGATGATTCGGAGCTTCCCCCCCACGCCGATTGCACGCTGTTCACGGAGAAGGGCGCCGCCATGCGCCGCCGCGCCACGCTGGGCGATGCGGCGGACGGATACAGACAGTCGGCTCTCACCGCGCAGGTGAACGGTCTGCTTGGCTCGGCTCAACGCGTGGTGCCGGGCGGCAGCCGCACCGACATTCTGCAGCAGCTGGACCAGCTCGGCGTCATCGACGGGGAGATCTTCAAGACGATGGCCAATGCCGGCGTCGCACCCGCCGCCCGCACGAACGACTACGAGTACATACGACGGGTCACGCTGGATCTTACGGGCCGTGTGCCCAAGCCGGAAGCGGTCGCGGCGTTCGCGGCCGATCCATCGCCGGGCAAACGCGCCGCGCTGGTGAACTCACTCCTGGCCACGCCGGAGTTCGTGGATAAGTGGACGATGTACTTCGGCGATCTGTTTAAGAACACCACGCGCAATACGCAGGTGGTGCGCTACGCCGAGGGCCGCAATGCCTTCCTTTCCTGGATTCGCGACGCCGTCGCCACCAACAAGAGCTACGACAAGATGGCCACCGAACTGATCACCAGTGCGACGCCGAACACATGGGAGCAGGGAGAGGGCAACTGGATGGTCGGAGGCTTCGTAACGGGAAGCCCGCGCAGCGGCCAGGACATCTTCGATCAGCAGGCGTCCAACGTGGCCGAAACCTTCCTCGGCAACGCGCAGGTGAACTGCATTCTCTGCCACGACGGCCGCCGCCACCTGGACTCGCTCAGCGTCTGGGGCAAGCAGGCCACTCGTCTGGAGGCCTACGGCCTGGCGGCGTTCTTCGCCAAAACGAGCATGGCCCGGCGCAATGTCTCCCAGCAGCCTCTGCGCTATTACTGGTCGGTCACCAATAATCCGCGCGCCGCCGACTACCCGCTGAACACCACCAGCGGCAACCGCCCCGAGCGCAAGCCCATCGGCTCCATCACCAACGTCAAGCCGGTGTATCCCTTCACGGGCGAATCGCCGGAACCCGGCGAGGAGTACCGCGCCGCGCTCGCCCGCATTCTCACCAGGGACATCCAGTTTTCGCGCACCATCGTCAACTATCTCTGGAAAGAGTTCTTCGGACGCGGCATCGTCGAACCGGCCGACCAGTTCGACCCCATGCGCCTGGATCCGGCCAACCCGCCGCCCAGCGGCTGGACCATCCAGCCCACCCATCCGGAACTGCTCGACAAACTGGCCCGCGAGTTTCAGCAGAACAACTACGATCTGCGCTGGCTGATGCGCGCCATCACCACGTCGGAGGCTTATCAGCTCAGCTCCGCCTACAGCGGCGATTGGAAACCGGAGTATGAGCGGTTGTTCGCGCGCAAGTTCGTCCGCCGCCTGTGGGGCGAAGAGGTGCTGGATTCCATCGTGCAGATTTCCAACCTGCCCAACCGAATGAACCTGGTGCGCGACGACCCGAACCCTCTCTTCTGGACCATGCAGTTGCCCGAGCCGTCCACGCCCGGCGGCGGCGTGGGTTCCTTCCTGGACAGCTTCATGCGCGGCAACCGCGACAACGAGGACCGCAAGCCCGACGGCGGCGTGCCGCAGGTGTTGAACCTGATGAACGATTCGCTGGTTCTCTCGCGCACCAAGGCCACCGGCAGCGGAGCGTCTGCCAGCTTCGCCCGCCAGTTGCTCAACAAGTACCCTCAGGCCGCGCAAAACCAGCCCCTGGCCGAGGAGATGTTCCTCACCGTGCTCTCCCGTCCGCCCAGCAACGCCGAACTGGCCACGGCGATGAACACCCTTGCCGCGGGCGCGTCCCCCACGCAACGCCAGCGCCAGGTGGAGGACCTGCTCTGGGCCCTCTTCAACAAAGTGGACTTCGTCTTCAATTACTAGGTGAGCCAGGAGAGACACCCATGAACAGCAGACAGCTCGCACAATTTCTCGCCCGCCACCCACGGCCGCACCGCTTCTTCTTCGAGAGGCCTCACATCTCGCGCCGCGAGCTCTTTCACTGGCTCGGCGCGGGCGTCACCGGGGCCGCGCTCATGAATCCCGCGCGCGCCACCGAGGTGATCTCAACCGGCGGTGGACAACCCATATCGAAGGCCGAAAACGTCATCTTTATCCTCTGCTCGGGCGCCATGAGCCATGTGGATACCTTCGATTTCAAGACGACGCCAGACACCCCGCTCGACCTGATGAAGCCCGGCGAGAGCAACGGAATCACCTGGCCCGCGGGCCTCATGCCCAAGCTCGGCGAATCGCTGGGCGACATCGCCATCGTGCGCAGCGTCCGCAGTTGGAATCTGCAGCACAGGCTTGCCCAGGTGTGGGCGCAGATCGGGCGCAATCCCGCCGCGGCGCTCGGCGACATCGCACCGAACACCGGGTCCATCGTGGCCATCGAGAAGCAGAAGGAGCGCCTGCCTTCGCACATCTTCCCCATTTTCCTGGGACTCAATGCCGGCGACATGGTGGGCTCCGGCTACCTCAGCTCCGTCTTTGCGCCGATGAGAATCGCGCCCGCCACCACCGGACTGCCCGACACCTCGAACAGCGACGGCCAGGAGCGGTTCGAGAGCAAGTACGCGCTGATGAAGTCACTCGACGCGCCCCTGCGCGCCCCAAGCCCCACCAACACGGCTTTCTCCGACTACGGCGCGTTCTACGAAGCCGGCAAGGCCATGATGTTCAACCCGGCCGTCAACGACGCCTTCCGGTTCACCGCCGACGAAAGCGCGATCTACGGCAGCTCCGGATTCGGCAACGCCTGTTTGCTTGCGCATAAGGTGCTGCGCGCCAACCTGGGCACCCGCTACATTCAGATTCAGTTCGGCGGTTGGGATCACCACCAGGACATCTACTCCACCACGGCCACCGACCGTTTGCCCGCCCTCGCCAAACAGCTCGATAACGGCCTGTCGCGCCTGATCGCCGACCTGAAGGGCTCCGGACTGCTCGACAAGACGTTCGTCGTTCTGATGAGCGAGTTCGGCCGCACCGTCGGTCCCATCACCTCGCAGGACGGCCGCGATCATTTTCTGCAGCAGTTTGCCATGTTCGCCGGCGCGCGCATCACGGCCGGCCGCACGCTTGGCTCCACCAACGCGGACGGCTCCGCCACGGCCACTTACGCCTGGAACCAGGAGCGCGACGTGCGCCCGGAGGATATCGAAGCCACAATCTATTCGGCCATGGGTATCGACTGGACCACAATTCGCTACGACGACCCCTTCGGCCGCGGCTTTGAGTATGTTCCCTCGGCGCGCGAAGGCGTCTACACGCCGCTCCACGAGCTATGGGCCTGACGCCCGCCCTCACCCCGGCGGGTGCGTGATCGCCACCAGCCCCGGCGCTCCGCCCGCCGCCGTCACATCCGCGTCCGCCATGCGTTTCAGCTGCCCGCAGGCGGCGTAGATGTCGCGGCCACGCGGCTTCCGGACGAAGCAGGGAAGGACGCGCTGCACAATGCGCTGGAAGCTGTCGACGCGGTCCGGCGCGGGCGTGCCGAACGGAATCCCCGGCCCGGGGTTCAGTGCGATCAGATTCACCTTGCAGCGCAACTGCCCCAGCAGGGAAACCACGCGCGCGGCGTCGGCGTCGGTGTCGTTCACGCCATCCAGCAGGACATACTCGAACGTCAGCCGCTCCCATGCGCGCAACGGATAGGCCCGGCAGGCGGCCAGCAGGTCGCGCAAGTGCCACTTCTTTGTGATCGGCATCAGTTCGCGCCGCTGCTCCTCATGCGATGCATTCAACGAGATCGCCAGCTTCGGCCTCACCGCAGCCCGCCCCAGCGCCTCCATCCGGTTCACAATGCCCGACGTGGATACGGTGATCCGCCGCTCACTCATGCCCACGCCCCGCTCATCGCACAGGATGCGAGTGGCTTTTAGGACATTGTCCAGATTCAGCAGCGGCTCGCCCTGCCCCATCATCACGACGTTCATCTGCCGCGACCGTGGATCCAGGTTGTGACGCACGGCGCCCAACAACACCTGTCCCACGATCTCTCCCGCCGTCAGATTGCGCTCCAGCCCCATCAGCGCCGTCAAGCAGAACTTGCAGTCCACCGGGCAGCCTACTTGCGTCGAGATGCACAGCGTGTCGCGGCGCTCCTCGGGCATGAACACGGTTTCCACTGTCCGCCCGTCGTCCAGTTCCAGCAGGTAGCGGTGCGTCCCATCCGCCGAGGCGAACTCCTGTGCCACTCCGGGCCAGCCAAACGCCACCTGCCCGGCCATGCGGGCGCGCAAATCCCTGGATACCGTGGTGACGGCGTCCCAGCCGGAGGCCCGGTTTTTATAGGCGGCCGTGTAGAGTTGCCGCGCGCGGAAGGCGGGCTCTCCGGGCGGCAACAGCTCTTGTATTTCGGGGAGTTCCCGGCCGATCAGCGCCGGTTTCATCCTGTCCAGTGTAGCAATCCGTACGATCCGGCCTGCTACACTAAGGATGCAATTTCCCTTCCCCAGATGGCTTCTTACACTGGTGCGGCGACGCCTCCGCTTACACGCGACATCGAACAATCCCAACTTGCCAACGGCCTGAAAGTGG
>JADLCT010000011.1 GCA_020847045.1 Bryobacterales bacterium | reverse complement strand
GCCCGCCGCCTCACCCGCCAGATTCTTCTTCTCGTATGGATCCGCGCGCAGGTCGTACAACTCCTCGGCATCGGGCAGTTCCGGGTAGCGCACATACTTGTAGCGCGCCGTGCGAATGCCCTGCCAGGTGGGTGTGCGCGGGTAGTTTGGCTCAACGAAGTATTCAATGACGAACGACGTGCGCCACGTCCGCCGGTTGCCCCGGAGCGGCTCCTTCAACGACCGTCCGTGCAGCCCCTTGGGCACCTCCACGCCCGCCAGGTGAAGGCAGGTCGGCGCCAAGTCCAGGTTCGTCACCAGGGCATCGGACTTCACGCCACGCCCGGCCAGCTTCGGATAGCGCACCAGCAGGGGAATCCGGATCGACTCCTCGTACGCCCAGCGTTTGTCGCCCAAGCCGTGCTCACCCCAGAAATAGCCATTGTCAGAGGCGAACACAATCACCGTGTTGTCGAGCTGCTTTGTCTCCTCCAATGCCGCGAAGATTTTCCCCACCCCATCGTCCACCGCCGCCAGACACCGCAACTGGTCCCGCGCGATCGCCTCGTGCGAGCGCGCCGTCGGCGCGCCTGTCTTCCGCCGCTCCTCGGCCGGACGCAGCAACGCCTGCTTCCCGGCGCGTTCGTAGCTCATGTTGGGCCTCTCGGGAAGAGGTTCGGTCTGATAGAAGTCCTTGTGCCGGGCGGCGGGCTCGAAGGGACCGTGCACGGCTTTGTGCGCCAGGTACAGGCAGAACGGTTTGCTTCGCGGTTCGCGCACGAAGGCCGCCGCGTGCTCCGAAAGTAGATCCGTGAGGTAGCCTTCGGTCTCCACGCGCTTGCCGTCGATGTTCAGTGTCGCTCCGGTGTACCGCCCTTGCCCCTGGAAGCTCACCCAGCGCCGGAAGCCCGGGCGCGGCGAATCGTCCGTGCCCATGTGCCACTTGCCCACATAGGCCGTGTCGTAGCCTGCCTTTCCGAGCAGGGCCGGGAAGGTTCGCAACTGGTGGCTCAACACGCTATTGTCGCGGTTCCCCTTCACGCCGTGATGATGCACATAGTGTCCGGTGAGAAAGCTGGCCCGCGAAGGAGAACATAACGGCGTGGTGACGAAGGCGTTGCGGAAGGTCATCCCTTCCCGGGCGATGCGGTCAATGTGCGGCGTCTTCACCCAGGGCAGGCCGGTGCACCCCAGCGCGTCCCATCGCAGATCGTCCACCAGCACGATCACGAAGTTCGGCCGCACGCTCCCCTGCCCCAGCAGCGGCGATGCCAGCGCGCCCAACGCCGCGCGGCGGCTGAGAGGAGCGCCCGTCATCGCCGGCCCCCTTCCGGCACCGCGAGGAATCTCCGCCGTCTCATGGTCAGGCCCCCTCCGCCGGCTGCGCGTCTCTGGGCCGGATGTAGAAATCGAGCGCATCCTCGCGGGAGGCTCCCTTCGGTTCGGCCGGGGCTTCCGGGTGTGTCGCGCGGTACCGTTTCAGAATCAGATCCTGCATCTGGCGGACAACTTTGGGATGCGCGGACGCCACGTCGGTGAACTCGCCAGAGTCGGACTTCAGATCATACAGACGCTGATACCGTCCCGGCGTGGGGTTGTCGATCAGATAGCCGTCGGTCCGCTTCCGCCGTCCGCTGCAGTAGATGTACTTCCACCGCTCCGTGCGCACGAATGCCTCTTCGTTTTCCAGATACTGGCTCACGACATGGTCGCGGGCCGCAATGCGCCGGGCCTCCAGATACGGCCGCAGCGACCGCCCGTGCAGAACAGGCATTGCCTCCACGCCCAGCAGATCGAGAATCGTCGGGGTGACGTCGATGTGTTCGGTCATGTCGCGCACCACGCCCTGCCGCGCGCGTCCGGGAAAGCGGATGATCAACGGCACATGCATCGCCGGATCGTAACCGCAATGCTTCTCGAACCGGCCATGCTGGCCGAGACAGTAGCCATGGTCGGCCAGGTACACGACAAGCGTGTCCTCTTCCAGGTTCAATTCGCGCAGCTTGGCCAGCACGCGGCCGATGTTGCGGTCCAGGTAGCGCACCGATGTGTAATAGGATGCCGCAATGCCCTGCCGCTCCTCCGTGGAAAGATCGCGGAAGATGATCGGAACCTGCCAGGCGTCCTCGGGGCCGATCCGCTGCGGCGGAAAGCGTTTCGGATCGTAATGGCCCGCGTCCTCCACAGGAAAATCATAGGGAGAATGCGGCTCCTGAAAGCTCACCCACAGAGCGAACTGCTTGTCCTTGTTCTGCTCCAGGTAATCACACGCCTGCCGCGTCTGGTAGACGCTCCGCATGTCCGCCTCATAACGCGGGTAGGGCAGCGACTCAGCGTTCAGCCAGATACGGGCCGGATCGCGAAAGGGCTTCCAGGGCGGCTTCGTCCGCACGCTGTCCGGAACGGCGCGCCCCGCCTGCCGCTTCTGCCAGGCGCGGTTCAACACGTCCTCGGTCATGCAGAGATCGAAGCCGTGCAGTCCAGGGCGGCCCGGCCGGTTGAAATGCATCTTGCCGAACACGGCCGTCTGATACCCGGCGGATTTCAATTGCCTGGCCAGCGTCGGCTTGCTCTCATCCAAAGGCGTCCGCAGAACGGTTACGCCAGCCGACGACGGCATCTGGCCCGTAAGCAGCGACTGGCGCGAGGGCGTGCACACCGGCTGATTGCAAAAGTGGCGTGAAAAGAGCGTCCCCTGCGCCGCCAGCGCGTCCAGGTGCGGCGTCTCGGCCATTCTGTTTCCTTGACACCCTAGCACGTAGCCGGCATGGTCGTCGGCGATCAGGAGAAGGAGATTCGGCTTGCGGCCATCACGGCGCTGCTGGGCAGCCAGGCTTCCCGCCGCCAGTGAACTCATCGCGGCCCGGCGTGTGATCATGCGGCCAATCTATCACGGCGCCGCTGGCGGTGGCGCTGGTGGCAAAGGCGCCGGCAACGGCCTCTGCCCCGCCGGAATCGTCTGTTGCCGCAGATCGTAGACGTACAGCGACCAGCCCACCTTGGCCACGGGTTGAAACTTCTGGAGCCAGGCAAACGTCGGCTTGTCGAAGTAGACGTCGTACAGGTTCGTGACGCTCACCACCACCCAGTTGTCGAGTTTGCGGATCTCCGCCGGCTCTTCCGCGCCGGGCAGGCCGCCGTGCCGGATGCCGTAGGCCTCGAGATCGGCCATGCCAAAGTAGGCGATCTGGACGAACCGGATGCCCCGCTCGTCCATGAAGCGTTTCAGCTTCTTTACGTCCTGCCCCCAGTCCACATTCGAGTCCAGCAGATACCGGACGCCGCCCTCCGGACCTCCGGCGAAACGGTTGAAGTAGGCGAGGTAGTCGGGATAGATCGCCGCCTGCGCCGCGCCCATGCCCGCCAGCGCCAGCACCGGCGCGGCCAGCGCCACTTTCCCGGGCAACCGCTCCGCCGCCGCCGCGATCAACGCATACAGGAATGGGAAGACGGGCAGAAGATGGCGGATGCCGATGTTGATGTTCCCCACCACGGAGAGTCCGAAGTAGAGCGCCGGATACAGCAGCAGAGCCAGCCACATCAGGGCGCCGTGCCGCCGCAGCAGCCACGGCAGAGCCAAAAGCGCCGCCAGCAGCGCGGCCAGCGTCACCTCCGGCGTCTTCACCGCGAAGGCCACGGGGAAGTAGGCCGGATCGCCATGCGTGTTCACCTTGCCCAACAGGTAGGAGCGGTGCCCCTCCTCGTTGTGCAGCCGCAGCTCCTTCAACCCGCTCACATAGCGATGCTCCGCGAAGCTCCGGACCTTGAATGTGTGCTTACCATAGGTTGCTCCGCACACAAGCACCGCCACGGCCACCAGGGCGGCGAACGCCCCCCCCGCCTTCCACCAGCGGAGCCGTCCGCGCCCCACCTGCACCGCCAGCAACACGAAGTGCACCGGCAGAACATACGCGCCCGAGAATTTCGACGCCATCGCGCAGCCCAGCATCACCGCCGCCAGCGCCAACCGCCACCAGCGCCCACGCTCGAGCCATCCCAGCCACGCCACCGCCGAGGAGAACGTGAAGAGCGTAACCGCCACGTCTGTCGTCACATAGTGGCCGTGCGCCAGGAAGTTCGGATCCAACGCATACAGGGCCAGGGCCACCAGCGCCGGCGCCTCGCCGAAGCGGCTCCTCAGCCAGAGAGCCAGCACCAGACCGAGCGCAAGCGTCAGTATGATCGTCACCAGGCGCGCCCGCTGCAAAATCCAATCGGCGGGGCGCGTATTGCCATACAGGAACTCGCGTCCCATGCCCGACTGATCCGGCAGTTGCCAGTTCGGACTCGACGTGTCGAACCGCAGTCCCCGTTTCACCAGCGGCAGGGCGCACAGACGCTTGGCCAGCGGCGGGTGCTCCTGGTTCAAACGGTAGTCGCCCGTCTTCCAGTAGCTGTACCCGGCGGCGATGTGGACGGCCTCGTCGAAGGTCTGCGCTTCCATGCTGGAGGCATGAAAGGCCAGCACGCCCATGACCGCCAGCAGCGCGGCCACCAGCGCCAGGAAGATCGAATTCGGAATGCGGAGCGGGACGGACATTGGCTTCCGGCTTCAGCGTAACAGTGTGCGCGCCAGCGTCTGTCTCAACGGATGTCGCGCAGAGTCGCGCTCCACGGCTCATACCCGCGCGCGGCGGAAAACGGATCGTCCTCCACCACGTAGGCCAGATCGAACACGCGGTCCATGGAGAACTCGTTCAGCCGTTCGGCGAAGTTCCACGCCTTCATCGTCAGGCTCCGCCCACCCTCGCTCACCTTGAACCGCAGATGTTTCTCCTTCATCACGGTTGGGGGAAAGGGGATGGACGCATTCCGCGTGACGATCACCGGCGCAGCGTTGCCTTGTCCGAACGGCCCCAGCTTCAGCAAGTGCGCCACGCTTGCGTCTGTTAGTTCACCGAACGAGGCGAGGGCATCCACCTTCAGCCGGGGCCGAATCTCTTCCTCGCCCAGACTCTGGCGCGCGTAGGCGTCGAACCGGGAACGGAACTCCTCCACGCGCCCGGCCTCCAGCGTTACGCCCGCGGCGTGCGAGTGGCCGCCGAACTTCCGGAACAGGTCCTGCATGGATGCGAGCGCGTCCAGAAGATGAAATGCCTCGATGCTCCGTCCCGAACCGGATGCTTCGCCCGACGCCGCGTCGACGCCCAGCACGAACACGGGCCGGCAGTAGCGCTCCACCAGGCGGCTGGCCACAATCCCCACCACGCCCTTGTGCCAGCCCTCGCCGGCAAACACCAGGCCGCGTTCGTCCGCCTCGACCCGCGCCTCCAGGCACGCGGCCAGCGTACCGGCCTCCGTCTGCTGCCTTTCGGCGTTCCATTCGTGCAGTTGCCGCGCGATGGCCAGCGCCTTGTCCTCATCCGCCGTCAGGAACATCTCGATCACCTGGCCGGCGTCGGCCATGCGTCCGGCGGCATTGATGCGCGGCGCAATGCGAAACGCCACCTGGCCCGCCGTAGGCTCCTCGCCTTCCTTGAACCCGGCCACCTGCATCAGCGCCCGCAGCCCCGCGTTCCTCACCTTCGACATTCCGCTCAGGCCGTGGTGGACGATGATGCGGTTCTCGCCCGTCAGCGGCACCACGTCGGCCACCGTGGCAATGGCCACCATCTTCAGAAACGACCCTGTCAGGGCCCGCACGCGAGCCGGTTCCCACCCGAGAGCGCCCATCAAAGCCTGAACGAGCTTGAACGCGACGCCTGCTCCGCACAGGTTCTTTTCCGGATAGCCGCAATCGGGACGGTTCGGATTCAGCACCGCCAGAGCCGGAGGCAGCGCCTCTTCCGGCAGGTGATGGTCCGTGACGATGACGTCGATCCCCAACTCGCGCGCCCGCTCCACCACCGCCACGGCGCGAATCCCCGTATCGACGCTGATGATCAGTCCCACGCGGTCCCGCGCGGCCTGCTCAATCACCTCCTCGCGCATTCCGTAGCCGTCGCGAAGACGGTTCGGCACGAAGTAACCGGCATCGGCCCCGGCCAGTTCGAGCGCCTTCAGCAGAATCACGATGCTGCTGGTGCCATCCACGTCGTAGTCGCCGTAGAGCAGGATGCGCTCGCGGTGCGCAATGGCCGTGCACACGCGCGCCACGGCCTCGCGCATGCCGGTCAACAGATAAGGATCGTGCAGGTCTTCGATGCGCGGGTTCAGAAAGGCGCCGGCCGCCTGCGCCGTCGCGTAGCCGCGGTGAACCAGCACACGCGCCACCAGCGAGGGCGCGCGCAGCTCACGCGCCAGCGTCTCGGCACGTGCATTGTCGATCTCTGGAAGCAGCCAGCGTGCGGCGGGGCGCATCGTCAGGCGTCAGTTCTGCGAGAAGTAGCCGCCCATCGGGGCTTCGCCGTCCGGACCGGCCGCATGCTCGATGGCGTCGTCCAACTCGTCGATCATGTCCAGCAACTCGTCGTACCACGGCGTCGAGATATGGAAAATGTAAGTGATCGTCTCGTAGTCGAAGGAGAGTTCCAGCGAACTGGTGAACCCGGCATAGCCTCGCAGCTTTTTGAATGTGCGGTCGAAATCGCGGTAGTCCTCACGCGTCAGGTCGGCCCCCTCCAAACGCTCCCGCGCCTGGTCCAGCAGGTTCTCCGTCAGCTTGTGATGAGAAAACACGAGCATCTTCACGCCCAGCTTTTCGGCGCAGTTGAGAAACTCCCGGAAATCAGGCCATTTAACCACATCCCAATCCACCTGCGGCCTGTTTTCCAGCGCCCGGTGATGGCCGCGGTAAACGGCAAACGGCCGCGCCGCCAGTTCGCGCTCCATCTCGGCGGACAGAGTATCCAGGTCCTGTCTCATCTCTTTCAAGGAGTACTCCTATCGCTGAGCCATGACCAGCAGCCCATGTTGCTCGGCCAGTTCGCGGGCCGCGGGTGTAACGATCGTCTTCGATCCAATGTAGATCTTCCGTGAGGTGTGCAACGCCTGTCTCACGTCGGCCTCGCAGACGAAATCGGTGACCTCCACGGCGGGAGCAGGCGGAGCCGGGGCAGGCGCCGGAGGTGCTGGAGCGGAAACCGCCGCTTGGCCCCGGGACGCCTCCACCGGGATCCCGCCACATCCGCAGTTTGGCGCGAGAGGGGCCGGCGTGGCGGCAGCATTCCTGATCGAAAGGAACCGGTCCACCACGCTGGCCACCGTGGTCTGTTTCGGCGCGGCGACATGCGCCGGCGCGGGTGCGCTGAAGCCTGACACACCGCGCTGCGCCAGGAATTTTTCCACCGCGCCCGCGATAGCCGTTCGCGCCACGCCACCGGGAATCCCCACTGCGGCGGGCGGAGGATCAGGAAACGCCTCTTCCGGTGTCCGCACCACATAGGCCAGCCGCTTCACGTTAATCAGGTGCTGCGGACCGACATTATCCGAAGTAATATTGCCGGCCATGGCGCCGCATCCCAGCGTCATGGAAGGCTGCACGCCCGTCGTAATCCCTGTGGAGCCTTGCGGCGTTGGCGTGTTCACCAGCACACGGAATGCCGGCATGCGAAGGCCATACTCGCGCGTATGCTCGTCGTTGGACGAATAGATGCCGCAGGTGTGCCCCAGTCCGCCGAACTTCAGAATCGCCTGGCAGGCCCGGATCTGCTCCTCCCACCCGTCCACGAAGAGGAGTGACAGCACGGGCGACAACTTTTCCATCGACAGAGGATGCCCCTTGCCCACACCGCCGATCTCCACAGCCAGAATCGTTGTCTCCGGCGGAACTTCAAAACCGGCCATCCGCGCGATCTTTTGCGGCGCCTGCCCAACACACTCGGCATTGATGCCGAACTTGGGCGTGATCAGCAGTTTGGCCAGCGCCTGCGTCTGCCCGGCGTCACAAATGTATGCCTTCTGCGCCTTCAGTGCCGCAAGAACGGCCTCGCGACGGCCCCGGCCCGCCACCAGCGTCTGCTCACTCGAACACACCGTGCCGTAGTCGAACGACTTGCCCGTAACCACCTTGGCCACGCAGTCGCCCACATTATAGGAGTCGTCCAGCAGCACAGGCACGTTCCCCGGACCAACGCCAAAGGCTGGCTTGCCGCTGGAATAGGCCGCACGCACCATGCCCGAACCGCCCGTCGCCAGAATCACGCCCGTGCGCGGGTGGCGCATCAGCGCGTTCGTGCCTTCCATCGTCGCCGTGGCCACGCACTGAATAATGTCGGGAGGCGCGCCCGCCGACAACGCCGCCTGATACAGCACATCGGCCGCATCACAGGTGCATCGCGCCGCGCGCGGGTGCGGGCTGATCACAATCGCGTTGCCCGCCTTCAACGACACGATCGCCTTGTAGAAAACTGTCGAAGTCGGATTCGTCGTGGGCAGGATGGCAGCCACAACGCCTACCGGCACGCCAATCTCCACCAGCTTCTTCTCAGGAATCTCGCGCAGCACGCCCACCGTCTTCATGCCGCGAATGGATCGCGGCAGCAGATCGGCGCACAGCAGGTTCTTCGCCAGCTTGTCCTTGGCGTTCCCCATGCCGGTCTCTTCCACCGCCGCCTCGGCCAGGCGGAGAGCATGCGCGCGCCCGGCCGACGCCATCGCCTCGACTATGGCATCCACGCGGTCCTGAGAATAGGTGCGGTAGATCTGAAAGGCGGCGTAAGCCTTCTCGACCTTTGTGCGGACTTCCTGAATCGAAATGAGATCAGCGTCGGCGAGCATGGACGGTCCTCAGGGCGCAAGCGCCCGTTGCGTGTCGTTACCGCGGACTAGCCGAGGGCCTTGTCGCCCTTCTTGGCGCCCGGCAAGACCCTTTCCACATCCTCGTGCGGATTCGGAATCACATGCACGGCCACCAGCTCACCCACGCGCCTCGCCGCGGCGGCGCCCGCATCCGTGGCCGCCTTCACGGCGCCCACATCCCCACGGACGGTCACCGTGACATAGCCGGCGCCAATAAACTCCTTGCCCGCCAGCGTCACATTCGCGGTTTTCACCATCGCATCGGCGGCCTCGATGGCCCCGACAAGGCCCTTCGTTTCCACCATTCCAAGCGCTTCCATGGGACACTCCTCAACTGGCGCAGACCTCGATGGGCTGCACCGGACTTTTCAAGGTATCACAGATGCCCGAAGGCCGATTACGCCCTTCTCCAGACCCTTCTCCCGGCGGCGCACCCGCACCCATTCCAACTGCAACCGGCCCTCCGGCCTCGTCCATCCAAGGCCGGGCCGTGACACCAGCGTCATCTCTACCAGGTCCCGCCCTCCGGCGTCGAACTCCATCTGCGACTCGGTCCCGCGCGCCTGGCGCTTCCATTCGACCAAGGTGGAGCCACCATCCAGACTCCAGGCCAGCGGCGCCGCCCCCTCCTCGAATTCAGTGCTATAGCGCCAACTCACCTGATAACGTCCGCCCTTCTCTACCGGGATCCACACGCGCGCCACGCTTAAGACGGCCGCCTGGCGTCCGCTGAACTCCACGCGCAGCCCTCCCGGCGATCCCGCGCGCCACTGTACGCCATCCTGCCTCCCGGCCCGCCAGTCGAAGCAACGCCCGCTCTCCAGGCTCTCAAATCCACCATCGGCGAGCAGTTCACCACGTGCCGGATCCAAACGCCGGCCCGCAACGAGTCCATGCCCGGCTGCCGCATTCCAGAATCCCAGCGCCGCCGCCGTTTCACCGGCCGCCAGGGCCAGATCACATGCCGCCAGTAGGCTCTCCCCGTTTTCCCGCACCTTTCCCTCCGCCACCAGTTCCGCCACGCGAGAGGCATCCCGGTAACGCCGCTCGCGCAGCAGCAACTGCATGAGCTCTCCCCTGGCCGCCGCGGTCCTCGGTTCCAACCTCCGGAGCAACGCCAGCGGGTCCTGCTCCAGTCGCAGACACAAAGCGAGTACGCCTGTCAGACTGCCTTCGTATACACCCGCCGCCAGACGCGCATGTTTCCAGAACTGTTCCGCCCGGCCCTGCCGGAAGTAAAAATTCGCCAACGCCCACTGTGGCGCGAACATCCGGTCCCGCTGAACCGCAGCGCGCAGCGTCGCTTCGGCCGCCTGGAGATCCCCCCGGCGCTCCTGGTCCAAACCGAGTTGAACCCACGCCGCCGAGTAGGCGGGATGGATCTCGCGAATACGCCGCCAGTGATCCTGCGCATGCTCAGGGTCAAGCTCCGTAAGCAGGAGTTCGGGACGGTGATCGAGCGGACTCAACCTCTGAGCCCACAACACGGCGGGCAGTGTGCCCACGTCCAAAAGCATACCTGTTGCCAATTGAAGAACTGCGAGTGCAAGAACGGCAAGGAGGGCGAGCCGGACCATGTGGACGGACAATTCCCTAGCCCATGACGGCAAGACAATCGGAAATTTCTCAGGCACCAGCGAACTCCATAATTCTCCCGTCTCAACCGATGAAATAGACGTGATACGTTTCCGCACGAATCCCACTTCGTAAGTGGCGAAACGGCCGTGGGGCTCTCTCATTGATCTGCCCGGCGGACACGCGCAAGGCATAGGCCAGAGCGGCGGCGCGAAGCAACCGGAGCGGGTGGCTCCCGGAGGCAGGATGATTTCGATGGCGAGGAGTAAATAGGGAATGAATATACAGTTAGGGCTCGTGGTGATTCTCTCGGCGCAGCTTTCGGTTGGGCTAGCTGCGTCTCCGGTGATCGGCGTTGTCACCGCGCGGGGTGGCATCCGTATGGATGAGTCGGCCGTGAACGGCAGTGGAACATTGTTCGAGGGGACGACTGTGGAAACCGGGCGCACGGCCAGCAACCTCCGGTTGAACAATGGTATGAACGTGCAGTTGGCGTCCGGTTCCAAGGGGATCGTGTACGGGGACCGGCTGGTGCTGACGCGCGGCGGCGGTCAATTGGCCACGCCTCCGGCGGCGGCGGCGTCCTACCGGGTCGAGGCTCGCAGCCTGCGCGTGGAGCCGGTCGGCTCGGGCGCATCCGGCACCGTTCAGCTCACGGCGGGGAACCGCGTACAGGTGGCGGCGACGCGTGGCAACCTGCGTGTCACGAACGGCCGTGGCGTGATGATCGCTTCGCTTGCCGCTGGCCGCGCTCTCGATTTCGCCGTACCGGAAGAAGCCGGAGCCTTCGGCCCGGCCCTGGTCACCGGATGCCTCGTAAAGCGCGACGGGCGATTCTTTCTGACGGACGAAGCCGCGGGAGTGACCGTCGAGCTTAAGGGCAGCCTGGAACAGTACGCAGGCCACCGGATTCAGGTCAATGGTTCGCAGATCCCCGATGCCAAACCTGCCGCTGGAGCATCACAAGTGGTGCAGGCCGGTGACGTCAAGCAGCTTTCGGACAAGTGTTCCAGCAAAGCCGCCAAAGTGGGAGCGGGCGCAGGAGCAGGTGCGGCAGCGGCAGGCACAGCGGGAGCGGCCGCCGGCGGCGCCGCGACTGGTGGCGCTGTCGCGGTTGGCTCGGCAATCGCCGCAAAGGCTGTCATTGCAGGCGTCATCGTAGCCGCAGCTACCACGGGCGCGGTCGTCGCGGTCACAGGTGAAGAGGAAACCCCAATAAGCAGGTAGGACACTACCGGATCTGTGAGCCGGTCCAGGCACACTCCCCCTGCGTTGCGCCCGGACCGGCTCAAAAACCCTACTTTTGTGCAGTCAGGATGGCGTGAGTCTCCCCCGGCCCGCACTTAGACCGGAAGTTGCCCTGTCTTCGTGTTCTGCTGGAGCCTACTCAAGCAGCCGAATACCCATGTACAGGCCGCCGAATACGACTACACTCACCACGGCGACGGTCAGCCACATGAGGATTCGTTCTTTGGGGCTATTGGCAGCCTGATCATCATGCTTAATTTGCTCGTCGAGGCTGTCGAACATGGCCTTGACCTCCTATTTGGATATAACGAGCCGCTGCTATGATAACGACACTAACCGCCTATATACTACGCTTTATTCAGCCCTGTGGGAAGGGGTTTTACTGAGCCCGTTCCATCGCATCCCACACAATCCCGGTCATCGCCTTTACCCCCACCACGAGCGCCTCTTCGTCCACGTCGTAGTCGGCTGTGTGCAGGGCCGCCGTGATGCCGCGCTGCCGGTTCGCTACCCCTAACCAGAACATCATGCCAGGGGTCACCTTCTGAAATTCGGAGAAATCCTCGGCCCCACTTACTGGCTTGGTCACCACCACGTTTACCTTTCCCACGATGCGCTCCATCGACAGCCGCGTCTGCTGCGCCAGCGGCTCCGGGTTCGATGTTACGGCGTATTGACGTTCAATCTCAAGGTCGTAACTGGCTCCATGCGCTGACGTGACGCCGGACAGGACTTCGCGCATGAGACGGTGAATCTGGCTCCTCGTATCCTCGTTGAACGTGCGAATCGTACCGAGCAGACGCACCTCGCTGGCGATGATATTCTCCCGCTCGCCGCCTTCGATCTTGCCAACCGTCAGGACAACCGGGTCTTGCGGGTCAATCCTCCGGCTGCGGATGGTTTGCAGGGCCAGCACGGCTTCGGACGCCACCACGACGGGGTCAATCCCCAGGTGTGGCCAGGCCGCATGCGCCTTCTTCCCCACGATCCGGACCCAGAAGCGGTCCGCGCTCGCCAACATCGGGCCGGTCACGAACCCTAACTGTCCGGCCTCCAACCCTGGATTCGTATGCAACGCAAAAATCGCCGCCGGCTTGGGACGTTCCATTACCTCTTCCTTCACCATCTGCCGCGCTCCGGCCGCTTCGCCCTTCGGAGCCCCCTCCTCGGCAGGTTGAAATACCAGTTTCACCGTCCCCGGCAGACGGTCGCGCATTTTCATCAGCAACTCGGCCACACCCAATTGGACGGTCATGTGCACGTCGTGGCCACACGCGTGCTTCACACCGGGATTCTTCGACTTGTAGGGCACGTCGAGCACCTCGTTCACAGGCAACCCATCCATGTCGGCCCGCAGCGCGATCACCGGGCCCGGCCGTCCCCCCCGCAGGACAGCCACCACGCCGAATCGCGCCACCCCGGTTTTCACGTCCGTGTAGCCCAGAGCCCGCAAACGTTCGGCGATGACACGCGACGTTCGCTCCTCACGGTTCGACAACTCCGGATACATATGGAAGTCGCGCCGCATCTCCACGAGTTTCGGCCGTAGCGCCTCGGCCAGCCGCGCCACCTCGGCGTCGCGCGCCGCGTCGGCGGCCACGGCTGGAATGGCCAGGGCGATCAGGACACAAACCCAAGTGAGCTTCATAGGCTTGAGTCTAACTAACGCTACACTGGCGGTGTCGATGCGCTCTCACGCCGTCCGTATTGCTTTACTCGCCACACTGGCCGCGGCCATGGCGCCCGCCGTGCACGCCGCCACCGAAGTCGAACTCTCCTACGCTACGTTACAGCGCATGCTGGCCAAACAACTTTTTAGCCAGGATGGCCGCAAGTACGTCCGCGGCAATCAGAACACCAAGTGCAGCTATGCCTACCTGGAGAATCCCAGGGTTGGGGAGGCGGGCGGGCGGCTTCGTGTGGAGTCCCGCTTCAGCGGGCGGAGCGCCCTCAATATGTTTGGCACTTGCGTCGGCATGGGAGATTCCTTCGATCTCATCATTCTCGCAACCCCTATTTACCGGTCCGGCGCCATGCATTTCAAGGACGTCTACGTTGAAACGCGCGGCCGGGAGACCTTCTACTCCCGCCAGGTTCGCAAAGCCCTTGCCCAGACGCTGGACAGCCAGTTGCAATGGCCCATCGAAGGACTGGCCCGCACCATCCTGGAAACGCCCGTCACCAATCCGCAAGTTCAGAAAAAACTCACGCGCTTCGATGTCACCGCGATAACCGTCCAAAAGGAGTCGCTCCTGCTCACCATCGACTTTCGTTTGCAGGTGAAGTAACGCCTGCCCCCATCGCATTCAAAGCGCACCCTACAAGATCCGCGACGACTTTGGCTTTGGCGCGCCCTTCGCCCAGGCCTCATCCAACCGCTTCCGCAGTTCCTCCAGCCGTTCCGTCTTCCCCTGTGTCCGCATACACTCGACTAACCCGGCCAGGGCCCAGCCGTTCTCAGGGTTGCGGCGAAGATCGTCCCACAAAACAGTCTCGGCTTCGCTCGTGCGGCCCGACTCCAGCAGAACGGCGGCCAGCGAATGGCGCGCCGGATAATACCAGTCCGGCGGTTCGTTGTAATTCAGGCCGTCCTCTATGCGAACCGCGTGTTCCAAGCGCGCAATCGCCTTCGCATAGTCCTTGTCACGGGCGGCGATTTCGCCTTCGAGAGTCGAAATGGCGATATCCAACAAGTCGGTCATGCCGTTGATGTTCCAGATGGTGAGTTCTCGGAACACCGGCTCGGCCGCCACCTGTTTAAGGGCCGCCAGTTCCGAGCCGGCCTGTCCGCGGTGTCCCTTGCCGAGGTAGGCCAATGACCGCGCATAGTGGTGAACGGCCGTGGCCCATCGCAGACTGGCCTCCGGCTTCGGCTCGGCGAGAATGGCATCCCACTGTCCGAACCGCGCCATGGCAAACAGTGGGAAGGCGAAGTAATACTGGATCGTCACCCACTCCTTTTGCGCCATCACCTCGTGGTGCAGCCGCCCGGCCATCTTGCGCGACGCCTCCACGGCTTGCGCTCCGTCTCCCAGCATCATCGCCGACACCGCCAGGAAGTGCCAGTTATGCGGATGATAGGCCATCGGGTACAAGCCCTGCATCCGGCACTGCGTTAGATAGGAGTCGTCGGCCTTTACGGCGGTGGCATTGGCTCGCAGCGAGTCCGCGTAGCGTCCCGTGCGGAGGTAGATGTGCGAGGGCATGTGAACCAGGTGTCCCGCGGAAGGCGCAAGGCCCGCCAGCCGCTCGGCCGCCTCCCGGGCCCGCTCGGGAGCGGGCGAAGCCTCCACCAGGTGGATGTACAGGTGATTGGCGCCCGTGTGCCCGGGCCAGCGCCGCAGCGTTTTCTCGATCAGCGCGATTACGGACGGAATCTCAGGACGGGCCCGCCCATCCTTGCCCCAATACTGCCATGGCATGGTGTTCATCACGGCGTCGGCATACAGCACCTGCGCATCCGGGGAGCCTGGGTGCGCCTGCGCCACCGCTTTCATCGCTGCCGCATAAGCGGTGTTCAGCGTCAAACGGTCCTGCCCCTTCTCCGTGGAAAACCGCTTTGCCAGCGCCACAATGAAAGCCCGCTCCTGTGGCGACGCCTGATCGCGCAAACTCACCGCGCGGGCAATCGCGTCATAGGCATCTTGTTCACGCTCGGGCGCTGGAACCGGGTCATTGATGTTCGGCGCCAGGGCCAGCGCCAGCCCCCAGTAGGCCATGGCGCAGCGAGGGTCTTGACGGGCCGCTTCGCGGAAGGAACGGGCGGCCTCGTCGTGGTTGAACGCATAGACCAGCGCCAGTCCCTGACGGACAAACCGCGCCGCCTCGGGCCGCGGCGTGGTGATGGTGATGGTCATCTCGCCCATGCCTGTCAGCACGGGTGCAATCGCCTTGCCTGTGGGCATGGGAGCGTCGTTCTGAGGAGCGCACGCCGCCAGAATCATCGAAAAGCACACAACTACCGGTTTCATCGGGCTACCCTCTCTACCACGCGCGCCCGGCCGGCAGACCGGATCAACTCATCGCCCGGACGCCTTTACCCACTCGACGTTGACGTGTGCGTAGCGAATTGTTTTGCGTGGACCGTTCGCCGGGATGTGATTTTGGAAATAACTATACGTTAGATGGAGAGTGCCGTCACGCCCCTGCACCATCGACGGGTAGTGAAAGCTCGATCGCGGCTGGTTGCTCTCATCGCGTTCCACATGACGTGTCCATTTCCACGTTTTGCCCTCATCGTCGCTCAAGGAAAGAGCCAGCGACCACCGGTCTTTCTCCAAGTCATTGTAGAGAAGCGCCCATGTGCCATCACGCAGAACCTGCACCTCGATGCCCGCGCCAGGATTGTACAACTCCGTGTCATATGGTTTCGACCACGTGACGCCTTCATCGCGCGATTCGCTTGCCAGGATGCGTTTCGGGGCCGGACCGTTGTCGCGGAAGTACGCCACCAGAGAGCCATCCTTGCGCCTGGCAATCGTCGGCTGCACGGGACCGTTGCCTACGATTGGCTCGCTGGTGGCCCACGTCGCCCCGCCATCGCTGGTCATCGCCATCAGCGAAAAGTCGAAGCCATCGGAATATAAAGGCACGAGCAAACGGCCACTGGGCAACTCCAACGGACGCGCGCGCGGCATCCACCCCATGCGTGCGAAATACTTGTCGGCGGCCTTGGGAATCATCCCCATCACATGCGGGTCGCTGGCGAATCCAGACTCCGCCTGCCGTTTCACGCTCTCCGCGAAGTTCCGGGGAATCACCAGCCAGGCCCCCTTTTCCTGCCACTTCGGAGGTCCGGGCTTCAGGTAGTCGGTCGAGACGCGATACTTGAGCAGAGCCGTATGCCACTCGTTGGCGATGATCACGGGCCAGAATAGCCACAGACGCTTCTGGGAATCGAGAAATACGATGGGGTTGCAGTCCGGAAAGCCCGGTGTGTCGGCCACGGTGAAACGGGCCTCCCATTGCTTCCTCCCCTTCCGTAAGCGCGCGCCTTCCACCTTCACATCGTCAGCCGTGCGCTCGCCCGAGCCGTTGTACCAAACGGCGAAGAGGTCGCCATTGGGTAACTCCACCACGCTTGATGAATGGTTATGCCAGTGTTCCGGCGGGAACAGGTCGGATTTTTCCAACAGGGGTTCGGCAGCCCGCAGCAGGCAGGCCATCCAGATCAGAACGGCAATCAGGCGCATTCGCCTATTGTAAACAGCAGGCCGAGTGCACCAACTGAGCCGGCGAGGTGTGCCGCTCGTGTGCGAAGTACTGCTGGCCGGAGAGTTTGCGATAGATCTCCCCGGCAACGCCCGACGCCACAGGGCCATTCACATGCTTGCCGCCTGTGAGCATCACCACCACTACCAGCTTGTTCTTCTCCACGTCGTTGAAGGATCCGAACCAGCCCATATGCGTTGGCGAATTGCGGTCCGTGCATGTGCCCGTCTTCCCCAGAATCGGCTCATCCGGGTCGTAGGCCGCGCGTCTGGCCGTGCCGTACTCGACAGCCCCCATCATGCCCGGCTTGATGTCGGGGATGTACTGCGCGATGTCCAGTTGCCGTTTCACGCGGGGAACGAAATTGGCCACCTGCTCCTGACTTTCGGGATATTGCAGATAGTACAGCGTGCCGCCGTTGGCCAGAGAGCTCATCAGCGCCGTCAGTTGCAACGGAGTCAACGTGATTCCCTCGCCGAAGCTGCACATCATGCCCACGCCGCCAAATTTGGGCGCCTCGGTGGGCAGACGGCCGGGCTGCTCATCCTCCATACCCAGCGTGGCCCGCTCACCCAGGCCGAATAGCCGGGCATAGTAGGACACCTTCTCGAAACCCAGCTTCACGCCCAGGTTTGCGAAGAAGGCATTGTCGGACTTGGCCAGCGCCTGCGTCAGATCCAGCGTCAGCCGCCGGTTCATCCGCATGGGAGTGCTCCGCTCGATTAATCCTTCGCTCAGCGCCGCCATTCCCACCACCACTTTGATGGTCGAGCAGGGAATGAAGCCGCTTTTCATGGCCAACTGCTGATTCACGATGCTGAGAATCCGGCCCGTTCCCGGGTCGGCCACGACGACCGTGCCATTCAGGCCGTGCAGGGCCTCCACGGCCGCCCGCCGCACCTCAAGGTCCTCTCCGTCGATTCTGTCGCCCAGTGTCGAGTCGGCATAACTCGACACATTCCACACGTTCGCCGAGATCCGCCGCCGTTTGGCCAGCCGGGACCGGCGGGAGGTGGAGACAAGCCGCGCGGGGGTGATGGCCACCGTCCGCCTGTTTGTTGTACGCCGGGATCTGGCGGTCCGAGCGGCCGGCCTGGTCTTTGCTTTAGTTGTGAGGGACTTCGCCACGGTCCGCTTGACCGCGTTCTTTTTCTTCGCTGAAACCTGGGAACCAGAGGCTTGCGAACCCGGTTTTTTCCTAGTTGCCGCCATCGCGGCGAAACACTGGATCAATGCTAACAACAGTAGGAGTACGAATGATTTACGCGCCATCGTTCGGATTTGCTCCTGCGGTAACCAGGGCTGCAAAGCACCCGGAACCCCTTCTCATCTGTATCGGCAGCTTCCCGGCTAGGCTGCAGTCCAGCCGCCGTCAATGGTCACAATCGAACCGGTTACAAAAGCCGCCTCGTCCGAAGCCAGATAGAGGGCCAGGTTGGCGATCTCTTCGGGCCTACCCAGTCTACCGATTGGCTGACGGAGATTCAACTCCTGTCTTACCTTGTCCTTTTCATGTTTATGATATTTTTCGAGATATCCTTCCACGAACGGCGAATCCACAGTGCCGGGGCAGATGCAGTTCACCCGAATCTGCTGCGGATATTCGACGGCGAGTTGCCGGGTCATCGCCACCACGGCGCCTTTCGTGGCGCAATAGGCAAAGCGTTTCTTAATCCCAACCACGCCAGCCACTGATCCGATGTTCACGATGTTGCCGCGCGAGGCCACAAGTTTCGGAATCGCAGCCTTGGTGACCAGGAAGACCCCAGTCACATTCACGCGCATCAGGCGTTCGAAGTCCTCTGTCGATGTCTCTTCGATGCCGCCCACAAGACCAATGCCGGCGTTATTCACCAGCACGTCCAGCCTTTCCAGACCGCCGAGGGCCGTTTCCACCGCAGCTTCGTTGGAGATATCGAGCGGCATGGCGCGCGATCTTCCCAACTCCGCCGCCAGTTTTCGGGCCGCCTCACCATTCAGATCGGCCACGATCACTTCGGCGCCCGCGGCCGCCAAGACGCGGCAGGTGGCCTCTCCAATTCCACTGGCGCCGCCCGTGACCAGGGCAACGCGGTTCTTAAGTCGAAACGGCATGAACTGTGTAGTCTATCGCAGAGCGGGCCAGCCGCTGGCACCCATATTCCGGTTTCGCTTTGCGGCTTCGGCCGGCGCGACGGCAGCCTCCTCGAAGGAGCAGCCGGAGATGACGTTATCGCGCGCGTCGGCTCCAAACCGCAGGCTCGTCCGGTTGCCGCTCGTCAACACGCCTGTCACCAGATTCCGGGAGGTATAAAGGAACAGGGCATCGCCTGAGTCACGAACGGCTCCCGAGCCGATCACATGCCGGCTTTCCAGCCGCCGTTCGGTGCCCGAACAGTAGGGGCGTCCGCAGTATGCCACCACGCCCTTTTTCACGCGGCGGATCTGAAAGCCGCTCACCGTCACGGCGCGCGAGTCGATCAGCTCAATTCCGCTGCCACGCTCTGCCGAATCTCCCTCCACGATAACGTTCGTGATCACACCCTGTTCGGAATTTGCCGCGGCGACGTGCATCGACATTCCGTTCGCATAGGGTGACAGGACGCCGTCAATCAGAAAGCGCCGCGTCTTGAACACGGCCACGGTATACCAGTCGGCGGGCGACGGTCCTGTTCGTGTGATGTTGCGCAGAATGATGTCTTCGCAGTCGTCGTCGTTGTCGTTGCCCGCCGCCACGGCCGCGTAGCCGTCGGTGGTGATGTTTTCCACCGTCACTCTTCGCGAGTAGACCACCCAGACGCCCATCCGTGTGCCCGTGAAATGGAAGCCGGACACATGAATGTCCGAGTGCGCGATGCTCTTCCCTGTGCCGCCGTCGCGCGGCGACGGGTTGCCGATGCGGAAGCCATCCTTGGGCGCGCCCAGCAGCGGCGTGGTGTTCCGCACGACAACGCCCGGGCCACCCAGCAGGCAGGAGCCCGAGGCGGTCAACTCCACGTAGCCGCTGATGCGGTACTCTCCGGCGGGAAAGTAGAGACACCGTCCGCCGGCGTCGTCAAAGGCGCGCTGCAGCGCCGCGCGGTCGTCGGTTTCACCGTCGCCCGTAACGCCATACGATCGGACATCGGCCAGCGGCAGCGAAGGCCGCGTCTCCGCCAACAGAAACGGCGCGCACAGGCACACCGCCAGTGAAAAACCGAGTGGTCTCACACCAAGCAGTGGCCCGCGAGCGCCGGGATTCTCAAACCGCGTGCGGTGCGGCGCGTACTAGAAGATAAAGCGGGCGCTGATCTGCGCGCGCCGCGCGTTGGTTCCGTCGGGGAAGCCCGCCGATGCCGAACCCTCGCCGAAGCGCGGAGTCGGCCGGATGGCGCCCGCTGTCGCCTGATACGCTTGCGTCCTCACGGAGGTATCCGAGACGTTGTTGAACAGGTTGAACACCTCGAAGTTGAGCTGCAGGTTCAGCCGCTCGGTGAACGGCAGAATCTTCGTCAAGCGCGCGTCGGTGCGGAAGATGGACTGCGCGGGCACCGACGACTGGGCCATGAATGGAGCCCGCGTGCTGCCGCCGAAGCCGTTCAAGGAGGTTGTGAATGGCGCGCCGGTGTACGGCGTGCCGGACACGAAGATCACGGGCGTGAAGTAAGGCGAGGAGGCATACGTCGTGATCTGCGAAAGCTGCCAGTTGTTCACCAGGAATTTCGCCAGCGCGCCGTCGCCCTTCATCAGGACGGGCTGGTGGATCGAACTGAACGACGCGCGATGACGCTGGTCGAGGGAACTGGTCGACTTGTCGCCGCGGTAGTCGCCGTTGTTGAGCGAGCGGATGCTGCTGTAAAAGATGTTGTCGTTGCCCGCGCCCTGGTTATAGTCGATTGCGTGCGACCATGTGTAGCTGAACTGCACCTGGTGCGAACGCTTCCTCATCTTCACCTGCGTCACCAGGCCGTTGTACCAGCTCTGTCCGCCGTTCTCCACCTGCTGTGCCCGCCGCCAGCCCGGATTGACGCGGTTGGCGATCAGGTAGCCGGGCGTCGAATATGTGCCGGTCACGCTGCCCGCCGTGTCGTAAATCGTGTAGTTCACGTTTGGTCCCGGAGCGCCCACGTTCATGTCCCGCACGGTCCACAACTGCACGCCGCGCGACCACATGTAGCTGACGTTCAACGCCACGTCCCGCATCAGCTCGCGCTCAATGCCAAGATCGGCTTGCTGCGTATAGGGGTTGCGGAAGTTGTCCGCCGCGTAGGTCACGTCCACTGTACCCGCCGGCGGTTGGCGGTCCAGGCTCGGCAACGCGAAAGGAAACACGGGACCCGCCGCCAGGTCGCCCGCCAGCGCGCCGTTCAGTGTGATGTTCCGCGTGTACACGCCGTTGCTCTGCGTCAGCGTGTTCAACAAACCGCCGGGGTAGCGTCCGTAGAAGATCCCGTAGCCGCCGCGAAACACGGTCTTGCTGTCGTTGAAGGCGTAGGCGAAGCCGAAGCGGGGGGCGAAGTTCGTCTTGGTTGTGGGAATGCGGGACGTTTGCGGGTAGTCCGGGTTGTGGACTGACGGTTGAGTGTAGTTGGAAAACTCGTAGCGCAGGCCGTAGTTCAGGGTCAGGTTTTTCGTGGCGCGGAACTGGTCCTGCACATAGGCCGAGTAGTCGCGGATGGTCACGTCCACCACCGGATTGCCGAAGCCCTGCGAAAAGGTCTGCCAGCGTTTGGCGCCCGCGGTATTGCCGCTGAAGTCCAGCGCGAAGTTGGTGAAGTTGGCGTATGAGTAGGAGCCGCGTCCATTGAACAACTGCTTCGAATAGTCTTGCGTGCGGGCGAGATCGCCTCCCATCTTCACCGTGTGGCGGCCCACCGTCCAGGTGAGGTTGTCGGCGATGGAGTGGCGGTTTTCACTGGGGTTCAGCCTGGGCATGTAGTTGGCCACGCCGAGGTTGGAGACGCCTTGCACCGAGATGGTGAGGCGTCCCGTGTCGGCCGGCAGGTAGGCGGGGTTCAAGTCGTCGAACAGCCGGTCCTTGAACCATCCGTAGCGCAGCTCGTTCACCACGGTGGAGGTGGGAATCGCGGTGTAGCTCACGCGGCCGTAGCGCGTGCGCACGGTCGAATCACCGTTGCCGCCGATACCAGAGCCGTTGTTCAGCGCCGCGGCGGTCTGAATGCCCATGGGCGAAATCCACTTCAGATAGTTGAACGAGAAGCTGAAGCTGTGGCGGTCGGCCGGACGCCAGTCGATTTTGCCGAAGCCCAGATCGGAGTTCGCCGTGCGGGGAATAGTGGTGTTGTGCCGTTTGGTGATGTAGTTCACTGCCGCGTCGCACTGGGCCTGGGTGGCCGTGCAGGCGCCCACGAAGGCGCCCGATGGGCTAAACAGCGGGGAGGAGTTCATCGAGGCCAGCAGTGGGAAGTCACGCCGGACAAACTCGGTATTGAAGAAGTAGAACAGCTTGTCCTTCTTGATGGGGCCGCCGACGGAGCCGCCCACCTGGTGGCGCGTCTCGGGAGGAACGCTCGACGCATAGCGGTCGCGCGCGCCGAAATCCTGATTGCGGTAGAACCAGTAGCCGGTGCCGTGAATGTCATTGCTGCCCGAGCGCGTCACCGTGTTGATCACGCCGCCCATGGCGCGGCCAAATTCGGCCGAGTAGCCGCTGGAGAGCACCTCGAACTCCTGCACGGCATCCTGCGAGATCTGCGTCGTGATGCGGGTGCGTCCGGCGTTCTCGTTGTAGTACTGGTTGGTCGTATCGTTGCCGTCGGTGAGGAACGAGTTGGCTCCGGCCACGCCGCGGAAGCTCACCAGGCCGAACGTGCCGTCGCTCACCACGCCGGGCGCCAGCAGAACAAAGCTATCCACGCGCCGGCCGTTGATCGGCAGGTTTTGAATGAGTGCGCTGTTCACCACGGCACTGTTGCCGGTGCGCGTCTGCTCAATCACCGGCGCCAGATCCACCACCTCCACTTGAGTAACCGCCGAGGCTATGTTCAGCGTAACGGACAGATCCACAACCTGTCCCACGAGAATCTCGAACCGGCCGGTTTCGTAGGTTTGGAACCCGGACTTTTCGATGGTCACCTTGTACCCGGAGGCGGGCACCAGTGCCGGGGCCGTGAAGATGCCCGCCGCGTTTGAGTGCAACTCACGGCGGATGCCCTTCGATTCGTTCGCCACCACGACAGACGCTTCAGGAACCACGGCGCCGCTGGAGTCGCGCACCACGCCTGAAACGCCGCCCATGCCGGCCACGGCCTGAGCCGATGCCACATGCGGGATGAGTAATGTGAAAGTAATTAGTCCTGCAAGAATGGGAGTCCGGTTGAACTTCATACTGGAATAGACCTCTCCACCCAGGGTAACCCACCCGCGCGTGAATATTCGGCAAAGGTTACTTGAATTACCCGTTACCCGGCGGGACTCTCTCCCGGAGCCCGGCGCTTACGGGATGTGGTAAAGGAACATCGAATACCCAACCTTGGCCACCGGTTTCCGCGCGCGGAACTCACGGAAGTAGTCGCGGTACTCTTCCGGGAATAACTGCCCGGTCAGCAATGTGGCGCTGATGGCATACCAGCCAGGCTTCGGATGGTACACAGGGCCTTCGGCCATTGCCTTTCCCCAGGGTGGGAACAGCGGCTGCACCTCCTGGTCGGAGAAGTACGCCCAGACGTTGTCCGTGCCGAAGTAGCTGAGCTTCAGGGATGGGATCTTGCGGGCGGTCACTTCGCGGCGCAGCTCGCGCAACGATTGCCCCCAGTCCAGGTTGCTGTCCGACAGCCACGCAAGACCATTTTCCGGGCCGCCGGACAGGCGGTTGAAGTACGAGATCTCCCATGGATAGACGCTCAGCGCCGGCAGGGGCGCGAGCACCACCACGGCCATGCACGCCCAGCGCCGCCAGCGTTCACTCACCACCGCCAGCGCCTGCCCGCCCAACAGATGCAGGAACGGTATGGCCGGCAGCACCAGACGCACGCCGAGTTGCAGGTTCGATTGCGACGCCATGGCGGCGTAGAGCAGTGGAGGCCCCACCCACAGCAGGTCGCGCGTGGCCAGCCGCCGCCGCGCGGCGCGCCACAGAAGCACCGCCAGACCGGAGAGCCACAGCAGCAGGGCGAGTTCCGGTGTTTTCACCATCAGTCCTGTGGCAAAGTAGCCGGGTACGCCATTGCGATGGATCTGGCCGCCGAGGTACACCGCCGGCGCGACGCCGTTGGACCGGAAGAGACCCATGACGCCCTCCCACATGGGCCGCGCGACAGGGATCACGCGAAACAGTTGGGCCGCGTCACAGGCCATCTCGGGGGCGCGCACCTCTTCCCGGCAGACGCGCAGGTCCTCCGCGGTCAGACGCCGCGTCTCGAACTGGTAGGCCGCCAGGCAGAGCAGGTAGGGAATAGTGAGCACCAGGGCCGCCATGCCGGCCAGCTTCTTCTCTCCAATCGTTCTCACCTTCGCCGCCATCAGCCCCAGCGCCACGGCCGGCAGCACCAGCATCGACAGCTTCGCCAGAAGCCCCGCCGCCATGCCCACCCCCATCCACGCCGTCCATTTCCACGCAGGCTCGTCCCACCAGCGGTAAGCCATGTACCAGAACAGAAGGTAGCCGAACGTGGCGGCCATGTCGTTTTTCACCAAGGCGCCGTGCGCCAGCGCGAGCGGGGAGAAGGCCAGCAGCGCCTGCACGGCCAGCGCCGGCCACGGCCCCCACAGGCCGCGCGCCCACCACCACAGCAGCAGCCCGCACGCCACGGGAAACACGATCATCGGCAGGCGCGACCAGAAGAACGCTTTCTCGATCATGGCGCGGTCCATCCGGTTCATCATTTCGATGGCGATGGCCCATTCATGACCGCCCTGCCAGCTCACATGATCACGAGGCACGGGCAGGGCGAAACGAGACGACATGCTGCCGGCGAAGATTTTCAGCAGCGGCGGCATATCGCGCGGGGCGAGTTTGTCCTGGCCGCTCCAATAGAGGTGCGACGAGAGCAGATGCGCCGGCTCATCCACGGTCACGCCCACACGCCGCGCCAAGCCCGCTAGAAGGAAGAGTTGGAGGAGAGCGATCCCCGCCACGGCCGCCAACTCGGCGCGCGACGCCCGGCTCATGCCGTCCTCTCGGCCAGCAGGAGGAGGGATTGTCCCAGCGGGAAGCCGCCGCCCGCGCGCAGCCAGCCGGATTCAATCGCCAGTGGAGCGTACAGCAGACGGTCGAGCCACGGCGCCACGGATTCGACACCGCTCGATGGCGGTGTCTTGGACAGCGGCTCCCACAGGCGGAACTTCGCCAGCGCCACGGGCATCAGAAGCGAGTTCGCGTAACTGGCGCGCAGCACGCGGTAGCCTTGCTGCCGCACCGCGTCCGCCAGCCTGCGCCGCGTAAACCGCTGCCGTTCCTGGGCCCAGGCGGAATGGTTGCTGCGCAGGATGTCCAACGCCGAAACACGAAGCGCCAGCAGGCCGCCGGGTTTCGTCACCCGGGCGAACTCGGCCAGCGGTTCGGCCTCGCGGCCGCGCGGCAGATGCACGATGACGTCCATGGACACCACGGCGTCGAAGGTTTCGGCGCGGTAAGGCAAACGGCAGATATCGGCCTGCACCATACGGGGCGCGCCCAGTCCTTTGCCAAACGCCAGCCCCTCCCAGCCCAAGTCGAGCGAATGCATCCGCCAGCCGTAGCGCCGCGCCAGTTGCAGGGAGAAGTGCCCCGTGCCGCACCCGGCTTCCAGCACGTCGCCGTACGGCCGCTGCCGCGCCACACGGTCCAGCAGGGCGAAGGTGATCTTCCGCATCCCGCGGTACCACCAGAAGTCCTGCTCCGACTGGGCAATATTGGCGAATTCCGCCGGATTCATCATGCGGGCATCAGCCTGTACGTGCCCGGACCGAGCTTGCATTCCGGATTCGGCTCACCGGGCTTCAAGTAGTGCCCCATATGTTCCCGATAGTACGCCACCGTTTGCGCCATACCGTCCGCGAAACGCACCTTCGGGGTCCACCCCAACTCCCGCTCAATCCGCCCCGAATCCGTGTAGTAGCTGCCAATGTCGATCTGCTTCCGCTCCGGAGGAAACTCGCGCTGTTCTGGCGGCGCCATCCCGCCGGTATGCGTGCAAATGTCGGCGATTTCCGACAGTGGCAGCGCCTGCGGACCGCCGACATTGTATTCCCGCGAGACCAGCTTGGGTTCGTTGCCCGCCAGCAGCAACGCGTCCACCACGTCGTCCACATATACTGGGTCGCGCAACTGCCGTCCGTCGCCAAACACCTGGAGGCGGCCGCCCGTTACAGTGCGCCGGATGTAGGTGCTCAGGAACCCCTGGCACGGCACGTCCATGGCCATGCGCGGGCCGTAGACGTTGGTCAGCCGCAGCACCACCGCGTCGAGGTCGCCGGAGCGGGAGAACATCAGGTGGTACATGGTCGCGGCGTACTTGTGGACGCCGTTGAAGTCGATCGGGTTGACCGGATGCAGCTCATCCACGGGCAGATACTGCGGAGCGCCGTACACCTGGCGTGTACCGGAATAGACGACGCGGGCGCCCGGCGACAGGCGGATGCAGGCCTCCAGAAACCGCATCTGGGCCAGGGTGTTGATCTCCAGGTCCCGCTCCGGATACTGCATGGAGTGGATGTGGCTGATCTCGCCGGCCAGATTAAACACCACCGGGACGCCCCGCAGCACCTCCGCGATGCAGTCTGGCTCGCCGATGTCGGCTTTCACCACCTCGACGCGGTCCGCCACGGAGGCAATGTTGTAGGGATTGGCTCCGCACCCCTGGACGCACGAATCCACGACGGTCACGCGCGCCCCGAGCTCAACCAGCCGCAGGACGAGGTTGCTGCCGATGAATCCGAGTCCACCCGTTACGATGACTCGCTTCCCCTCGTAGTTCACAAAGATTAATGATTAGACCGCACTTCTCCATCCCGCGCAAGTGGATTCGTGCAAACACAATCAGGTTCGACGGAGATCACTCCGGCGGCTGCACGTTCCCCAGAATGGTCCAGTCCTTGGTCAGCGCCAGCAGCGCCGCCGGCGGCTGTGAGATGCCCTGCACGACGCCGCGCAGGCGGCCATTTTCGCGCCAGAGCGCCAGATCGACGGGCTCGGCCAATTCCAACCGGAAATTCCCGGCATCCACGGAGCGAAGATCCGAAGCGGCCAGGCTTTCGAGGTCACCCTCCCGCGACAGCTTGATTGCGAACACGCCTGTGGCCTTGGCTTGCACGCGGTATAGCCCGCAATAGAAGGTTTCGTCGAACACGTCGCCCGCCGGGTCGCGCTCGCCCCGCGCCAGGAAGCATGTGCCGTCGGTAAGACGTGATTGATCCGGCAGCGGCGGCAGCTCCACACGGTACTGCGCCATAAGGGGAGCGTGCCACTTATCCAGCGACTGCGCCACGCGCGAAGGCGTCGGACCGGCGCCGGCGCTATCGACGATCATGTCTTTTTCGCCGCGCGGTTTTCCGTCGAACGTCAGCGTCCTGCGGCCGCGCAGGAACAGGTAGGTCTTCGATTGCCCTACTTTTCTGAGGAAATCGAAGGTGCTGTCCGGCTCGTACTCGGGATTCACGAACACCAGCGCGCTGTACTTCTGCGCACCGAAGCTCACCAGGCCATCGGCGCCGATCTTTAACGCCCCGGAGTCGATTTCGGTCGACGGAATCACGTCGGCCCGGACGCCCCTGGCCCAGAGGTCCTCGGCGAAATCCACGCCGAGATCGCCGAAGTGCGGGCCTACCCAGTTGAGCGCGGCGGCGTGGCCGAACACCACGGCGACGGGGCAATCCAGAGGAGCACGTGAAATGTAGTTCAGCAGCCGCACGCGGCTTTCCGCGCGCATGGCCTTTTTGTCCCGCAGCAGCCTGGCTGGGGTCAGGAAATTCAACCTGCCGCCGGCCCGGGCATCGTCCCAGATCTCCTTGTAGGTGGACTCGGGATAGCGCTGCTCGTGGTGCTGGTTGTACCAGACAGGCCCGCCCATCTTCTTTGCGAGCGAGGTGCGAACCGGCATCGGCCAGCTCTCGTCGGTCTGACCGAAATCACGTTTGGCCTGCCACCAGTCATACCCGTTCTTGAATCCGTCTCCAAACGGCATGTGGCCCCATGTGGCATGGACGATCACGAAGGCGCCGGGTCCGAACACGCGCTTGGTTTCTTCGTAAAAGCTGGTCTCAATCCGGCTATTCTCAGTAAGGATCAGACGCATGTACCGGTTCACGGCCGCCAAGCGGCGGTCGCGCGGGCCGCCCACACCGAGCGTCATGAACACGCAGTCGCGAACAAACTCACCGCCGCCCGCCTTGGCATAAGCGGCCGCGAAGTGTTTGGAATACCAGAAGTCGCCTTCTTTGGCGCCCTGATTGTACACCGGCGGGAAGCCCCATTCGTCCTTCATCGCGCCGTCCATACCGGTGTCTTTGTACTGTTCAAGGATGCGCGTCTGAAACGGAATCAACTCCGGCGAAAACACATCCGGCGTGCGGTATTCGAAGGCGGCGGCGACGATCACCTCCTTCGCGCCGGCCGCGGCGTGCGTGGCGATGTCGACGCTCACCCGGTCTTTCGACTGCTCGATGACGCGGACGCCGTCCTTCATCTCCACCAGCGCGGAAGGCAGTTCACGGCTCGCGCCCGCCACGCGATAGACGCGCACCAGCCGGCCGCTCAGCACGGGCTGCTCGCCGGTATGATCCTGCAGGCGTGTCGAGGCGATTTCGGCCCGGAGCGGGCCCTTGCCGGCGAGCGGAAAGGACCGGATGCGGAGCATCCACTGTTGTTCGGCGGGGTACTGTTCGAGGAAGGCGCCCCGGGCGCGCCGGATATCGAGATCCACCGCCAGCCGGAGACCGCGGCTATGGGCGTACGCGACTACCCGTTTCACATGGTCATGCGCTTCCGGCCTGGCCACCTCACGCGGCGCCTTCGTGGAGAGGAAGCCGAAGTTCGAGTGATCCGCGATCTGATCCAGTGCTCTCTTGTACTCTTCGTTGCCGGGCTGTCCCATCCCCCAGGCCCAGATCTCCGGTGGGAGATCCGGTGGCAAACGGTGTTCCGCCCCATGGGTGGACACCCCGGTGTTCGTTTGTGCCGCCGCGGACGCGCACACGGCTGTGAACAGGGCCGCCGTGGCGGCGCTTCTCAGAAGATTGCCCATAGCTTGGCTCCTCTACCAGTAGAACTTCAGCGCCAACTGCACCTGGCGCGCTCCGCTGGCGCTGGTGATGCGCCCGACGGTGCCGGCTCCGACGGTGACGTTCGGGTTGCCGAACCGCGGCGTGTTGGTGAGGTTGAAGAACTCACCGCGGAACTCGATGTTTCGCGTCTCGCCCTGACCAGGCAGGTAGAACCGCTTCATGAGAGAAGCGTCGAGATTCACGGTGCCGGGTCCCAGGAACAGCGAGCGTCCCGCGTTGCCGATGGTGTAAAGAGATGCCTGGCTGAAGACGCTGGTGTCGAACCAGCGGTCCAGAGTGCGCTCGGAGCTGCTCAGACGCGGGTCGCCCGACACGTTGGGCCTGTTGGCCGCACCGCACACGCAACTGTTATAGGTGGTTCCGGGCGTCAGCGGATAGCCGCTTTCGAAGGTATTGATGCCGCTCAGTTCCCAACCGCCCAGGGCATACGTCAACGGTCCCTTGGTGAGCCATCGCCGTCCTTTGCCCAGCGGCATCTGATAGGTGTAGGCCATGGTCAGGCGGTGCGGCGGACTGTCGGCGGTCACGCCGCGGTCCAGATTCCGGTTGTTGATGGCATCGCGGTAACCACTGTCGCCGGTGGCGATCATTTTGGCCCACGTATAGGACATCAGGATGCCCAGACCGCTGGCCATGCGCCGTTCCACCTTGGCCTGCAGGGAGTGGTAGATCGAAGAGCCGATCCAGCTTTGCATGTCGACGCCGTTGGGGTATTTCGGGTAAGGCACAAAGGGCGAAATGAAGCGTCCCCTGGCCTCGGCCGCAAGGCTGGTCGGAATGACGTTCATGTCGTACGAACCGTAGGGAAGGTGCACTCCGCGGCTGCCCACCCAGCCCACCTCGAACATGAACCCCTTCACCTGGTTCTGCACGTTGAAGTTCCACTGCTGGTAGTAGCTGGTTGCGTTCTTCGCCGGGTAGACCGCGACGGAGGCGGCGTTCCGGCCCGTCTTGTCGGCCACCTCGTACGGGATCGAGTCGAGGGTGGTTTTCCAGTTGATCTGGTCGGTGGTGGTGTAGCGGCCCACGTCACCATCGGAGAAGATCGGCGATAAGGGCATGCCGCCGGCGCGTCCACTGGCCGCCACGCCCACGGCGAAGATTCCATAGGCTCCGCGCAGAACCATGTTGGAGCCTCTGAATGGCGTGTAGGCGAACCCGAAGCGCGGACCGAAGTTGATCCAGTCCTGATCCCAGTTCGTCGTGCGGAAACCATTTGTTCCGAACTGCACATACTCGCCCTTGTCCAGATCGAAAATGCCGCTACGGTTCTTCTTTTCGTGGAAATAGAGAGGAGCGTCCCAGCGCAAGCCGGCGTTGATGGTCAGCTTCCGGGAGACGCGGATGTCGTCCTGCACGAACAGCGCGAAAATGGCCGTTCTCGGTTGAATAAACGAGGGAGACACGTTGTAAGTCATCGCGCGGGGCAGGCCGAGCAGAAAGCTGGCATAGTCAATTCCCGTGCGGGCGATGCCAACCTGGTCGGTGTAAATATTCGTGAACGACCAGGAGGTGTTATAGGGGAACGGCTGGAAGTTATCCATGCGGAGCTGCCGGTACTCTCCGCCAAACTTGATGTTGTGCCGGTCGCGGATGATCGAGGTGATGTTCACAATGGAACCGCTGTGCTGTGGTTCAAGAATCAGCGTGCCATTGTTATTTCCCAGCGCCACGGGGGCGAGCACCCCACCGAACGTGATATTGGGCGTGCCCAGCTTTTCCTTCCCATTGGGCATGCCGCGGATGCCGAAATCCTCGGTCCCCACCTCGCCGTAGCCCACCGGCTTTCTTTCCACGTTCCGGCGGAAGAAGGAGACATGCAGGTCATTGGTGGCCCGCGGTCCAAAGATGTGGATCGGATTCAGAACAAGCTGCTGGCCGCGCTCGTAGTAGAGCGGCCCCTGCGCGTTGGCGCCACCGGCCAGGGGATTCGGCAGAGGCTGCGGCTGCTGGTTATTGATGGTCCGGATCGAATAGCGGCCCATCAACTTGTCGCGATCCGAGAAGTTATGGTCGATCTTGATGTCGTAGGTATCTTCGGGAAGCCGCGAGGAGGCGGCGTAGGCATAGTTCGTGTATGTGCTGGCCAGCTTGGGATCGGGATAGAGCGCCTGTAGCTTCAACGCCGCCGGGCTCATCCGCGAAATGGGAATGCGGTTGCCATCGAACGGATCGCGGACCACCACATCCCTGCCCGCGGCGTCCTTAACGGTGCGGCTCGAAAGGGGATCGAAAATCTGGTTCTGGAACACCTGCCGCCCCAGAACGTCCGTGCCCACGCGCGCACCGAGAAAACTGGAAAAGTCGCCCCGCTTCACGGCATCCACGGGAACGGTCAGATTGTTCCACTGCGACATGCCGATTTGGCGTTTCAACTGGGTGCTGAAGAAGAAGAAGCTCTTGTTCTTCACGATGGGGCCGCCCACGGTTCCGCCGAACTGATTGAAGCGAAGAATTGAGCGGTCGTGGCTATAGTAGTTGCCCGCGTTCAGCTTGTCGTTGCGGAAGAACTCAAACAAGGTTCCATGGAAGCTGTTGGTGCCGGACTTGGTGGTCGCCTGGAGGATGAACCCGCTCGTTTCGCCATACTCGGCGGAAAAGGCGTTCGTCATCACCTTGAACTCCTGGATGACGTCCGGGTTGGGATTCACGGCTTCGCCGCCGAAGACGTGCAACATTACCTGCCCGCCATCGACGAAGTAGGTGTCGCGGCGCAGCATGCCGCCCGAGGCGATACCGCTGCCGGTGATACCGGGCACGACCATCTTCAGGCTCTGCGGATTCCGGCCCAGCATGGGCAGCATCGTCACCAGACGGTTCTCGATGGTAGTGCTCAGGGCGCCCGTTTCGGTCTCGACCAGGGGCACTTCCGATGTCACGGTGAGCGTCTGCGTATTGACACCCGGTTCGAGAATCACGTCGATGCGGAGTTCCCGGTTCAATTCCAAACGGAAAGGATCCCGTTTGAACCGCTTGAAGCCGTCCGACTCGGCCTCCACCGTGTACGCGCCGGGCGGGAGAAACTGCGCCCGGTAGTTACCAAGTGGATCGCTATGGATATTGGCTGCGACTCCGGTTTCCACGTTCAGGACGGTAATGCGCGCTTGCGGCACGACTGCGCCGGAAGTATCGGTTACCGTGCCCAAGATCGTGCCGGTATTTCCCTGGCCGAACGCGGCGGCCGCCAGGGCGCCCAGCAGCAGGGTGGATCTCAAAACTTGATTCATGTCTATACCTCTATGCGAAAGCCAGTCTCTTTCCCGGCTTGATTAGAAATCGAAGCGGAAACCGAACTGCATCACGCGTGGCGCATTTTGGCCATTGATACGGCCGAAATTGGCGTTGGTCAGGTCGCTTACCGGGTTGTTCAGATTCCGCCGGTTGAATGCATTGAACAGATCGGCGCGGAACTGTACCGAATACCGTTCCGTAATTTCGATCCGTTTCGCAAGGGAGAGATCCTCGTTGATCGTGCCGAACCCGCGCACATCGGGCAGGAAATAGCCGAGGTTGCCGAGCGTGTACGCCGCGGGCGTGCTGAAGGCGTTTCTATCCAGATACAGGTCGCCCTGCTGGCCGGCAGGTCCGTTGAGCGGTTCAAAGGAGCCGCGGCCGGGTCCGATCGCGATGGGAACGCCGCCCACGCGGTTGGGCCGGAGATGCCCGTTGAAGATGGGCAAACCGTTGGGAGTGGTGATGCGGAGAGGAGAACCCGCCTCGAAGCGGTGGATTCCAGCCACGGTCCAGCCACCCGCCAGGCGGCCGGCCAGTCCACTGGTGAGCCAGCGTCCGCCTTTTCCGAAAGGCAGGTCATACGAGTACGTGGCGATCAACCGCTGGGGAACATCGACGTCGGCAATCGACTTTTCAGCCCGGCGGTTGTACTGATCCTGGGGCGCGTTCAACTCGCCTGGGGTGAAAGAGACGTCGGTCAACGTCTTGGAGAACGCGTAGGAGACCAGGAACTGCAGTCCGTTGGAGAACCGCTTCTGGCTCTTCAGCAGCAGCGCATGGTAGGTCGAATTTCCCGTAGGGGTGTTGATTGTGTCCACGTCGGCGTACTGCGGGAACATCCGCAGCGACTGCGCCAGGCTGCCGGTGAACCCGGTATAAGGCCGTGAGAATCCGGCGGCGGCGACGGCGGGGTCCGTGATGGGCCGGGTGAGCAGCGCCCCCAGGCTCAGATAAGAGGGATTGAGTTGATTCACCTGCACCAGTGCGTTGTTGGCAATGCCGTGAGCGACCGTGCCGGCGTAGGTGGCTTCCAGGAGTATGCCCTTCAGCGAATGCTGCACGCCGAACTGCCATTGGGAGGTCCGGGCCAGCCGCCCGCTGCCACCCCGGCCCTTTTCGATCATGGACGTGCCCTGTCCGTTGGAGACTGTGGGGTCGATGAACGGAGGGATTCTCACGGCGCTCGAAGGCCAGCCGGAGTCCAGCAGGAACACGGGAGTCAGGCCGCCGTCCTGCGTAGTGAGCGAGATATTGGACGCGTACCCTTGCCGGAGCAGTCCATCGCCGATCAGCGGCGAGTAGAACAGCCCGGCGCCAGCGCGCAGCACCGTCGAAGAGCCCACCCGGTAGGCGATGCCCAGGCGCGGCCCCCAGGCATTGAGGTAGCTGGAGATGAAGCCCTTGTGGCCGGTCATGCCCTGGCCGTTCCCGGCGAAGAGCATGGCGCCCGGACGCCCGCCGGCGCCAGGGTTAGGCAGGTCCGGATCCATGATGCTGGCGCGGCCCGCGACTTCGGCGAACGGCACCTGGGTCTCCCACCGTAGCCCATAGTTCAGTGTCAGCCGGCTGGTCAGCTTCCAATCGTCCTGCGCGTAGAGCCCGATGTAGGTGGAAGCCTCGCCATACGGGTCGGTCATGGCCATGGTGGCGTTGTTCACCGATCCGAGCAGGAATCCGGCGAAGGAGTTGCCGGTGCGTGTCACGCCGGGCTGGCTGGTGGCGAACTGAGAAAAGGTATAGGTGCCCTCGTTGTTGTTTCTCGTCCTCGAGTTGAACCGGTAGCGGTCCAGGCGGCCGCCGAACTTGAAGTTGTGCTTGCCCGTGGTCCAGGAAAGCGAGTCCTGCAGGTTGAGGCTGAGGTTGGTCACCACGCGGTTATTCAGGTAGCCGAACGCCGTGAAGCCCTGGCCGGAGAAGCGTATGGCCGGAAACCCCGCCTTGAATGCGCCGGGAACCTGCACGCCGATATCCTGCGAATACAACGAGAGCAGAGTGAACCGGAGCGCGCCCACCTGAAAATGGTTAACGAGGTTCGGCCGCAAAACGAGGTCGTCGCTGATGACGGCGGACTGGGTCAGCGGAAAGTCCGTGGCCTCGTCGGAAATCTTGGGCATGGGACCCTGGACGGTCTTCCGGCGGTAATCCTGATAGCGCCAGGTGCCGCCGAGGCGGTGGTTGTCGTTTAAGCTGTGGTCCAGACGCACATAGCCGGTGTCGGTGTTGGTGACGGCCATGGCGGGATCGGGATTCTGGAAGTTGGTGGCAAAGCCGGGACCGGTTGGCAGGGGGACCACGTCCAGAAGCCGTTTGGAGAGGCCGGAAATCCGGGAGGAGGGAATCGTATTGTTCGGAAATTGCTGGCGCGCGCCGTTCGCCGCCGCCGTAAGCGGATCGAAGATCCGCTCGGGATTGGCAGAAAAGTCGCCGGAGCGCATGAGGCTTGTCGGCACGGTAGCCGTGGCGCCCAGGTTCTGCCGGGCGAAGCGGAAACCGGTGTAGTTCAGGAAAACGAAGGTACGGTCCTTCCCGTTGTACAGGTGAGGGATCACGACCGGGGCGCCCAGTGAGCCCGAGAATTCCGCCTGGCGGTTCAGGTCGGCCTGCGCCGTGTTGTATCGCCGCGCGTCCAGCACGTTATTCCGAAAGAACGACACAAGGTTCCCGTGAAGCTGGTTCGTTCCCGATTTCGAAGCGAGCATCACCACGCCGCCGGCGGTGCGGCCGAATTCGGCGGGGGCCACGGTCGCCTCGACGCGGAACTCGGCGACGGTTTCAAAGGCCGGACGTGAGATGTCGGGAACGTTCTGCCGCGCGTTGTAGTTCATGGGCATTCCGTCCACCAGGACCTCATTGCTGAGCCCGCGGCTGCCCGTGATGCGCATGCCGGAGCCGACGCTGGAGCCGCCAGAAACGCCGGGGGTCAGCGTAATAAAGCTGATCGGATCCCGGATGCCTGAGGCGAGCGACAGGGGCAGGTTGGCCAGCATCTGGCGGGAAACCTGGGTGCCGAAGCTGGACGTCTCGCTTTGAATCAGCGGCGCCTCGGCGGTCACCTGAACGGTTTCCGAGGCGTCGCTGATCTCCAGCCGCAGGTCGGCCCGAACCGTTTGTGCCGTTTCGACGGCCAGGGAACGGATGACAGCGGTCTTGAATCCCTTGGCTTCGACCTTGAGCTCGTAGTCGCCGATGGGTACCGACAGGAAGGAATAGAGGCCGGATTCATTGGAGTCCATCCGGCTGACCAGGTTGGTCCGCGTGTTCCGCAGCGTCACCGAGGCCGCTGAGATGACCGCCCCGGTCTGATCGGTGACCAATCCGGTGACCGAACCGTTGATACTTTGGCCAGCCAACTGGGCCAGGCCAACAAAACCAGCAGCTACAACAGTGAGCAGCCGCGCATAAAAACGCTTGCGCGCCATTGCCTTTTACCTCCCGAATTGGATTGAAGGAAAATCATCAATCCAACGACCCTTGCTCGCTTCGTAGCGGACGTTGTTGGACGGCCGGCCTACAAGCGACGTTGCACAAAGCTTAACATTTTTTTTAGGGGACGGGTGGGCAGAGCCCGTCCCGGGAGTCCGCCAGGGCGCCGGCGGGAGTTGCGAATCGGGGGAAGGAGCGGCTCAGCGCGCGCCGTAGTTTCGCGCGTAATAGTCGCGGTAGGCGCCGGATTTGACGCGTTGTACCCAACCGGGATTGGCGCGGTACCAGTCGATGGTCAGCCGCAGCCCCTCCTCGAAGTTCATGACGGGCGACCAGCCGAGTTCGCGCTCCGCCTTGGCCGAGGTAAGCGCGTAACGGCGGTCGTGTCCAGGGCGGTCGGCCACGGTGGTGAGCAGCGATTCCGGCGCTCCGGTGGCGGCAAGGATGCGGTGGACGACCTCAATGTTTGGCAGCGAACAGTTCCCACCGATGTTGTACACTTCGCCGGCGGCGCCCTTGGTGAGAACGGCCCAGATGCCCCGGCAATGGTCGTCGGCAAACAGCCAGTCGCGAACCTGGAGGCCATCGCCATAGATGGGCAGCGGGCGGCCCTCCAGAGCGTTGGAAATCATCAAGGGTATGAGCTTCTCAGGGAACTGGAAAGGGCCGTAGTTGTTCGAGGCGCGCGTAACCGAGAGGTTCAGCCCAAACGTGCGGACGTAGGAGAGCGCCAGAAGATCCGAACCGGCCTTCGATGCCGAGTAGGGGCTGGAGGCGCGCAGCGGAAACTGTTCGTCGGCCTCGTGCGGCGGGTCGATGTCGCCGTACACCTCGTCGGTGGAAACGTGCACGAATCGGGCCAATTTTGTTTTGCGTGCGGCGTCGAGCAGGGAGAGTGTTCCCAGGACGTTCGTATCGAAGAACGGCTTGGAGGAGAGGATGCTGCGATCCACATGGGATTCGGCGGCGAAATGGACGATGGCGTCGACTTTCTCCGAGGCGATCAGCGATTCGACCAGCGGCTGATCGGCGATATCGCCGCGCACGAAACGGTAACCAGGGTGTTCGGCGGCGGCGGCAAGGTTTTCCAGGTTCCCCGCGTAGGTAAGCGAATCGAGATTCACCACCCGGACGCCGGGTTGCGTGGCGAGAACCAGACGGACAAATGCCGAGCCGATAAAACCGGCGCCGCCGGTGACGAGCAGGTTCACTTGTACTGAATCTCCCAATCGTAGGCGATGCCGGGGTCGTTGTAGGCGATGCGGCCCTCGTCTTCCGGGTTGTAGATGCGATTGGTGATGTAGACGAGCAGGGCGGCCGATTCGCCGATGACCTTGTAGCCGTGGCCGACGCCAGGAGGAATCACAACGCTCAGCGGACGAAGTGCGCCCGTATAAATAGTGTTGCGGAGGCCGAAGGTGGGCGAACCGGCGCGGAGGTCTACCAGCGCGACCTGAAGCATGCCTTGGGCCGTAACCCAGAAGTCGGTTTGATGGAGATGGAAGTGAAACGCCTTGATTGTGCCCGGATAGGAGAGCGCGCAGGAGACCTGGGAGGCGGCCGGGAACCCGGCCACCGGACCGCTGCCGAGACGGGCCACTTCGAGGAAGTAGCCGCGGTCGTCAGGCCACAGCGTGTAGTCGCTCACGGCAACGCCGGGAATCAGATCGGGCGAATTCTTGGAACGGATGATGGCGCCGAGGCCCTTGCTGTTGGCCGGAGTTTCGATGATCGGGAGATCGGGAGCTAACTGTGTTTCACTCATCGGTTTAGTCGGCGGAGTGGGCGGATGCGGGATGTTTCTGGCTGTCGGCGACCAGGTTGGCGGCGCGCAGAAGCGATTCGAACGTGCCGGCGTCGGTCCACCAGCCGTCAATGTAGGAGAAGGCCATGGTGCCCTCGCCGATGTAGGCGTTGTTGACGTCGGTGATCTCCAGTTCGCCGCGCGCACTGGGGGTGAGGGTCTTCACCTTTTGCCAGACGGACTCGTCGTAAAGATAGATGCCCGTAACGGCGAAGTTGCTCTTGGGCTTGGCGGGCTTTTCTTCGATGCCGAGGATGCGGTCACCCGAGATTTCGGCCACGCCGAAGCGCTCGGCGTCGGGGACCTCCTTCAGCAGGATCCGCGCGCCGGCGGGCTGTGCACGGAACGCATCCACGGCGCCGCGGATGGAATGCTCAACAAGGTTATCGCCTAGGATGACGCAGATGCGGTCGCCTTCGGCGAAGTGCTCAGCCAGGGCGAGGGCGTCGGCGATTCCTCCTTCGCCTTCCTGATAGGCGTAGTTCAGATGTTTTAGACCGAACTCCTTGCCATTGGCCAGCAGCCGGAGAAAATCGCCGGCATTACGGCCGCCGGTGACGACAAGAATCTCTTCGATACCCGCGTCGACAAGCGTCTGGATCGGGTAATAGATCATGGGCTTGTCGTAGATGGGCAGCAGGTGTTTGTTGGTGATCTTGGTCAGCGGGAACAGCCGGCTGCCCAGTCCACCGGCGAGGACGATCCCTTTCATGGGCGCCTCCGTGGGAAACAAGTCATGCTAGAGCCTCATGATACACTACGCCCGCAATGGGAATTCACCGATGGGACGCAATTGAGCGCGAACAGTTGAACCCGCTAGTGGAGCGGCAGGCCATTCATTCCGGGCGCATGACAATGGCCCGCCTGTTCATGAAGACGGGGGCCGTGGTGCAGCGGCACCATCATGAGAACGAGCAGTGCACGGTGTTGGAGGCTGGGCGGCTGCGGTTCATCTTCGACCACGGTGAGCAGATTCTGTCAGCGGGCGAGGTGATGGAGATTCCGCCACATGAGCCGCACGCCGTGGTGGCTCTGGAGGACTCCGTTGCGCTGGACCTGTTCGCGCCACGCCGTGAGGATTGGCTGCGCGGCGACGATGCCTACCTGCGAACAACGGCGGGCGTGCCGCCGGGTCCGGCCGCCAGATAGCCGTTCGATCGCGACAACACGCGCACTTCGCCCGTAGCCAGATTGACGCGCAGAAGGCGTGAACCGGGCCCGTTGTCTTCGCCTGCGACCACCGTCTCCGGAGCGCCGCCGTGGACCAGAACCTGCGGGCGGTGCAAACCTCCAGGAACCTTGATGTCGTGCTGGACCCATTCGGCACGGGGGTCGGCGGGCTTTTCAAACCAGGCGAAGCGGGCGGGCGAAGCTTCGCTTTCGGCCTCGACCGCGGCCAGGCGGCCATGCATGGGGAGCGCGACGATGCGCACCATGGCCGAACGGGGCTGATAAAACCAGGTGTTGAGCGCGAACAGGCGCCACCCGTCTTCCCACCGCGCCGGGGCGCGCAGCCAGTAGTTGCCGTGCAGTATGTCGGGCCGTCCATCACCATCCACGTCGGCGCGCGCCAGGCCGCTCTGCGCCGAGGGCGTGTAGATGGAGTAGATCTCGCGATAGATGGACTTGCCGGTGGCCGAGCGCTCGTAGAAGCGGAGTTGGGTGTGCAGGTGGGTGACCAGCAGTCCGGGACGTCCGTGCAACGTGGTGTCGAGGCAGTCGCGAAACGAGGCTCCGGTGTCGATCAACTCGCGGCGCCAGCCGGGGGCGAGCAGGGCGACCATGCGCCCCACAGAGCCGCCGGGCGCGCCAGGATCGAGTTCGTTGAGAATGAGGTCGGGGCGGTGGTCACGGTTCCAGTCGGCGACGCAGCCGCCACGGCCGAAATGGCCGGGATGGATGAGTTCTCCCTTCAGGAAAACGCCATTTCCCCAGGCGGCCGTGAGCTGCGAACCGGGGGAGACGGCCCCGCCCTGGAGTTGGGCGAAGAGGCCGGGCGCGAGGCCAAAGAAGGCGGCAAAAGGGAGTAGACAAATGCGGTGCACTCGGTCCTATTCTAGAAGGAGGTGGAAGCGCTACAAAGAATCCTGCTCGACCGGGACGAGTCGGCGCCGCTGGATGTGGCGGCGTTGGAGTTGGCGCGCGTCGAGTATCCCGGCATGGAGATTGAGCCGTTTCTCGACCTGCTGGATTCACATGCCCGGGAACTGGCCGAACGGCTGCCGGAGGGGGCGGGTGGCGTGGAGTATGTCAAGGTCGCCTGCGAGTACTTATTCGACGAGTTAGGATTCCGCGGGAATACGGAACGGTATTATTCGGCAGAGAACTCGTGCTTGAGCCAGGTGTTGCTGAACCGTGCGGGAATCCCCATCACGCTGGCGGTGGTTTTGATTGAGGTGTCGCGGCGGCTGGACCGTCCCGTGTTTGGTGTCTCGCTTCCTGGGCACTTTGTGGCGCGCTATGGGGTGCAGGGCGATGGCTTGTTTATCGACTGTTTCCACGGCGGACGTCTGATGGACGCGGACCAGTGCCGGGACCTGGCGCTGGAGGTGTCCGGCGTGGACATCGCTTCGAATCCCACGCTGCTGGAGGCGGCGACCAAGCGCAGCATTCTGGTGCGGATGTTGAACAATCTGCGCAATGCGTATCTGCGGGAGGAGAACTTTGCCTCGCAGATCGCCGTGCTGGACCTGCTGTTGCTGGCGATGCCCCAATCGGCCGATGAGTATAAGCAGCGCGGTGTCTGTCATATGGCCACCAAGCAGTACGGAAGCGCGCTGGCGGACTTTCAGCGGTATCTGGAGCTGAGCCCGCAGGCGGCCGACCGGGATCTGGTGGAGGAGCAGGCGGAACGGTTGCGGCGGTTCCTGGAGACGAGCCTGTAGGGGCGCGGACGGGTTGGAATTCCCTAGTACGGCAGATCTCAAGGTTTTGTGCCGCGCGGCCGATGAGTAAGGGAGAGCCATGCTGGATGGAACTCTAGACACGGAAGCGCAGTTGCACCAGTTCAACAAACTGATGACGGAACTGCTCAAGGGGACTCTCAGCCGGAACACGTTCAGGCCATGGGAGATCGAACTGCTGCTGGATATCGAGGGGTGTAACCTGCGCGACACGAACCGGCGCGAAGTTTTGCGGCGGTATCAGAAGGCGGTGAAGCGGAACGTGGACCGCGGGGCTAGTTCTCTGTTGAAGCTAAGCGAGTATCTGGAGTTGCAGCGGCGGCGCTCGGAAACGCGGCAAATAGCCCCGGAAAGCGCCACCAGGAGCGTCCCGGATGGCGAGGAGAGCCTGGAAGAAGCCGGGTGATGCGGCGATTGTTTCCCCACGCGGACAAGCTGCGATAAGCTGGTGGTTGATGTCAAACGAAACCGCCAAGCGAATGGTTCATTGCGTAAAGCTCCAGAAGGAATTGGAAGGCCTGGACGAGGTTCCGTTCGACGGCCATCCGTTGGGGCAGCGCATCTACGACAACGTCTCCAAACAGGCCTGGAAGATGTGGGTGGAGCACATGAAGATGCTCATGAACGAGTACCGTTTGAACCTTGGCACCCCGGAAGCCCAGGAGTTCCTGTTGGGACAGATGGAAAACTACTTCTTCGGCGAAGGCGCGGCCCTGCCACCGGACTTCGTGGCCCCAACCCACTAAGTTGGCCCGCGCCGTCGCGCGCAGCGCAACCAACACTCAGAGCTTAAAGTAGATTTTGCGCTGGTGGAGCCAGTAGCAGAGGCCAATCATGACGCCCAGCACGATCAGGTTGTGCGGTATGGCGCCATAGGGTCCGAGTGCGGAGAAGTTCCCCGTGAAGGCGGCCAGACCGCGCGAAAGCCACCCCCGCAAGACCTGGGAAAACGAATAGAGGAAGATGGAGTTGGCGCCCGCGATCAGGGCCGGTGCGGTCCAGCGCCGCCACCCCCGCACCTCAACCATCCAGTAGCAGGCCGCCAGGCCCAGCAATACCCAGCCAAGGCTGAACAGGGTGAAGGAGCCAAGCCAGAGGCGTTTCACCATCGGAATCACTGGCGCCAGGGCGAGCCCGGCGGCGCAGCATAGCGCGGCGCTCACGAGGAGTGCGCGCAACCGGTGCGCGTGCGGCGATTCCCGGCGCAGGAACATCCCTGTCCACATGCCCGCCAGGATGGTGAGCGCGTTGCCGAGAAAATTGAGCGTGGTGTACGAGCCGGAGTAGTTGTAGCCGAGCAGCGCGAGGTCCAGCCGGCTACCGATGTTGCCGGATGGGTCGAAGGGCCCGGCCGGGCCGGGGAAGAGATAAAAGAGGGCGTGGTGGAGGAAGAACAACGCCGTGGCGGAGGCGATTTGCGCACGCCAAGGGAGGAGCCAAAGGCCAAAACAGAGGAGGTAGCCGAGGGCGATCTGGCACAGGACATTGATGAGTTGGAACTTGAGCGGCGCGGTGGAACCCCAGTTGGAGAGGATGTTGGAGAGCGCGATGAGTGCGAAGGCGCGCCAGAGGACGTGCTTGAAGAGTTCGCCACGGGTGGCGCCACGGCTCAGGCGGGCGGCAAAGGCGAACGGCATGGCGACGCCGACAATAAAGGTAAAGGCGGGCTGGATGAGGTCCCACAGCGTGCAGCCAACCCAGGCGGCGTGTTCGAACTGATCGCCAAACCAGGCGAGCGAGGCATTGTCCTTCAGCGCCTCATGGATGCCGAAGCCATGCGAGACCAGCAGTATCATCGTGAGTCCGCGAAAAGCGTCGAGCGAGGCCAGCCGCGCCGGAGGGGCGGGGGCCGGGGCGTTCGCCGCCGGACGGGTTTGGACGGGCGCCGTAACGGTAGCCATAGCGATGACCACCGAGTGTACCGGATTGCGCGGGCGAGTGGTGCGCCACCTATTCGAGCGTGTTTTCGCTCCGGGCGAAGTAGAGGTTGACGGCGCGTTCGAGATCGTCGTGGTTCATACTGACGGGCCGTTTCTCATATTCGCTGATGGAGGTGAGGATGTTGCAGATATCCATCGGATAGCAGGCGCGAAGTTCGGTGCGCCCGTCGCGCAGACAGAGGTTGCGGAGGTACTCGGAGCTGTCCGGCTCGACCGGGACGCGTTTGGCGGTGACAACGCGGCTGAAGATCTGGTCAAACGACGTGGGATCGACCGGTTCGATGTAAATCTTGTTGTGAATACGGCGGAGAAACGCCTCGTCGGCGAGGTGCGAGGGGTCGAGGTTGGTGGAAAACACAACCATGAGTTCGAAGGGAATCTGGAATTTCACGCCGTAGCGGAGAGTGAGGTAATCGACGCGCCGGTCCAGCGGAACGATCCAGCGGTTCAGCAGGTCGCGGGGCGACATCAACTGGCGGCCGAAGTCGTCGATGATGAAAATGCCGTTGTTGGCCTTCATCTGAAGCGGTGCGGCATAGATGCCCGAGGCGTCGTCCAGGCGCAGTTCGAGCATGGAGGGGATGAGCTCGCCGCCGACGACAATGCAGGGGCGCTTGCACAGAACCCAGCGTGGGTCCACGTCCGGGTCGTCCAGTTCGATGCGCTGGTGTACGACCGGGTCGTACAAGCTGATGATCTGGTTGTCGACCTCGATGGCGTAAGGAATCAGAATGGCGTCCTGATAGATGCGGAGCATGCGCTCGGCGATGGAGGTTTTGCCGTTGCCCGACGGTCCATACAGGAAGACGGAGCTTTGCGAGATCAGCGCCGGTCCCAACTGGTCCAGGAGACGGTCCGTGGTAATCAGGTCGGACATCGAGGCGCGGAGGGCCTTGCGGTCGACATCGACATTGGCGGCCTGGGTCCGCGTCGCGGCCGAGTAATCCTTGAGCGAAACGGGCGCGGCGCCCGCATACTGGGAGATTTGAAAACGGTCGGAGGCAAGCGACTTCCCGGCGCTCGACAGTACGAAGCTGTAATCGTTCCCGATCATACCCTTCACCTCGACCAGTTGCTGGGAGCGAAGGTGGCGGAAGGCCTGATCGACGATGGGAATCGAGAGCTTCAACGTGCGGCTCAGCGACTGCAGGCTGGAGAAGCCCTCCAGCAGGAGCCGGCGCAGCACGAGGTCGAGGACAAGGGATTCCGGAATGCGGAGGGTTTCCAGATCCTGGGGGACCTCGGGTTTGAAGGACGTGCGAATTCCACCTATGGTCGACATCACTGAGACTATCGGCCATGTGAGGAGAGGAGTTTACGCGAAGGGCGGGGAAAGCCGGAGAAAACGGGGTGCACGGCCTGAAGGCTGTCGGCGTCAGAGTTTATGTGCCGTGGCAAATTGTGACCGTCGTCTGTCTGTATGCGCTTGCGGCGACCTTTGGGCCCCTGCGGGGAGAAGGCGGCGAAGAACCCGGGCTCCTGCCCCCAACCCGTCTCCAAATCGTTGAAAAAATAAGGGATACTCCGCACGATTTCGATCTGAGGGGCAACTCGCGGCGGCTCTGGGAAGAGGTGGCTAAGAGCTACGGCTTCGAGGTGGTGTTCGACGGTGACTACCAGGCCTTGGACAACCTGCGCTTCACCATGCGCGGCACACGGTTCACCGAGGCCATGGCGGCTTTGGAGGCGGCGACGGCCTCTTTCCTGGTTCCCGTAAGCGGCAAGATGGGTCTGGTGGCGCGCGACACGCCACAGAAGCGGCAGGAACTCGAACAGCAGATGGCCGTGTCGGCGCCGCTGCCCGAACCGGTCGCCGTGCAAGAGGCGCAGGAGTTGGCCCGCGGCGTGCAGCAGTTGATGGAGGTGCAGAAGTTCTCCATCGATTCGGCGCAGCGGCTGGCCGTATTGCGCGGCCCGGCGTCGAAAGTGATACCCGCTCTGGTGCTCTTCCGGCAGCTTCTGCAGCCGAAGGCGGACGTGGTGGTGGACGTGGATTTCGTGCAGGTGAGCGAGACGGCGGAGCGGCAGATAGGGCTGACCCTGCCCATCTCGACGGTGCTGAGCTGGCTGGTGAAGCCCGCTGTTTCCGGCTCGAACACAGCAACCAGCGTATTGAACCTGGGGCAGTTGGCCTGGAAAAACACCTTCCTGAGCCTGGCCGTGGGCAGCGCCGATGCGATCGGCCAGTTTTCCAATCGGGAAGGCCGGACGCTGTTGCGGAGCCAGATTCGCGGCACATCCGGCCAGCCAGCCACGATCCACGTGGGCGACCGGTATCCTGTCATGACCAACGGATACTTTGGGACGACAACCGGGGTGGGCAACGTGTACACGCCGCCGCCTACCGTGAATTTCGAGGATCTGGGCCTTGTGCTGAAGCTGACGCCGCTGGTCCACGATTCGCGGGAGTTGTCGCTGGCCATCGAGGCAGAGTTCAAGGTTTTGACCGGCGAGGCGCTGAACGGAATTCCCGTCATCTCCAGCCGCAAGTTCGTCACCGGCTGCCGCTTGCAGAATGGGGAGTGGGCCGTGGTGGCGGGCCTGATCCGAGCCTCGGAGACACGCGCGCTGACCGGCGTGGCCGGGTTGTCCACGCTGCCCGTTCTGGGACGGCTGTTCCGGAGAGTGGATACGACGAAGGACAAGGGCGAGGTTCTGCTGATCCTGCGCCCCAGGATTGTTACGCGGGCTCCCATTGACGGCCTGGCCTCGGTGGACCGCTTCTGGACGGGCAGCGAGGGGCGGCCGCGAGCCTCCTACTAACTGCGGAGCGCCCGGCCTTACCAGCGGTAGCCGATCCCGAATTGAAACCGCAGATTGCTGATGGGTGGCTCAGGCTGAAACGGACGGCGGTCATACCGGCCCGAGGTGAAGCGGATTTCGGGCCTAAGGAAGATGTGATCTGAGAGGTATCCCTTCAGGCCCGCACCGGCCGTCCAGGCAAAACCGGGACCGTCACCTGAGGTGTGAGAGAGTGCGCCCGCGCCCAGCAACAGGAACGGCTGCACGCGCGTCTTGGGGCGGAAGTGGAGGAGAGCGTTTCCCGTAACGGTGTGCGCGCCGCCTTTCCATTCTCCAACGATGCCGAAATCACGGCGGAAGCGCAGGTAGGTGTACTCGCCCTCCACGCCAAAGCGTGGCGTGAGGCGGTAGCCGGCGCCAAACGAGGCGCTGAGGCCGGAGCCAATCGAACCCTCGTCGTCGTAGGTTCCTCCTGCGCCGATCGAGGCGTGAGTTTCGAAGCGGTGGGGCGAATTGGGTTGCGCGGCGAGAGGGTGGACGCACAAGCAGATGGCCGCCAGCAGAAAAAGGCGTTGGGCGGTAGGCATGATGACTCCATAAAATACACGCGCGGCGGCACGGCGGATTGGGTCTTTGCTACCCTCAAACCGATGTCCCTGATGCTTGATGAGATCCGGCAGCAGCCGGAGGTACTGGAACGGACGCTGCGGCAGGAGATGCGCGGCATTGAAGCTCTGAAGAAGGCGCTGGCGGCGCGGCGGCCCAAGATGGTGGTGCTGGCGGCGCGTGGGACCTCGGATAACGCGGCCCAATTTGGCCGCTATTTGCTGGAGATTTCGACGGGCATCCCGGTCTCCCTGGCTGCGCCCAGCATCTTCACTCTCTACGGCGCCCAGGTGGACCTGCGTGACGCGATGGTGGTGGCCATCTCACAGTCGGGCGAATCGACCGACACGAACCTCGTGCTGGAGCGGGCCAAAGCCGCAGGCGCGCTGACCGTGGGCATAACCAACGAGCCCTCCTCGGCGCTGGCGAACATGGCGGAGTTCGTCATCCTGGTCCGCGGCGGGCGGGAGAAATCGGTTGCCGCCACGAAGACCTACACCGGGCAACTGCTGGCCATGTATCTGCTGGCCTACGCGCTGGGCGCGGCGATTGACCTGGACGATGTAAAACGGATTCCGGACTGGACCGCGTCGGCTCTCGAACTGGAGAAGACGATCCGGGCGCTTGCGCCGCGCTACCGGTTCATGGAGCATTGCGTGGTGGTGGGGCGCGGTCTGAACTACTCCAACGCCTTCGAGTTCGCGTTGAAAATGATGGAAACCTGTTATGTCGTGGCCGAGCGGTTTTCATCGGCCGACTTCGCCCATGGGCCGATCGCCATGGTGGAGCGCAGTTTCCCGGTGTTTCTGTTCACCCCGGCGGGAGTGACCTGGCCGGGTTTGCGCGAAATGATCGCACGTCTGAACGGTATGGGCGCCGAAACGGTGGCTCTGGCGGACCGCTCGGCTGGAGAGGCCTTGAAGGCTGCGCAGCGGACCATCTGCGTGCCGTCGCGGCTGGTGGGCAAGAAGCGCGGCAAGCTACCCGAGGACGTATTCACGCCGATTCCCTACATTGTGCCGGCACAGCTTTTCGCGGCCGCCCTGGCGGAAGAGAAGGGACTGAACCCCGACCAGCCGCGCAGCCTGGAGAAGGTAACGCGAACGCTGTAAGTGGATAACGTCCGCGGGCACCGGACAGTAATAGATATTACAATACGAGATTTATCCGAATAATTGTGATCCTATTTCTCTTGACGCCAGCAATTATTTGGAGTACCTTTCGGCTGAAGGGAGCGGCCGAGAATGAAGCATCTGATCATCGCATGCGTCATCGGCCTATAGTTTGGCGCAATGCAGTCCACGGCGCAACAATACTGCCAATATTCGGAAACCCGGGGCACTTGGTTGAACTGCTACGACGGCAGTGAATTGTGCGGAGCCTATCAATACTGTGTCCACGTTCAATGTTATGCGACGGGCGAACAGGTCGCAAATGGTTGCTGGCCCCGCAGTGGTAGCCAATGTTGGTTCGGCGGCTGCCTCGGCGCCTACATCACGGCTGACTGCTATTCCTGTTGAGGAGGCGAACATGAATCCGAAACGGAAGAAGCTTTTCGTTGCGTTCGCACTGATAGCAGCGGCGTATTATTGTGGCCTTTGGGGGGCTGGCCATCTGCTGCCCAAAGTTGCCGCGCAGATCCCACCTACTCCGTTCCTCATGAGGCAACACGTGGTTGCGCTGGATGGCCAAAACCATCCTCAGATAACCGAGGACCGGGTTACGGCCATTCGCGGCGATGGAATGGAGGTCCGCCTGATTACCAGGCCCTCCCGTCCGGAAGCGGGCGTAGCAACCTTGCTGATCCGGCCTGATGGCTATGTGACTGCCGGATTTGAAGGGCTGGCCGCGCGCATGTCCGCCTTTCTCACTCGCAGAAAGATGGAGGCACTGCAAATGAGAGCCGTCATGGCTGCCGCGGGGTGCAAGCTTGCGCACGAGAAGGCGGCTGGCGAGGAGCAGATTCTGGGCGTTCCTACGAGAATGCTCATTGCCGAGCAACCAGGAAAACGGCTGATCAACTGGCGCGCTCCGGACTTCATGTGCGTGGATATGAAGTTCGCGGAAGAGACCTACAAGGACGGGGTTTGGAAAACCTCCTTGAGTGTTGTTCCCATCACCTTTGAGGCCAAGACCCCACCCGCCGAATTATTCGATGAGGCCCGCCTTGCCGCTATGAAGGAGATGAAGCCGTCGCAACTGCAAGCTCTGGTGTATCAGAGTCCGTGAACTGCACGAGCGATCAGCCGCTGACATCCGGCGGCGGGAGACCACGAGTGTGCAACTGAGATATGAACTGGTGTATGTCTTGCTTGCCGTGGGTGTTTTGGGGTACTCGATTCCGGCCTTCCTGCTGCTTCGCCGGGCCGGACTCACCAAGGCCGCCGCGGTGATTGTGTCCCTCTTATTTCTCGTGCCCATCGTAAATGCGGGAATTCTGTACTGGGCCGCGTGGAAGGTTCGCCTTCTTACGGATACAAATCAGGCTACACCTGAGTAAATCTATTTATTCAGCACTGCTCGCTCGGCGCTAACTTGGCTTCGTATAGTTAGGCCGCACGGCGGAGTAGGCCACCGAGGCCAGTGCGCAAACTAAACACGCCCAGGCGAACCAGTCGCCGTGACGGGTGTAGAAGGTCTTCGTGGATTCGTAACGAAAGCCCAGCCGGCCTGAGGTGCGGATGAATTCGGGGAACTGCTGGATCACACGGCCGGCGGGGTCGATCGAGGCCGTTATGCCGTTGTTGGTGGGACGCAGGATCCAGCGGCGGTTTTCGGCGGCGCGCATCCGTGCGAGTTGCAGGTGCTGTTGCCGGGCGGCGGAGCGGCCAAAATAGCCGTCGTTGGTGAGGTTGACCAGAACGTCCGCGCCCGCGTTGGGGAACTCGCGGACAAAGTGAGGAAACGCGGATTCGTAACAGATGAAGGTTCCCAGGCGGTGGCCGTCGATCCGGGTCACGACGAGGTTCACGCCGGGGGAGTAGTCTCCCGCGCCATCGGCGATCCGGTTGACGAAGCTGAACAGGGGCGGGACGAACTCGCCAAAGGGCACCAGGTACATCTTGTCGTAGCGGGAGAGGGGCTCGCCGCGCGCGCCGAGAAGGACAGCGGAGTTCAGGGGCGCGCCTTCGAGCGTATAGGTGACGGCCCCGAACAGGAATGGGGTCCGCGTGGTGCGGGCGATGGCCTCGGTGGCCGAGCGGGCCTCGCCGTCGGTGGAATAGAAGATGGGCGCGGGGACCTCGGGCCAAAGCAGAAGGTCGGGACGGGGCAGCGAAGGCTGCATGGCCTGGCCGGTTGTAAGCAGGGCGAGTTGAGAGAGTTCGCGTGTCATCTCCTCGCGGGAGTAGGCGCGAGACTCTTCGAAGCCGGACTGGACGACGGCGGCCTGACGGTCCGGCGCGACGGGGGCGGGGAGTTCCGGGAGCAGGACGAGCGCGGGCAGTAGGGCGATGGGGGCCAGTTGGAGACGCGGCCGGCGGAGAAAGGCAAGCGCGAGCGTGGCGGCCATCAGCGCGAACAGAAATGACAGGCCGTAAACTCCGGTGAACGGGGCGAGACGCATGGGGAAGCCCATGCCGGCGCCGGCGTTGCCCAGGGTCAGCCAGGCGAAACCGAACGGACCGTTTGTGCGTTCAATGCCGGTCCAAAGGGCGGCTGAGGCGAGCGCCGCCAGGGGGAGCCGCATGGTCCACCCGGCGAGAGCGGCGAACAGGGCGAAGTGGAGGGCCTTTAGGAAGCAAAACAGCAGAAAGGTGCCACGGCTGCCCCAGTAGCCCATGTCCCCGTGGACCTCGAGGACGAACTGGATCCAGGGGCAGAGGCCGAACCAGTGGATGTAGCCGGTGGCGAGCCCGAGCAGAACGCGCCGCTGCCAGCGGGTTTCGCGGGCGCAGGCGATCAGGAGCGGCGCCAGGGCCAGGGGCGCGAGAAACCAGAAGGAGAAAGGGGGATGCAGCAGGACCAGCAACACACCCGAGGCGGCGGCCAGGATGATGTTGGCGAGCATCAGCGGGCTGCCTGGGCGCTGACCTGGTCAGCCATGTAGGAGCTGCGGACGAAGGGTCCGCTGAAGACGGCGCTGAAGCCGAGCGAGAGGCCATGCTCGCGCCAGGAGTCGAATTCTCCCGGCGGAACGTAGCGGACCACAGGCAGCGAGCGCCGCGATGGCTGAAGATACTGGCCGATGGTGGCGACATCGCAACCGGAGTGCTGCCGCAGGTCCGCAAGCAACTGGCGAACCTCGGCGCCGGACTCGCCCAACCCGGCCATCAGTCCGGACTTGGTGAGGACGTGGGGCGCGTGACGGCGTGCGAAGTCGAGCACGCGGAGCGACTGTTCATAGTTGGCCTGCGGACGGACGCGCGAATAGAGCCGGGGAACCGTCTCCATGTTGTGGTTGAACACATGGGGGCCGGCGTCGAGAATGCGGGCGACGGCGCTGAGGTCGCCGTTGAAGTCCGGTGTGAGGACCTCCACGCGGGCCGAGGGCAGGGCCTCGCGGACGGCGCGGACGGTTTCGGCGAAGTGCGTGGAACCACCGTCGGGGAGGTCATCACGGTTCACGGAGGTGATGACGACGTAGCGAAGGTTCATGCGGACGGCCATCGCTGCGACATGGGCCGGTTCGCCTGCGTCCAATGAAAACGCGTGCTTGCCGGGTGTGCCCTTGGGAACGGAACAAAAGCCGCAGCCCCGGGTGCAAAGATTGCCGAGGATCATGAAGGTGGCTTGGCCCCGGTGGAAGCACTCGTTCAGGTTGGGGCAGCGGGCGGACTCACACACCGTGTGTAGGCGGAACTCGCGAAGGCCGCGCTTGAGCGCGGTGACGGACTCGGGATTCGCTGTTGGTTTCCGAAGCCATTCCGGCAAGCGGCCCCGTGTGGCCGCGCCCGCCGGAGGAAGCGCGTTTTCGATGTGGATCAGGTGGGCGTGCGGCAATCCACTATTGTAGATGGGGCTGGGAAGCGCGCGCCGTGCACCGCGTTACATTTTGCGCGGGAAGCCCTTGTAGCCGATGGCGGCCAGGTCGTTGCGCAGTTTGCCCAGTTCGTCGGGGGTAGCGGCCGGACCAACCAGGACACGGAACAGGTCAGAGTCAGGCACCGCGGAGATGGTCACGCGGAAGCCCTTCTTGGAAATCGTGCTGGCCATAATATCGGCATCGGCCTTGCGCGTGGCGGCCACTTGAAGGTAGGTGCCACCGGCCGCCGGTTTCACCGGGGCGGGCTTGGGCGGCTCGGGTTTCGCGGGAGCGGGTTTGGGCGGAACCGGCTTGGGAGGCTCCACTTTGACGGGCGCGGGCTTCGGCGGTTCCGGTTTGGGGGGCTCCGGCTTTGCAGGCTCCGGCTTTGCCGGCTCGGGTTTCACCGGAGCGGGCGTGGGCGCCAGCGGGGATGGTTTGTCGGTGTGGCTGATGGGCGGCTGCACAGGTTCCCCCGGCGCCGATGGCTCCACCACAAGCGGGTTCGCATCGTTCTGCGCCAGTTGCGGCCCGCCGGCCGGGGACATGCTGCGGCCCACGATGTACCCCATCGTGAAGAACACGCCCAGAAGCACAACCACAATGAAAAACACACTGAGCAACTGTTTGTTGCCCAACACTAATTCAAATTCGCCTTCTTCGTTTGTCGGCATACTCGCCTCGCTTCGTCGCCCAGCCCCGGAATCACCGCAAGCTTTGCTGTAGACTGCTCGCCGCCGAAGCGGCCGGCGGGAGGAAGCGCCCCCTCGGGGTACTCGCCCCTCATCCCAAAGTATCGGCGGCCCGGCGCGGTGGCGCTAGACCATCGAAACAATTATAGGGAAATTGTTTGAATGATGGAACCACTGTCCGGCGGGAGCGAATTGAATTCGGTCTGGACCGCCCCGGCATCCCACTGGCACCCGGTTGTCTTTTGCCGGACGCGGAGTACACTGAATGAAGATTGGGAACCGGGAAACCGTTTCCTTTTTTGTAGCTTCGAGGGTCCTATGCTTTCAAATATGTTTCGTTTGTTACTGCTCGCCGCAGTGGCCGCCGCCGCCGCGTGGGCACAGAATCCGGTGGTGTCCGGACGGATCACCGATGCCAGCGGCGCGCTGGTTCCAGGCGCGAAGATTGAACTGTCGAACAGGAACACAGGCGTCAAAACGGAGACCGCAAGCAACGTCGAGGGGCTATATGTGCTGCCTCCCGTGCCGCCTGGCCTGTATGACCTGACGGCGGCCGCCACAGGATTCAAGGAAGCCCGCGTGGACGGGTTCCGGCTGGAGATTTCACAGGCGCGCACGATTAACCTCCAACTGCAGACTGGCGAGGTGAGAGAGAGCATCACGGTGGCCGACACGGCGCCGCTGCTGACGACGACACGGTCGGACCGGGGCACCGTGGTGGAGAACAAGTTTCTCACCTCGATTCCGCTCAACGTGCGGAACCCCTACCTGCTGCTGGCCAACGTGCCCGGCGTGACGACGGGGCGGTTGGCGGGAGACAACACGGCCAGCCAGTCCACGACGAATAACTTCCGGATCAACGGCGGGCGCGGCTCCACCAGCGAGATTCTCATCGACGGCGCGGCCAACACCGGCACCTACAACAACCAGGTTTCAGCAATGCCCATGCTGGATTCCGTGCAGGAGTTCAAGGTGAACACCTCGCCTTACGCGGCCGAGTTCGGACGCACGGGCGGCGGCGTGGTGAGCTTTTCCATCAAAAGCGGCACCAATGATCTGCACGGATCGTTCCACGAATTCCTGCGAAACTCGAAGCTGGACGCGGCGGGCTTTAATTCGAACAAAGCCGGGTTGACCTCCAAGCCGACCTTCCAGCGCAATCAGTTCGGCTTCACGGCGGGTGGTCCGGTCTACATTCCCAAACTCTATAACGGCAAGAACCGGACCTTCTGGTTCGCGGCGTACGAAGGCTTGCGGCAGCGCAGCCTGAACGCCTACACGGGCACGGTGCCGACGGCGCGGGAGCGGACGGGTGATTTTTCACTGTCGCGCGACACCAACGGGTCGCCGTTCGTGATCTACGATCCCCGGACGACCACTCTCGATCCGGCCGCTCCGGCCGGCACGACGCGCTACATCCGGACGCCGTTTGCCGGCAACGCGATTCCCTCGGCGCAGTTGAACGTGATCGGCACCAACCTGATGAGCTATTACCCGCAGGGCAACCAGGCGGGGCAGGGCCAAAGCGACATCAACAACTACTTCATCGCGGCGGCCAATGCGCTGGACGGCGACCGCGTGGACATCCGCGTGGATCATCAGTTATCCAGCCGTCACACGGTGTTCAGCCGCTATAGCTGGTTTGAGAACATCAACGCGCAGCCGCTGGTGTTCAAACATTTTGCTTCACCCGTGGAGACGCCCAACCGGATTCCAGGAATCAACTGGACCGGGAATCACACGTGGTCGCTTTCGGCCGGCACGATCTTCGAACATCACTTCTCATTCGCGCAGAGCGAGACGAACCGGACGCCGCTGAGCCTCGATTTCGACCAGTCCACGCTGGGAATTCCGCGCAACATTATCGACGGGCAGCGTGTGAAGTACTTCCCGCGATTCTCAATTGCGGGCTTGACGCAGATGGGCGTCACCGGCACGGGGTATAACGCGGTGAAGTCGCGGACATGGCAGTACAGCGCTTCGATGACGATGCTGCGCGGAAAACACACGTTCAAGGCGGGCTTCGATTTCCGGCGCTTCCCGGTCACCATCGACCAGTCCTCGCCGCTGGCCTTCTCGGCGACGGGCGCCTTCACGGGCGGTCCGAATCCGCAGGCCGCCGCCGCCCGGACCGGGCGCGGACTGGCGGACTTGCTGCTGGGTGCGGCAGGGGTGAGCTACCAGTTGCGGGCGATCGAGTTCCACAGGCATCCCTACTATGCCGGCTACTTCCAGGATGAGTGGAAGATCATGCCCAGGGTGACCTTGACGCTCGGGTTGCGGTACTCGCTGGAGCTGCCGCGCATCGAAGACAAGAACCAGTATGTGTTCCTGGATCTGGACAGCCCGTCTCCGCTCGAAGGTAAGGTGCCGGGCGTGAGTGGTCTGCGGGGCGGCGTCGGTTTCGTGGGCACGGAAGGCCGCGGCAGGCGGACGCAGATCGCCGACAAGACGAACTGGGATCCGCGCATCGGCCTGGCCTGGGAAGTGAACAGCAAGACGGCCGTCAGAACCGGCTTTGGCGTGTTCACCTCCTCGATTGTGCCCAATACGGATCTCTCGCTCGGTTTCACGCGCACGACCTCTTCGCTGGTGGCGCAGCCGGACGGCGTGACGCCCCTGTTCAACCTCTCCAACCCGCTGCCCGGAGGCTTTCTGCCGCCCACGGGAAACAGCGAAGGGCTGCTGACCAACGTCGGGCAGTCGATCAGCGGTCCCGCGCGCCAGCAACGGCTGCCGTATCAGATGCAGTGGTCGTTCGACGTGCAAAGGCAACTGCCGTGGCAGACGGTAATCGAGGTGGGCTATGCCGGTTCGTCCGGCGTGGCGCTGCCCAGTGGCGTGCAGTATGACCAGTTGCCGGACCAGTATCTGTCCATGGGAACGGCGTTGAACGCCACCGTTCCCAACCCGTTCTTCGGCGTCATCACCGACGCGACCTCGACGCTGAGCCGCAGCACGGTGCAGCGTGGACAGTTGCTGCGGCCCTATCCGCAGTTCACCGGCATGGGCGCCAGCCAGGCTCCCGTGGGCCACTCCACCTACCACGCCATGCAGATGCGCGTGGAACGGCGGTTCGCCGATGGCTTGGCCCTGCTGTTTGCCTGGACGCATTCCAAGCTCATCGACAACGTGGGCGACTTCGGCGGCTTCCTCGGCGCGGGCGGCTTCAACAGCAGCAACTGCTTCTCCTGCGACCGCTCCGTGAGCTTCTACGACATACCGGACGTCGTGAGGCTGAGCCTGCGGTATGAGCTGCCGTTCGGCGTGGGCAAGCCCCACATGAACAGGGGCATTCTGGCGCGCGTGGCGGGCGGCTGGTCCACGGCCGTCTATTACACCTTCGACAATGGAACTCCGGTGCAAGTGACCGGACCGAACAACTCGAACTCCTTCGGCGGAGGCCAGCGTCCGGACGCCACCGGCGAGCGCGCCAGCATCGGCAACGCCGCGCTGGAGGATGGGGCGCTCTGGTTCAATCCGAACGCCTTTGCGCGCGCGCCGCAGTTCACCTTCGGCAACGCGGCGCGGAACCTCGCCGATGTGCGCGTGCCGGGGAACAAGAACTTCGATCTGCTGATCGAAAAGCGGTTCTCCTTCACGGAGCGGTTCGCCCTGGACTTCCGGACCGAGCTGTTCAACGCGTTTAACAACGTGATCTTCGCCGGGCCCCAGACCAACGTGACCTCGGCTGACTTCGGACGTATCCGGCTGCAACAGGTGAACACGCCGCGCCAGATTCAATTCGGACTGCGGTTCGTCTACTAAGCCAGGCTGGACACAGGACCCCGATTCCGCAAGGAGCCGGGGTCCTTTTTCTCTTACTGCACCTCGTGCAGCTTCAGCATGTTGGTGGTCCCTGGCCGGCCGATCGGCTGCCCCGCCACGAACACAACCGAATCGCCGGGCTTCACCAGCCCGTGCTCCAGCAAGGACCGGTCCATCATGGCCATCATCTCGTCGGTTGAAGCCAGGTCCGGCGCCACATGGCCGTGCACGCCATACAGCACGCTCAACTGCCGCGCCCGCTCCTCCGACTGTGTGAACGCGTAGATGGGCACCGAGGGCCGGTACCGCGCCACCATCCGGGCGCTTGTGCCGGTGGAGGTGAACACCACAATCGCCCGTGCGCCCAGCAACACCGTCGCCCGCCAGGCCAGGTAGGCGATCATCTCGGCGCGCGTTCCCTGCTCCGGCCGCCCCAGTTCGTGGCCGCCCATTTCACGCAGCCGCGCGTCGGTTTCGGCCGCCACGCGCTCCATCATCGCCACGCTTTCCACCGGATACTTTCCCACCGATGTCTCGGCCGACAGCATTACGGCATCGGTTCCGTCATGAATCGCGTTGGCCACGTCGCTCACCTCGGCGCGCGTGGGAACGGCGTTCTCGATCATCGATTCCAGCATCTGGGTCGCCGTGATGACGAACTTCCCGCGCCGCCGCGCCCGTTGAATGATCGACTTCTGTATGTAAGGCACCTGTTCCAGCGCCATCTCCACGCCCAGGTCTCCCCGCGCCACCATCACGCCCTCGCTCGCCTCCAGGATCTCTTCCAGATTGACCCAGGCCTCCGGCTTCTCGATCTTGGAAATGATGGGAATCCGCGATTCGTGCTCGTCCAGGAAGTGACGCAGCCGCATCACATCGTCGCGCTTCCGCACAAACGACAGCGCCACCATGTCGACGCCGCATTCGAGCGCCTGCCGCAGGTCCGCCATGTCCTTTCGCGTCAGCGAAGGAGTCGACACGTTCACTCCCGGCAGGTTGATTCCTTTGCGGTCGCTCACAGCGCCGCCCCGCACCACCGTACAACGCACCGCGATCCCGTTGGCCGCCACCGCCCGCAACTCGATGGCGCCATCGGCCAGCAACACACGGTCACCCGCGCGCACGTCCTCGGCGAACTCCTTGTAGCTGGTCGATGCCACCTCGCAGTTTCCCGTCACCTGCTCGGTGGTGATGGTGAACTCCTGCCCGGCCTCGAGGACGCACCCGCCGTTTTCGAACTTCCCCAACCGGATCTTCGGCCCCTGCAGGTCGATCAACAGACCCACCCGCTTGCCCACCTGCCCCGCCGCCGCGCGCGCCGCCGATATTCGCGCGGCATGCTCCGGCGCCGACCCATGGCTTGCGTTAATCCGGAACACGTCCGTTCCCGCCCGCAACAATTCATCCAACGACTGCTGTTCGGTCGACGACGGACCCAGCGTGGCAACGATCTTTGTGTTTCTCATAACGGCAAGTGCGCTACGATGGCCTACTGCTCCCTATGTCTCTGCTCCATGTAATTATTCTTGCGTTGATCCAGGGAATTACCGAATTTCTCCCCATCAGCTCCAGCGCCCATCTGGCCCTGGCCCCCTGGCTGCTCGGCTGGCCCGACCAGGGCCTGGCGTTCGATATTGCGCTACACCTGGGCACCCTGCTCGCCGTCCTCATCTACTTTTTTCGGGACTGGGTCCAGATTCTCTCGCAAGGACTCGGCTTCCGCGCCGGCCATGATCCTGAACTGCGGCGCAACCGGGCGCTGCTGTGGCTGCTGGCCGCGGGGTCGCTCCCCATCGGCGTCTTCGGCCTTCTCCTAAAAGAGCACGCCGAAACCACGCTCCGCAACCCCATGCTGATTGGCTTCATGCTCATCGCCGTGGGTATCCTGTTGGGCGTAGCCGACCGTGCCGGACGGCATCAGAAATCCATAGAGCACGTCTCCTTCCTGGACGCCGTCATCATCGGCTTGGCACAGGCGCTGGCCATCGTTCCCGGCACCTCCCGCTCCGGCATCACCATCACCGCCGGGCTGTTCCGCAACTTCGAGCGCGCCTCGGCCGCCCGCTTCTCCTTCCTGCTTTCCACGCCGGCCATTCTGGCCGCCGCCGGCAAAGCCTTTTGGGACCTTCACAAAACCGGGGGCATTCCGCCCGGCATGCACCTGCCCTTCGTAATTGGGATCATCTGCTCCGGTGCCACCGGTTTGGCCACCATCGCCTTCTTCCTCGACTTCCTCCGCCACCGCTCCCTCAAATTCTTTGTCTACTACCGCATCATTTTTGGCATAATAGTAATCGCTCTGGCAGTTTTCCTCCGACCCGGAGGATGAAGATTCTTGGACCCACTCCGTTCTTTCGCGTGAACGAGGCTGGGGGATTGGTGTGCCTTTCGGCAGCCCTTGCCCTCACGCTCAGCCTGGTCTCCTATCAGCCGCTCGATCCAAGCTGGAATACCGCCAGCGGTGCGTTGCGCGCTCACAACCTCATCGGCAATACCGGGGCATGGCTCTCCGATCTCTTGCTGCAAACCTTTGGGCTGGCCGCCTACCTACTCCCCCTCTTCCTTACCGCGCTGGCCTGGAAATGGATCCGCTCGGCACCCATCGAAAACCAGGGCGCCAAGCTTACAGGCGCCCTTCTGCTCGGCTTTTCCGCTTCGTCCATGCTCAGTCTCGGGGCAGACTTTGGACTGTCCCCCTACGGACTTCCGGCCGGCGGCGTGGCGGGGCTGGTCTTCGCCAGCTGGCTTCTGAGCGCCTTCAACCTGACGGGAGCGGTCCTGTTCTGCGTCACATTTCTGGCCATCTCCCTCTACCTGATCTCCACCTTCTCGCTCCAGCACCTGCCCGAGTGGCTGCTCACCCCCGTCCGTGGTCTGCGTGAGTTCCACACCGCGTTTGAGAAGTGGCGTGAATCCATGGCCCGGCGCTCGGAACAGAAGGCCGCCAGCCGTGCCGAAGCCCGCCAGCGCGCGGCCGAATCCCCCAGCGAGGACGACGGCCTCTCCCTGAGGCCCCGCCGCCGCCGTCCCGGTGTCGATGAGGATCTCCATCCCATAGAACCCCGCACCTCGCCTCTCGCCCCCGGTACAGCCACTGCCGCACGCCGCCGCACCGAGCTTTTCACCGTCGTCTCCACGCTGGACGGGGAGATTCCCATACGCACAGTCGATGCCGAAGAAGAATCCAGCGCCGAGGCCGCTCCGCCGTTCGAACCCACGAGGGCGGCCGCTTACTCCGGCGCCACCTCCGCGCCCACTTCCGCGCCTGCACCCGCCGTGGCCGAACCCGCCGTGGTCGAATATGTGCCGCCTCCACCGGCCGCCACCGCCGCCGCGCCTCTCCCCCAGACGCCGCCGGTTTCCCGCGCCCAAGCCCATTTCCTGCTCCCCTCCACCGAGATCCTCAACGAACCGGAAGCACGCACGGCCTACGACACCGAGGAGTTGAAAACCATCGCCGGACGCATCAAGTCCAAGTTCGAGGAGTTCAACGTTCTCGGCACGGTGACGCAGATCAATCCCGGCCCGGTCGTCACCACGTTCGAGTTCAAGCCCGAGGCCGGCATCAAGTACTCCCGCATCACCACGCTCACCGAGGACCTCTGCCTCGGCCTCCAGGCCGAATCCATCCTCATCGAGCGCATCCCCGGCAAGCCGACCGTGGGAATCGAGGTGCCCAACTCGAAGCGCGAGGTCATCGCCCTGCGCCAGATACTCGAAAGCGATGAGTTCCGGAACGCACCCTCCAAACTCACCATCGCGCTCGGCAAGGACATCTCGGGGCGCATCCGCGTCACCCAGCTCGAACAGATGCCCCACCTGCTGATCGCCGGATCCACGGGCTCGGGCAAGTCTGTCATGTTGAACTCGCTCATCATGAGCGTGCTCTATAAATCCACTCCGAACGAAGTCCGCATGGTGCTGATCGATCCCAAGCGTGTGGAAATGGGCATGTACGAAGGCGTGCCGCACCTGCTGACGCCCGTCATCACGGACCCCCGCAAGGCCACCAACGCCCTCCGCAACGCCGTGGCCGAGATGGAGCGCCGCCTGAAACTGCTGGCCTCCCAGGGGGTCCGGAACATCGACCAGTTCAACAAGAAGATCAAGCAGAAGCTCAGCCAGCCGCGCAGCCTCTTCGACGAGGACACGCCGGGCCAGGAAGAGGAGTTGCAGCCGCTGCCCTACATCCTGATCGTCATTGACGAGCTTGCCGACCTCATGATGCTGGAAAAGGGCAACGTCGAGGAGTCCGTCACGCGGCTCGCCCAGATGGCCCGCGCCGTCGGCATGCACCTTGTGGTCGCCACCCAGCGGCCCTCCGTCGACGTAATTACAGGCCTGATCAAGGCCAACTTCCCGGCGCGCATCTCCTTCCGTGTCGCCACGCGGGTGGACTCGCGCACCATCCTCGACGTCATGGGCGCCGAGCACCTGCTGGGCAAGGGCGATATGCTCCACCTGCCGCCCGGCTCCGCCCGGCTGACGCGCGTCCATGCCGCCTACGTCACCGAGAACGAGATCGGCGGCGTGGTGGACTTCTGGAAAGACCAGGCCAAGCCTGAGTACGACGAAAGCTACCTCATGGCCCCACCCGCCGACGACGCCAACGCCGCCGACGGCGACGAAGAGTTTCAAGGAGCCGAGGACCCGGTGTATCAGGACGCCGTGCGCGTGGTTCTGGAGGTCGGCAAGGCATCCACCTCCATTCTCCAGCGCCGTCTCCGTCTGGGCTATGGCCGCGCCGCGCGCCTTCTGGACATGATGCAGAAGGAAGGCATCATCGGACCGCCCGACGGCAGCCGCCCGCGCGAGGTTCTGAAACGTCCCGACTGGCTCTCGGAGATCGACGATTCGCTGCGCTGAGCCGCCTGACAGCGCCCCCAACCGGACATCCCCGCGCAGGGCCTCCGGGGAGTACCATATAGCGATGCTCTCCACCATCCATGTGCCTCTCGCCCGTGCGCCTTTCGCCCGTCTGCTCTTCGCCGTCTCCCTGGCGGGCCTTTCCCTGTACGCACAGGACGCGCCCATCATGCAGTCGCTCCTGCCGCGCATGCAGGCCGCCCGGCTGAACCTGGTCGAAACCGCGGAGTTCATGCCCGCCGATCAATACGGCTACCGGCTGACTCCACCCCAGCGCACCTTTGGCGCCTGGATGGAACACAACATTCAGATGAACTACGGCTCCTGCTCCTCCATCGCCGCCCAACGCAAGACGGCGCCCAAGCTGGAAGACGCCACCAAGGAGACACTGATTGCCGCCCTCAAAGACAGCTTCGATTTTTGCGAAGCAGCCTTCAAGGCGCAAACCGACGCCTCGGCTGTCACACCATTCACCGCGGGCGGCCGCACGAACACGCCCGTCAACGTCATGATCGGGCTGGTCGTCAGTTGGAATGAGCACTACGGCAACCTCGTCGGCTACCTGCGCTCGAAGGGCATCACGCCGCCCACCACGGCTCGCGCGCAAAAAGGGAAGAAATAGGCTATTGTCCGCTCGTCACGCCGGCCAGCTTCGAGGGCAAAAACCACCGCAGAACACCGCGCGGCGCGCTCGCCGCGGCCTCGATCTCGATCCGCATGAGCGCGCCCTTCTTGAAATCCACCAGAAGCGCCGGCGCGTTCAGCAGGTGGGCCGACAGCATGCTCAACAACGGCTCATGCCCCACCAGCAGCAGTTGCGCCGCTCCACGGTAGAGGCGCACCTCGTCCCACACCCGTTCGGGTTGCGAGTCCGGCGTCAGCGCGGGCGTCCGCACCAGACCGGCTTCGTAGCCGAGCGCCGCCGCCGCCACCTCAGCCGTCTGCACGGCCCGGACATAAGGACTGGCCAGCACATGGTCCGGCGCGAGTCCCAACGCGCGCGCCAGCTTCATCATTTCGCGCGTCCGCTTCCGCCCTTCGGAGGTAAGCTCCCGGGCGGAGTCGTCGAACCCCGGCCGGCCATTTTCAGCAACTCCGTGCCGCAAAAGGAAGACGTCCATAGATTTGGCTCGCTCCGTCCTCGTAAACATTCTCACATAGAATTGTTCTTGAATCGCGCCGCCGCGGCGCCTTCGCATCCACGATCGTGAACCTGCAACGCGCCGCCCTCTATCTCGCCTTCGGCTCCGCCGCCGCCTCGCTGGTTTCCATCGCGCTCTGCCATTCCCTGCTCGCTCTTGCCTTCGCGGCGCTGCTGCTGAGCGGCCAGCCCATGCGCTTGCCGCGCTTCTGGCCCGCGCTGGCCGCGCTGGTTGTGTGGACCGTGCTCGCCGTCGCGTTTTCTGACTCCCCGTGGGACGGCCGTCCGGCGCTGCGCAAGTTCTATTGTTTACTCACGCTGCTTACCCTTTACTCCACGCTGACACTCGTCTGGGCCCGCCGTCTGATGGCCGCGCTCGCCTTCGCCGGCACGCTTTCGGCCGCCAAGGGCCTCATCCAGTTCGTCCAGAAATGGGAGCACGCCCGCGCGCTTGGCCAACCCTTCTACCAAAGCTATGTCGCCGACCGCATCACAGGGTTCATGAGCCACTGGATGACCTTCGGCGGCGAGATGATGATTGTCCTGATGGTCATCGCCTCCTGGCTCTTTTTCTCCGGCTCCTCACGCCGGCGCTGGCTCTGGTGGGCGGCCTCGTTCCTTGTGTTCGCCGCCATCCTGCTCGGCTTCACCCGTTCCATCTGGCCCGCGACAGCCGCCGGAGGCCTGTACCTGCTCTGGTTCTGGCGCCGCTGGATGGTCGCCTCCGCCCCAGCCGTCATCGCCCTTGGACTCTGGCTCGCCCCGCCTCCGGTCAGCGAACGGATTCATTCCATCTGGAGTCCCGACAAGAAGCTCGACTCGAACCTGCACAGGGAAGCACTCCGCGCCGCTGGGTACCGCATGGTTGCGGACCACCCTCTCCTGGGCATTGGCCCGGAACGGACACAGCAGGAGTTCCCGCGCTACCTCCCCGAGACGTACAAGCCCATACCCAAGGAGTGGTGGTACGGCCATCTGCACAATATCTATCTCGACCTCGCCGCCGAGCGCGGCCTCCCCGCCCTGCTCGCCTTTCTCGCGATGATCGTCTGGGCTCTCCGCGACCTGTTGCGCGGCGTTCTCGCCCTCGCCCCCGAGGAGCACACGCGCCGCATGCTCCTGCACACCGCCATCGCCGGCATTCTCGCCATCCTCACCGGCGGACTGCTGGAACGCAACCTCGGCGATAGCGAGGTCCTCACGCTATTCTGGACGCTGCTCGCCTGCGGCTACACGGCGCTTACACCCACCGGGCCTGACCATGAATCCAACCCTGCATGACCGTACGATTGTTTTGGCCGGTGGCTCCGGCGGACTCGGCTCACACGCCGCCCACGCACTCGCCGGCGAGGGCGCCCGCCTGGTGGTCTCCTACCGCGCCAACGCCGCGCGCGCCCAGGCGCTCTCCGGCATCGCCACGCCCGTTCAGGCAGACCTCACGCTGGCTTCGGACCGGGCCCGCCTCCTCGACGCCGCGCCTTCTCTCTACGGTCTGGTTGTCTTCTCGGGCAATCCCGCCCGTGTCTCCTCGCCCGGCGAACTGGACGCGGCGCTCCGTCTGTCTCACGAAGCGAACTGTCTCGGCCCGCTCCTGCTGGCCCGTGAAGCCGCCACGCGCATGAAGGATTCCGGCGTTCCCGGCGCCATCGTGCTGTTCTCCACCATGCAGGCCCTCGCGCTGTTCCCCGGCTCCACCGCCTATGCAACGGCAAAGGCCGCGCTGATTCATGGCGCCCAACTGCTCGCCAAGGAACTGCGCGGCCCCTCCCGCATTCGCGTCAACGTCATCGCCCCGGGCGTCACCCAGGCCGGCATGGCCGAGGCCTCCATCGCCGCCGGCAAATACCAACGCTACCTCGACGAAGGCATTCTCGCCCGCTACGGCCGCGCCGAAGACATCACGCGCGCCGTACGGTTCTTCCTCGAACCCGACAACTTCATCACCGGACAGGTGCTGGCCGTCGACGGTGGACTGACCCTGTAGCTACGCCTCGGTGATCGTCACGGACTTCAGCGTGTCGCCCTGCTGCGTACCGTTCACAATCTCCTGGCCCGTGGTCACCTTGCCAAACACCGTGTGCTTGCCGTCCAGCCAGTCGGTCACGATGTGCGTAATGAAAAACTGGCTTCCGTTCGTGTTCGGCCCGGCGTTGGCCATCGACAGAGACCCCACCTGGTGCCGGTTCGGATTTCCCTTGAACTCATCGGAGAAACGGTAGCCCGGCCCGCCACGCCCGGTCCCCGTCGGGTCGCCGCCCTGAATCATGAAATCGGCGATCACGCGGTGGAACACCGTGCCGTCGTAGAAATTGTCCCGGGCGAGAAATACGAAGTTGTTCACGGTTTCCGGCGCTTCGGCGGCGAACAGCTCACAAACAATCGTGCCTCGCGATGTTTCAAACGTGGCCGTGTATTTCTTGGTCTTGTCAATCGACATCGGCGGCGGAGCCGCATACTGTTTCATAGTTATCAGTGTAGCCGCCCGGCGGCGCCATCCTGATAGAGTGGTCGTTCCAACCATGAAACGCCGCTCCCTGTTGAAGTCCGTGGCCGCCGCTCCGCTGGCCGGCCAGTTGCTCGCCCAGGAGAAACAGTCCTGGCTCGGTCCCGAATATTGGGCGAATCCGCTGCAGGACTGGCGTCTTGCGGGCGGCCGCATCGAATGCCACGTCTCCGGCGGCGACCGGAACGCCGCCTGGCTCACGCGCGAAACCGCGCCGGGCGCGCCCTTCACCATGTCCGTCCGCCTGGGCCGGCTCACCTCCGATGCGGCGCAGCAGGAAGGCTACGCCGGCTTCCGCTTCGGCATGCGCGGCCATTTCAACGACTACCGGGACACCGCGCTGCGCGGACTTGGCATCGACGCGGGCATCACCACGCAGGGCAAGCTCTTCATCGGCACGCTGGGCAACAGTCCCGTTCTTGCCTCGCTTGACGATGTCACGCTGACGCTCACCGTCGATGGCTCTCAGGCCACACTCGAAGCCGGCGGCGTGCAAGTCAAAGCCACCATTCCGGCGGAGTGGACGCACGGCGGCGTCGCCCTGGTCGCGCATCACGGCCCCACGCCCAAGGCTCTCCCTGTGCTGCGCGAACCCTTCGCGCCCAACGCGGGCAAGTCCCCGCAGGAACGCGGCGGCGATGCCCGCTTCTGGTTCAGCGATTGGAAACTCTCCGGACCCGGCGTACGCGAACTGCCCGGCCGCGCGTTCGGCCCCATCCTTTTCTTCCAGTACACACTCACGCGCCGCACACTGAAACTCACCGTTCAACTCGCTCCCGCCGAGCCCGGCCGCAAGTACCCGCCCGTCGAACTCCGCGCCGCCGGACGAACCATCGCACGCGCCACCGTGGACGCCTATTCGAGCACCGCCACCTTCCGCATCCCGAAGTGGGACGACACGCGCGACACTCCCATCGCCCTCCACTGGCAGGGCGCATCCTACGCGGGCACGGTCCGCCGCGATCCCAAGGAAAAGACACGGCTCGTCGTGGGCGCCCTCACCTGCCAGGGCGAGTTCGGATTCCCGCACCAGCTTATGGCCGCCAACCTTCACCTGCTGAAACCCGACATTCTCTTCTTCACAGGCGATCAGTTGTACGAAGCCAACGGCGGCTATGGCATCCAACGCGCTCCCGCCGAGGCCGCGCGCCTGGACTACCTGCGCAAGTGGTTCATGTTCGGTTGGGCCTGGGGCTCCCTCACGCGCGAGATTCCCACCGTCTCCATCCCGGACGACCATGATGTCTACCACGGCAACATCTGGGGCGCGGGCGGACGCAAGGCCGTGCTCTCCGATCCGCCGCCCGGCATGCCCGGCACGCCCGCCCAGATGGGTCAGGATTCCGGCGGTTACCTCATGCCTCCCGATTGGGTGAAGCTGGTCGAGCGCACGCAGTCTTCGCACCTGCCTGACGATCCCGACTCCGCGCCCGTCGCGCAAGGCATTCCGGTTCACTTCGGCCATCTCCTGTGGGGCGGCGTCAGCTTCGCCATTCTGGAAGACCGTAAGTGGAAGTCCGCGCCAAAGGAGTTGATGCCCGAAGCCCGCATTTACAACGGCTGGGCGCAGAACCCTCTTTGGAACCCCGCCACACAGGGCGACGTGCCCGGCGCGCAGCTTCTGGGTGAACGCCAGGAAAAGTTTCTCGCCCGATGGGCGCGCGACTGGGAGGGCGCGGAGATGAAAGCCGTCGTTTCGGCCACCATCTTCTGCAATCTCGCCACGCTGCCCCGCGAAATGATGAGCGACGCCGGAACACCGCGCATTCCCGTCGAGCCCATCGGTGGCTACGCCCGAAACGAAAAGGCCGTCGCGGATCACGACTCCAACGGCTGGCCGCAAACACCGCGCAACCGCGCCCTGCGCCTTATGCGCTCCTGCCAGGCCGTGCACATCGCGGGCGACCAGCACCTGGGCAGCACCGTCCAGTACGGCATCGACGATTGGAACGACGGGCCGTTCTCCCTGTGTACGCCCGCCATCTCGAATATTTTTCCGCGCCGCTGGTTTCCCCCAGACGAGGGGCGGAACCGTACACCCGGACAGGCCCGCAACCTGGGTGAGTTCACGGAAGGTTTCGGCAACAAGATCACCGTCCACGCCGTGGCCAACCCCGCCCGCTTCGGCGTGGCGCCCGCGGCGTTGAACGAACGCGCCCCTGGCTTCGGCGTCGTCGAGTTCGACAAAAAGGCTCGCACCATCACACTTACCAACTATGCCCGGTGGACCGACCTGTCCCAGCCCAACGCCGCGCCGTATCCGGGCTGGCCCATCACCATCGAGGATGCAAAGAACGGGTTGAATGGCGCGAAGTTCGAACTCACTTTGCCGGCCACTGTCGAAGGCGTCGTCGAAGTCACGCGCGCCGGAGAGTCCACGCCCGTGCTGGCCTGGCGGCTGCCTGCCGCCACAAACCGCCTCCACGTGTGGGCTGATGGCGAATACACGGTGCGCGCCGGCAAACACGTCTATGCGAAGCTTAAGGCCGGGCCACGGGCTTGAGAAGCCATGCTGAAAGCCCTCTGCGTCTACTGCGGCTCGAATCCCGGCCTCTCGCCCGTGTATATGGAATCGGCTGTGGCGTTGGGCCGTGAGTTGGCGCGCCGTAAGACGCGGCTGATCTACGGCGGCTCCGGCCGTGGCACCATGGGCGCACTGGCCAATGCCGTGCTCGATGGCGGCGGCGAGGTCACCGGCATCATTCCTTCGGGCTATCTCGAAAACGAGGCCGCCCACCGCGGCCTGCCCGACCTGCGCATTGTCGGCTCGATGCACGAACGCAAGGCGCTGATGACGCAACTATGCGACGCCTTCCTCACCATGCCCGGCGGCTACGGCACCTTCGACGAGTTATGCGAAGCGCTCAGTTGGGCGCAGTTGCGGATTCATGAGAAGCCCACCGGACTTTGGAACATCAACGGCTTCTTCGATCCGTTTCTGACGCAACTGGACCGCGCCGCCGGCGAGGGCTTTCTCAAACCGGCTCATCGCGCGCTGCTGCATGCCAGCGGCGATATGACCACGTTGCTCGACCGGCTCGACCTGGCCGCAGCGCCGCCCGCCACGGAAAAGTGGCTGTAGCGGATCTATACCCAGCCGCCGTCGCCTTCCGCCTGGAACTTTTTCAACCCTTCTTCGCTAAGCTCCACGCCCAGGCCCGGACGGTCCGGCGCGGTAATGTGACCGTCTTTTACCTGAGGCGCGTTCGTGGCCATCTCGAGCACGTTCTGTGAGCCCAGCCGCGTTTCGCTGGTGAGGAAGTCGAAGTGCGCGTGGCCCAGGTGCGCGCTGGCCATGGTCAGCAGCACGCCGCCCACGTTGTGCGTGGCCAATGGCACGCGGAACAGCGAGGCCAGAGAGCCAATCTTGCGGCCGCCGGTGATGCCGCCGCAGAAGGCCAGATCGGGATAGACGAAGTCCAGCACCTGGTGCTGCAGGAAGGGCCAGAAGCCCTTGGGCATCTCCAGTTTTTCGCCCGTGAGCAGGGGCACGCGGACTTGCCGCCGCAGCGACACCCAGCTATCGCTGAACTCCACCGGCAACGGATCTTCCAGCCACTTCGGCTGAATCTCCTCGACGGCGCGCGCCACGCCTACGGCGCTCGGAAGGTCGTATTCGTTATGACAGTGGGCCATGATGTCGAAGTTCGGGCCCAACGCAGCACGCACATTTTCGAAGCCCGTCCTAATGCGGGCGAAGTCGCGCGCGTCCAGCGCCGTGGAATACACGCCCGAGGGCTTGCCGATGGGCGCCGTCGTGTTCATCTTCACCTGACGGAAGCCGAGCGGACTGGCCTTGAACTCCTCAGCCCAGTCGTTCACCACCTGTTTATCCAGCATGTTGCGCGGCTGGGAGTTGACAAACACCGGAACGCGGTCGCGGAACGGCCCGCCGAGCAGCGAGTACACCGGACGCCCGGTGATCTTGCCCGCAAGATCCCACAATGCCATATCGACGCCGCTCAGCGCCGGGACACTCGCCATGTAGGGATGGATCTGCGTGGCCATGCGCATGTGCAGCGCCTCGATGGCCAGCGGGTCTTGTCCCATCAGCACGCCGCGATACCGCTCCCGCCAGGCGTGCATCATCGGACCGCTCACGCCGGATTCTCCAAAACCCGTAAGCCCGGCATCGGTTTCAATCCGGATGTAGGTATGCGAGAGCCGGGAAACCGGGCGGAGTTGAAAGCCCGTGATCTTTACCTTCCCGGTGTGTTGCGCGGCGGCACGGTGGAACGCGGCCAGTCCGGCGGGCAGGGCCAAGGTGGCCTTCAGAAGTTCGCGGCGTCTCATGCCGCATATTCTACGCCTACTCTCCGAAGGCGTAGAGCTTCCCGTCCTGGCTGCCAATGACCAGCACTCCGGCCGCGACGGCGGGCGAGGCGCTCAGCCCTGCGCCGGCTTCGTAGTCCCAGACCTTCGCACCGGTAAGCGCGTCGAGCGCATAGAGCCGGCCGTCGTTGGAGCCGAAGAAGACGCGGTCGCGCTGACCCTGCCCGCCACGCACATACACGGGAGAGGAGTCTACGCGCGAGCGGGTCATGAACGACCACAAGGAGCGTCCCGTGCGCGCGTCCAGCGCGTGCATCATCTTGTCTCGCCCGCCCGCATACACGCGGTTGGCAAAGACGGCTGGCGATGAGTAGAAGGGAAATTTGCGCCGCGGGTGCTCATAGCGCCACACCACTTTCTTTTGCGCCAGGCTGACGCCGAGCACCTGGTTATCAAAGGTGCCGAAGAAGGCCATACCCGGCGTAAGCGCGGGTGAGGCGCCAGTGTAGGCGTGCGACGGAATCTGGTAGTCCTGCTTGCCGTCGCTCACGCGAATCGCGTGGAAGATCTCATCGCAACCGGTGACGAAAGTGACGCCGCCGGCGGTGGCGGGCGTGGAGTGCACCTGCGCCGTGGTTTGGAACTTCCACAGCAGTTTACCCGTGCGGGCATCGAGCGCGTAGAGATGCGAGTCGTAGCTGCCGATCAACAGCTTGTCCTGCACGATCACGGGAGAGGACTTCACCTCGGCCGCCGTTTTGAAGGTCCACCGCGGCTTGCCACTGACGGCCTCCACGGCGTGAACGGTTCCGCCCAGGTCACCCACATAGACAACTCCGTTTGCGACGGCGGGCGAGGACTCGCCCACCTCGGCCCCGGTCTTGTACCGCCACTTCAACTTCCCCGTGGCGAGTTCCAGCGCCACCAGTTCTCCGGCCATCGACGCCACATAAACGGCACCGCCCGAGATGGCCGCGCTCGATTCGATCGCCTCGCCGGCATCCCAGCTCCAGATCAGACGGAGGTTGGCGGGCAGCGTCGACGAGGCAACGCCGGTCAACTGAGGGTTGCCGCGGAACTGCGGCCACTCCCCCGGCGCTGGAGCTTGCCCGCACGCCAACGTGGCGGCGGCCAGTGCGGCTAGTAGGCGCATAGGTACAGTTCCAGTGCGGCAGCGGCATCGAATTTGCGCGGGTTGAACGTGCCGGTCCACTGCTCGGCGGCGCGTTCGCTCAACTCGGGCAGATCATCGATGGCCGCGCCGGCGGCGGAAAGGCGCGCGGGCAGCCCGGCGGCATCGCGCAGTTCTTCCAGGCGCAGAGCCAGTTCAGGATGGAGTTCGGCGTAGAGGCCGTTGACGGAGGGCGTATTCCAGCGCACGACATGCGGCAGCAGCATGGCCAGCGCGTGGCCATGCGTGGAGCCATAGCGCTGCGTGAGCGGGTTGGCGCAGGCATGCGCCGCCCCCAGCATCGAATGCTCAATGGCCGCTCCAGCGAGATACGAAGCCACTTGCATCCGTCCGGCTACCTCGACGCCGCCGCCGTTCAGCGCCCGTTCGAAGTGGCCGTCCAGTAGCCGCCAGGCCTCTCGCGTAAAGCAGGCGGACATGGCGTTGGCGCGCGTGCTGACCAGCGTTTCCACGGCGTGAGCCACGGCGTCGTAGGCCGAGGCGGCCAGTACAGTGCGGGGTTGGGAGGCGGCAAGCTCTGGGTCGAGCAGCGCGATTCTGGCCGCTGCCGATGGATCGCCGCAGGCCATCTTGCGGCGCGTGAGCGAGTCAGAGATTACGGCATAGCTTTGCGCTTCGCTGCCCGTTCCGGTGGTGGTGGGGATGGCGATCATGGGCAGCAGCGGCCGGTGGGCCTTGCCGTAGCCCCAATAGTCGCGCATCGCGCCGCCGTTGGTAAGCAGAAAGTTCACCGCCTTGGCGGCATCGATCGATGATCCACCCCCCAGGCCGATGACCGCGTCCACGCCGAGGGGAGCGGCAAAGGCGCGTCCTGCCTCGGCTGCTTCGGAGCAGGGATTCTCACCGAAACCGTGCCAGCAGGCGGCGCGTACGCCCGCGTGCGCCAGCGACTTCACGGCGCGCTCTACAAACCCGGCGCGCACCATTCCTTCGTCGGCCACCAGCAGCGCATGCGCCGACGGGAGAGCGCGCGCCAACTCACCCAGGCGCCCCAACGCGCCGGCTTCACACACCACGGCCGTGCGTGCATACGAGGTGAATGGAGTCATCGCGGCCAGCCTTCAGCGCCTCTTCCTCCCGGCGGCTTAGTTCACCTTGCCATCCCACTTCGCCCCTTCCTGGATGGCGATCAACTGGTTGCGATTGGTGACATAGAGGCGGCCGTTGGCTGCGATGAACGTGCCATAGACGCTGGAGCCCATGTTGATCTCGGCGAGCACCTCTTTCGTCTTGCCATGCTGCAGCACCACAACGTCGCCGTCCTCGTCCCCCAGGTAGACCTTGCCATCGACGACATAGGGCGACGCCCACACGGCGGCCAGCATGTCGTGCACCCAATAAGGTTTGCCAGTGGCGGCGTCAAGCGCATGGAGAAAGCCGGAAAAATCGGCGTAGTAGAGGATGCCGTCGGCCAGTGCGCCCGTGGAGATGCTCCGGCGGATCTTGTCGTAGTGCCAGACCAGCCCCAGTTTGGTGATGTCGCCTCGCTTGGCCGCGTCAATGCAATAGAGGTGCCCAACGCCCTCGCCGTGCTCAGGGTCCTGCCCGTTGGCGATATAAACGCGGTTGTTCAGGATGACCGGCGTCGAGATCACCTCGTTGCGGTTCTTGGGCCATATGGTGTCTTTCGGGTTCGTGTCGAACTCCCAAAGAAACTTACCCGTTTGCGCTTCATAGCCGCGCACATAGCCATCGCCCTGCGCCGAAACCACCATGTCCACGCCGCCCACTTTGCCGACAGCGGGCGACGACCACTGCCCGTGGAGAATCTTCTCGCCCACACGGTTGTCTTCCCACGCCACCTCGCCCGTGTTCCGGTTCACGGCGATCAGCGCGGGGGCGCGTGGCGAGGGAATATGAACGTGGCTCTCATCGTGGCCATTGGAGGTGTTCAGCAGGATGAGATCGCCAAAGGGAACGGGCGAAGCGTTGGCGAGATTGTGTGGGAAGACGGCCAGCTCATCCATCATGTCGAGCTTCCACACGATGTCGGCGTTGTTCTTGCCGGTGAGCTTTTCGTCTTTGTAGGGGCCGTCGTTTTCGCCATCATGGAAGCCCTCGACGTCCAGGCACAGCAGTTCAGCGCGGTTATTCACGTAGTAGAGCCGGTTGCCGATAATGAGCGGCGAACTGGCGACGCCCTGAAACGGCCAGTCATTCACGCGCCCGGCGGCGAGTTTTTCCGTGGCGTGCTGCCACAGGAAGACGCCGTCCTTCTCCTGAAACGCCATGAGCACGCCGCGGTCGCCGCCCAGCCCCTTCTCGCGCAAACCTTCATTGTTGGTGCCGACAAAAATCTTGCCGCCGGCGACCGTCGGGTTGCCGTAGGTTTGCGAACCGACGGCGGCCACCCATGCAATGTTGGTTCCCTTCTCGATGTCCCAGGACTTCGGAAGACCTTTCATCGTGCGAGTCATGTTGCGCTCGGGCGAGCCACCCCACATAGGCCAGTCGCCGGAGCTTGGGTCGCCCGCGCGAAGAGCGCCGAAGCCCGCCAGAAGCATGGCCGCGGCAAAGAGTTGGGAACGGGTTCTGGAAAGCATCAGTTCTTCACCACCTTGATGTTGTCGAAGAAGACCTCGTTGGCGGCGTCGGCGTAAATACCGGCCGCGCCTTCCCGGTTGCCGACGGGATCGATCCGCTCCACGGTCCACTTCGCCGGTTCGGGTTGCCCCACGGGCCAGGCCTTGCCGCGGGCGCGCACGGCGCCGCCGGGAAGGTTCTCCACGCGCAACTTCAAACGGTACCAGGTGTCCTTTTTCCAGGCGAACCCGACGCTCGCGGTGCGGTTCGGCTCGGCCTGCCAAGGCTGAATTTCCAGACGTTGATGGTTGCCATAGAGAGTAAGCGCATACCGTTGCGCCACCACGCCGGCGTCGCCCATCTGACGTCTTTTGTCGATGGCCCGGACATCGGCCTCGATGGTGTAGTCATGCTCGCTGGCGTGGCCGAAGAAGGTGCGCGCGCGCTTGGTGAAGGCGTTGTCGGCGAGTTTGGCCAGCACCTTCGAACCGTTCATCTCACGAATCTGATACTTGCCAAGCGCGTTCACCCACAGCGCCGGCGGAGGGCCGTCCGCCTTGTACGTTTCAAAGTCAATGTTTATGGGGATGGCGGGCAGGACGCGCACACGGGCTTCCACCGTCTGGCCCCCCACGCTGGCGGCGACCTTTCCGGCCTGCACGCGCGTGGACGCATCGGCCTTGAACTGGCCGCCGGCGGTCACCACGCCTTTCATCTCCGTCGACCATTCGGCCTTTTCGTTCTTCAGGAAATTGCCCTTCTCGTCGAAAGCGCGGACGGTGAAGGTAATGCTTTGACCGGGGCTGAGGATGGCCTCCACGGGCGTCACTTGCAGCTGGGCCGGCTTTTCCAGAACGCTGCGGGCAAGCCCCGTAACACGCTCAGCGACCGGCGCGGCTTTGGCGGCGCCACGGTTGGACAGATTTCGTGCGCGGCCCAACCGCGAGGGTTTGCCGAACACATACATGGCCTTGTCGGAGACGATGAAGATACGGCCTTCGCTGATGGCGGGGGAAGCGTAGACGATCTCGGCCTCCTTGCCGCCAAGCGTCACCTTATTCAGAATCTCGGCGCGCTCGCGATCCACCTTGACGATATAGACGGCGCCGCTCTCGGTGGCGGCATAAATTTTGCCATCGGCCCAGACGGGCGAAGACTTTTGCAGATTGCCGAGATTTTGCTTCCACAACTCCTTGCCGGTGGCGGGATCGAACGCCAGCAGGTTGGCCGAGTTGTCCACCTGGTACAGCACGCCCTTCGCCAGTACGGGATTTGAGTAGCCGGTCTGAGGCCCGTAGTCTTTCCACTTCAGATCGGAGATTTTGAGCGCGCCTGTCTTCGACCCATCCACGGCGGCCACCAGTCCCATCTCATTGGCTTCGAGGTTCTCCTCGGAGTGGCTGACGAAGACCGTCGAACCATCGACGGCCACGCCCGTGTTCAGTCCGCGCTTGGAGAGGGGCAGGCTCCACACGCTCTTGCCCGTGGAAACCTGCATGGCGTGGACGGCGCCATCACCACCACCGGCAATCAGCAGGCGCTGGCCGGCAATGCCGGTGATGAGCGGAGGCGAGTAGGTGGTGTCGTAGGGACGCTGTCCCGGTTGGACGAACCACACCATGGCGCCCGTCTTCTTGTCGAATGCCGCGTAACGGTGGCCGGCGCGGGCGTTCTCGCCCCATGCGCTCATGACGCCGCTGACAATCACCAGATCCCCATCGACGACCGGACTGACCGTGCGGCCGCCGTGCGTCGAAACGTAGCCGTACTCCTCGTTCAACGACCGGTTCCACACCTTCTTACCGTTCTTGTCCACCGCGATCAGATGGCCATCGACGCCAAAAATATAGACATTCCCGGTTTCGGCATCCACTGCGGGCGACGACCAGGCCACGCGATGGGCCGGGGCGTCGGAGTGAAAGACGGTGTTGTGAAACTCCCAGAGCACCTTGCCGCTGGCGGCGTCGAAGCACATGAGGCGCTCCTGCACAGTGTCTTCCTTGCCGGAGGAGTTGAACAGATACACCCTGCCGCCGAAGATGACCGGCGTGGAGCGGCCGCCATACGGGGCCTTCCACAGCAGGTTCTTGCCCTCGAGTGACCATTCGTTGACCAGGTTTGTTTCCGGGGAGACGCCATCGCGGTTGGGCCCCCGGTAGTCGGTCCAATCCGCCGCCAGCCCAACGGCGGGCGCGGCCAGAAACGCGGCGAGACACAATCGGCGCATAGCGGTTGCTTGGAATGGCACACAAGAATTGTACCCCCCGGGTTCCGGGAGTGCGCGGGACGGCCGCCGCTATGGGGATGGGCCTAAAAAGCCGGCGGAATAACGGAGAACTCGAAGGCGCGCGGATCGAGTCCGCGTGATTCGACCTGGCTGATGCACTCGGCCGGGCTGTCGCCGATGGCTTCGATCACTTTCAGAGGCAGGGTTTCGGGAGTGTACATCTCCAGGGCGATCCATTTACCCGCCGCGGCCGTGCGTTGCGCCAGCGAAAGCCGGTCGGGCGGCTTGCCCAGGTAGTCGCTAGTCTGGAGTGTCGCCGTTGCCATGGTAGAGCGTTAGGATATCAGACCCCATGTGAAACACGGCATGGCTCCAGCGGGCCGGTCCGTACCATGCGAAGGGAGAGTACGCGGGTTAGAAACGGCGGAGTTCTTCGATCAGCGCCGGCAGACCGCGTTTGCGGTAGATCGAGGTGAGGCGCTGCTCCTCGCCGGAAGGCGCCATGGCCTTACGCACAACGGCATCGCTCAACGCGATGCGGGCGGGCACCCATAACGAGCCATCCACGAACTCCACCTGGCTGACAAAAGCCGTGAGCGACCCGATGGAGACGGGTGCGCCGCCGCTTTCGGTGAACTTCAGCCGTCCCTCCTGCTTCACCTGGAAGCGCGCGCCAGGGCTGGCCTCGATATGCGCGGGCGTTGCACCGGCGGAGTATTCACGGCCGCGCGTATCGCGGAGCAGCCATCCAATCTCCACCGAGCGGACCGGACGCGCGCTCTGGTTCACCAGATCGACCGAGGAAACCGCCGCCAGTCCCTCCGCGGCCATGGCGGCGCCGCCCACCGCCTGCACGGGAGCATCGGGAAGACGCAGCGCGGCCACCTCCACCTTTCTCATGGGTGAGGCGGTGACGCGTTCGCCCCGGGCCAGTTGTACGTCGAGAACCTGAGTTTCGGCCTGCCGGGCCAGGCTGGCCACGCATTCCCGGCGCAAGCCACCAGGGCCTTCGCGCTCCAGCACCTGGCGGAACCAGTGACGGTCGCGCTGCGCCTCCATCTCCCAGGCCGTGAGCGCGCGGCGCGATTCCACGCGGTTCGGGCCGTAAAAGCTGAGATCGTCAAAGAGCACGCCGTCGAGGGTAACCTCGACGAGAGGGCCGGACCCCTTCTGCAGCGGGCGCAGCAGACGGAGGTCGATCTTTACGGGGAAGTTTTCACCGGAACCGACGTCGAGCGAGACTTTGGTAACGCTGGCGCGGCCGCCGGGTGTAACCTCCTGCGAAGCCACCACCAGCGTGAGACCGCGTATGCGCTTGGCCGAGGAGTTCCGCAAGCTCATCACCGAGTGCAGATCCACCACAAGCGCGCCGCCACGCTCGCTGGTGGTTGTGCCCCCCCAATCAGCCGAGACAAGCGTCACGGGCGAATCGTCTGGAAGGGCGATTTTCACCTGCGCCAGGGCCGCGCCCGCGGCCAGCGTGGCGGCGAGCAGCAGCGCTCTACTCAGAGTAGACATGGTGAATCGTTACCTCGCCGGTGTCCTCGTCCACATACTGCGCCCGCAGCGAAGCGGCGCGTTCGCGCCCGCCGGAGCTGATCTCGACGGCCACCGGTTTACCGCCATGATGAAACAGAGTCATGGCCGTGGCGCCGTTCTTAAGCTCGATTCCGTCACCCGTCGTGCCCACCGTCACGCTGGCAACGGAACCGGACCTCTTCGTCCGCGTGCTGAGCATCCATGTGGCGCAATAAAGAAAGATGGCCACCGAAGCCATCACCGCGATGGGTCTGAAAAAGGAGCCATAGCCTTCAAACTCCACCTCGCTGTCCGGCGCCGGCGTGCGTGTCGCTCCCACAGGCGCGACGATTTCGCCGGCCTCCAGGCCGAGACGGATGTTGGCCCTCATCTCGGCGGCCAAATGGTCCCATTGCACCGCGCCGGGCAGTTCGCAGGCCAGGTCGGCCAGTTCCATGCGCGTTTCGCGCAGAGCATCCAGTTCGGCGCGGCAAGCCGCGCAGCCGGAGGTATGACGAGTGGCCCGGAAACGCTCCCACCAGCCCAATTCGCCGCCGGCCAGCAGCGCAAGCTTCCGCGCACTGGGATGGCTACGGCGGCTCATACACCCGTCCTTTCCAGAAAACGGCGAAACTTCACGCGGGCATTGGCGATGTGCGAACGCACGGTGGCCTTCGAGCAGTTCAGTTGGCGGGCCACATCCTCGGCGGGCAAACCCTCCACGTCGCGCAGCAGCAGCGCCATGCGCTCACGCGGGCTGAGCCGGCGCAGACCAGCCTCCAGGCGCGTGCGCTGCTCGGTGCGAATGGCGGAATGCTCGGGGCTCTCCTCATCTCTTGTAGCCAGGGGTTCGGCCAGATCCTCCACGGCGGTCAGGTTCACGCGTCCGTGGCGGCGGAGGAAGTCGATGGCCGTGTTGGTGGCCACACGGCTCAGCCAGTGGGCGGCGCGTTCGGGGTCGCGCACCTGGCCGCCGCGCTGCAGTGCCTTGATAAAGACCTCCTGCGTGAGGTCCTGGGCGTGGTCGGCGTCGCCCACCATACGGTAGATCTGCAAATAGATCCGCCGGAGATGCTGCTCGACAAAGCGGTCGCGCGCTTCCCGGGTCTCGATGGCCACAGGTTCCCGCGTATCGCTCATGTCTGCCATTTCCCTTTGGACGTATGCCGCCATGAACAGGATACTCTCCCTGGAATGCTTGACGGCGGCGGCGCTCTAAACGTGCAAGTGTTATTTGCCCCGGCTTGTTCTCTCTTCGTTCGCCGGAACTTCGTCATAGTGTCTATCGGCGTTTTGACCTCCCGGCGACAGGGCGGATAATCGGAAGGAGAACACCATGCGGCCAGTAGCCATTGCCGGAGCCGGTAAAACGCCGTTCGGAGCCTTTCCGGGCGAGGATGTGCGATCGCTCTCCCTGACGGCCTGCCGCGCCGCCCTGGACGACGCCGGACTGGGCGCTGAATCTCTGGAAGCGCTCTACCTGGGCAATTTCGCCGCTCCTGGGTTCACCGGGCAGAACCACCTGGCCCCGCTGGTGGCGTCTTCTTTGGGCGCGCCGGGCATACCGGCCACCCGTTTCGAGGCGGCTTGCGCCAGCTCCGGCAGCGCCTTCTTCCATGCCTGGTCGGCGGTGGCTTCGGGGATGTACGATTGCGTGCTCGTCTGCGGCGTGGAAAAGATGACCAGCCAGACGACGGCGCGCGTGGCCGAAATTCTGGCCGGCGCGGGAGACCTGGGGGGAGAGGTGCGGGCCGGCGCCACCTTTCCGGCGCTGTTCGCCATGATTGCACGGCGGCACATGTACGAATTCGGCACGACGCGCGAACATCTGGCGCGAGTCGCCGTGAAGAATCATGCGCATGGCGCGTTGAATCCAGAGGCTCACCTGCGCAAGACGATTACCGTGGAGCAGGCGCTGGCCGGGCGGATGGTGGCCGAGCCGCTTACCTTATATGACTGCTCCCTGGTTTCCGACGGCGCGGCGGCGCTGGTGCTGCTGCCGCTCGAACGGACCCGGGGCGGCAGCAAAACCCCGGTCCGCGTTCGAGGCGTCGCGCAGACATCGGACTACCTGGCGCTGGACCGCAAGAGCAGCATTACCACCTTCCCGGCGGTTGCGGCCGCCGGACGGAGGGCGTTTGCCATGGCGGGCGTGCAGGCGGCGGATCTTCATGTGGCCGAGTTGCATGATTGCTTCACGATCGCCGAAATCGTGGCGTTGGAAGACCTTGGCCTGTGCCCGCGCGGCCAGGGCGGCCCCTTCTCCGCGTCGGGAGCGACGGCTTTGGGTGGACGGATTCCGGTGAACCCATCGGGCGGGTTGAAGTCAAAAGGTCATCCCGTGGGCGCGACCGGCGCGGCGCAGTTGTGCGAACTGGTGGCGCAGCTCCGCGGCGTGGCGGGCGCGCGGCAGGTGCGGGACGCCTCGCTTGGCCTGGCGCAGAACCTGGGAGGCTCCGGCGCGACCTGTGTGGTGACGGTCCTGGAGGCGGCTTAGATTGCCGGACAGGCACCGGTCCCGCTTGAACCTACCTTACTAACCTGTTACATTGGCGATGCACTCATGAAGTTACTTGATGTTCGCCGGTTGGCGATTGAGCATGTGGCGCGCGTCCGGTTCTCCACCTCGGATGGTTCCGAGTGCCTCATTGACGAGCACGGCGTGGCGCGAATTCCTACGGTGCGGCGTACGCCGGATTTCGATTTGGAAGGCGAATTCGCCTCGGTCCAGGAGTTCACCTACGAACCCGCGGCCAAGGCGGGGAATGCCCGGCGCCAGGCGCCCGCGAGGCGTCTCACCCGGAGCGAACTCGAACAGATGTGCGAAAGGAAAGAGCTGGCGGCCCATGCAGCCGCGAGCCAGGACCACGATGAATAATGCACCACCCTCCCCTCCGATTCCTGGGCGTCCCTCCGCTCCGCGGCGTCCGGGCGAAGCGTTGAACGGCGCCGATTTCCGCAGGCCCGAGTCTCACGCGCCCAGAATGCCGGAAGCGCCGGCGGCTCCGCGTGAGGATACGGCGGGAGAGCCCGCCGCGGCCGGGGATCACACGGAACTGATGTACAATCGGGTGAACAGGGCGCCTTCAGTTCCCTCCACACAATCGAGCAGCCCGGCGGGGCCAAAGGAAAGCCACATGGAGAAACTACCCCAGAACATCCAAGAGGCGTTTCTCAACGCTGCGCGCAAAGAACGCACCTTCCTGACCATCTATTTAATGAGCGGCGTGAAGTTGTCGGGCCGGATTCGCAGCTTCGATAAGTACAGCGTGGTTCTGGAGTCGAACAACCAGGAACAACTCATCTTCAAGCATGCCATCTCGACGGTGGTCGTAGCCAAGCCAGTGCACCACGCGGCGGGAGCGCACCACGGCTCCTCGCAGCCAGGCGTCCCCGGACAGGCGGTCGGAGTCTCGGCCTCCGACGCCGGCGAGAACTGATCTGGATACAACGGCGATCGAGCGCGAACGCGCCCTGCTGGTCGGCCTGGACACGCCTCAACGCGGGGCGTCTAAAACCGCATCCCCTCATCACGAACCGGTAACGGCGGCGGAATCTCTGGAAGAGCTGGCCGTACTGGCTGAAAGCGCTGGCGCCGAGGTGTTGGACCGCATTCTCCAAACACGTCACGCGCCCGACGCGGCCACGCTGATCGGCGCGGGCAAGGTGGCCGAACTCGCCGGACTGGCCGCCGCATCGCAAGCAAGTCTTGTGCTGTTTGACCGCGACCTGACGGGTCCGCAAATCCGCAATCTGGAGCGCGAGCTGAAGTGCAAGGTGTTGGATCGCACGCAACTGATCCTGGACATCTTCGCCCGGCGCGCCCGTACGCGCGAGGGACAACTGCAGGTGGAACTGGCGCAATTGAACTACCTGCTGCCGCGGCTCACCGGACGCGGAGCGGCCATGTCGCGGCTGGGCGGCGGCATTGGCACGCGCGGCCCGGGGGAAACGAAGCTGGAAACGGACCGGCGGCGCATCTGGACCCGCATCAGCAAGATCGAAGGGCAGTTGCGCACGGTGCGCTCCACGCGGACCATTCAACGGAAAAAGCGCGAAAGCGTGCCGCTGGCGACGGTGGCGTTGGCCGGCTATACGAATGCCGGGAAGTCGTCGTTGTTCAACCGTCTGACCGGGGCGGACGTTCTGGCCGACGCGAGAATGTTCGCCACACTCGATCCCACGGTGCGGCAGATCACTCTTCCCTCGCGGCGGCGCGCCCTGTTGAGTGACACGGTGGGGTTCATCCGTAACCTGCCTACGACGCTCGTGAAGGCGTTTCGCGCCACGCTGGAAGAGGTGGCCGAGGCGGCGCTACTGCTGCATGTGGTGGACGCGGCTTCGCCCCACGCCGAATCTCACTTCGCGCACGTGCTGGAGGTGCTGGCCGAGATTGGCGCGGCCTCCACACCGCAATTAGTGGTGTTGAACAAGTCGGACCTGCTGCCGCCGCTGGAGGCCACCGCCATGGCCGAGGCGCTGGGCCGGCGTCTGGCGGCGCAGCGTGGCGGGGGCGGCCCGGCGCTGAAGTTGCACCAGGTGACGTCCGCGTCCGCGCGGACAGGCGAAGGGCTGGAGCGGCTCGCCGCACTGATGGACGGCATGCTCGGCCTGGACCCCGTGTCAGAGATTGTCCTGCGCCTTCCCGCCGGCGAGGGCGCCGCATTGCACATGATCCATGAGCATGGACGGCCGCGCGAGATCCGCTACGAGGGCGACGGCGTGTGGGTGCGCGCCGACCTGCCGCAGTCCATCCAGCGCCGTTTGCGGCAGTATGTGAAGCGGGAAATCCCGCCCGCGATGGCGCTGATATAGTTGAAGAGGGAATGAACCTTCCGAATCTGCTTACGCTGATGCGCATCTTCTTCGTGCCGCTTCTGGTGGCCGCGCTGGTGCAGGATAGCTGGGGCATCGGGATCGGAGAGCGGATCATCCACAACGAGTTCGTGGCCCTGGCCATCTTCCTGTTCGCGGCGGCCACGGACCTGCTGGACGGCTACCTGGCCCGGCGCTGGAAGCAGGTAACGACAGTGGGCACGTTGCTGGATCCCATCGCCGATAAGCTGCTGGTGTCGGCGGCGCTCATCTCTTTGGTGCAGGTGCGGGCGCTGGCCGGCTGGATGGCGATTCTCATCATCGGCCGCGAATTCGCCGTCACGGGACTGCGCTCCATCGCCGCCTCGGCGGGCTACACAATCAAGGCGAGCGACCTCGGCAAGACGAAGATGGTGGCGCAGGTGGTCTCGATTTCGCTCGTTATGCTGGCCATCCGCGATGTGTCGCTGCGGCCCTACGCTCTGGGCGGCATGTGGGTGGTGGTGTTCTTCTCGGTGGTGTCGGCGGTGATGTACTTCCTAAAGTTCTGGCGGATGGTGGATGAGGAAGTGAAGACGCGCAGCCGCCGGGATCTGTTGCGCATGGAGCGGAAACAGAAACGGGCCGAAATGTTGGCGATGAAAGAGAACGCGCAGCGGGCTCTGGAAAAACAGTCCACCATCAAGCGGACGGCGAACTAGCCGGGCGCGCAGCCTCCGCTCAGTCCGTGGAGGCCGTATTCGAATCGGGCTGGGACGTTTTCACCTTGCGCAGGATCTGCGGACCGTCTGGCGAGAGGATTACCACACGCACCTGTCCCGGCGGACCGATAGGGCCGATCGATTTCCCGTTGGTGAGGATCTCGATGCCACCCGCATTCCCCACGACAAGCTTGGCGCGCGCCACGCCGGACACCAGTTTGCGCTGATTGGGTTCGAGAATACCCGAAAAAATCTGCTTGCCATTGGCTGACATGGAAACCCATGTGGGCGCACTGGCCACCACCTGAACGGCCATGCCATCGGCCGAAATGGTGATGCCCGTATCGGCGGAGGCCACCTCGCCGGAAGAAGCGTTGGTGACAGGCACGGACTCGCTGGGGGGCGCTGCTTCCGTGGGCGCCGCGGTGGGCGTTGCGGGCGCCGTCTGCTGCACGCGCGCGGACGTGCGGGCCTCGGCAAAGATGCCCGCCATCTCCTGCCATCCCATGTAGACTGCCGAGCAGAAGCCTAAAACAAACACCAGAGCCACGGCCGACCAGCGGGCGCGACGCCAGGAACCACTGTCGAACAAAAAGGAATCGCGAAGCGGCTGCAAATGAATCGGGCCGCGCTGCGTGGCGATCTGCTCCAGTACAGGATCGGGTTCCTTCGGGAACGCCTGCTCCAGGTGCTTCTCGATCACCGCCGGGTCGAGGCCGATCTGGGCCGCATACTGGCGCGCGAAATTGCGCGCGAAGAGCACCCCGGGCAGGACGGAAAAGTCCTCCTTCTCCAGCGCTTCCAAGTACCGGGAACTGATGCGCGTCTCGCGGGCGATCTCTTGGAGCTCCACCCCTTTGGCTAGCCGCGCCTGTCGGAGTTGCTCGCCGATTCCGAACATAGCCACCTGATTGTACCGCAACGGTATAATGCGAGGCGAGTGCCCCCGCCGGAGCGCCAGACTGCCCCCTCCCCGCCCGCCCCCCTCGTCACGGTGGTCGTTGTGAATTGGAATCGCTGCAATTTATTGCGCGCCTGCCTTCACTCGTTGACGGCGCAAATGGGGGTATCGGAACGCTTCGATGTAGTACTCGTAGACAATGGCAGCTCCGACGGCAGCGCCGAGATGGCCGAGCGCGAGTTCGCCGCCTCGCCCGCCTTCCGCCTGCGCGTGATCCGCAACCAGCGCAACCTGGGTTTCTGCGAGGCTAACAATCAGGGGATGGCCGCGGCGGACACTCCCCACATTGCTCTGCTGAACAATGACGCCGAGGCCGAGCCGGGCTGGTTGGCTGCTTTGTGCGCGGCGCTGGAAGCCGAGCCGGAGGCGGGCATGGCGGCGTCGAAAATTCTTGTCTGGGAGACACCGGAGCGAATCGACAAGGCCGGCCATCTGATCTACCTGGACGGCCAGAACCGGGGCCGGGGCACGGGCGAATGGGACCGCGGACAGTACGATGAGCCTGGCGAGGCGTTGTGGCCGGACGGCTGCGCCTGCCTTTACCGGCGCAGCATGATCCTTGCGATCGGCGGTTTTGACGAGGACTTCTTCGCCTACGCCGACGACGCCGAATTGGGGATGCGCGCTAGAATAGCCGGTTGGGGCTGTGTCTATGTCCCCACGGCCGTTGTGCGGCACCACCGGGGCGCCACACTGGGGCTGGCGAATCTGCGCCGTCTGGAATTGATTGAACGTAATCGTGTCTTGTTGGTGGCGAAACTGTTTCCCTGGAGGCTGGTGTGGCTAAACGGCGTGTTTTATCTCGCAAGGCTCGCCGCAGGGGCTCTGGCGGCGCTGCGCAACAAGGGGGAGGTCAACCGGTTTCCTGGAGCCGGCGGGAAGCTCCGGGTGCTGTGGACCATGGCCAGGGCGGACTGGCAGGCATTGTGGATGCTGCCCCGGATGTTCGCCAAGCGCCGGCAACTGGCCCCGCTCCGGAAACTGTCGAGCAGCGAGATCGTCCGGTTGCTGTGGCGGCACCGGATCACGCTGCGCGAGTTGAGCGAACAGTCGAACTAGAGCGGTCTCCGGCTTCGGAACTGCCCGCTGATACCGTGCGCGACGCGTGCCCGGCGTGCGGCCACGAGCAGGCCCTGATTCTGTTGGAAGGCTCCGACCGTCTCTACGGCACCACGGACCGCGTCTTTCAGGTGGTGGAGTGCCAGGCATGCCAGTTGATCCGCCTGCATCCGTGGCCGTCTTCGTCCGAAGTGAGGCAATACTATCCCGGCGGCTATTGGTTTGTGCCCGACCAGGATGCGGTGTCGCGTCTGGAGGAGGCCTACCGGCGCTTCGTGCTGCGCGACCATGTGAACTTCGTGTCGCGCGCGCTGCGCGACGTGGCTTCGGACGGCCGCGTGCTGGACGTCGGCTGCGGAGGTGGACTGTTCCTGCGGATGCTCAACGAGAAGGGCCATTCCGTGGTGGGGTTGGACTTCGCGTTAGGCGCGGCGGGCGCGGCCTGGAATCAGAACCGCGTGCCGTCCGCGTGCGGCGACTTGAAGCAGGCGCCGTTTGCTCCCGAAAGTTTCGCCGCGGTAACCATGTTCCATGTGATCGAGCATCTGTTCGACCCTGTGGGTTATCTGGAGGCCGCGCATCAACTGTTGCGGCCCGGCGGACGGCTCATCGTACAGGTTCCCAACGCGGCGTGCTGGCAGTTTCTGCTGCTGGGCGAAAGTTGGAACGGCGTGGACATCCCCCGGCACCTGATCAACTACCGCGCGCACGACCTGGAGATTCTGCTCGACCGTTGCGGCTTCCACGTGCTGCGAACCAAGCATTTCTCGCTGCGCGACAATCCCGCCGGGTTGGCCTCGAGCCTGGCGCCGTCGTTGGATCCCATGGCGCGCCGGATTCGCCGCATGCCCGAGGCGCCGGGGACGCGCATGGCCAAGGACCTTGCCTACCTGGGACTGGTGGCGGCCAGCGTGCCGTTCACGCTGCTGGAAGCCGCCTGCCACGCCGGCTCGACTGTGATGATCGAAGCGAGCAAGAAGGAATAGGGCGGCGATGGAGAACGGCTCGCCCGCGCGTTATCTGCCCGCGCCGCTGCGGCGGTGGATTCTTCACTTCGAGACGCGGATCGAAGATGAAGTGGCGCGGTTTGCCTCCGGCTTGCCCACCGGGGCCCGCGTGCTGGACGCCGGAGCCGGCGAGGGACAGTACGCCCGGCACTTTTCCGCGCACCGCTACACGGCCATCGACCTGGGCATCGGCGACGCGGCTTGGAACTACGCCGGACTGGACTGCATCGGTGACCTGGAGCATTTGCCGTTTGCCTCGGGACGCTTCGACGCCTGCCTGAACGTGGTGACCCTGGAACACGTGAAGCAGCCGGCGCTCGTCGTGCAGGAGTTGAGCCGGAGCCTGCGCTTGGGCGGGACGCTGCTGCTGGTGGCCCCGCACGAGTGGGAGGAGCATCAGCAGCCGCACGACTACTGGCGTTTCACGCGGTACGGCTTGCGCCTGCTGCTGGAGCAGGCGGGCTTTGGGGGAATCGAAATCGAACCGGCGGGCGGCTTCTTCCGGCTGCTCGCGCGCAGGCTGGCGCACGCGCCGCGCATGCTTCCCTTCCCGCTGAACGCGCTGGCGCTGGCCGGGCTGGCCGGCTGGGTTCTGGTGCTGCCCCTGCTCGACGGCTTCGACCGGCAACGGAACTTCACGCTCGGCTTTGTATGCCGCGCGCGGAAAGAACGTGAACCCGGAGTTAGCTGACGATGTCGCGCACCACGCGGCCGTGCACGTCGGTAAGCCGGTAGTGGCGGCCCTGAAACTTGTAGGTGAGCCGCGTGTGATCGACTCCCAACAGATGCATCATCGTGGCGTGAAGATCGTGGATCTCCATCGGGTTTTCGGCGATGTTGTAGCTGAAGTCATCGGTCTCCCCGTAGCTGATGCCCGGCTTGACGCCGCCGCCCGCGAGCCACATGGTGAAGCAGCGGGGATGATGGTCGCGCCCGTAGTTGGTTTCCGTCAGCGTGCCCTGCGAGTAGACGGTTCGTCCAAACTCGCCGCCCCAAACGATGAGCGTGTCATCAAGCAGCCCGCGCTGCTTCAAGTCCTTCACCAGCGCCGCCGAGGGTTGGTCGGTTTGCAGACACTGCTGGCGGATTTCGCGGGGCAGATTACCATGCTGGTCCCATCCGCGATGGAACAGTTGGATGAAGCGGACGCCGCGTTCGGCCATGCGGCGGGCGAGGATGCAGTTGGCGGCGTAGCTGCCTGGCTTGCGCGAATCGGGGCCGTACATTTCGAAGGTGGAGTCCGGCTCATGGGAAAGGTCAGTGAGTTCGGGCACCGAGGTTTGCATCCGGAACGCCATCTCGTACTGTGCGATGCGCGTGGCGATTTCAGGGTCATGCAACTCGCGCTGGCTCATCTCGTTCAACGCGGCGAGATCGTCCAAATAGCGCCGCCGCGCCGGACTCTCATAGCCCGGCGGGTTGGAGAGATACAGCACTGGGTCGCCGCCGGCGCGGAATTTCACGCCCTGATACTTGCTGGGCAGGAAGCCGCTGCCCCAGGCGCGGTCGGCCAGGGCCTGCGCGTTGCCCGTGCCCTGCGACACCATGACGACGAAGGCGGGCAGGTCCTGGTTCTCGCTCCCGAGGCCATAGCTGACCCAGGCGCCCATCGAAGGCCGCCCGGCAAGCTGGAATCCGGTTTGAAAGAAGGTGACGGCTGGGTCGTGGTTGATCGCCTCGGTGTGCAGGGTTTTGATGATGCACAGATCGTCGGCCACCTGCGCCATATGCGGAATCAGCTCGCTGAACCAGGAGCCGCTCTGGCCATGCTGGGCGAACGGAAAGATGGAAGGCGCCACGGGGAAGCTGGCCTGGTAGGCCGTCATGCCGGTTAGGCGCTGGCCCATGCGGATGGAGGCGGGCAGGTCCTTGCCACGCGCCCCGGCGAGCGCGGGTTTGTGATCGAACAGATCGAGTTGCGACGGCGCGCCGTGCTGAAACAGATAGATGACGCGCTTGGCCTTTGGGGCGAAGTGGGGCAGTCCGGGTAATCCGCCGGTGGACTTGCCACCGGCTTCGGCGGCGCACAATGATCCCAGAGCTGCCGCGCCAAGCCCCGTGGCGGTGCGTGCGAAAAAGTGCCGCCGCGTAATGAATAGACGGGCCTGGTCGAGGGGGTTCATGGGCGTGTTACCGTTTCGTCGAGGTTGAGCAGGAGACTGCCGACGGCGCCATAGGCTGCGAGCTCGCGGCGGTCGAGATGGGCGTCTGGCTTGGACTCACCTTGCGCGAGGAACTCGCCGGCGCGCGCGGCGTTGCCTGCGAAATAGTCGAGATGATAGCTGAGGCTGCCCTGAAGCACGGCGGCTTCGCTGTCGTGCGGCAGGCGTCCGGTGGCCAGGCGGAAGCCATAACGGAGACGTTCGGCGGGCGTCGCACCGCCTTCCAGCATCATCCGCTGGCCCAGCACGCGCGCGGCTTCGACGAATTGCACGTCATTCATCAGGTTCAGCGCCTGCAACGGCGTGTTCGTGCGGCTCTCGCGCACGACGCAGGATTCGCGGTTGGCGGCGTCGAAGTTGGCCAGCATGGGCGGAGCGACCGTGCGTTTCCAGAAGGTGTAAAGCGACCGGCGGTAGAGGTCGCGCCCATGCGACTGCACATAGTCCATGTCCTGCATGGTGAGTTCCTTCCAAAGACCGTCCGGCTGGTAGGGCTTCACGGAGGGGCCGCCAATGCGGCTGTCCAGCAGTCCGGCTATGGCCAGGGCGCTGTCGCGGACGGCTTCGGCGGGGAGCCGGAAACGGGCGCCGCGGGCCAGCAGCCGGTTCTCAGGATCGCGCTGGAGCAGTTCGGGCGTGGCCGCGGAACTTTGCCGGTATGTGGCGCTGGTAACCATCGTCTTCAGCATGGCCTTCATGTCCCATCCGGAGCGGACAAACTCGGTGGCCAGCCAGTCCAGCAGCGCGGGATGGGAAGGCCATTCGCCCTGCAAACCGAAATCCTCGGCCGTCTTCACCAGGCCCACGCCAAACATCATCTGCCAGAAACGGTTCACGGCGACTCGCGCCGTGAGCGGGTTTTCAGGCGCAACCAGCCAGCGTGCGAAGCCGAGGCGGTTGTTCGGAACGCCGGCCGGCAGCGGGTGCAACTGCGCCGGCACGCCCGGCTCCACCACCTCACCCGGCTTGTCATACTGGCCGCGGTTCAGAATGTGCGTGGGCCGGCGCTCGCTACGTTCGGCCATCACCATAACAGTCGGAAAGGTGCGCTCCAGAGCCTCCCTCTGGCGGCGCAAGGCCGCCAGTTCCGCCCACTGCGCGCGCAGATCCGGCGAGGCGGCGGAATCGAGATAGTAGAGCAGCGACGGGCTCGTCGAGGCCAGCGCCGCGATCTCCTCGCCGCTGAGCACGCGCGAATAGACCGTGACATCGGAGACCACGCCGTTGAACTTGTTCTCCGGCCCACCTCCCTCGCCAATGCGGAATGGCTCCTTGAATGCCTTGCCGGCATTGCCTAGCGGGCGGTAGAGGGAATCGAGCTCGGCCTCCATCTCAACCTCGGAGCCGTCCACGTACACATGAATGCCCTCGGCCATGCGCGAGCCGCTGTAGGTGAGCAGGACGTTATAGGAGCGCCCCGCCGCAAGCGCCACTTTCGAGTTCAGCCGGATGGCGTCGTCGTCGTAGTCGCTCGTAATGTGGACGTGCAGCATCCCCTGTTTGGCATACAGACCGAGGCCCCGGCCGCGCGGAGAGTTGCTCATGCGGCTCCAGACCGCCCCATGTGGAACGGCGGTGGACTGGACGCGCGCGGAGACCGTGAAGCGGTCGTCAATGTCGTAGAGGATCTTGGCCAGGTCCTTCTCCATGCCGGAGGCCAGCGGCCATGAGGTGCGCGAGCCGGTAAGCGTGCTCCGCCAGGACTCCATCTCGCGGCGCGTAAGCGGAGCGCGCGCGTCGATGGCGGATTGCAACCTGGCGATCTTCCCATCCAGCACCCGCGCCTCGGCTTGCTGTTCGCTGGTGGGCGCCGCGGTGACCGGAGGCGAGTTGCCATACTTCATGGCCCGGCCGTGTTCGGGAACGTTGTTGAAGTACGCGTAGACCTGGTAGAACTCCTTCTGCGTGATGGGATCGTACTTGTGGTTGTGGCAGCGGGCGCACCCCAGCGTGAGTCCCAGGAAAACGGCGGAGGTGGTTTCGACGCGGTCCACGACATATTCAACGGCGTACTCCTCGGCGATGATGCCGAACTCGGAGTTGCCGCGATGGTTGCGATTGAAGCCTGTGGCGATCCTCTGCGCGGTGGTGGCGTTGGGCAACATGTCGCCGGCGATCTGCTCCACGGCGAACTGGTTGTACGGCATGTTGCGGGCGAAGGCATCGATCACCCAGTCGCGCCAGCGCCACATGGAGCGCTCGCCGTCGAACTGATAGCCGTTGGTGTCGGAATAACGGGCATAGTCGAGCCAGCGGTAGGCCATGCGCTCGGCATAACGGGGCGAGGCGAGCAGGCGGTCCACGGCGTGATCGTAAGCCTTGGGCGAGCGGTCCGCGAGGAAGGCGCTGATCTCGGCGGGCGTGGGCGGCAGGCCCGTGAGATCGAGCGTGACGCGGCGCAGAAGAGTCTCCGGCGAGGCCTCCGGCGAGGGTTTCAAGCCCTCCCGGTCCAGGCGCTCAAGGATAAAGGCGTCGATCGGATTGCGGACCCAGGCGGGCGCGCTCACGCGTGGCGGGTCCGCGGCCTGCGGTGGATTGAAGGACCAGTGCTTTTCCCACTTCGCGCCCGAGGCGATCCAGGATTTCAGGACTTCGAGTTCGCGCGGAGCAATCGCATGGCCCGTGTACACGGGTGGCATGCGCTTGGCCTTGCTCTCCGTGGTGATGCGGCGGATGATTTCGCTCTGCTCAGGCGAGCCTTCGACGATGGCGTGGCGTCCGCCGCCCAGATCGGTCTTCGCTGCTGCTTCCTGATCCAGCCGGAGCGGGATGTTCTTTGTCTTGGCGTCCGGGCCGTGGCAGGTGAAGCAGTTGTCCGAGAGGATGGGGCGGACGTCGCGGTTGAATTCCACGGGGCGTTCGGCCGCGCTGAGTGTGAGCACACAAACACAGAGGGCAACGCGAGCGGAACACATGCCCCATATTCTATATGCGATTGACGCAGCCGGTGCGCGCCGTCTACCGGCGCTCCTTCCACGCCTGCCAGTCGACGCCGCGCATGTCGCCGGTTTCCAGGAAGTGACGGTGCATGGCGAAGGCGCCGGTCAGGCTGAACGGCTCGTGGGTGCCGCTGCGGAGCAGGCGCATATAGCCCCGGAGCTGGTCGCGGAAGTCGGGGTGGGCGCAGCGGTCGATGATCAGGCTGGCGCGTTCGTGCGGATCTTTGCCGCGCAGGTCGGCCACGCCGTACTCGGTAGCGACAATCTGGACGGAGTGCTCATTGTGGTCGATGTGCGAGCACAGCGGCACGATGGTGGAGATCTTGCCGCCCTTCTGCGTGGATGGACAACTGAAGATGGAGACGTAGGCGTTGCGCGTGAAGTCTCCTGATCCGCCGATGCCGTTCATCATGGTCTTGCCCATGACGTGGGTCGAGTTCACATTGCCGCCGAGGTCCATTTCGATGGCCGTGTTCATGGAGATGATGCCCAGCCGGCGCACCAGCTCGGGGTGATTGGTGATCTCCTGCGGACGCATCAGAATGCGGGAGCGGAAGAAGTCGAGATTTCCGTGGAACTGGGCGTTCTTTTGAGGGCTAAGCGTGAGGGCGCAGGTGGAGGCGAAGCGGCAGCGGCCGGACGCCAGCAGGTCCATGACGGAGTCCTGGAGCACTTCGGTGTACATCTCGAAGTCGGGAACCTCGGGGTGTGAGCCGAGCGCGCCGAGCACCGCGTTAGCGATATCGCCGACGCCGGACTGCAAGGGCAGGAAGGTTTTCGGAATGCGGCCGGCGCGCATTTCGGCCACGAGGAATTCGGCGACGTTCTGGCCGATCTGTTCCGTGATGGGCGTGGCGTCGGCGAAGGGGCTGGCCTCGTCGTCGGCGTCGGTGAACACGACGCCCGCGATCTTCTTGGGATCGATCACCAGCACCGGCGAGCCGATGCGGTCGTCGACGTTGTAGACGGGAATTTCATTCCGGGCGGGCGGATCGGCGGGCTCGAAGATGTCGTGCATGCCGAGAAGCTGGGCAGGGTGGCGCCGGTTCAGTTCAATCAGCACGCGCTCGGCGCGATGGGCGTAGGTATTGGAGACACCAACCGAAGTCGTCAGCACGATGCCGCCGCCGGGCGTAATATCGCAGGCCTCCAAGATGGCCCAGTTCACGGTGCCCAGGAAGCCGTAGCGGACCTGTTGCGGCAGCACGGACAGGTGCATGTCGAGGAAGTGGACCTGGCCGGAGTTGATCTGCTGGCGTAGGGTGGGGTCGGACTGGTAGGGCGTTCGGAAGCTGATGGCGTTGGCTTTGGCCAGGGCGCCGTCGAGACTGGGCCCGGTGGAGGCGCCGGTGAGAACGCGGATGGCGAAGGGCTTACCCTCGGCGTGCAGCCGCTCCGCCTTCCGGGCAATGGCCACGGGAATGGCCTTGGCCGCTCCGGCCGGCGTGAATCCGCTGAAGCCGATAGTGGCGCCATGGCCGATGAGTTCGGCCGCCTCCTCCGGCGTAAGAACGGGAAACGGGAATGACATGCGCTACTCCTTTGACGGGCGGGATGAGGTATGAAGCGAATGAAACTCGCGCAGAAGCGTCCTGGCCGCGGCGAAGGGAGTGGTGGCGCCCGAGCGGACTTCCCCTTCCAGTTCGGGCAGCCGCCGCCGCATGAGAGTATCGCGGCGAAACTCCTCTTCGAGGCCAATGGAGATCAACTCGCTCATCCAGGCGAGCGACTGCTCACGCCGCCGCGCCGCCATGAACCCTTGCCGGGCCATCATCTCTTCGTGTTCGAGCACGCCGCGCCACACCTCGGGAATTCCTTCGCCGGTGCGGGCGCTGCACGACAGCACGCGCGGCGTCCAGCCGCCGGGCGCGGGCGGAAACAGATGCAGGGCGCTAGCATAGTCGGCGCGAGCCCGTTCGGCGCGCGCGATGTTGTCGCCATCCGCCTTGTTGATCGCCATGCCATCCACCATTTCGAGAATGCCTCGCTTGATTCCTTGCAATTCATCGCCCGCTCCGGGCAGCATGAGCAGCAGGAAAAAGTCCGTCATGGACCGCACGGCGGTTTCCGACTGTCCCACGCCGACGGTTTCCACCAGCACGTTGCGGTATCCGGCGGCTTCGCACAGCAGCATGGTTTCGCGCGTGCGCCGGGCGACGCCGCCCAGAAAGCCCCGCGACGGAGAAGGCCGGATGAAGGCGTTGTCCTGGGCCGACAACCGCTCCATGCGGGTTTTGTCTCCCAGAATGCTGCCGCCGGAAACGGGACTGGAGGGGTCGACGCTGAGGACGGCCAGTTTCTCGCCATAATCGCGGATCAGGTGCATCCCAAGCGCGTCGAGAAAGGTGCTCTTGCCGGCGCCCGGAACGCCCGTAATTCCAATGCGTCGCGACTGGCCGGTGTGCGGCAGAATGGCGTCCAGAATGGAGGCGGCCAGGCCGCCATCCTCCGGATGATCGCTTTCGATCACCGTGATGGCGCGCGCCAGCACGGCGCGATTGGCCGACAGGACGCCTTCCACATACTGTTCCACGGTGAGGCGCCGGCGGGGAAACGGCGCGCCCATGTCAGCTCCGGACGCCACTCGGCGCACCTCGCAAAGCCGTGAGGATCCGGCGGGCCGAAAGCGGAATGCGCGTACCCGGCCCGAAGACGCCAGCGGCGCCCGCCGACAGCAGAAAATCGTGATCCCGCGGTGGGATGACGCCGCCCACGACGACGAGAATGTCCTCGCGTCCGAGCGCGCGCAGTTCGCTGATCACCTCGGGCACCAGCGTTCGATGTCCACCCGCCAGCGTGGAAACACCCAGCACATGGACGTCATTTTCCACAGCCATGCGGGCGACTTCGCGCGGCGTTTGGAAGAGCGGTCCGAGATCGACGTCGAACCCAAGATCGGCAAAGGCCGTGGCGATCACCTTCGCGCCGCGGTCGTGGCCATCCTGCCCCATCTTGGCGACGAGAATGCGTGGCCGCCGGCCTTCGGCGCGAGCGAACTCCTCGGCCATTGCGTGCACGCCGGCGAAGTCGGCATCCTCGCGGCTTTCGGCCGAGTAGACACCGGAGATGGTCCTGTTGACAGCCTGATACCGGCCAAAGACCTCTTCGAGGGCAAACGAGATCTCGCCCAGCGTGGCGCGTTGCCGGGCGGCTTCGACGGCGTGCTCCAGCAGGTTCCCTTCACCGGAGCGGGCGCAGCGTTTGAGGGCGTCAAGCGTTGCGGCGGCCGCCGCGGCGTTGCGGCTGGCCCTTACTCGGCGCAGGCGGGCCAACTGCGTCTCCCGCACGGCGGCGTTATCTACCACCAGAACGTCGATCGGCTTCTCCTCGGCCACCTGATACCGGTTGACGCCGACGATGGTTTCACGGCCGGAATCGATCCGCGCCTGGCGGCGGGCGGCGGCCTCTTCGATGCGCATCTTGGGCAGGCCGGTTTCGATGGCCTTGGTCATGCCGCCCAACTGTTCAATCTCCTGAATCACGTCCCAGGCTTTGCGGGCAAGCGCGCCGGTGAGCGCTTCCACGTAGTAGCTGCCGCCCCAGGGGTCCACGACATCGCAGATGCCGGTTTCTTTCTGCAGGTAGATCTGGGTGTTGCGCGCAATCCTTGCCGAGAAGTCGGTGGGCAGCGCGAGCGCTTCGTCCAGAGCATTCGTGTGAAGCGACTGGGTTCCGCCGAGCGCCGCGGCAAACGCCTCCAGGCAGGTGCGGATGATGTTGTTGTACGGGTCCTGGGCCGTGAGGCTCCAGCCCGAGGTCTGGCAGTGCGTGCGCAAGGCCATCGACTTCGGGTTCTTCGGGTTGAACTGCTTCACCAGCTTCGCCCAAACCAGCCGGGCGGCGCGCATCTTGGCGATCTCCATGCAGTGGTTCATGCCGATGGCCCAAAAGAAGCTGAGGCGAGGCGCGAAGCTGTCGATGTCGAGCCCGGCGCGGAGTCCGGTGCGCAGATATTCCAGGCCATTGGCGAGCGTGTAGGCAAGCTCGAGGTCGGCCGTGGCGCCCGCCTCCTGCATGTGATACCCGGAGATGGAGATGCAATTGAACTTGGGCATCTTCGCGGCGCAATATTGGAAGATGTCGCCGATGATGCGCATCGAGGGGCCCGGCGGGTAGATATAGGTGTTCCGGACCATGAACTCTTTAAGGATGTCGTTCTGAATGGTGCCGGTAAGCTTGGCCGCCGGCACACCCTGTTCCTCGGCGGCGGCGATGTAGAAGGCCATGACGGGCAGCACGGCCCCGTTCATCGTCATCGAAACCGACATCTGATCGAGGGGAATCTGATCGAACAGGATTCTCATGTCCTCGACCGTGTCGATAGCCACGCCGGCCTTGCCGACGTCGCCCTTGACGCGCTCGTGGTCGGAATCATAGCCACGGTGGGTGGCCAGGTCGAAGGCGACGCTGAGGCCCTTCTGCCCGGCGGCGAGGTTGCGGCGGTAGAACGCGTTGGACTCCTCGGCCGTGGAAAAACCGGCGTACTGGCGGATGGTCCAGGGGCGCACGGTGTACATGCTCGCGTAGGGACCGCGCAGGAATGGCGGAATGCCGGCGGCGAAGTCGAGATGCTCCACGCCGGCGAGATCGGCGGCGGTGTAAATGGATTTGATCTCGATGCCTTCAGGGCTGGACCAGCTGTCCTCCACGGGCGGCGCGGCGCCGGCAGGTTTGACGCCCCCGGGCCCCGCATAGCGCTTCCACGCCTCCTCGATAAGCGAGGCCGTGAGAGCTTCCACATAGTAGGCCCCGCCGGTGGCATCGGCGGCGTGGTGTATGTGGGACTCCTCGGCGAGGATGCGCGTGAGGCTGCGGGAGAGATGCTCACTGAAACCGGCCTTGCCAATCACCAGCACGTCGCAGCCGCCGAAGACGCCGCTCAGCGCCGCCGTGGTGGCGCGCAGGAGATCCATCTCGGCGCCGGTACTTTCAAACTCAGGCGTCGTGGCCCAAAGTTCCATAGGCGAACCCGGGACGCGGCTCCACAGCGCGCGCGCGGCGCGGAACTTGGCGATCTCATGAAAGAAGTTGGGTCCGGCGGTGAGCAACACGGCACGGGCGCCACTGGCGGCGGCATCGAGCACGGCGGAAAGCTGCGCCCCGGCGGGAAGCGACGCGTCAATTCTGATGCATCCGGCGGGGATCTCGTCCGGCGCGGCCGCGCGCCAACCCGGTGTGGAGCGGCGGGCGGCGGAGTTGTCCAGCGTGGCTGCGTCGGCGCGCGTATAGAAAGACTTGGCCGTATTGGGCGCTTCGCCCTTATTCTCAGCCAGGATGGCCCTGAACCAGTCCTCGGGCGTGGATGGCGCGAATTCGTCCCAAAGTCCCATGGTCAGCTCTCCTGCACCACTTCGATGAGATAACCAAACGCCGCCTGGGCCGTCGTCTTCGGGTGCATGAAGAAGACAGTGGTGCCCCGGGAGCCGGGGCGCGGGGCGGCGTCGAGAATCTGGAAGCCGTTCGCCTTGAGGTATTGAAAAGCGGCGTGAATGTCGGCCACGCGGAAGGCGACGTGGGCGAAGCCACCGCGGCCGCCGGCCTTCTCGATCTGTTTGGACACGGGCGAATCCGGCGTGAGCGGCTCCAGCAACTGCATCAGGTTCGGACCATCGCCAATGCGCAGCAGAACCTCGCGGACCTGATCCTTGCCGAGCACATCCTCGCGGTGGATTTCGGTAAAGCCCATGGTCTGATAAGCGGCCACATGCTGCTCCAGTTCACCGGGCTTGACGGCAACGGCGACATGATCCACACAGAGAAAGCCGGGGACCTGAGAGAGTTCCTGTGTCATCGTGCATTCCTCCGGCGCTATTCGAATTCCACCACCACCTGCCCGCTCTGGACATTGTCGCCCACGTTCACCTTGATGGCGGCGATCCTTCCCGCCACGGGCGCCGTAATGTTGGTCTCCATCTTCATGGCTTCCAGGACAATCAAGATGTCTCCGGGCTGGATCTGCTGGCCGGTTTGCGCGCTGAGCTTCACGACGATTCCCGAAATGGGGCTGCGGCACACCTTATCGCCGCCCTCGGCCGGAGGTGCGGCCGGGGCGGGCGGCGCGCCCGCGGGCACGCGCACGGGAGCCGGTTGCGTCATGTAGGCGGCCGGCGCCGGGTGGGGATCCTCGGCGGCCTCCACCTCCACCTCGTAGGTTTTGCCATCGACGGTAACTTTCAGTTTCATGTCTGGTCTCCGCTAACGTTGCACGACAATGCCGTGCGAGGCCTGAATGGATGCGCGCCCCTGCTGAGCCCAGGCCATCGAACTCGCAAGACGGATCTGGCGGATATGCCCGCGTTTGCCGAGAAAGGCGGCGACGGCGGCCGATATGGCCAGCAGGATCTCCTCCTGAATTTCGGGTGGATCGGGCGTGGCGGGCGTGGGCACGCGCGCGGCTGTGGGTGCGGGCGAAGGGACGGCTGCGGACGCCGCAGCCAGACGGCGCTCCAACGCCTCCACCTGCGCCTTCAAGTCCCGGAGCTGGGACTCCATCTCCGCCATCTGAAACTTGCATTCCAATCGTAGTTCCGATGCCATGAAGTCTCCTTACAGCGGAATGAGACCGTGTTTTTTCGACGGCCGCAACTCACGCTTGGTGTGCAGGTATTCCAGCGTTTGGGCGATGACGCGGCGCGTGTCGGCGGGCTCGATGATGTCATCCACCAGACGGCGTCCAGCGGCGACGTAGGGCGTCGAAAATGCTTCGCGGTACTCTTCGATCTTCTCGCGGCGCTTGGCGGCCTGATCGCCGGCGGCGTCGATTTCCCGCTTGAAGACGATCTCAGCGGCCCCCTCCGCCCCCATAACAGCCACCTCGGCGGTGGGCCAGGCGAAGACGCGGTCGGCGCCCAGATCCTTGCCACACATGGCCAGGTAGGCTCCGCCGAAAGCCTTGCGCAGAATGATGGTCACCTTGGGAACCGTGGCGGCCGAGTAGGCAAACAGCATTTTGGCGCCGTGCCGGATGATGCCGCCATACTCCTGCTGCACGCCGGGCAGGAAGCCGGGCACATCCACGAAGGTGACCAGCGGAATATTGAACGCATTGCAGAAACGGATAAAGCGGGACGCCTTATTCGATGCGTTGATGTCGAGCACGCCGGCGTTCACCTTGGGCTGGTTGCCGATCACGCCAATGGTGCGGCCGAGAATGCGGGCGAATCCGATGACGATGTTGGTGGCGTAGCCGGCCTGCACCTCCAGAAAATCCCCCGTGTCCACGATGTTCACGATGACGTCGCGGACATCGTAGGCCTGTTTCCCTTCGATGGGCACAAGCGCGTTCAGCGCCGGGTTGGGATCCACGTTGCCGTCGGTGGGAAACTCGGGCGGGTCCTCCAGGTTATTCGAAGGCAGAAAGCTGAGAAGCTTCTGGCAGAGCAGCGCGGCTTCGGCATCGTCCCCGGCAATGAAGTGGATCACGCCGGAGTGGACCATGTGGGAATCCGGGCCGCCGAGTTGCTCCGCCGTGACGTTCTCGCCCGTCACCTGCTTGATGACGCTGGGACCGGTGATGAACATCTGGGCCTTGCGCGTTTGGATGATGAAGTCGGTGAGCGCCGGACTGTAGGCGGCGCCGCCCGCGCAAGGGCCGCAGATGAGGGAAACCTGCGGCACGACGCCGCTGAGCATGACGTTGGCGTAGAACACCTTGCCATAGCCGGAAAGCGAGTCGATGCCCTCCTGCACGCGCGCCCCGCCGGAATCATTGATGAAGACGAACGGCGTGCCGGTCTTGAGGGACTGCTGCATCGTGTCGGCGACCTTCATCGAATGCACCTCGCCGGCCGAGCCTCCGGCAACCGAGAAATCCTGGCTGGCCAGGTGGATCAGACGTCCGGCCACGGTTCCCGCTCCGGTGACGACGCCGTCGGCGGCCATCTCCTTCCCGGCCATGCCGAACAGTGTGGCGCGGTGCTGGGCGAAAAGTCCGGTTTCCTGAAAGCTGCCCACATCGAGGAGAGCGTCAATGCGCTCGCGGGCAGTCTGTTTGCCTTGGGCGCGGAGCTTGTCGAGCTTATCCTCGCCTCCGCCGGCCTGCAGCGCGGCGCGGCGCGCACGCAACTGCTCCAATCGTTCATCCATCGTGGGCATAGTATTCTCCCGTTTCCACAATCCGTAGGCGAGGGACGGCAGCCTCTAAGCCGGCGTCACGGTGACGTTATGCGTCCGGCCGTTCAGCTTCACCTCATACGTGATGGGCGACCGGACGGGGGACTGGCCCGCGGCCTGTGTGCCGGTAGCGGGCGCTGGCGCGGCCGCCTGTGGGTCGCGGCCGGCGTTCTTCGGCCCCTGGGCGCGTGTCTTGAAGAAACGCGGCGCAACCTGGGGAAACATGGCGTGCGTGAGCACGTCCTCGTCGCTGCCGTTGCAGCCTTCCAGCGCCAGCGCTCCCGAACGCAACTGGTCCCATTCGGGCGTTAGCAGATCGGCCGGACGCCGCGTAATCGAGGGTTTCTTCGCGTGCGCTCCGGCGAGCGTGATCACCTCGGGGTTGCGCGGTCCGATGGTTTCGCCGTAGTAGCCGAGCATCAGGTCGGCAAACTCTCCCGTAAGCACCTTGTAGCGCCCCATCAGAACATTGAACACGGCCTGCGTGCCGACAATCTGGCTGGAAGGCGTCACCAGCGGCGGATAACCGGCATCGGAGCGCACGCGTGGCACCTCGGCCAGCACTTCCTTGATGCGGTCCGCGGCGCCCTGCTGTTTCAACTGGCTCTCCATATTGGAGATCATGCCGCCGGGAATCTGCGACTGGAAGATTTCCGTCTCCACGCCGGTGATGTTGGAAAGAAACTCCGCGTAGCGCGGGCGGACTTTGGCGAAATGTTCCTTGATGCGCAGCAGGCGTTCCATATCGAGGCCCGTGGTGTAGCCGGTATCCTCCAGCATCTCCACCAGGCTCTCGGTGGGGTTGTGGCCTGGGCCAAGACTGAGTGAGCTGATGGCCGTATCGACGGCGTCGGCGCCGGCTTCGATGGCCTTCATCAGGCTGACCAGTGTGACGCCGGTGGTGGCGTGCACGTGCACATGGACGCGCACCGCCGCGCCGAGGGATTCCTTGATGGCGCTGACAATGTCGTAGGCCGGTTGCGGCTTCAGCAAGGCGGCCATGTCCTTCAGACAAAGCGAATCGCAGCCCATGTCCACCAGTTTCTCGGCCAGTTCGACATAGCCCTGCACGGTGTGCAGAGGCGAGATCGTGTAGCAGATGGTGCCCTGCGCGTGCTTGCCGCTGCGCTTCACGGCGCCGATGGCCCGGCGCACGTTGCGCACGTCGTTCAGCGCGTCGAACACGCGGAAGACATCCATGCCGTTGGCGGCGGCTTTCTCCACGAAACGGTCCACCACGGTGTCTTCGTAGTGACGGTAGCCAAGGAGATTCTGCCCACGCAGCAGCATCTGCAAACGGGAGTTCGGCAGCAACTTGCGAAACGTGCGCAGCCTCTCCCAGGGGTCTTCATTCAGGAAGCGGATGCAGGAGTCGAACGTCGCCCCGCCCCAGCACTCCACAGACCAATACCCGGCTTTGTCGATGTCCTCGCACGCCGGAATCATATCTTCCGTCGCCATGCGTGTGGCCAGAAGGCTTTGATGCGCGTCGCGCAGAACTAACTCTGTGACCTCGATTTTTCTTGCATTCTGTTGTGTCATTTGACTCAGGCCATGCAACCTTTACTTCGATATGGTGCACGATTGATGCCATTTGCAGCAGCTCTTCATGAATTCCTCATGCTGAGGCGGAGGAACGGAACATGGCGTGACCATGAAACGCGCGTTGTATAGCCGATTGACATGGAATGCAATACTGCGCCGATTTCAAATCCACCAATTCCACGCTGTTGCTGGAGGACATGACGCATTGCCAGGCGGCGCAATGGCGAAGACCGGCCGTATGCCCGAGCTCATGTAACGATTCCTTGATAAGACGCTCCTCTAAAAGCGGCCGTGACTCGGCCAGACCATAGCTCTCCTCGCGCAAACGGTAGAGCGAAACAACCGCGCAAGGGCCCTGCAGTTGTCCCGCGCCGAAGACATGCGTAAGCACAGGGAGAAAGAGGTCATGGGCGGCCACACCCAACCTGCGCACACCGCCCCGGTGGTGCATACCGTCCGACATGATCTGCAGGATCCCGTCTACGCGGTACTGGCGGCGGCCGGGGTCGAAGGCGGAGGAGATATCTAAGATTTCAGGTTCAATCAAACAGGGGACACGCAGGACCGCCGTCAGGGTCTCCGGCAAAGCCGCCACGATCCCGGGATCCACGCCCTCTCCCAAGCGGACGATGGAGATCCCGGGCGTCATTTCGTTCCATAACGGCGCAGCTTGTTGTACAAGGTGGAACGGTCGATGCCGAGAATGCGTGCGGCGCGCGAATAGTTGTGATTCGCATCCTTCACGACCCGTTCGATGTGGATGCGTTCCACCTCGTCCAGCGTCATGGTCTGGTGGGCGGCGCAGGCGGAGGAGCCGTTCTGGGACGGGCTCAGGGCGAAGTGAGCCGGCCCGATCTCCTGGCCACGGCCAACGACCAGCGCGCGCTCGATGGCGTTCTCCAACTCCCGGACGTTGCCCGGCCAGTTGTAGCGGAGCAGGGCGTCCATGGCTTCCGGACGAAGACGCGGGGTTTCCGGCAGGTTCATGGCCACGGCGAACTTGCGCAGGAAGTGGGCCGCCAGCAGCGGGATGTCCTCGCGGCGGTTGCGGAGCGGGGGCATGTCGATGGTGACGACGTGGAGGCGGTAGTAGAGGTCCGGGCGGAAGGCGCCGGCCTGCACCAGGTCTTCCAGCCTGCGGTTGGTGGCGGCGATGCAGCGGAAATCGACGCGCAGGGCGTGTGTGCCGCCCACGCGCACAATCTCCTTCTCCTGCAGCACGCGAAGAAGGTCGGTTTGCGTCTTCAGGCTGATGTCGCTGATCTCATCCAGGAACACCGTGCCGCCGTCGGCCACCTCGAACTTGCCCTTCTTGCGAAACTGCGCCCCGGTGAAAGCGCCGCGTTCGTGGCCGAACAGCTCGCTTTCGAGCAGGGTTTCGGTGAGCGCGCCGCAGTGGATGGTCACCATGGGCATGTGACGGCGCGGGCTGGCGGCGTGAATGGAACGGGCGATCACCTCCTTGCCGGTGCCGCTTTCGCCGGTGATCAACACGGTGGCGTCGGTGGCGGCGACGGTGTCCACCAGTTCCATGACGCGGCGCATGGCCGGGCTGTTGCCGACCATCTCGACGCGCGGGGCCATCTCTTCGAGGCTCTCGCGGAGGCGGCGCAACTCGCGGCGGGCTTGCCTGTGTTCGAGCGCCTTCGAGACGGCGTGGGAGAGCTGGTCGGGGTCGATGGGCTTGGTGAGATAGTCCCAGGCGCCCTGTTTCAGGCTGCGGACGGCGGTCTCCACGCTGGCGAACCCGGTCATGATGATGACGGTAAGCTCGGGATCGATCTCGCGAAGGCGCGCCTGGAGATCCATACCGTCCATGCCGGGCATCTTGATGTCGAGCAGGGCGAGGTCGGCCGCGCGGTCCTGGAGCAGCCGCAGGGCTTCGGCGCCACCCGATGCGGCCCAGACATCGTAGCCCTCGGCCATGAACCACTGTGTAAGCGATTCCCGCACAACGGCTTCGTCGTCGACGATCAGGATGCGCAATCTATTGTTTTCCATGGAAGGTCTCCTCGAAGGCGGAACGTTCATCAGATGCGGCGCCGGCCGCGGGAAGATCGGGAGGCGCAACGGGCAGGCGGATGAGGAATTCGGCCCCGCCCTGGGCGCGGTTGGCGGCCGACAGGCTGCCGCCATGTTGTTCGACGATGCTGCGGGCGACGGCCAGTCCAAGCCCGGTTCCCTGCGCTTCGGCCTTGGTGGTGTAGAAGGGCTCAAAGATGTGAGGCAGGACGGGACCGGGAATGCCCGGTCCGGTGTCGGCAATGCGGATGTCCACCTCGTCGGCCCGATGCCCGGCGGCGATGTGGATGGCGCCGCCGCTGCCGCGCATGGCCTCGCCGGCGTTCACAAGCAGGGCGACGAACACCTGCTGAATCTGCGCCGGGTCGCAGCGCACGGGGGGCAGGTCCGGCGGGAATGCCTGCTCCACGGTGATGTTCTGAAGCTCGAACGGGTGCTTCAGCAGAGCCAGCGCGTGGGAGGCCAGCGAGGCGAGATCAGTGGGCTGGCGCGAGGGCTGCCGCGGCCGGGCGAAGTTGAGCAGGTTGCGGATGATGTCGCCGCACCGGCGGCTCTCCCGTTCAATCACGCGCAGGCGCTCAACGGTCTTCTCCTGCCCCGGAGCATTTTCGTTGTCGCGCAGGGCCAGCCGCGCGTAAGTGAGGATGCCAAACAGCGGGTTGTTCACCTCGTGCGCCACGGCGGCGGATATCTTGCCGAGCGAAGCCATGGTTTCGGTGGCGGCGAGCGAACGCCGGGCGCGTTCCAGTTCGCGCGTCTTGGCCTCTACTCTCTCTTCCAACGTGTGCGCCCACGACGTGATCTCCTCGCGGGCGTCCTGCAACTCGGAGGTCATGTGATTGAAGGAGTGGGCCAGCGCGCCGAGCTCATCGCGCGAGGACTCCGGAATCCGGTAGGCGAGGTCGCCCGAGGCCACGCGCGCCGTGCCCACGCGCAGCGCGCGCACCGGGCGGTAAACGACGCGCCAGATGAACAGCAGGCTGACGGCGCACAGCAGGGCGATGGCGGTAAAGCTGAACCGCGCGAGAAGCCTCTGGTGTTCGGCGATTTGGGCATCAACTTCCGCGAGTGAGAGGTGCGCGTCAATCACGCCAAGAACCTTGTGCGATGCCGGATGGGCGTGGCAGGCGGCGTTGGAGCAGGAGGCTTCGTTCGCGATGGGGCGGATCACGTTCAATTGCCGTCCCGGGGACGGATGCGCGGCGCGGGCAGGTACAGTGCGCCAACTGGGTTGGGTGTTTTCCGGGTCTATGACCGGCGGCGGCGGCGCATCCCCGCCCTTGCCCGCCGCGATCCGGATGACGCCATCCCGGCTGAACAGACGGACGTGTGAGATGCCGTTCTCCTCGCCAATGTCGCGGAGAGCCTGATCCAACGCGGCCCGGTCGTTGTGCAGCATCTGGTAGCGGGTGCTGCGCTGAATCAGATCGGTCACGCGCAAGGCGCTGCGCAGCACAAGCTCTTCGGACTGCCTGCGCTGCGTGCGCAAATTCAGCATGCTGAAGACGAGGAGGATGGCCGCCAGGCTGAGCACAAGGCTCACGGCCAGCTTGCCGGCCAGTCCCGGCCGCCATCCGTGGAAAGTCCTCGCCTCCAGCTGCCTCATGTACTCTCCCGGCCATTCCCCGCCGGGGCGTGTTCAAACAGCGGCAGGTGTTTGGCTGCCAGCCGGAAGATGGCAAAGCCGGCGGCGATCAGTCCCATCGTGATGGCGATTTCAGTCCATCGCGGCACATAACTGGCGCCAGTGACGGCTTGTATGCCCGTGACGCTGACGTTCAGGCGGTTGGCGATGAAGCCGAGAATCGACGATACCGAGCAGAGATACAGCAGCCGCGGCCGCGTGGCCACCGCGCCGGAGAGGAGAACCAACACGGGCGCGGCCATCAGGAACATCTCGATGTAGAAGAGATAGACTTCTGGGCGGGGCTCCAGGGCGAGGACGAGCGCATGGCGGCGCGACAGGTCCATCAGCCGCATCACCAGAAACACGCCGAGCACCACGGCCAGCAGGCGGCCAAGGCCCATCAGCAGCGGCCACTCCAGTTGCTTGCCGAAGGCGCGCGAGGAGTGCCAGCTTTCAAAGATGGTCATGGCCAGGCCAACCGAAATGGCTGATATGTAGAACAGCAGCGGCAGCAGCGGCGAATACCACAGCGGGTGCAGCTTCGACGGCACGATCAAATACAGGGAACCGAGCGAGGACTGGTGCAGCGTGGAGAGAATGACGCCCGCGATGACCAGCGGCGGCGAGATGAACTGGATGATCCTCATGGGACGCCGCCATTGCATACGCTCGAACACGACGGGCGCGAACTCCAGTGCGAGCACGGTGTTGTACAGCATCACGCACCAGGCCACCTCGAACATTACGGAACGCGGGTTCCACATGACCAGCGGATGCCAGATGCGGTCGGGACGGCCCAGATCGAACATGAGGGCGACCACGACGAGCAGATAGCCCAGGAAGGCCGTGAGGATGGCCGGCCGCAGGATGGGCTGGTAGCGTTTGATGTGGAAGATGTGAACGATGGCCACCAGCGTGAAGCCGCCCGCGGCCAGGCCCACGCCGCACAACACGTCGAATCCGATCCAGATGCCCCAGGGGAACTCATCGGAGAGGTTGCTCACCGAGCCGAGGCCGTGGAATGCGCGCAGGTAGGCGGCGTATAGGGCGGCGGCCATGATGGCATAGAAGATGACGCGCCAAATGGATATGCGCCTCCACAGCGAGTCCAAACGCGGAAGCGGCAATGCGGTGGTGGTCATGACAACCTCCCTTCCGGCTGCCTTTCGGCCTGGGCCACGGCCTCCCGGCGGTGCGTCAGCCAATAGACCCCGCCGAGCAGCACGGAACCCACCGAGGCGATGTCAGGAACGAACGACAGAACGTTCCAGGTGAGCGGCGGCAGCGGCTGGTTGGGCAGATTCTTTGGCATCCCCAACTGCTCGAACGGGACCTTGCTCAGCAGCAGCATGCCGGTACCACCGGCCTCCTGAATCCCGTAGATGCGCGGGTAGTAGCCGGCCGGGTTTTCGGCGATACGCTTGCGGGCCTCGGCAATCATGGCGTCACGGTCGCCGCTGAGGGTGGCGCCAGTGGGACATGCCTCCGTGCAGGCCGTAACCTTGCCCGCCATCTGACGGTCATGGCACTGGTCGCACTTCCGGACTTTGGGCGTCCTGGAGCCCCACTCATACACCGGAACCTGGAAGGGGCAGGCGAACATGCAGTAGCGGCAGCCCATGCACTTGCTGGCGTCATAGATCACCGGGCCGAGCGCCGTTTTGGTGAACGCGCCGACCGGGCAGACACTGGCGCAGGTGGGGTCGGCACAGTGCATGCACATGCGCCGGGCGTAACTCTCACCACGCGTTTGCACCACAGTGAGCTTGTGGTCCGAAAGCGTTTGCTCTTCGGCGATCTTCTCGTTGTACGGGAGCTTCCACCGCTCGGCGCAGGCCGTTTCGCAGGCTTTGCATCCCACACACAGTGTGCTGTCAAACAGCAGCGCGTTTGCCATATCTGTGTCCTTTCACGCTGCACGCACTTAGGACTGCAATTCGCGGGCCATGCCGGCAGGAGCCGGTTTTTCGAGACAGCACGTGAGGAAGAACTCCGCCGCGGTGGTCTGCCAGGGGATTTCCGGAAGGTGCGCCAGCAGGTCCGGCGCGGGCTTGGCGCCATCGGCGGCGATGGCTCCGGCAGCGGTTGGCTGCAGCGCATATAGGGCGTGGACGGCCTCGCTCATCCAGGCGCGAACCAGGTTCACGGGCACCAGATTGCGCGACGTGGACTCCTCGTCCGGCACATGAACGGCAAATAACCATCCCTTTTCATAGGGTTGCTGGCGCAGCAGCGCCGGGTTGCGGAGAACCTCTTCGTTGATTTCGACCACTTCGCCCTCGGTGGGGGACACCAACTCCACCCGCTCCCCCTGCCGCGTGACGGCGATGACGCGCTGTCCCTGGCGGATCCATTGGCCGGAGCGCGGAAGCTCCAGCTTCTCAACGCCGCCGCTCAAAGCGGCCGCGAATTCGTCCATTCCGACGCGGGCGTAGCCCTTGCGCTCACGCAGAATCCAGGTGTGTCCTGGGTGATAACGCACATGCGCGGGAGTGTGGAAACCCTCGACAGAATCCAACTGCGGCGTGGCCCGTTCGGGCGAAATCGCCGCAGCCGGGATCTGCGTGGCAACAGGCTTTTCTTCCAGGAACCAGTCCAACAGAATGAAAGCCACAAACGTGAGAAGAACCAAGATAACGGTCATGATGTACCTTCCTTCCGCCTTTCCTAAGGACAGGTGGGAGGCCACTTTGCCGTCAAACTTGCAAATGATTGATTGTGCTTGTCTTGTTTGAATTATCAGCAACGACGCGGTGAAAATCTCCGTGGAGGAATCCGGCAGCAACTCCTGCCTCCGAGGCCGTAAGCGAATGACGTTACACGACTTAGTTGATTTGCTGCAAAATGCGGCAGGCTGTCGTGAAAATCAATAGCCGGTCAGCCGCAGAATGCGGTGGTTGTAGCTGTCGGTGATGATGAGTGCACCATCCGGGGCGATCGTGACGCCGTGAGGGCGGTTCAATTCGGTACGTAGTGGGTCGCCGTTCACCACGGTAATGCCGGGTTTGCCTGTCCCGGCCAGGGTCCGCAGAGAGCCATTGGCGGGGTCGTAGAGCCGGACAAGGTTGTTTTCGGCGTCGGCGATGATGACGCGCCCCTGGCGGTCCGTGCAGAGGTGTTTCGGGCCGTTCAGGTTGGGGGTGAACTGGCCGGGGGCGATCAGAGTGCGGATGCGCCCGTTGGGATCGACGCGCCGCAAGGCATTCCCGCCGCGCTCCAGGACATAGACGTTGCCCCTGGCATCGGCGGCGACGGCGCGGGGATCGGTGAGCGGACTCTCCGCCGCCATGGAGCCATCGGCGGGGACCCCTTTTTCGCCATTTCCGGCGACGGTGCTGACCAGATTGGTGGCCAGATCGATGCGGCGGATGCGGCGGTTGGACAAGTCGGCGATGTACAGGTTGCGCTGGGCCGGATCGAGGGCGATGGCGAAAACGCCCTTGAACGCGGCGGCATTGGCCGCTCCGCCGTCGCCCGCATAGCCCGCTGCGCCGGTGCCGGCGAACGATGTGAGCGCGTGGGAACGGAGCGTGATGAGGCCGACGCGGTTGTTGTGCGTATCGGCGATGAACAGGCGGCCGTCACGCGTAATCGCGATGCCGTGGGGTTCCCTCAACTCGGCCGAGGCCAGAAGCGAGGTCTCTCCGCGCGGTGTCACCTGGATGAGGCGGTTCCCCGCGAATTCGATGATGTACCAGTTGCCGGAGGCGTCATAGTCGACGCCGAAAGGTTCAACCAGGCGCAGGGCCAGGGGACGCGCGCCGGGCTGGGCGTCGCCGCCTCCGGCCACCAGTTCGATATGGGCGGCGGAAAGCGCCGGAAGCCAGGCGAGAGCGATCAGGACGGCGCGGCGGATCATGTTACGAGAGAACGATAGCACACGGGGAGTGGCGCTCCGGCGTGCGTTATGCTGGCCTAGCGTATGCAGACAATTCCCCTTCCCCGCACCGAGCTGACCGTGTCCCGCCTGGCCTACGGCAACATGACCTTCGGCAGCCAAACCATGGACGATGAGGCGGCGCGGATCCTGGACACCTGTCTGGAGCGGGGCATCACCTTCCTCGATACGGCGAATGTGTATAACGCCGGGAAGGCCGAGGAGATGCTGGGACGGCTGCTGGAAGGCCGCCGGCAGGGCGTGGTTCTGGCCAGTAAGGTGCGCGGCAGAATGGGCGAAGGGCCGCTGGAGTCCGGTCTGTCGCGCGCGGCCATTCTGCATAACGTGGAGCAGTCGCTGCGGCGGTTGCGGACGGACTATCTGGACCTTTACTACATGCACATGCCGGACAACGCCGTGGCCATCGAGGAGTCCCTGGAGGCCATGGACACGCTGGTGCGGCAGGGGAAGGTGCTGTACCCGGCGCTTTCCAACTACGCGGCATGGCAGACGCTGGAAGCGTTCCGGATCACCAGCGAGCAAGGCTACGCGCCGGTGGCCGCGGCGCAGATGATGTACAACGTGGTGGCGCGCGGACTGGAGCAGGAGTTCGTGCCGATGGCGGCGAAATATGAGCTGGCCATCGTCGCCTACAACCCTCTGGCTGGCGGTTTACTTACGGGCAAGCAGCAGCGCGAGCGTCCGGCGCCCGGCACGCGGTTCGATGGCAATCAGATGTACCTGGACCGCTACTGGCATCCGGCCTATTTCGACGCCGTGGACGAGTTGCGCGCCGTGGCCAGGGAAGCCGGACGGTCGATGATCAGCTTGTCGCTGAACTGGCTGCTGCATCACACCTCGACGGCCTGCGTGCTGCTGGGCGCCAGCCGGCTGGACCAGTTGACGGCCAACCTGGACGCCGCCGAAGAGGGTCCGCTCGGCGAGGAGGTGGTAAAGCGGTGCGACGAGGTCTGGATGCGTGTGCGCGGCCCGCAGCCGAAGTATAATCGCTAGCCATGCGGCGAACCTTGCTAGGCATCATGTTCGCGGGCCTGATGGCCGCGGCGTTCTTTACGGCGGTGTCCGAGGCGCAACCGGGCTCCGTGAAGGAGATTGTGAAAGGCGTGTGGTTCCGCGAGGGCGAAATCGACGCCATGGGCCACTGCAACAACGTGATCATCGAGATGAAGGATTACCTGGTGATCGTGGACGCCAACTTCCCCAGCGGCGCCAAGCTGGCGCTGGCGGATGCGCGCAAGGTATCCCCCAAACCGGTGCGCTACGTCTTTGACACCCATCATCACGGCGACCACGCCTACGGCAATGCCTTCTGGACCCGCAACGGCGCCGAAACGATGGGCTTTCCCGGCGTGGTGGAGATGATGAAGATCCGCGAGCCGCAGGCCTGGCAAAGCGCGGCCAAGAGCCGCAAGGACGTCGCCGAGCTGAAGTTGCGCACGGCCGAGCCGCCTAAGACGGTGTTCTCGAAAAATCCGCATGTGATGGACGATGGCGTGCGGCGGCTGGAGTTTCACCACTACGGCTGGGCGCACACCAAGGGCGATGGCTTTGCCTGGCTGCCCAAGGAACGCGTGCTGTGCACGGGCGACGCCGCGACCAACGGCCCGTACAACTACATTGGCGATGCGCACGCGGGCAACTGGCCGAAGGTGATCGAGTCGGCGATGAAGCTGAAGCCGCGGCATGTGCTGCCGGGGCATGGCCCGGCGGGCGGCGCTGAGATCCTGGAAGGCGAACTGGCGTTCATGCGTGAGCTGAACGCGCTTGTCGAAGCAGGCGTAAAGGCAGGCAAGACGCCGGAGCAGATTGCCGCGGGCAAACTCTCGGCCCGCGCCAGGAACTGGGTGGGCGCTCCCTGGACGGGCCAGGTGAAGGACGTCTACCTCGAAAAAACGAAAGGCGTCCCGCGCGGAAGTTTGTAACAGGCTCCGGCTAGTACGTTCCCATTATTGTCTCCCTGGCGGCGGAATCCGTACCATTCATGGATTCGCTGCTATGAAGCATTCACATCGATTCATACTGGGCCTCGTTGTGACTGCCTCCACCGGGTTCCTGCTGGCGCAAGACCCTACGGGGGCGTTGGAAGGACAGGCCAGAGACACATCCGGCGGGGCCATCCGTGGCGCCAAGGTGACGGCGCGCAACGCGCAAACCGGGTTCACGCTTACACAACAAACGGCGGAGCAGGGGTTATACCGTCTGGCGCAGTTGCCGGCGGGCGTGTATTCGCTGACCGTGGAGGCACCCAACTTTTCGCGTTACACGCAGGAACCCATCGTGATTCAGGTGAGCCAGACCTCGCGCGTGGACGTGCGCCTGGAACTGGCCGCCGTGGCCGCCACGGTGACGGTGGAAGGTGACGCGCCCCATGTGGACACCTCGACGAACACTCTGGGCAAGACGGTAAGCGGACGCGAGGTGCTCGACCTGCCGCTGAATGGACGCAACTTCACGCAACTGGGGCTGCTGCAAACCGGCGTCGCCCCGGTGACGGCGGGCGTGCTGAGAATCGGCGGCACACTGCGCGAAGGCCAGGCCTATGCGGTGAATGGACAGAGGCCGGAGTCGAATGGCTATCTGCTGGATGGTTCGGAGATCAACAACCGCGTCGATGGCGGCTACGCGCTGAAGATTCCCGTGGATTCGATTCTGGAGTTTCGCATTCTGACGCACACGGCGCCGCCGGAGTATGGCGGCTATTCGGGTTCCACCACAAGCGTGGTCACCAAGGGCGGGGGAAATCAGGCTCATGGCACGATCTATGAGTTCTTCCGCAACGACCACCTGGATGCGCGCAACTTCTTTTCGCGCGGCGTGGAGCCGCTGAAGCAGAACCAGTTCGGCGTCTCGGCCGGCGCTCCCTTGGTCCGCGACCGCCTGTTCGTGTTCGGCTACTACGAAGGCTTCCGCAACAGGCAGGGGTTCACACAGTCGGCCGCCGTGCCAACAGCGGCGCAGCGGCAGGGCGACTTCTCCGGACTTCCCAATCCGCTGCGGAACAACGCGGCCGGCGGCGCGCCCTTTCCGGGCAACCGGATTCCGGAAAGCATGTTTCATCCGCTGTCGGGCCGCATCGTGGCGATGTACCCGCATGGAAACATCGCCTCTTCGGTGAGCTCGGCGACGGTGGTCACCGAGAACCTCAGCAACCAGGCGGGCGGGCGCGTGGATTTCAACCGTTCGGCGCGCGACCAGCTCTTCTCGCGCTACTCCTATTCGAAGGGCCACAACGTAAATCCGATTTCGGTGCGCGGTGCGCCGGTGCCGGGCTTCCCTACGCGCGACGATCTGACCGCCCACTCCGCCGTGCTGGCGCATACCCGCGTGCTCTCGCCGGTGATGACGAACGCGGCGCGCGTCTCCTTTTTCCGTTACGAATTTTTCTTCGACGCGCGGCTGAACCGGACCTCGCCCCGCGAGCTCGGCTTCGGCTACGATTCGGCTTCGGCGCTGGGACAGGGCCCGCCCTATTTCAACGTGGCCGGCTATTCGCCCATCGGCGGTGCGCAAAGCGGTCCGCGCACCACGGCGCAGAACACCTACGAGGCGGCCGACAGTTTGTCCTGGTTCCGGGGGGCGCACTCGATCAAGGTGGGCGGCGGCTTCCGGCGGAATCAGATGAACGTGTTTCAGGCGACGGTGCCGAATGGCTTGATGATCTTCACGCCCGCCGCCCCTACCAGCGATGCGTTCGCCAATCTGCTGCTGGGAGCGCCGCAAATCTTCTTCCAGGGCTTGGGCGATTTCGGTCGCGGGCTGCGCAACTGGAGCCTGCACGCTTTCGCGCAGGACGAGTGGCGCGTGAACCGGCGTCTGACGATGAACTACGGCGTGCGATGGGAGGCGGTGAATCCATTCAGCGAGATTCGCGGACGGCTGAACGGCTTCGTGCCCGGCGTGCAATCAACGGTGCGTCCCGATGCCCCGCTGGGCATTCTGTATCCCGGCGATGAAGGCGTCGGTGATGGCATTGCCGGGAACTACGCCAAAGCTCTGATGCCTCGGGTGGGCCTCGCGTGGGACCCAGCCGGCAACGGCTTGTGGTCCATTCGCGCAGGCTACGGTATCTTCTATGACCCGTTTTCCAACGGCGCCAACGTAGGCGCGACCTTCGCCGTGAGCGCCGTGCCCTGGGTGCAGTTCGTGCAAAAAGCAGGCAACGTGAATTTTCAGAATCCGTACGCCACCGGACCGCTCCCGGAATCCGGCGGCTTCGCGCGTCCCACCACCATGCTGGCGATGGCTCCCGAAGCCCGGCCGCCGTATGCGCAAAACTGGAACTTCTCGATTCAGCGCGGCGCCGGGCGCGGCTTCGTGCTGGAAGGCCGCTATGTGGGCACCAAGGGCACTCGATTACCGCGCAACGTGGAGCGCAACCCGTCGGTGTACTCGCCGGGCGCCACTTCCGGCAACGCCGACCGCCGCCGCATCCACGCCGGCTGCCCGGCCGATGGCGGCCCCTGCCGGCTGGCCACCGCGGCGACGCTGATGTACGGCTTGAATTCGAGCTATCATGCGGCTCAGTTCAGCGTCTCGCGGCGTTATGCCGCGGGCTATGCGTTCAACGTCTCGTACTGGTACTCGAAGTCGATCGACTACCTGTCGGGGATGAACCTGAACATCACCTCGGCACAGGCACTGGCCGGGGAGAACGACCTGGCGCAGAATCCGTTCGACCTGAACGCCGAACGCGGACTCTCGCTGTTCGACGCGCGTCACCGCCTGGTGGCCAGCGGCCTGTGGGAACTGCCGCTGGGCAGGACGCTGACGGGCTGGACGCGGACTGCCGCGGCCGGATGGCAGCTCAACGGCATTCTTACCGCGAATACAGGGACGCCGTTCACCGTCTACGACACGGCCAACGTGGCGCTGCAGGCCACAAGTCCACCCATCTCCGGGTATGCGGCAAGCCGGCCTGATCTGGTGGGCAACCCGAACGCCGGATCGCGTACCGTGGAGTCCTGGTTGGGGCGCGACGCGTTCCGCCGCTTGCAGGCCCCGGCCGAGGCGGGCCGGTTCGGCAACGCCGGGCGCAACATCGCGCGCGGCCCGGGCTTCTTCAACGCCGACCTCTCGCTGCTGAAGGATTTCCGGCTCACCGAAGGCGCGCGCCTGCAGTTCCGCGCCGAAGCGTTCAACGTGGCCAATCACGCCAACTTCGGCCTGCCCATCGCCGATCTGGCTTCGCCGAACTTCGGACGGATTCTCACGGCAAGCCAGGCCCGGCTTCTGCAACTGGGTTTGAAACTGATCTTTTGAACAATCTCCCCGCGACGAGGAACACCCGCATGAAGAGACTCTACATTCCGGGCATCGAGGAACGCGCCAAGCCCGGGGGCGTGTATGAGCGCGTGATCGAGAAGACCAAATCCGAACATCCCGAGTACCCGAAAATCTGGGATCTGTTTGCCTTCGGCGAGGATTTCACGGGCCACCTGGCGCGATTCACCAACGGCCTGCTGCGGACGCCAGCGGTGATCTCGCCGGGGCTGCGCGAGCTTGTGGCCGCCTATACGTCGAGGTTGAACCTGTGCGCCTTCTGCACGAAGGCGCACGCGGCCGCGGCGGGAGAACTGCTGGGAAGCCACGAGCTGGTGGAGCAGGTGCTCGACGATCCGGAAAGCTCGCCGTTGCCGGCCTCCGAAAAGCTGCTGCTCCGCTTCGTGAAGAAACTGACGCACAGCTCACATGAGGTGACGGCCGCGGACATGGAGCCGCTGCGCGAAGCCGGATGGGACGACGAGGCGATCTATTACACGATCACCACCTGCGCGCTGTTCAACTTCTACAACCGTTGGATCTCGGGTTCCGGCGTGCCGGCGATGTCCGATGAGATGCACAGATGGCAGGGCCGGATGATCGCCAAAGGCTACGTTCGTGAGTAATCTTCGCGCGTGGCCTGGAACTCCGCGTTCACCTGCGAGTAGCCGTCGCGGCTGATGGATGCCGCGCGCGCGAGGTAAAACTCGGGATCCCATGGCGCGATGGTGGCCAGGCCGTCGACATAGCGGTTGAACATGCAGAAGGCGGCGGCGATGAGCACGGTGTCGTGCAGTTCAAGGTCGGTGGCGCCTTCGCCGCGTGCACGGTCGATGTCTTCCTCCGTCACGCTGAGGCCGCTGACGCGCACCTTGGCGGCGATGGCGAGCAGCGCCTTGAGCTTCGGCGAAACCGGCGCCGCTTCGGGGTCGCGCTTCACCTGCTCCACCAGCGCGCCGTTGCCGCCCAGATCGTGCGCGGCGATGGCGCCGTGGATGGTCTGGCAGTAGACGCAATCGTTGCCCGCCGAAACGAACGTGGCGATCAGTTCGCGCTCGACCGGCGTGAGCGTGCTTTCGCTGCGCAGAAGTATGTCTACGAGTTCGTTGAGCGGCTTGGCGCTCTCGGGACGGAAGGCCATCAGGCCGCGAATGCCGGGGAAGCCGCCCGGTGTGGAGATGTGGGGCACCAGTCGAGCATAGGCCGCAGCGCGCCGCCGTTCAATAGTGCCTTTTCAGGAGGAGCCGGCCCGGCGTGACCTGTTGCGGGATTCGAGGCCCGGCCCTGCGCCGGCTGCGCGCCCAAGGCGTGCATGGTCCGATGCCAGCAGCGTGGCCGGGCTAGGCGAGCGGCAGTATGCCCTGGGCGGGCGTGCCGTCCTTGCCCGCGGCTACGCGGTGGATGGCGTTGGTCAGTTTGCGGAACGGGAGCGCTTCGAGCGAATCGAACGGCAGCCATTCGCCGTCGCGCCAGTGGGAGAAGAACCAGCGGCTGAGGATGGCCAGGTGGTCCTGGCGGTCCCGCAGCGTGAGCGTGCCGGGCAGGGTGGCGGCAATCTCCCGCAGGCGGGCGTCCATGGGCACTGGGCGGCCCTCGATGCTGGCGTTCAACGCGAAGGGACAGGGCTGCTGCCAGCAGCCCCGCAGCAGGAACCAGAGCAGAACCTCATCATAGACAGGGCTGCGGGTAATGGCGACGCCGTGCAGCGAATCCACGTCAGCGGCAAGGTCGCCGGCCAGCCGGACAATGCCTTGAATCTTGTCGAGCATGGCGTGAGCGCGGGCTGCCTCCTCGAAATGCAGCCCCTCGCTCAAACGGTCGCGCGAGGTCCGGGTGGCTTCCACCAGGGAATGGCCGGAGGTGCGGAGAAACTCCTCCACCCGTCCGCTTTCGCTCGCGTACTCTTCCCGCGAGACGGCGTCCTGGCAGGGGCGAAGGCACATGTGCATTTCGCCGTAGATACAGCCGGGGTGGTTGGGCGAAGGCTCGAGATCCTCCTGGCAGCGACGGATCTGAAACAGGTCGAGGAATGCTTTTTCGAAGACGTCGGCGGCTGCGCGCGTGCGGAACGGGCCGAAGTAGCGCGAACGCCCCCCGAGGCGCGTGGTGACCATGGTGCGCGGAAATGCGTTCGACAACACCAGCTTCACATACGGCGGCTTGGGCAGACGCAGAAGGCGCGAGTAGGTGTCCGGGTAATGGCGGCGGGCGAGCGTGTAGCTGATGAGCGCCGTCTCAATGGTGGACGCCGTGCGCCATACCTCAATCCGCTGGGCGATGCCGCGGAGATGCAGCATGCGGCTGGTCTGCTTGCGTTCGCCGAGCAGGCGGAGAAGGCGCCGGCGCACCCGTCCGGTCTTGCCGAGATACGGGGGGCCCGCCCGTTCGCCCTCCGGCGCGGCGTGCACCAGAAAGACGGCCGGTGAGTTCGGCATGGCAGCCAGCCATTCGTCGAGCCCGGGGCCTGCGCCCCTCTGCCAGAGGTCGGGTTCACGAAGCTGCATGGCGCTACTCGAAGACGCGGTCGAAGTTGGCGCGCGTGGCGGGAGCAAAGGCGGCGACGCCCAGATTCTCGCGCACGTGGGCCAGTCGCGACATGCCAACGAGGGCGATGTCGATGCCAGGGGCCGAACGCGCGAACTGGATGGCGAGTTGCGCGTCGGTGGCGGGTCCCCTCAGCACATGCGAAAGCCCGGCGGGCAGGCCGCTGGCCAGCCTCGACTGCAGCAGTGAGGCGCTGGCGACGCCGTGCATGCCCATCTCCGCGAGGCCCAGCAGGAAACTATTCGTCAGCGCCTCGCACATGCCGAGATTCAGCGGCAGTTGCACAAAACGGAAGCGGTGCTCCTCCCCGCCCGCCTGGCGAGCCAAGGCCAGAAGGCGCTCCAGGTTCAGGCCGCCATCCTCGCCCAACTGTTTGCGGTAGCCGCTCCAGGTCGCAGTGCCATAGTGGCGGATCCAGCCGCGTCCGGCGAACTCCTCGCATTTGGCGATGGCGCGGGCCATGCGTTCGTAGAAGGCCTCCTCGGGCATGTGTGGCAGTTGCGTCTCGGGATTATGCAGATAGAAGACGTCGATGGTTTCCAGGCCGAGGTTTTCGCGGCTGAGGGCAAGCTGATGTTCGAGAAAATCCGGATGCAGGCAGTGGTTTCCGCCGGCAATTTCAAGCTCTCCGGCCGGTTGGCCGGGCAGAGCGCCAGGCACCAGAAAGCCGGCCTTGGTGCATAGGGCGAACTCGTCGCGAGCCAGCAGCCCCTTTTCCATCAGGCGGGCCAGCGCGGCGCCGAAGTCGCGCTCGGAGTGCTGGTGGCGGTAGTTCAGTGAAGTGTCGAGAAAATTGATGCCACCGGAAAGGGCGGCGGTGGCCGCGGCTTCATACCCCTGGCTGGTGGCCTCATCCTTGGCTCCGAGGTAGGATCCGATGCCCAGCGTGGACAGTTGCAGGCCGGCCACGGTGCGATAGAAGCCGTGGGCGCGCGCCTCGGCGAACCGGTCCGCAAAGCGGGCGGTGCCGGCGGGAGTGGCGAATCCGGGCGTGCGCATTAGTTCATGTAGAAACTGACGCCGGCGGAGATTTCCAACTGCTTCAACGCGCCGGACGCGCCGACGAGATCGAAGGGTTTGCCGGTAAGATACTGGCGCACGTCGACGCGGAACAGCAGCTTGTCGGTGGCGATCACTTTGATGCCGCCGCCATAGTTGACGCCGAACTTGTTGTCACCGCCGCCGCTGGTGACCGAGGCGCCGGGCGGAATGAAGTTGGAAAAGTTTCCGCCGCCGGTGACGAACGGGCGGATGCGTTTGCCTTCGGGCATGGCGTACAGCAGATAGTTGAACAGGCCCTGGTGGATCGCCATGCCGCCGGCGTCCTTGCCGCCCAGCGTCAGCTTCGTGCGGTTGTACGCATAGCCGAACTCATAGCCCGTGAAGCGGCCCGAGTTGAGCGTGGCGCGCACGCCAAAGCGCCAGCCATCCTTCAACTCCGCATCCTGTCGCGGATCGCCGGCTGTTGCGCCCTGCACGGAACCTATGTTTCGGGAGGACAACCGGGAAACACCCCCATGAAATCCCACTTCGAAAACCTGCGCCGAAACGGGGAGCGTAGCCGGGACGAGGAGGACGGTGAGGAGAGAAAGGACCGTTGATCTCATCTATACCAGTACAACATGGATCTCACCGGGACCGTGAACGCCGCGCACGAGGATCTGCTCGATGTCGGCGGTGCGGCTGGGTCCGGTGATGAAGACCATGGAACTGGAACGGTCGCTGGGAACCGGAAGAATCGAATACAACTCGTCCAGGCCAGTGAGCAGCCTGTCCAGCGGCACCACGGCGATGTGCAACAGAGGCAGCAGCGACACCAGCCGCGCCTCCTCGTTCGAGGAGATCATGACGAGCGAGCCGGTGTCGGACAGGGCGTAGTCGGCAGAGGTGATGCCGGCATCGAGCGTGGCGCACATGTCGCGCAGCGGCAGACGGTCCGAACCGCCCGCCGTTACGTTGGGGATGGAGTGGACGCCGCATTCGGCCAGGAACGGCGCGTTCGAGGTGACCGCCGTACGGCCATTCAGCAGACGCGCCACATACTCCCGCGCATCGTCCCGCGAAGTGGCGCGATGCACTTTGCCGTTCAGCTTTTCGAGAGCGGCAGTGAATTTTTCGATGCGGCGTTCCACGGGCACATCAGGAATCACGATGCGCGCCGGAGGCAGTCCGGCGGGCGCGCCTGTCGCGTTGGCGCGGCCCAGCGAGGCTCGTATGCGCGTGAGAATCTCTTCGCGGGCGCTCATGTTCAGTTGCCCCCCTTGGCGCGCTGGCGTTCCCGCCACAGGGAGCGGAAGCTACGCTCGGGCGGTGGCGGCAGGTCTCTCTGGCTGAGCCAGCCCGCAATGGGAGGCAGCCGCAACAGCCGGGGCAGTGTGCGCAACCACTTGTCACGGGAACCGGGGAAGACGCTGGCCGCCATGGCCGACGCCATCTCGTACAGCTTGGGCCGCCGCATGACGTAGGAGAAGAGGCGGAAGCCACGGTGTTCCCACTTGCCCGCACCTTCCTTGCGTTTGGCCTGCGTGATGTCGGAGCGCAGGTCGAGCAGCACCTGCGGTATGTCGATCTTCACCGGACAGACTTCGGCGCAGGCCCCGCACAGGCTGGAGGCGAACGGCAGCCAGGGGTCCTGGGTGACGCCGTGAAACTGGGGGGAAATGATGGCGCCAATGGGACCCGAGTAGACCCAGGGATAGTTATGGCCGCCGATCTTGCGGTAGACGGGACAGTGATTGAGGCAGGCGCCGCAACGGATGCAGTACAGCGACTGGCGTTTGCCTTCGTCGGCCAGCAAGCGTGTGCGGCCGTTGTCCATCAGAACGAGGTAGAACTCTTCGGGACCGTCGATTTCGCCGCCGCGGCGCGGCCCGCTGAGAAACGAGGTGTAGACAGTGAGTGGCTGACCCGTGGCGCTCCGGCCCAGGACCTTCAGGAACGTGGCCAGGTCCTGGGCGCGGGGGATGATTTTTTCCAGGCCCGCGATCGCGATTTGAATGCGGGGCGCGGAACTGGACAGCCGCGCATTGCCCTCGTTTTCCACCAGCACGATGGCGCCGGAGTCGGCGACGAGAAAGTTCGCTCCCGTAATGCCCAGGTCGGCCGTGATGAACTTTTCGCGCAGCACGCGGCGGGCCACCTGCGTCTGTTGCTCAGGCTCCTCGACGCGCTCCACTTTGAGCGTTTCGGTGAACAGGTCGGCCACGTCATAGCGCGTCTTGTGCAGCGCGGGGGCGACGATGTGGTAAGGCTTTTCGTGGGCCAGTTGGAGAATATACTCGCCGAGGTCGGTTTCCACGACCTCGATCTGGGCGTGTTCCAGATGTTCGTTGAGGTCGATCTCCTCGGTGGTCATGGACTTCGACTTGACGATGCGTTTCACGCCTTTTTCGCGCGAAAGCTGAAGCACGAACTGGACCGCTTCGCCGGCGTCGCGGCACCACACGACTTTCCCACCCCGCGCCATCACGTTGCGTTCCAGTTCTTCCAGGTAATAGTCGAGGTTGTCTATGGCGTGGCGCTTGATGGCGTTGGCCTGCGTGCGAAGCCCCTGGAAGTCGTCGATGGCGCCGGGTTCGATGGCGTGGGCGCGTTTGTCCATGAGCCGCGCGGTGGACGAGTAGATGGCGTTCTGCAGCCGCGCGTCTGCGAGCGTATTCTTGATGGCGTCAACGGGTATCGGGTTCATGGCTTACCGGCTGGCGAGTACTTCGGCGAGATGGACCGTCTGCAGCGGCAGACCTTGGCGCGAGATGACGCCTTGCAGTTGCATCAGGCAACTCGAGTCGATGGAGACTATGTGCGACGCCCCGGTGCGCAGGATGCTGTCGAGCTTGGTTTGCGCCATGCCACCGGAAACGCCGGGGAACTTGACGCTGAAGGTGCCTCCGAAGCCGCAGCACTCCTCGGCGGCGTCCATCTCTTTCAGAGTCAGGCCCCGGACCTTCGACAGTAGCTGCCGCGGTCCGGCTTTGATCTTCAACTCTCGCAGAGCGTGGCAGGAGTCATGGTAGGTGACCGTATGCGGGAAGCTGGCGCCCAGGTCATCCACGCGGGCAACGTCGGTGAGAAAGCGGGAAAACTCGTAGACGCGCGACGAGACGGCCTTGACCCTCGCCATCTGCGCCGGGTCGTCCTGAAAGAGCTCGGCGTAATGATGGCCGCACATCGCGGAACAGGAGCCGGAGGGGACGACAATCGGAGCGTCGCCCTCGAACGTATCCAGAAAGTGGCGCGCCACTCCGCGCGCCTCGTCCCGGAAGCCGCTATTGAAGGCCGGCTGGCCGCAGCAGGTCTGCGCCTCGGGAAAGTCGATCTGGTAGCCGAGACGTTCGAGTACATCGGCCATGGCAAGGCCGACCTTGGGGAACAACTGGTCGACGATGCAGGTAACAAAAAGGGTGACCCGCAGCATGAACACCGAATTCTACCACTCAGCGGCCGGGCTGACCGCCAGGCGGGGCTCCCGGCCCTTGTCCGGTAGAATAAAAGTTCACCTCAGCATGAAGCCGACAACACTCCCTCAAAATCCCTGCTTTTCTTCCGGTCCCTGCGCGAAACGTCCTGGCTGGACCGTGGACGCGCTGAAGGGAGCGGTCACCGGACGCTCGCACCGCGCCAAGATCGGAAAGGCCAAGTTGGCCGAGGTGATCGAGCGCAGCAAGAAGGTGCTCGGCATACCCGCCGGTTATGTCCTGGGGATCGTTCCGGGGTCTGATACCGGAGCCGTGGAGATGGCCCTGTGGTCGATGCTGGGCGAGCGCGGCGTGGACGTGTTCTGCTGGGAAAGCTTCGGCAGCGGCTGGGCGGCCGACTGCAAGAGCCAGTTGAAACTGGCAGACTTGCGCGTGTTCAAGGCAGACTACGGCAAACTGCCGGACTTCGGACAGGCCGACTGGTCACGCGACACCGTGTTCACCTGGAACGGCACCACCTCGGGCGTGCGCGTCCCCGGCGGAGATTGGATTTCCGGCGAGCGGCAGGGACTGTCGATTTGCGATGCGACCTCGGCGGTGTTCGCCATGGAGATGCCCTGGGAAAAGCTGGACGTGGTCACCTGGTCGTGGCAGAAGGTGCTGGGCGGCGAAGGTGGTCATGGCATGATTGCCCTCAGTCCGCGCGCCGTGCAGCGCCTGGAGAGCTACACCGCGCCTCGTCCTCTGCCCAAGATCTTCGTGATGAGCAAGGGCGGCAAGCTGATGAGCGGAATTTTCGAGGGGGAGACCATCAATACCCCCTCCATGCTCTGTGTGGAGGATGCCCTGGACGGCCTGAAGTGGGCCGAAAGTGTGGGTGGACTGCCCGGCCTGCTCGCGCGTTCCAAGGCAAACCTGAAGGTGATCGAGGACTGGGTTGCCGCGTCGGACTGGGCGGCCTTCCTGGCCGAAGAACAGGCCATTCGTTCAAACACCTCCATCTGCTTGAAAGTAAAAGATCCGAAGTTCATCGCCCTGCCGGCCGATGAGCAGGCCAAGCACGCCAAGTCGATGGTCAGCCTCCTGGACAAAGAGGGTGCCGCCTATGACATCGGCGCCTACCGCGATGCCCCCACCGGATTCCGCATTTGGGGCGGCGCAACCGTGGAGACCTCCGACCTGAGGGCGCTTACCCCTTGGCTGGATTGGGCTTACAGGGAAATTCAGAGGAGCTTCTAAGGTAATCGGCCAATCGTAGAATCCCCCCACCCCGTCTTACGCTGAATTACAAACGTACGCAGCCGAGAGCGACTCAAGCCTGGCTGCACTGTGATTCATAGGTGGAGGAGAATCTCATGCGACGAGCGTTATCGCTGTGTTCGCTGGCCGTAGCCTTGGGTTTGGCTGTGCCGGCGGGGGCGGCCATGATGAACTGGGTGGACGGCCAGTGGAACCGGGTTCCGAACGCGGCGGATGTGGTCGAGGACGAGGCGTCGCCGCGCGATCTTCAGTACCAGGGCACGCTGCCTGGAACGGCGGCATGGGCGCTGGCGGGAGCTGGAGTGGCTCTGCTGATTCCCCGCAAACTGCTCGGCGGCGAACCGGCCTCCTATCGTTCGTTCGAGGGATAGGAATTCCGTTCGCGCAAAGTGCTTCCAGCACTGAGCATTCCAGCCATGGAAGGCTACACTGGTAGTTCATGGCGTACCATTTCCGTCACGCGATCTGCAATGAATGTTTCGTCGGCTGGGAGTTCGCGGCCACCTGCCAGGCCGTAAAGAAGGCAGGCTACGCGGGGCTGGAGATCGCCCCGTTCACGCTGAGCGAGCAACCCGCCTCCATACCTCCAGCGCGGCGCAAGGAAGTTTCGCGCATCATGCAGGATGAGGGGCTCGAATTTGTTGGCCTGCACTGGCTGATGGTGGCGCCCAAAGGGCTCCACGTGACCACCTCCGACGAGGCTCTTCGCGAGAAAAGCTGGCGGCACATCCACGACCTGGTGGACCTGTGCGCCGATATCGACGAAGGTCACAACGGCGGCCGCGTGCTGGTGTTCGGCTCTCCCAAGCAGCGGGAGGCGCTGCCAGGGGTGTCGATCGAGGAGGCGTCGAAACGGTTCCGCGACGGTTTTGCCGGCGTCGCGCCGCACGCCGAGTCCCGTGGCGTGACGCTGCTCGTGGAATCGCTGCCGAAGAACCAGAGCAATATCGTGAACACGGTGGCGGCGGCGGTGGAGATCGTCGACAGCATCGGCTCGCCAGCCGTGCAGACCATGTTCGACACGCACAACGCCGTGGATGAAACCGAACCCCATGCCGAAGTGGTGGCGAAGTATTTCGACAAGATCCGGCACGTGCATGTAAACGAGATCGACGGCGGCCACTGCGGCACGGGCGGCTACGATTTCAAGCCGTTGCTGCGCACGCTGGCGGCGAAGAACTATGCGGGTTGGGTGTCGCTGGAGGCATTTCAGTTTGAACCGGGCGGCGAGCGGATCGCCAACGAATCGCTGCGCTATCTCGAGGGGGAGATCGAAAAGCTATGAGTCATGCCGTGGTGACGGGAGGCGCGGGATTCATCGGCTCGGCGCTGGTGCGCGCTCTGCTGGCCGAAGGCGAACCGCGCGTGGCCGTGATCGACACGCTGCTGTCGGGCAAGGAGTCGAATCTCGACGAGGTGAGCGGCCGCGTCGACCTGCACCGCGTGGACATCCGCGACTACGCGGCCGTGGCGCCGGTGGTGAAGGGCGCCTCGCGCGTGTTTCATCTGGCGGCCATACCGTCGGTGCCCAAGTCGATTGCCGACCCGCTGCCCTCGCACGACGTGAATATCAACGGCACCTTCGAGGTGTTTCGCGCCTGTGCCGATGGCAAGGTGGGCCGTGTGGTGTACGCGGCCTCCTCGTCGGCCTACGGCGATACCGAGGTGCTGCCGAAAGCCGAAGCCATGCGGCCCGACCCGCTCAGCCCGTATGCGGCGCAAAAGCTGATGGGCGAGCACTACGCGCGCGTGTTCTCCTCCTGCTTCGGCCTGGAAACCGTGGCCCTGCGGTATTTCAACGTCTACGGCCCCCGGCAGGATCCCAGCAGCCCCTATTCGGGCATCATCTCCATCTTCATGAAGTGTCTGATCGAAGGAACTTCGCCGACCCTGTTCGGCGACGGCAACCAGTCGCGCGACTTCACCTTTGTGGAGGACGTGGCGGCGCTGTGCATCAAGGCGTCCCGGACCCCCGGGGTGAGCGGCCGCATGTTCAACGCTGGCAATGGAAACCGCTACACGCTGAACCAGGTGTGGGAGACGCTGCAGAAGATCGAGGGTGTGTCGATTCCCGCACTGTATGGGCCACCGCGCGCGGGCGATGTGCGCGATTCCCAAGCGGACACGCGGGCGGCGGTGTCCGAGTTGGGGCATGCGCCCAAGTTCTCGCTCGAAGAGGGATTGCGGCGAACACTCGCCTGGTACCGCACCAGCTAGCGCGGGAGGATCGCGGAGGGCGGCGCGAAACTGCCTTTGGCGCTTCGGGTGCTACGATGGGCATGGAGACCCCCACACCGTGCTCCAGAACCGCTTCGAACAGAACTTCATCACGACTTCGGTCGATTATGTGTTCAATTGGACGAGGAAATCGTCGCTGTGGCCGCTCACTTTCGGACTGGCCTGCTGCGCGATCGAGATGATCGCTTCGTCCACTTCGCGATTTGACATTGCGCGGTTCGGCGCGGAGGTGTTCCGCCCGAGCCCCCGCCAGAGTGACCTCATGATCGTGGCCGGAACGGTGACCCTAAAAATGGCGCCCGTGCTGAAGCGCATCTGGGACCAGATGCCCGATCCGAAGTGGTGCATCTCGATGGGCGCCTGCTCGAGCGTGGGGGGACCTTTCAACACCTACTCGACGCTACAAGGGGTGGACAAGATTGTGCCCGTGGACGTGTATGTCACGGGCTGTCCGCCGCGTCCGGAAAACCTGTTCTACGCGCTCATGAAGCTGCAAGACAAAATCGACGCCATGACGACGCTGGTGAAGCGGCCCACCGAGGTCCGCTTGGACGAGTCGATGCTGGAAGACTTCAAGAAACAGATCATGATCTCGCAGACGCGGAATCCGGCTCCCGAGTTCATCGGCATTGATCCCGGCACGGCGCCGAAGATCGGGTAACGGCGGTTTGGCCATCCGGTTAGACGAGTCCGGCGTGCTCCGGTGCGTGGAATGGGAGCGGCTGGAGTGGCTGGAGCATGGCTTCGGCACGCGGCGCAGCGAAGGTTGGCTGCCTGCGGAGTCCTGCGCCGATCTTGTTCAAGTGCACGGCGCGGGCATTGTGCGCGCCGAGGCGCCCGGCGCGAGGTTCCGCGAAGGCGATGCCCTGGTGGCCAGCCGTGCCGGGCTCTGGATTCGCGTCCGGACCGCCGATTGCCTGCCCGTACTCCTCGCCGACGAACGGCGGCGCGCCGTGGCGGCCGTTCATTGCGGATGGAGGGGCGTGCGGTTGGAACTGGCCGCGGCCACGGTGAGGCGTATGGGCGCGGAGTTCGGAACCGTCCCGAGCGATGTGCTGGCCGTCATCGGTCCTGGTATCGGCGCGTGCTGTTTCGAAGTGGGTCCCGAAGTGGCCTCGGAATTTCAGAGCACATTCCCCGAGCGGGACGACCTGGACCGCCGGACGAAGCTGGATTTGGAGGAGGCCGTCGCGCGCCAACTGGCGCAAGCAGGCGTGGATGAGGGCCGGGTGGCGCGTGCGCGCCTGTGCACACACTGCGGCGCGGAGCTTTTCCATAGCTTCCGGCGTGACGGGACCTTGGGCCGTATGGAAGCCGGGATTCGTGTAACGGAATGCCCGTGAAGGAATAAAACAGGGGCTCCTGCCGCACCGGCAAGAGCCCCATCAATGGTTTGCAACTGGATCAGGCGGCGGCGAGCGCGTCGTCGAAGATTTCGGAGTTGTCTCCCTCTTCCTGACGGCGGTCGGCCATTTCCTGGCACGAGATGCAATACGGCGCCCACGGCACCGCGGCGAGCCGCTTGGGATTGATCTCCTCCTCACAGTGGAGGCACACACCGTAGGATCCATCCTCGATGCGGGTCAACGCGAGTTTCACCTGGCGCAGCAAACCGGACTCCCGGTCCAGATTGCGGATGGCGAGTTCACGCTCAGCGGCGTGTTGCACCTCGTCCAAGGCGTCCGGGCTCTTTTCGATCGCGATCGCCTCACGGTTCCGGAGGACGTGGGCCAATTCGGCCTTCTTCGTTTCCAGGATTTGTTTGTACTTGTTCAATTCAGCTTTCGTCATGGCTGCTTCTCCTTATTTATTATTGTTTTACCAGTCACTGATTGCTTGTCTGGGACTCTATCGTTCAGCGTCCGCAAATCCGTTCCTAGTTACATTCAAACTTTGTCGTTCTCGACACTTAGTAGACGATGCGGTTCCGAAAAAGTTTCAACTTCTGAGCGAACCGCACTAAAATTTTCTGCTACGCCAACTGAGTGGGCACAATCGGCCCCGCTGCGCCACCGCAGATGATAGCACACCGTGGAGGACCTTTGGTAGCAATTCAAGTTCCAATCCATCCAACCCTCTTCCCTTTGCTGCTGCCGGGCTAGCTTCCCCGTTGGGAAACCTGCCGCTTCAACGCCTTCATATCGTCAGTTTCCGGCTCCATCATTATGTGGTAACACTGTAATGACGAAGAATTCCCGTCGTGGTTTCCGGATTCCGCAACTTTACATCCAGTTCTCGGAGGTTCCATTCCCTCTCACGATTTCGGTTGTCCGCGACTTCCCCTAAAGAGCCGTCCAGGCGAACAACCTCTTACACTAGAAGCGATGGCTGCGGAGAAAGTGGATCAAAACACTCGATTAGGGACGGCGTAGCGCAAAATTACCAAACGCTAACCCAAGTTTCCGGCCATCGGCAGGCGGGACAACTGTCCGGTCCACCTCTAGCACAACTTCCACAAAGTCTTTATTTTTCAATACGGCAGGGAGAGCGAAGGAAAACGAGAATTCCTCGTCCGGCCGACTCACTGCCACCGGCGGGTATGCTTGCCCGTCAATGAATACCTGTAGATGCAGCGGCCCCCCGGAAAGTTGCGTGGTTGGACAAAATCCCTTCAGAAATAAACGGAGACCGCCCGGCGAGGCGACGCCCAGCCGGAGCGACGCCCGTTTGGCCATCCACCGGTAACCGCCTTCCGCCTGATACCAGCCTTCACCCAACTGGTCGGCGAAGGCCGGGTTCCCTGCGTCGATATGTCCGGGCAGTGTGGCTTTCAGACGCAGTGGCGCCATGTTTGCATAGGTTTGGGTGACATTTTGCAGGCGCGGCCCAGCGGCTTCGTACACAACCGCCCGATGCTCGCGGAGGGCTCGCAGGGTCGCCGCCGCCGGATAAACAAACTGGTTCACGTCTCCGAGAGCAGGAAACGCCTGGATGGTGCTCTCCGAACCGGGCGTCAACCAGACATCACCGATCCCGAGCAGGCGGAAAGGCTTATCATTCATTCCGGCCCAGAAGCGGTCCGTACCAACGCCATTCAGCAGAATGACCTTCCCCGGGTGGATCTCATGGGCGCGCGCGACGCCCAGCACGAGGTTGCGCACGGCGCGGGACCGCTCGAAATTGTAGCGAACGGTAGCGCGGGCCACAGGGGCCGAGGTGGCCAGATACAGTCCGGCCGCCAGCACGGCGGCGGCTTTCCCTGCCAACCTCATCTCCCAGGCGGCGGCGAAGACCCACGCGCCGAGCACGGCGAGCCCGAGAGTAGGAATCGCGTTGTAATAGTCGGAAATGTGGTCACGCAGAGGCAGGACGGGACCGATTACGGCCAGGAACCAGGCGAGCGGCCACAGGACGGCCCACTGGCCGCGGCGCAGACGGACGGCCAGAAAAGCGCCCAGGGCGGCCGAGAGGATCCAGGGCGTGACCAAGCCGGCGGCGCTGAGCCACGGCGGAACCTCCAGCGAGGCCAGTCGCGCCGTGCCGAACGCGCCATACCAATAGGTGGCCAGCGTGGACAGGAGGGATCCGTCAAAGTGCATCGCGTAGGGGCCTTCGCGCGTTCCGGGCGCCAGCGAACGATGGAGGATCGCATACGCGCCCGATGCGGCAAACAGGGGCAGCGTGAGCACAAAGTGGCGGCGCGAGGCGAGCAGGGCGTAGGCGGCGGCAATGGCGGGATAAACCACGTTGATCTCCAGCGCGCCAAAACCAAGCAGAAATACGGTCCACTGCGCCGCATACCAGCGCCAGGCGCCGGACTCGGTCCAGCGGAGCAGGCAGTAAAACGCCCCGAGCAGGAAGGTGGCGCAGAGGATCTGGTTGTAGGCCGAGGTCCAGCTCATGGGCAGGCCGAGGGCGGCATTGGCGGTCCAGAACAGAGGCGCCAGCGCGGCGGCCAGTGTCGAGCCGGTGACGCGGCGGCTGATGGCGATCAGCAGGCCGAGGTTAGCTACTTGGGTGGTGAAAACGAGGATGCGGTAGGGAAGCGCGTCGAGTCCGAACAGTGCGAAGAAGCCCATGAAGAACGCGCGCTCGCTCCAGGGGCGGATGGTGCCCTGGGCCTTCGGCGCAAAAAGCGCGTCTAGCAGCCCGGCGGGCGTGTGGACGTTCAGGCCCAGCCCGAGCCAGGCGAAGTCATCCTGCTGGAACCAGCATTTCATGCCCGGCCAATAGAGCCACAGGCAGAAAAGGGAAGCCGCCAGCCAGAGGACGAAAAAGCGGGATCGGGACATCGCCGGCCGTGGCCTATTTCGCCAGCAGAGCCGCGGACTGGACGATGATGCCCAGCTCGCGCTCCTCGACGGCGCCGGCGGCGAGGAACTTGTCGAGCGAAAACTCGATGTTCACCGAGGGTCCGCGGAACAGCCCCGCGGGGATGTCGCGCTGGTAAACCTGCTCGCCGTCCTTGCCATATTTTTCCGAAGGCAGCGGATTCCCGTCGAACACGGCCGAAAGGGTCACCGGGCCCACCTTCTTCACGACGGCTTCCGGCAGGGAGAACTTCAACTCGAGGGCCGCGCCCTTCTGCGCCGCACCGGGAGGCGCCTGTAGCGTGAGCGAGAATTTACCGCGCGTCCAACGCCACGAACCCTGTTCGATGTCGTAGAAGCCTTGCACGAACTGGACGGCGTGCGCCGGATCGCCCGCACTGATGGCCGAAGCCAGTTGCGGCTGTTCATTCTCGATGGTTTCCACCTTGGCCGTCTGGCGTTTGCAGGCGGGCGTAGCGGCCAGAAAGAGGGCCGCGGTGGCAAGCAGGGTCAGTCTCCGCATCTCTCTACTTGTACCAGACAGCTATAGAACGTGGCGCCGCCGCCGATGTCGCTGAGGCGTTCCGAGGTGAGGAAGTTGGACGAACTGCCATCGGGCGCCATACGCGGCATACGGACGCTGGGCGCGCACACGGCGCCCGGCCGCACATGTCCGTTGACGCTGGCCGTCAGCCGCATGGAGCCCCGCTCATTGAAGACACGCACCAGGTCGCCGTCGAGGATCCCGCGCGCCCCGGCATCGGCGGCGTGCATCCACAGGCGTGCAGTCTGCTCATCGACGCTGGCGCGATAGCCGAACGTGGAGTTCATGCTGTCGTCGTTCTTGGGCGAGACCAGTTCGAGGGGGTAGCGGCGGAGCAGCGCCGAATCGCCGTGGCGCGATTCGAGGGGAGGCGTGTAGTCCATGCCCTCGGGAGCGAGATCGCACTGCCCGCCGGGCGAACCGAAGTTGCCCTCGGCGAACGGCAGGAACGGCTGGCCATCGGGAGCAACGTTGAGCCGGATGTGGTGGCGCTGTTCCAGAGCTTCCAGCGTGATGCCCTTTAGAAATTCATGGCCGCTGGCCAGGGCGGTGCGGATCATGTCGTCCTCGGTGTCGCCGAAGGCCTGGTCATCAAAGCCGAGCCTGGCGGCGAGGTCCCGAAAGAGCTGCACGTTGGACCGGGCCTCGCCTTCGGGCTCCAGCGCCGGGCGCGCCATTTGCACGTGGAGGTGGCCGTAGGAGCTGTAGAGATCCGTGTGTTCCAGAAAGGTTGTGGCCGGCAGCAGCAGGTCGGCGAAATCGGCGGTGTCGGTCTGAAACTGGTCGTGCACGACGGTGAACAGATCGTCGCGCCGGAGACCGCGGCGAACGGCGCTCTGATTGGGAGCCACGGCGGCGGGGTTGGAGCAATACACGAACATCGCCTTCACGGGCGGATCGTTCAACTCCGTCAGCGCATGGCCGAGCGTAATCATGTTTACCAGACGCGCTTCGCGGCCCAGGGGAGATTTCATTTGCAGGTCGGCTCGCTCGATGGCGGCGCGATTGAACTGGTGCGTCTGCGACACGCTGGCTTGCAAACCGCCGCCCACCTCCTTCCAAGAGCCGGTGAGCGCCGGCAGCATGGCCACGGCGGAGAAGGCCATGCCGCCGCGTTCGCTCCGCGACGTACCGTAGTTCAGGCGGATGACGGCAGGGCGGGTGGTGGCGTACTCACGCGCCAACGCGACGATCTCTTCGCGTGGAATGCCGGTCAGCGCTTCGGCGTGCTCGGGCGTGTAGCGCGCGGCGGTGGCCTTCAGACGGTCGAAGTTCGTCGTGTGGCGGGCGACGTAGCCGGCGTCGTGAAGGCTTTCGCCAATGATGACGTGCGCCATGCCGAGCACGAGCGCAAGGTCGGAGCCGGGATTGACGAAGAAGTGCTTGTCGGCGAGGCGCCCCGTGCGCCGCAGCACCGGGTCGATGGTGTAAAAGCGCGCGCCGCGCCGGCGGGCCTCGACGATGAAGGGCCACAGGTGGACGTTGGTGCCGAGAATGTTCGCGCCCCAGGCCAGAATGAGCTTCGAGTGAGCGAACTGCTCCGGTTCGGTGCCATACCGGTAACCTATCGTTTGCGCCAGACCCGCGGTGCCGGCGGCGGAACAGATGGTGCGGTCCAGCCGGGACGCCCCGAAGCGGTGGAAGAAGCGGCGGTCCATTCCGTTGCCCTGCAGCAGTCCCATGGAGCCGCCATAGCTGTATGGCAAGACGGCCTCCGGACCCCACTCGCGCGCAATGGCCATCAGCCGGCCGGCGATCTCGTCCAGAGCGTCATCCCAACCGATGCGCTCAAAGCGGCCATCGCCCTTGGCGCCCACGCGGCGCATCGGGTGGCGCAAACGGTCCGGGTGATACTGGCGCTCCAGATACTGGGCCACCTTGGCGCACAGAAAACCGCGCGTGACGGGATGGTCCGGGTTACCGCGCAGACTTGTGGCGCGGCCATCGGCTCCGATGGAAACCAGAACGGAGCAGGCGTCCGGACAGTCCAAGGCACACGTCGATACTCGCGTCCCAGGCGCGATGGAGGACATACGGATATGGTAACGCCGCAAAGGGATGCGGCAAGACGTGGTAGGCGCGACAGGACTCGAACCTGTAACCCTCAGCTTCGAAGGCTGATGCTCTATCCAATTGCGCTACGCGCCCACATGCTATTCAGAATACCCCGGCGGCTTAGGGCTGTTGCGCCGGCGTGGGTGTTGGAGCGCGCGGAACCTCGCTGCCGGCCGGGGCGGCCTTCATGATGCTGGTGAAGTCCTTCCCGGCGATGATGTAGTACCAATCGGCGAACTTCGCGTCGAGGGCCCTGGCGCGGGCTTCCGTGGCCGGGTTGCGCGAACTCACCGTAACGAACAGGAAGCGGTCCCCGCCGGACTGGGCGGCCGCGGCGGTTGGAGTTTGTCCTGCTTCGCCTTCCAGGCTGGAACTGGCCACCTCTCCGAAACGCAGCGTGTATACGAAGCCCTGCGTGGTTTCCACCACAGCCTCACCGGCATTGGCCAGCAACTGGCCGCTGGGGAGAATGAAAAATCCTCGCGCCCGCAGGCTCATCACCGTTTCGAGCGAAAGCGCGAGTTGGCGCGTGCGCAACTGGGCCGCGAGCATGGCGGGCTTGGCGCGAGCGCCCGTCACACGCAATCCGGCCAGCGTTTGGGCGGCGGAGCGGGCGGCGGCGTCCCAATTCTCACGGTTGGGAACCATCACACGGCGGCGGACGTTGGCCAGCGTGCCCGTCATCCCGTCAATCGTGTAGCTGTTTACAATGAGCCGGGAAATGCCGCCAGCGTCCACCTTCAGAAGATCGGCCTCCACCCAATCCTCGAAACGCGCCGAGGGATCGGCGGAGGTCTGGACCATGTAAATGCGCTTCTGGCCGGGGAGGCGGGCGTACCGGTAGCCGGCGCGGTTGGGCACGGCGGATCCCAAAACAATTTCGGCCAACTTCGCACCATGACCGCCGAGCAGCGTGACACGCTTGCCACGGCCCGTGAGGCTCGGGTTCTTCTGGTCGAGCGGGTCAATCACGCCGTACCGCGCCTGATCCTCCCATCGGTCGCTGGCCACGGCGTCCTTCTTCAGACCCACCAGCGCGCCAGCGGTCTGGGCCAGACGGTCGCGCGCTTCCGCCGGATAATCGCCGTGCGAAGCAAGCACCCAGCGGCCTTTGCGCAGTTCGACCTTCAACGGGCGGGCGACGGCCTGTCCGGCGTCGTAGTCGACGACTTCGATGGATTGCACGGCGCCGGCGCCGGTGAGCGCCGGGAAGAGATCCTCGCCCTGATCACTGAAAATGGCGGCCTCATAGGTTTCCGGCTGGACGCGCGCGGCCACGGCCGCCAACAGGGCGGCGGCGGCGAGGAACGCGCCCGTGACCGCCCACTGATTCCTCATACGGCATCCCCTTCCTTTGACTGCGATGGGGGCGGCGAGGCCGTCAGCAGACGGTCCGGAGCAATCCGCATCCGTTCGCGGCGCAGCTTGCGCAGGCTCATCAGAAGGAAGAGAGCGAATGCCGGCACCGGCGGAAGGCAGACGGCGAGCAACTTGATGGTGCTCTGAATCTGCCGGACGCTCGACTCCATGCCCGCGCGCGCATCCTCCATCTGGCGCTCGCGCTCATCCTGAATATTCTGCCGCGCCACCTGCAGACGCCGGTTCTCGGCCGTTTGCAGGTTCGAAATCATGATCTGCCTGGCCTGCTCGTCCAGGTCGGCGCGGGCGCGCACGGCGGCCACGGCGGCATCCAGACGGGCCTGCGCCTCCTGCAGGCGGCGCTCGGCCAGCGCGGCGGCATTGCGCGAATCCTCGGCGCGCTTCTCTTCATACACGCGCGTGCGCGATTCCACCAGTTCCAGCGTGCGGTGCTTCGGACGGCGGTTCCGCAGGGCGATGAAACTCGTGTCGCCCGCCAGTTCGTCGATGGCGTTTAGCACGAAGGCGACGTTGTCCAGAGTGAGATCTTCCACGCCCCTGCGGCGCAGCTCGAAAAACTCCTCGCCCATCACGTCGGCATCGGCGATGACCACCGCGTTCCGGACGCCATCCTTCACGCGGTAGGCAAGCACATGCCCGCCTTTGTCCGGCGTGTGCGGCAGGCCGCGTACGAGGGAGAGGCCCATCATGCTGGTTTCGACGAGTTGATCGAAACGCAGTACGCCCGAGCCTGTCCCCGTGGTGAGCAGCGGCAAGGCGCCCTGCGACTTCGGTTTGAGTTCGCCCGGGTACAGCAACACCAGTTCCTGCAGTCCGGCGGTGAGAGGCGATTGTTTCTGAAACGGCATCGCTGCGCCGCTGCCCGCGCCGGCGAAGACGACCTCGGGCGGCAATGCGCCCAGTTGTGGATGCGGGTTGTACTTGTCCCAGACAATGCGGTCCCGCGCCCATTCCACGCCGAGCGCGTCCAAGAGCGGGCGCAAGTCCGGGACCGTTTCAACGGCGGCGGGCGAGAGGTTGATGTTGAAGGCGGGCAGGGGATCGGTCAAAACAAAAACGGGCTTTCCCGTTTTCACGTACGCGGTAAGGCGGCCCAACTGCGGCGCGTCGAGCGTGGTGGGCAGCACGGCCACCAGTACGTCGAGGTTGTCCGGGTAACCGGCATCCGGCGCCACGCTCGCCACCTCGTACTGCTTGCGCAACTCCTGCACAATCGCCCAGTCCTGGGTATTCTGGCGCGTTTGAAAATCGAAGCCGCCAAACAGCTTCGCGCCGGTGCGCAGTATGCCCACCCGTTTGCGGGCGGCGCGGGAGACGACGCGAATACTGCGCATCAGTTCATACTCGACGGGCAGGCCGCGGTCGAAGAAGGGAATGACGAACTCTTCCGGCCCGCACGTGAAGACCAGGCCAAGGAAGATCTCGTTCACGGTGGAGGCACTCTCCTCGGTGGCGGGCACACGGTAAGGATGAATACCGTAGCGTTCACGCGCCTCGCGCGCCTCGGGCGAATACTTGACCGTCTCCACAATCCGCGGTTGAATGCGGTCGCGCCCAGCGGCGGTGAACTCGCGGAGCGTGTTGACCAGGTTCGCCCGCACACGGGCGTAGCTGCGCGGCGCCTCGGGGCTGATGTAGGCCTGGATCATCACGGGATGCCTGGGATCGAGGCCGCGCAGCAGTTTCACGGTACCGGGCGCGAGCGAGTGAATCTGCTCGCTGGTGAGGTCGGCTCGCCCGCCAAGGCGTCCGGCAATCATCGCCGCCGCGCCTGCGGCCACAAGCAGCGCCAGCGTCCGCACGGCGTAGTGGCGGCCAAGCGAGCGTGTGGGCCAGCGCCGCCGCTCCGCCTGGCGAACGCAGAGATAGAGCACCGCCGCCGCCAGCGCCGCGCAATATACCAGCGGCCCGGCCGCGATGATGCCCGAGGTTAGATCGCGCATCTGCTCGGGCACGGAAAGCTGCTCCAGCAGGGGCCGGAGCGGACCCTGCACCACAACGCCCGCCTGAGCGAACATCACGGGCAGTGCGCATAAGGCCGCGCCGCCGATGAACGCCACCGTAAGGTTCTCGGTGGCCTGGGAAGCGAGCAGTCCCAACGGCAGCAGGGCCGCGCCCATCAGCCAGTAGCCGAGATAGGTGGAGATCATCAACCCGGGGTCGGGCGAACCGAGCCACATCAGCACTACGGCATGGCTGAGCGAAAACGCCAGAGCGACGGTGTAGATGCCCAGCGCGGCGGCGTATTTGCCAGTGACGATCTCCACGGCTCGCGCAGGCAGCGTGAGAAGCAGTTCTTCGGTGCCCTGCTTCCTCTCCTCGGCCCACAGCCCCATGGTGATCGAGGGAACGAGAAAGATCAGCAGGTAGGGGAACCAGGCGTTCAACGGGTCAAGGTTGGCAAGGTTGCTTTGGAAGAAGCGCTCCTGCCAGAAGGCCGCCACGGCGCTGACGAAGACAAATAGCGTGATGAAGACATAGCCGGCGGGCGAGCCGAAGTAGCTGTGAAATTCGCGCGCGGCCACGGCGCGCACCACATGGAAGCGCATCAGGCGGTCACCCCGGAGGCGAGGCCGGTCAGGCGGTGGAAGGCCTCCTCGATGCCACCGGCGCCCGCCAGTTCCGCGGGCAATCCGTCGAACACCACGCGGCCCGCGTTGATGAGAATGACACGTCCGGCCACGGCTTCCACCTCTTGCAGGATGTGCGTGGACAGCAGGATGGTCTTGGTTCTGCCGAGTTCTCGGATAAGCGTGCGGACGTCGCGGATCTGGTTCGGGTCCAGTCCCGTGGTTGGCTCGTCCATGATCAGCACGTCGGGCTCATGCAACAGCACCTGCGCCATGCCCACGCGCTGCCGGTATCCTTTCGAGAGCTTGCCGATCGCCTTTTCCAGAACCTCGCCGAGCGCGCACTGGCGCACCACCTCGTCGAGACGCTCCCGCAGCCGCTCCCGCGTCATGCCACGCGCACGGCCGAAGAAACGCAGCAGCCCGAGCGGCGTCATCTCGGGATAGAGCGGACCGTTCTCTGGCAGATATCCCAGGCGCGCGGCAGCCCGCTCACGATCCGTGAGAACATCAAAACCCGCGATGCGCGCCGAACCCTCGCTGGGCGCGAGATAGCCCGTGAGCATCTTCATCGTGGTGGACTTCCCCGCCCCGTTCGGCCCCAGAAACGCCACCACCTGACCGCGCGGAATCGCGAAGCTCACTTCGCGCGTGGCTGCGAAATCCCCATAAAATTTGCTGAGGCCGATGGCCTCGATCATTGCCTCGCTCATGCTGACATGGAGTGCGCCCTGGCTGCTGTCCCGGCGGCCCGGCGGCACTCCCTGATTATAACGGCGCGTTGCAAGCCGGACCGTTACGCTCCCGCGGCTCGCTCCCGTGGTTGCGCCCGCGTGCCGCGCCTGCCATTCTGGCCGTATGCGGCTATGCGTCATTCGAAAATTCGTTCCGGCCGTGGCAAGCCTGTGCTTGTTTGTTGCTGGTCTGTTCGCTCAAGATGTTTCCAAACTGGCCGTCTTTGGCGGGCGTCCGCCCGGCAAAGGGCTATGGAAGATGGAACTGCTGGATTCCTCGAACAAGGAGATGCTGAAGCACGCCAAGATGGCGTCCGGCATGGGCGTCTGCATGGACGCCGCGGCCGAGATGAACGAGCAATGGAAGCAGAACGCCGCGAACCCTCGTGAAAAGTGCGGCGTTAAGGTGCTGCAGAACACGGCCAGCAAGGCCGAGGTGCAGGTCTCCTGCCCAAGCGGGACTAAGTCGCACGCCTTGATTACGGCGGAATCCAAGGACTCCTACCTCACCACGAGCACCGTGACGGGCAAGGACGGCAAGGAAATGATGATCAAGGCCCGGTACCGTTATGCCGGGACCTGCAAATCCGATTCGGTGCTGCAGATGGACTCTAACAGCCCGCAATGCGCGCAGATCAAGGCGCGACTCTCGCAAATGGACCCGGCCACGGCCTGCGCCCATGCCGGAGGCGCGGAAAAGGCCGCCTGTGTGGAGCGGATGAAGACAGCCACTGCGCAGTTGAAGAAGATGTGTCCGTAACGGCCGCCGCTTGACCACACGCCGCCAACCCAACAAACTCCCGGCGCCTGGCTGGCGTCTGCTGCTGTATCTGGTGCTGCTGGCGATGCCATTCTTCGCCGCGCGCACACTGTCGGCCGTGCTGCCCGGCAACTGGCTTGTCATGCTGCTCGCCGATGCCGGCGAATTCCTGGCGCGCCCCTTCTTTACCATCGGACAAACCAGCGTCAGCCCCGCTTTCTTCCTGCGCTCCACATTCTTTTTGCTGCTGATTCTGCTGATCTCGCGCGCCAGCAGCGCCTTCCTCCGGGACCGCGTTCTGGCCCGGCTGCAACTGAGCGAGGGGCAGCGGTTCGCCATTGAACGCGTCTTCGGCTACGCGGTGTTCGTGCTCGGCATGACGGTGGGCCTGGAGACGCTTGGCATCGACTTTAAGAGCCTGGCGTTCATCGGAGGCGCGGTGGGCATCGGCGTCGGCCTGGGTCTGCAAAACATCGCCAACAACTTCATCTCGGGACTCGTCCTGCTGGTGGAGCAGCCGATCCAGGTGGGTGACCGGATTGAAATTGGAGGACTGGCTGGCGACGTGGTGCGCATCGCCGCGCGCAGCACATGGATCCGAACGAACGACAACATCATCATCGTGGTGCCCAACGACGACATCATCAACAACCAGGTGATCAACTGGACGGCGAACGACGCCGAGGTGCGAGTGGGCGTCAAATGCGGCGTCGCCTATGAGAGCGATCCCGCGAAGGTGCGCGACATCCTTCTGCAGACCGCCTCACGGCACCCCGACGTACTGGCGCAACCCGCCCCGCTCGTCCTCTTCCAGGAATTCGGCGAAAGCTCGCTCGACTTTGAATTGCTGGTTTGGACAAACTCCCGCACGCATTCGCCGGGACTGCTGCGCAGCGACCTGCGTTTTGCGATCTTCGCGGCGTTTCTGAAGGCGGGCATCGAGATTCCATTCCCGCAGCGTGATGTGCGCCTGCGGCCGCCGCCCGCCGCGGGTGCCTCCGGTCTTACTCGCCCGGCTTAACCAGACGCCAGCTTTCGCCCTTCACCTCGATGGCCACAGGCCCGGCTTCGCGGTCGAAGGTGCGGTCCATCTCTTCGAGCGAATCGAAGTAACCGATCAGGTAGGCGGCCCGGATCTGATCGCCTTTGCGGTAGACGCCTCCGCCCACCTCTTGAATCATGCTGACGTAGCCGCGCTGGTGGCACCAGGCTTCGCTCACCACCTCCGGGTTCAGTGTCATGCCCGCCAGCCAAGGTCCGCGCCGGCCGGTGCGCGGGTCGCGAAGACGGTAGGCGCGGATGAAGCGCTTGGGGGGCTCGCCCGGTTTGCGGACATAGCGGTAGCGCGCATCGGGCGCAAAATCCTTCGTGAACTGGTCGCTTGCGTAGACACCGTCGTAGCTCAAGTAGATACGCTCGAACCGGTCGCCGCCGCGGTGCCGGATGTGGCCCGGCATGTCGATGCGCAGAGCCGTGCCCACGCCGTCATTGGCCAGCGTGACGGTATCGGCGGCGTAGAACCATCGCTTGCCCTCGGGAAACACGAGCGTCTGTTCCCAAACCGAACCGGGGCGGCGTCCGGGAGCGGCTTGTGTGAACTCATGGCGCATCTGCACGGCGACGAAGTCCGCGCCACGAGTCACCTTGGGATCCAGGCGCCGGGCCCGTGTGCAGATTTGCGGCCCCTCCACAATGCGTTTGGGAATGCGGCCATGCACCAGATCGCCGAACCTGTAGACCAGTTGTTCCTGGAGCGACGCGCGGTAGCGCTCGTCCGAACCCGGCTCGACGAGCCAGTCCACGATGGCCAGCCCAAAGCCGGCGTCGCGAAAACCGGTCTTATGGTCGAGAAAGGAGCCCCCTGCCACGCCGCTGACATATCCGCTTTTGGCGACGGCGGCGTCGTACACGGCCCCTTTGATGCGCACCTGGTCGCCATCATCGAACACGACCAGCCCCTGGCCCGTTAGGCCGGCGGCGCCGGCAAGCCCTATGCAGGCCAACCGCGCTAAAGTTGCTCGCCCGCGCGCGGCCAGGCGTCGAGTGAGTATTGTGATGGAAGGCAAGGAATTCCTGTCACCCCGCAGCATAGCAGTGCATCCTAAACGAAGGAAGGGTCCACGTGGAATACATCTTCTGGCTTCTGATTCTGGCCGCGCTGCTGTTCATCAGCCGCATGGGCGGTGGTTGAACGCCGCGTCCTCCGGGCGGTCGTCCGGGTTGCCGCTGAGCTTTTATTCCCACGCGCCGCGTCCAATGAAGGCCGCCAGCCGTTCCATGGCGGGTTCCACGACGGAGCGTTCGCTTGCGTAGCAGAGCCGCACACTGCCTTCGCCGCCCGCCCCAAAAGCCACGCCCGGCGCGAGTCCCACCTTGGTTTCCACCAGCAGACGCTTGCAAAAGGCGAAACTATCGGCAAGGCCGCTGATGCGCGGAAACAGATAGAACGCGCCACCGGGTTCCGGGACGGTGACGCCGGGCAGGGACCGCAAAACGTCGAGGCAGAAATCGCGGTTGGCGCGAAACTGTTCGAGCATCGCGAGGATGAATGGCTCGCCGTCGCGTAGCGCCGTCTCGGCGGCGCGCTGGCTGAAGCTGGCCGCGTGCGAAATGATGAACTCGTTCAACTCGCAGGCGCGGGCGGCCAGGTCGGTGCGCGCCACGATCCAACCCAGACGCCAACCGGTCATGCAATAACTTTTCGAGAAGCTCTGCGCCACGATGACGCTGTCGTCCCGCGTGGCCAGGCGAAGGATGCTGGGGGCCACGGCGCCCAGGGCGGGGCCTTCGTACCAGAGCCGTTCGTACACCTCGTCGGCCAGGAGCCAGAGCTTGTGGCGGCGTGTGAACTCGAGCAACCGCCGTTGCTCGTCCGCGGTAGCCACCCAGCCCAGCGGATTGGAAGGCGAGGTATACAGCAGCAGGCGCGTGCGCGGCGTGACGGCGGCTTCGAGCGCGTCGAAGTCGATGGTGTAGCGCATTGCGCCCGACGGCGACGTGGCCAGCGGTTGCGCCATCATGACCGGCATGGCGTTGCACATTTGAACGATGGAAGCGCCGTTGGGCCAGGCGGGCGTAAGGATCAGCGCCTCGTCGCCGGGATCGAGCGTACAGCGAATCGCCACGTTCAGAGCCTGCACGCCGCTGGCGGTGACAACGATCTCGTGGGCCGGGTTGAGGGCGACGCCGTGCTTCGCCTCATAATAGGCGGCCATAGCCTGCCGCGTGCTCTCCAGGCCCGCGTTCGAGGTGTAGTAGGTGAAGCCCTCTTCCATGGCGCGCGCCGCGGCGGCGCGAATGAACGCCGGCGTGGGAATGTTCGATTCGCCGAAGTAGAGTTTGGCGACGCCGTCCATCGTCATGGCGATTTCGGCCAGTTCGCGGATGCGCGAATGGGCCACCGACCGCGCCGAGGCGGACAGCGCGGCGCTCAAGGACGTTTCCGCGACGACAGCATCTCGTCGATGTGCACCAGATCCGTCGGGTAGTCTCCCGTGTAGCAGGCGTAGCAGTAGTCGTGCCGCTCGTTGTCATCCACAGCTTCCCGCAGATCGTGCAGCGACAGGTAGGCGAGCGAATCGGCTTCCACGAAGCGCCGGATCTCGTCCAGCGTGTGGTTCGCGGCGATCAACTCGCTCTTGGTCGGCGTATCGACGCCATAAAAACAAGGCGACATGGTGGGGGGGCACGAAATGCGCAAATGCACCTCGCGCGCGCCGGCGTGGCGCACCATGCGGACAATCTTGCGTGATGTGGTGCCGCGCACAATGGAATCGTCCACCAGCACGACGCGCTTGCCTTCCAGCACGTGGCGCACGGCATTCAACTTCAGCTTCACGCCGAAGTCACGAATGGCCTGCGACGGTTCGATGAAGGTGCGGCCGACGTAGTGGTTGCGGATCAGCGCCTGGCGGAAGGGCAGGCCGGACTCATCGGCATACCCTATGGCGGCCGTCACGCCGGAGTCCGGGACGGGCACGACGACATCGGCCTCCACGGGATGCCGGCGCGCCAGGAAGCGGCCCATCTTTTCCCGCGCCGGTTGCACGGGCTGGCCGAAAACCAGCGAATCGGGGCGGGCGAAGTAGACGTGCTCAAAGACGCAATGGGCCGAATTCCGCCGCGGCGAAAAACGCTCGCGTGTGACGCCTTCAGGCCCGGCAATGACCATTTCGCCCGGTTCCACGTCGTTCAGATAGACCGCGCCGATCAGGTCGAACGCGCAGGTTTCACTGGCGAAGACGTAGGCCGAACGGCCGCCGCTCAATTCCATCTGTCCCATCGCCAGAGGCCGGAAGCCGTGCGGGTCGCGGGCGACGATGATGCGGTCCTCGGCGAGCAGGACGATCGAATAGGCGCCTTCCAACTGCAGCAGAGCTTCGCGCAGCGCGCCGGCAACCGTGCGCTCGCGCGAATGGGCCATCAGGTGCAGCACCACCTCCGTATCGCTGGTGGCCTGGAAGATCGCGCCGCCACGCTCCAGGTCGTCGCGCAATTCGGCCGCGTTGGTGATGTTGCCGTTGTGCGCGATGGCGATCCGCCCCTTGTTGCACTTCACCAGGAAGGGCTGGGCATTGAGCTGAGCCGAGTCTCCCGCCGTGGAATAGCGTGTGTGGCCAATGGCATGATCGCCGTGCAGCCGTCCCAGGGATTCGGGCGTGAAGATGTCGGCGACATGGCCCATCGCCTTATGGCAGATGACCTCTTTCCCGCCGGCCACAGCCAGTCCCGCGCTTTCCTGGCCGCGATGCTGCATCGCGTAGAGGCTCAGATAGGCCAGATTCGCCGCATCCGGGTGGCCATGGATCGCCACCACCGCGCACTCTTCATGGAACTTATCGAACATCCGCGCCTCACCTCCCATCCGCCAGACAACTTAGTTCGACAACAAAGCGGGCAGGGCCGATTCCCAGGCCTCCCGCAACTGGTCCACCTTGACGCTGACAGCGGCGCGTCCATTGACGCGGACGGTCAGCGCCGCACGGGCCGTTTCACCGGCCACAATCGCGTCCACACCGTGCCGTGACGCCACGGCCAGTACGGCCTCGGGGGAGGATGTGGACACAAGAACCCTCGACGGGCCCTCGTGGAACAAGACGAAATCATCGCGCATCGAACTGGACAGCGCAACCTCGGCGCCCACGCCCGCCGGTCCGAACGAACACTCGGCCAAAGCCGCGGCCAATCCGCCTTCACCCACGTCGTGCGCGCTTTCGGCGAGCCCGGAGGTGACGATCTCGCGCACGGCTTCGTGCACGCGCTTCTCATAGGCCATGTCGAGCTCCGGCGGCAGCCCCCAGACAGAGCCAAGCACCTGCCTGGCGTACTGCGAGGACCCGAACCGCTGCTCATCCGTCGAGCCCAATCCGCCCACCAGCACCAGCGCGCGGCCCGGCGCGCGGAAGACAATGCCCGGCGGCGTTTCGGTCTTCATCAGTCCGACAATGCCCAGCACGGGCGTCGGGAAGATGGGCACGCTCACCTCCGGATCGGCTTCATCGTGCGTTTCGTTGTAGAGGCTCACGTTACCGCCGGTGATCGGCGTCTCGAAGAACCGGCAGGCTTCGGCCATGCCTTCGATGGACTCCACCAGTTGGCGCATGATCTCCGGCCGTTCCGGATTGGCGAAATTCAAATTGTTCGTGGCCGCCACGGGCAGGGCCCCGGTGGTGGCCAGATTGCGGCAGCACTCGGCCACCATGTGCTTGGCGCCTTCGCGCGGGTCGAGCATGCACCAGCGGCCGTTTCCATCCACCGACATCGCCACGGAGGTCCCTGTCTCTTTGATGCGCACAACGGCCGCGTCGGCTCCAGGTCCCAGCACGGTATTCGTGCGGACCTGATAGTCGTACTGCTGCCAGATCCAACGCTTCGAACACAGGTCGGGCGAGGTCATCAGCGTGGCCAGGGCGTCATTGAAACTCGGCGGCGGCGGGACCAGCACCGGACCATCCAGCGGCGCCGAACGGAACGCCGGCGCGTCGTAGGGCCTGTGATAGCGCGGCGCTTCGTCGGCCAGCTCCCGGTTGGGGATCTCGGCAACCACCTCGCCGTTGTGCCGCACGCGCAGCAGTCCATCGCCGGTCACCTCGCCGATGGTGGACGCATCGAGCCCCCACTTGGCGAAGACGTCGAACACCTCCTGCTCGCGGCCCTTTTCGGCCACCAGCAGCATGCGCTCCTGCGATTCGCTGAGCATCATCTCGTACGGCGTCATACCGGTTTCGCGCTGCGGCACCTTCATCAGTTCGATTTCGATACCCGTGCCGGCGCGCGAGCCCATCTCGCAGGTGGAGCAGGTGAGTCCGGCGGCGCCCATGTCCTGAATGCCGACGATGGCGCCCGTCTTCATCGCCTCCAGGCAGGCCTCCAGCAGCAGTTTTTCCATGAAGGGGTCGCCCACCTGCACGTTCGGCCGCTTGGACTTGCTGTCTTCCTTGAACACTTCGCTGGCCATGGCCGCGCCCTTAATGCCGTCGCGGCCCGTCTTGGCTCCCACATAGATCACTGGGTTGCCGACGCCGGTGGCCTTGCCGTAGAAAATTTCGTCGTGCTTGAACACGCCCAGCGCAAAGACGTTCACCAGCGGATTGCCGTTATAACTGGCGTCGAACATGCACTCGCCGCCCACCGTCGGCACGCCGAAGCAGTTGCCGTAGTGGGCGATGCCGCTCACCACGCCTTTCACGATCCGGCGGTTGCGCGCCGCCACGGCTTCGCCGCCCGCCTCCTCCGCCGTCAACGGCCCGAAGCGCAGAGCGTCCAGAACGGCCACCGGACGCGCGCCCATCGTGAAGATGTCGCGCAGAATGCCGCCCACGCCCGTCGCCGCTCCTTGAAAGGGCTCGATGAAGCTCGGATGATTGTGTGATTCGATTTTGAAGGCAATGGCCCAACCACCGCCAATGTCTATGATGCCGGCGTTTTCGCCCGGCCCCACCAGCACGCGGCTGCTTTCCGTGGGCAGCTTCTTAAGATGCACCTTCGATGTCTTGTAGGAGCAGTGCTCGCTCCACATAACGCCGAAAATGCCCATCTCGGTGACGTTCGGCTTGCGGCCGAGGATCCGCACGGCGAGCGCGTACTCCTCCTGCGTCAGTCCGTGAAAGGCGGGGTCTTCCTGGGCCGGACTGGCCGGCGGTTTCGCGCTCATGACAGGATCGCCCGCGCTTCCACCGCGGCGGCCATACTTTCCAGAACGGCCAACCCGTCGGTGGAACCCATCAGCGGGTCCATCGCCCGCTCCGGATGCGGCATTAGGCCCAGCACATTGCGCTCCTTGCTCAGAATGCCGGCGATATCGCGCTGGCTTCCATTGGGATTATGGACGTAACGGAACGCCACGCGGTCCTCGGCCTCCAATTCGTCCAGCGTACGCGCGTCGGCCACATAGCAGCCCTCGCCGTGCGCGATTGGCATGCGCAGCACCGCGCCGCTCCGCATCTTTGAGGTGAATGGCGAACCGGTGGTGCAGGACACAACCGCCACGTCCCGGCAGATGAACTGCAAACCGCGGTTGCGCACCAGCGCGCCAGGCAGAAGGCCCGCCTCGGTGAGAATCTGAAATCCGTTGCAGACCCCGATGACCAGCCCGCCTTCGCGCGCAAACCGCCGGACCGCCTCCAGCACGGGCGAAAATTTCGCGATCGCGCCGCACCGCAGGTAGTCGCCATAGCTAAATCCGCCGGGCAGCCAGACGGCATCCAAATTGTTCAGAGTTTGGGAGGCGTGCCAGATGAATTCAGCCTGGTGTCCGGAGTTCGCCGTGATGGCGTACCAGGCATCGTGGTCGCAATTACTTCCTGGAAAGACAACGACCCCGACTTTCATGGTAGGAAACTTCAGTGTAACAGAGAACGCCCGCGCGG
>JADLCT010000010.1 GCA_020847045.1 Bryobacterales bacterium | reverse complement strand
TACGATCCGGCCTGCTACACTAAGGATGCAATTTCCCTTCCCCAGATGGCTTCTTACACTGGTGCGGCGACGCCTCCGCTTACACGCGACATCGAACAATCCCAACTTGCCAACGGCCTGAAAGTGGTCTCCGAGTACATGCCCCATGTGCGCAGTATCTCGGTCGGCATCTGGATCAACTCCGGTTCGCGCCGCGAGGAGGGTCCGGAAAACGGAATCTCCCATTTCATCGAGCACATGCTGTTCAAGGGCACCGAAACGCGCTCGGCCGAGGCGATCGCCCGCGAAATGGATGGTCTGGGCGGCCACCTGGACGCCTTCACGGGCAAGGAACTGGTCAGCTTCAACGCCAAGGTGCTGGATGAGCACCTGCCCGCCGCCTTCGACGTGCTGGCCGACATGGTGCTCCACCCGGTCTTCCGCGACGGCGACATTCAGAAGGAGAAGGGCGTCATTCTGGAAGAGCTCAAGATGGAGGTGGACAATCCCGAATACCTCATCCACGAAGCCTTCATGCGCAACTTCTGGAAGGGCCACCCTCTGGGCCAGTCCATTCTCGGCACGCGCGAAACCATCACCGGCTTCACGCGCGAAATGATTGACGGCTACTGGCGCCGCGTCTACTCCCCGGCGAACATCGTCGTCACCGCAGCGGGCAACGTGCGCCACGAGCGCATTCTCGATCTGGCGCGCCGGTACTTCGACGAACTCGCTCCCGGACCCGAGCTGCATCCGCAAGCCGCGCCGCTGCCGCACGCCACCATCCTCACCAAGAGCAAACGCTCGCTCGAACAGGCGCATCTCATCCTCGGCGTGCCCGCCTATCCCGCCGCCCATCCGAACCGTTTCGCCGCCTACACCATGAACACGCTGCTCGGCGGCACCATGAGCTCGCGGCTGTTCCAGAACATCCGCGAACAGCGCGGCCTTGCCTACTCGGTTTTTTCAGAAGCCAGCAGCTACCGCGATTCCGGCTATCTCAGCGTCTATGCCGGCACGGCGCGCGAATCGTTGCACGAGGTCCTCGGCCTAATCCTGGAAGAGTTCCGGAAGTTCAAAAACGAGCTGGTGGACGAAGACGAGCTGCGCCGCGCCAAGAACAATCTGAAAGGATCTCTCATGCTGGGCCTGGAATCCACCTCCAGCCGCATGAGCAATCTGGCCCGCCAGCAGCTCTACTTCGGCCGGTTCCCCTCCATGGACGAACTGCTCGAACACATCGAAGGCGTCACCTCCGAGCAGATGCGCGAGGTGGCCAACGAATTCTTCCAGCCCGAACGTCTGGGGCTGGCTGTACTGGGTCCTCTCACGGGCGTCAAAATCGGACGCGGCCAGCTTACCTGCTAGCTTCGCCCAGGCCCGGCAACCCTCCCGCCGGCGCCGCCGTCCGCACGGCCCTTGCGATCGCTTGCGCCAGCACATCGGCCGCCGCCGCGCCCAGAGCCACCAGGTCACACTCGGCCTTTCCCACCGAGAGCGCGAAGGTGACGTCGCCATCGTAGATGGTCCAGGACGGCGACACGGCGCGTGCAAAGCCGGCGTTTGCCATCTGGGCCAGCTTCGCCGCCTGCACCTTGTTCAGACGCGCATTGGTGGCCACCACCGACAGCGTCGTGTTTTGCCCGAGCGGCACAGTCCGCCGCTGCGCGCCCCGCCGCAGACTCGCCGCCGTACCGGCGAACGTCCGCGCCCCCGCCGCCGTGCGAGCACCCGCCAGAATCTTCCCCGTCTCCGGATCAAGCACGTCGCCGAAGGCATTCACAACGGCGAGCGCCGCCACCTTCACCCCCTCGTATGCTCCCTCCAACCCCACCGACGCGCTTCCAGTTCCGGACTTCATCGCCCGGCTCATCCCGAACAGCTTCCCCACGGAGGCGCCGGTTCCGGCCCCGGCATTCCCCTCTGCCACAGGTTCGCTCGTCGCGGCCTTTGCCGCCGCTTCACCCAGATCGCGGTCCGGGTAGACGCCCCGCTTCGCCAGCGCCAGGTCGTACAGGATCGCGCCCGGCACCAGCGGCACCACGCCCGCGGCTGTTGGATACCCAACGCCCTTCCGCGCCAGGTAACTGCGCACGCCCGACGCCGCCTCGAGGCCGAACGCGCTGCCGCCCGCCAGGCAGATGGCGTGCACGCGGTCTGTCACATGGTCCGCCGCCAGCACCTGCCACTCCGTCGAGCCTGTGGCCGAGCCGCGTATGTCCAGCCCCCCCACCGCGCCGCCCTCGCAGAGAATCACGGTGCAGCCGGTAAGCGAATTGCGCCGCGCCGCATGGCCCACTCGAATACCGTCAATGCTGGTCAAACCATTCATCGGGAAGCCGGAAGACGGCTCTATGGTAGCATCGGATGACCGTGTCCCCAGCCGCGGAGATCGTCTGTTTTGCACCGCGTAGCTGTTCCAGCGCCTGCGGGGGCTAAGATGGGGGAGACTTGCTCGACTGGCTGAAACCACAGGTTCTGGCGTTACAGAACTTCGTCACACTGAGCGGCCGCGCCTATGTGAATCTGTTCCGGAGTCCGCACTATCTGGACGACATCATTCTCCAGATGGACACCATCGGCGTAGGCTCTCTCCCCATCGTTCTCCTCACCGGATTTTTCAGCGGCGCCACCATCACCTTGCAGATGTCCCGCGCTCTGAACCAGTACGGCGCCAGCGGTGAAGTGGGCCAGATCGTGGCCATTTCCCTGGTTCGCGAACTGGGTCCCGTGCTTTCGGCCGTGACCGTCGCCGGCCGGAACGCCTCCGGCATGGCCAGCGAATTGGGCTCCATGAAGGTCACCGAACAGATCGACGCCATGCGCGCACTCGGCACCGACCCCACGCAAAAGCTCGTCACGCCGCGCCTTGTGGCCATCGCCATCGTCCAACCGCTGCTCACCATCCTCGCCGATGCCATCGGCCTGCTCGGCGGCTATATCATGGCCGTGGTTGCGCTGCATCTCACCACCGACATGCAGTATTGGTCCAGCGCCCACCAGGCGCTCGAGTACGACGATATCGTGCAGGGCCTGCTGAAGCCCTTCGTCTTTGCCCAGATCATCG
>JADLCT010000009.1 GCA_020847045.1 Bryobacterales bacterium | reverse complement strand
CTAATGGCCAGAGTCATTTTATACATATTCATCACATTTTGCTTGGCGCCTTTTCTCAGCGCCCAATCCACGGCGCGCATCGTCGGCACGGTGAGAGATTCGACGGGAGCGGCGGTTCCCGGAGCCACGGTCGTAGCTACGAATGTGCAGACCTCGCTCGCGGAAACCCGCGAGACCACCATGGATGGAGGCTACATCTTTCCCTCGCTCCCGGTGGGCCAATATCAGGTTCAGGTGAGCAAGGAGGGTTTCAAGAAAATCGTCCGGTCGGGCGTGGTCCTGGCCGTGAACGACAACGCGACGGTGGATGTCACGCTGGATGTGGGCACGGTCAGCGAGTCGGTGACGGTTTCCGGAGCGGCCCCGCTGCTGGAGACGCAGTCGGGCACGCTGAAAGGGCTGGTGGATGAACAGCGCATCGTCGGCCTGCCCTTGAACGGGCGCGACGTGACGCAACTGTTGTCGGTGCAGGCGGGCGTGATTCCGCGAGGCGGCTCCTCGGGCGAAGGCAACTCCTTCGCGGTGAACGGGACGCGCGGCAGCGGCGTTGCCTACACGCTGGACGGGGGCATGAACACGGACTCCTACCGGAACTGGTCGGGACAGTTCCCGAACCCGGACGCCGTGCAGGAGTTCAGCATGCAGAAGAACAATTATTCGGCCGAGTTCGCCAATGCCTCGGGCGCCGTGGTGAACGTGGTCACCAAGAGTGGAACGAACAGCTTTCACGGTTCGGTTTTCCACTTTCTGCGCAATTCCAAGTTGAACGCGCGGAACTTTTTCGCCGCGCGCCGCGACACGCTGAAGCGGAACCAGTTTGGCGGCACCTTGGGCGGACCCGTGGTCAAGGACAAGCTGTTTTTCTTCTTCGCCTACCAGGGAACGACGCTGCGCAGCGATCCCGGCTTGAACCGGCAGTTCCTGCCGACGGGGGCTCAGCGCCAGGGCGATTTTTCCGCCACGGCGGCGCCGGTAATGGATCCGGTGACCAAGACGCCGTTTCCGGGCAACCGGATTCCCACGTCGCGTTTCAGCAGCGTGACGAATAACTTTCTGAAGTATCTGCCGGTGCCGGCCACGGCCACGGGAGAACGGTTCTTGGGCGCCGCGGAGAAGCCGGACGAACATGAATACACAGGCCGCGCCGATTGGATGCCGGGCTCGCACCGGATCTCGGGGCGCTTGTTCTGGCGCAACTTCAACCGTCCGTTCGTGGGCGATGTCAACGATCTGGCGTCGATGTTTGCCGCCACGGTGGGCAAGAGCACGCAGGTGTACAAGCAGTACACCGCGAATGACGTCTGGGTGCTTTCACCGTCGCTGCTCAACTCCTTCACCTTCGCGCTGCGGCAACGCGACACGTTGAACGATTGGACCGGGGTGAACCTGCCGATCGACTTCGCCAAGGCGGGCGTGCAGGGCATCGCCGTGAAGGATCCGGCGAGCGTGTACATCAACGTGACGGGCGGTTTTCTCGCGCGTCCGGGCTGGAACTACAAGAAGGTCGACTACGATTACCAGTTCACCGACATGGTGACGTGGCTGCGCGGCAACCATGAGTTGAAATTCGGTTTCGATTTCGTGCGCAGCAAGAACGAGATCGCCAACGATTTCCGGACGATGGGGTTGTTCGACTTTAACGGCTCGATCAGCGGCAACGCGATGGCCGACTTCCTGCTGGGTGACGTTTACCGGTTCTGGCAGGGCGGCGGCGAGTTCAAGAAGCTGCACGGCAACCGCGCGGGCTTTTTCGTGCAGGAAAACTGGCGCGTTTCGCCGTCGCTCACCATCAACGCGGGTCTGCGCTGGGATCCGATGTTCCCGTTCACCGACGATGTTGGACGCGTGCAGTGCTTCGCCCCGGGCGTGCAGTCCACGCGCTTTCCGAACGCGCCGAACGGCTATCTGAACGCGGGCGATCCGTCGTGCCCGGAGGGTGGATTCAACACGTTCTGGCCGGCGATTTCGCCGCGCGCCGGATTTGCCTGGCGTCCGAACGGCTCGAAGTTCGTGGTGCGCGGCGGGTACGGCTATTTCTGGAATCCGCAGTTCACGGTGCTGTATAACGGCTTCGTGAATTCGGCTCCCTTTAGTCCGCAGGTCACAAATTTCGGCGTGCGGTTCGAGAATCCGTACGCGGGCGGCGCGAATCCGTTTCCGAAGTATTTCGCTCCCTTCAACCCGCCGGCCGATTCGGCGTTCACGCTGCCACTGGGGCAGTGGGGCGCATTCGGCAACAACTTCCGCCCGAGCTACAACCAGAGCTACAACCTAACGGTGGAACGCGAGGTGATGGCCGGGACCGTGATGCGGCTGTCCTACGTCGGCACGCTGGGCCGCTTCCTGTCCTACAACCAGGACGTGAACTATGCGCGTTACGCGCCGGGAGCCACGACCGGAAACATTCAGGCGCGGCGGCCCTACCAAGCCTTCGGGCCGACGCTGGTGGCCGATTCGGGCAGCAATTCGAGCTACCATGCCATGCAGGTTTCCGTGGAGCGCCGCATGAACCGGAACATCAGCTTCGAGGTAAACTACACCTGGTCGGCCTCGATCGACGAGTTTTCCGAAGACACCACGCCGGGCCAGTCGAGTTCGATCCCGAACCCGTACGACCGCCGGAGCAACCGCGGCCGTTCCGATTTCGACAATCCGCACCGTTTGGTGGGCACCTACGTTTGGGCGCTGCCCACACTGCGTGACCGGAGCCCCTGGCTGCGCGGCGTGCTCGGCGGCTGGGAATCCACGGGCATCGTGACGATCCGCAATGGTTTCCCGTTCAACCCCACCAGCGGCACCGACCGGTCGCTGGCCGGCATCGGGCTGGACCGTCCGGACGTCATCGGCAACCCGAACCTTCCCTCGGGGCGGTCTCGCGCCGAGACGATCGCGCGGTACTTCAACCCGTCGGCATTCCAGTTGAACGCCACCGGCACGTTCGGCACGACGCCGCGCAACTACATGCGCGGTCCGGGCGCGGCGACCTTCGATCTGTCCATGATGAAGGGCTTCCAGCTTCGCGAGGGGCTGCGGTTGCAGTTCCGTACGGAGCTGTTCAACGCGTTCAACACGCCGAACTTCGCGACGCCGTTCGCGGCGGCGAATACGCCGGCGCGTTTCGGACGCATTGAGTCGGCGGGCGACCCGCGCATCATTCAAATGGCTCTCAAGCTGAGCTTCTGAAGCCCGGCGGAGCATTCGCGCCTGATCAGGCCTGCCCGGTGACCCCGGGCGGGCCTTTTTTCATCGCGGAAGCCGTGGCGGTCCGCGCCGGCCCGCTCACTCGATGGCGATGGGCCGGAGAGCCGTACCCGCGACGGCGCCGCGGATGCGATTGGTGGCGGCGATGTAGACGAAGCGGTAGACCTTGCGGGCGGCGAGCGCTTCGAGGTTATGAAACTCGCCGATGTGGACGCCCTGTTCGACGAGCAGGTACTCGTGAACGGCGTTGGAGACGTTGGCCGGGAGCGCGGGGTCCGAGCCAACCTCGACGCCGCTGGTGTCGCCGCCGATGAAGACGACGCCCTTTTGTTCCACCAGCCATTTGGCGCCGGCCAGCGTCAGGCCGGCCGAGTCGTGGGCGGCGAGCCTGGCGTGGTCCGAGCCGTTTTCGCCCCAGTAGCGCAGGGTTCCCGTCCGCAGGAAGACGGCGTCGCCGGGCTGGAGGGTGACGTTCTGGCGGGCCAGTGCGGCCTGCAGTTCCGCGGGGCCAATGCCGAAGTTGGCCGGCAGCGCGTCCACCTGCTTCCAGCCGGCCACGTCGATGAGGACACCGCGGAGGATGACCGGAGGAATGGTGTCGGCCGAGGCGCGCGTGATGCCGGAGTTTGTGCCGTGCTGCGCCTCCCGGAAGCCGTTGTACCAGTGGTTGTCGCCGCCGGTGGTGATGTGGCCGAGGCCGTCGATCTGGGTGCCCACGTTGTCGGAGAGGTAGAGGGCCAGGGAGTGCCAGGCGAGTCCGCGCGGGTGCTGGGCGAAGGGGTTGGAGGAGGGGTCGCGCTTGATTTGCTCAGGGCTGCGGAATGTGACCAGGCTGGTGGGCGAATGGCCGGGCCACTTGTAGGAGCTGGCGTCGATAGCGACGCCGAGGTCGAAGGTGCGCCCGGTGCGGATGGAGCGTAGCGTTTCCAGGACGTAGGCGGGTTGGGCGACGGCGTTGAGGGCGCCGGTTTCGTCGGCCGGGCCCCAGACCCAGCCGAAGCCTTTGCCCGGCGTCCAGCCGCGGAGGGGCGAGGACTGTGGAGCGGCCGGCAGGGCGAGCAGAAGCAGAAGCGGGAGCAATCGCATGGGTGGGATTGTATCGAACCCGGAGTGGGCGGGCGGCGGGGTGGCGGCGCGGACTTAGGAGAGCGCCCGGCTGCGCTTCTGGCTCCAGGCGGCCAGCAGCGCGGCGAAGGAGTCGAAGAGAATGGGCTTGGCGAGGTAGTCGTCCATGCCGGCTTCGAGGCAACGCTCGCGGTCGCCGGCCATGGCGTTGGCCGTCATGGCGATGATGATGGGCTGCGCGTTCGAGGCCATGCCGCGGATGGCGCGCGTGACTTCAAAGCCATCCATGCCGGGCATCTGGCAGTCCATGAGAATCAGGCCGTAGGGGCGGCGGCGGAAGGCTTCGAGGGCGTCGTTGCCGTTGGCGGCGGTGTCGGCGGCCAGGCCGAGGGCGGTCAACATGCGCCGGGCCACCAGCGCATTCACGGGGTTGTCCTCCACCAGCAGCACGGTTCCAAAGGCCCCGGCGGGGAGACGGCCGGGAACGCCGGGCTGCGGTTCGGCCGGAGGCTCGGCGGCCAGCAGCGGCAGCCGGAGCGTGAAACGGGAGCCCGCGCCGGATTCGCTCTCCACGCCCAGGCTGCCGTTCATCCGTTCGGCGAGGCTGTGCGAGATGGCCAGTCCGAGCCCGGCGCCGCCATACTTGCGGGCCGCGGAGGAGTCGGCCTGGAAGAACTTCTGGAAGAGGCGTTCGATCACGTGGGCGGGGATGCCGATGCCGGAGTCCGCGACCGTGAACGAGAGGTTCCAGCCGCCGTTGGGGACTGGCTCGCCGGCCACCGCGAGGCGCACCCATCCGGATTCGGTGAACTTGACGGCGTTGCCAACCAGATTGACCAGGATCTGGCGCAGGCGGGCGGCGTCGGTGAGGAACCAGTCCGGCAGCCCGGGCTGCCAGTCGAGGGAGAGCGCAAGCGGCTTGGCCGCGGCGGGCATGCGGAACAGCTCCACCACCTCGCGGCAGAGATGTGCGACGGGGGTGGGCTGCGGGTCCAGGCGGAGCTTGCCGGCCTCGATGCGGGACAGGTCGAGGATGTCGTTCAGGATGGCCAGCAGAGCCTTGCCCGAGGAGGCGATGACGCTGGTGCACTGGCGCTGCTCCTCGTTGAGCGGCGTCTGTTCGAGCAGGCTGAGCATGCCGAGCACGCCGTTCATGGGCGTGCGGATCTCGTGGCTCATGGTGGCCAGGAACTCGCCCTTGACCAGGGCGGCCTGCTCGGCCTGCCGGCGCGCGCCTTCCAGCTCGATGGTGCGTTCCCGGACATGGCTCTCCAACTCTGCCGTCCGGGCCACCAGCGAGCGCGTGCGCCAGCGAAGGGCCAGCACCGCGGCCAGGGCGAGAGCCAGCACCGTGGCCAGCCGGAACCAGAAAGTTTCGTAAAAGTGGGGGACGATGGCGAGGCTGAGCGTGGCCCCGGTGTCGTTCCAGACGCCGTCATTGTTGGTGGCCTTCACCTGGAAGCGGTAGCTGCCCGAACCCAGGCGCGTGTAGACGGCCGGCTGTCCGGGACGGCCCTCCATCCAGCGGTCGTCGTAGCCTTCCAGGCGGTAGCGGAAGCGGATGCCGCGCGGCTCGATCAGGCTGAGCGCGACGAAGTTGATCTCCAGGCGTTCGGTGCCGGGCGGAAGGCGGGCGGCGCTGGAAAGAGGCAGTTCGCGGCCATTGGCCAGAATGCCGGCGATGTGCACGGGAGGCGGCAAGGGGTTGGAGGGAATGTGAAACGGGTCGATGGCGAGCAGGCCGGTCAGATTCGCAAACCAGATGTGGCCTCCGGCGCTGTGGCTGCGGAAGCCCTGCCGGACCACGCCGAAGTTGGCGCTGTTCATGCCGTCGAGCAGGCCGTACTGGCGCGTCTCAACCGGCAGAGGCTCGCCCGTTGCGCTCAACCGGACACGGACCAGGCTCCGCCGTCCGGCCAGGAAGAGTTCACCCGGCGTGGCCGCCACCTGATAGAACTCGGTTTCCGGAGTATGCAGGTGCGGGTTGAGCGGGACAAACTCCAGGCCGGCCTCGGAGTAGCGGGCCAGCCCCGAGGAGGTGGCCGCCCACACCTCTCCGTGGCCGCCATCGAGAAGGCTGTAGATGGTGAGGCGGGGATCCCAGGAGAGTCTCGTCCAGGCGCCGTCGCGGTAGCGCAGGAAGATGCCGCGCAGACCGCCCACCAGCAGGCCCAGCGAGGGATGATCGGCAAGCGTGCGCAGGTTGGCGGTGTTGATGCCGTCCGGATAGGGGATGGCGCGCACCCCCAACGGGCCGGACCAGTAAAGAGACTCCGTGGAGGCCAGCCACACGCCACCCTGGCGGGCGCGGGCCACGGCGCGAATGGGTACGCCGCCCAGGGGAGCGGCCAGACGGCGGGCGCGCGCGGCGCCGGGCGCAAGCTGGGCCGCGCCGCCTTCGGAGGCGATCCAGATGCTGCCCTGGGCATCCTCCTCCACGCCGCGCATGAGGCCGGGCGGAATACCCTCGGCGGCGGAATAGGAGCGCCACTCGCCGCTGGGAAGCCGCCGGTGGAGCGCATTGTTCGTACCGGCCCAGAGCACGCCGCCGGAGTCCAGCAGCGCCGAGAAGATCTGTCCCGGCGGCATGTTCACGCCGGACTGGTAGTTGGCGAACTTCGAGTCGCGCACGCGGTAGATTCCCTGCCGCGCGGCGCCCAGCCATAGGCTGCCTTCGCGATCGAGGTAGGTGGCCGTGACGGTGTCTCCTTCGAGCTCGGAGACGGGAAAGATGCGGACGGCCTGGCCCCCCGCATAACGCCAGAGGCCCGATTCCGAGGTGATCCAGAGGACGCCGGGTTCGTCCACGCGGAGGCGGACCAGCGCCTCCGGCCGGCCGCTGCCGGGAAGGATGCGCTCCAGCCGGTCCTGCCGGAGGCGGTAGACGCCGGCTGCCGTGCCAATCCAAAAGTCTCCGTCCCGGTCCTGCACCATGGACTGGGCCGGCGCCTCCAGGCGGACCTGCCACTCCGGGCGGCCGCCCGCGCCCAGGCGCAGCAACTCGCCGGTGGTGAGACGGAGCCAGAGCTTGCCCGACCGGTCGTGAAAGCAGCTCATCAAACGGCTGCTCCAGGGCTTCAGCGACAGGGGCAGTGTGCGGAAGACACCCTCTCTCCATTCGGTGACGGCGCCATGGGAGACCAGCAGCAGCGAACCAGGGCGGCCATGCCCCATCCACTGCACCGTGCCGAGGGCGTCGCCCGGCTCGCCGGCCAGGCGGACAAAACGGCCACCCTCCATGCGCCACACCTCGCCCAGATAGTTCCACACCCAGAGGCCGCCATCCTCGACGGCGGTCAACTGGAGATCCCGGAAATAGCTTGCGCCGGGCAATTGCGACCGGTCAAAGAGGGTGAACTTCTGGCCGTCATAGCGGATGAGGCCGGCCGGCGTGCCAATCCAGAGATAGCCGTCGCGGGTTTGCGTGATGGCCGAAACGGACTCCTCGGGGAAGCCATCACGGCCGCCCCAATGGTCCAACAGGTAGGCCGAGGGGGGCAGCCTGGGATTGATGGCGAGCGCGGGCGCGGCGGACAGACAGGCCAGGACCACACACGCACCAAGGGCTCTCCACCTGGCGGGCGGGCGCGGAAGAAGGGTCAATGTGTGGCGCTGCGACGGAATCTGCGCACTCTCCTGAAACGCTTATCGGCCAAAACGGTACACAGATTCATGGGGTACCGGAATTAGAGTTTATTTTGGAGCGGGGCGGCGCCCGGAGCCAGGCAGGATGGAACGCAGGCCATCCTGGTGCGATTGTGCCACAGACGGGGCCGTGGTTACGGGCGTGTGCGGCCGTCGTGCTGGATTTTGGCCAGCAGGGCTGTCAATTCGGCGGCAACCGCGGGATGGGCGGCGGCTACGTTGGTGGTTTCGGCGCGGTCGCGGGAGAGTTGATACAGCTCCAGCGGATTGTCGGCGGCGAGAGTGGGCAGTCCGGCGGCGCGGCGGGTTTCGGCGCCGGGCGGGACCAGTTTCCAGTTGCCTTTGCGAATGGTAAGTCCGCGCGCCTGCTGCACAAGATAGCCGCGTCCGTGCGGGGAGCGGCCAGTCAAGGCGGGCAATAAGTTGAAGCTATCCAGGGCGGCGTCGCGGGGTAACTCCACGCCCAGAATGGCGGCAAAGGTGCCGAGTAAGTCGATCTGGCTGATGAGGGCGTTCGAGGTGGAGCCGGGCCGGATGCGTCCGGGCCATCGGGCGAGGAAGGGGATACGCGTGCCGGCCTCATAGGCGCTATACTTACCGCCGCGCAGGCCGCCGTGGGGCGTGTGCCCGTTCAGGTGTTCGACGGCGCCATCACGGTAGCCGTCATCGACAACGGGCCCGTTATCACTGGTGAAAATGACGATGGTGTCGCGGTCGAGCTTGTGGCGGGCGAGCGCGTCGAGGATCTGGCCCACGGACCAGTCCAACTCGGCCATGGCGTCGCAGCGCACGCCGCATTGCGTGGAGCCCAGGAAGCGCTTGTGCGGAAGTCTGGGGACGTGTATGTCGTGAGTGGCGAAGTAAAGAAAAAACGGCTTGGCGGCGTTCCGGCCAATGAAACCGGTAGCCTTCTTAGTAATTGTATCGGCCATGTCCTCATCCACCCAGAGGGCCGACTTACCGCCCGACATATATCCGATGCGGGAGACGCCGTTGACGATGGACATGTCGTGGCCGTGGCTGGGGTGGAGTTTGAGTAACTCGGGGTTGGCGCGGCCGGTGGGCTCGGGTCCCGTGGGTTTGGCGTAGTCCACGCGGATGGGGTCGGCGGGGTCGAGTCCCACGACGCGGCCGTTTTCGACGTAGACGCAGGGAACGCGGTCACCGGTGGCCGGAATCAGGAAGCTGTAATTGAAACCGATGTCGTTGGGGCCGGGCGAGATGGCATGGTTCCAGTCCAGGTTGCCGTGGCCAAGGCCGAGGTGCCACTTGCCGATGGCGCCGGTTTCATAGCCGGCCTGTTGAAACAGCGTGGCCAGGGTGAAGTGGCCGGGCTCGATGAGGGCGCGGGCGTCGCCGGGGAGAATGACGGCGTCGCGGCGGCGGAAGGCGTAATCGCCCGTGAGCAGGGAGTAGCGCGAGGGGGTGCAGGTGGCGGCCGAGGAGTGGGCGTCGGTGAAGCGGATGCCCTGGCGGGCGAGACGGTCGAGGTTCGGCGTTTTCACCTTCGTGGCGCCGTAGCAGCCGAGGTCGCCATAGCCGGCATCGTCGGCATAGATGATGACGACGTTGGGGCGGGAGGTGCTTTGGGCGGGAGCCGTCTGGGCGAGGGCTTTTTGGGCAAGCGCGGCGGCGGGGAGTTGGAGGAAGCGGCGTCTAGGGAACACCCATTATTGTACTGAAAGGAGCCTGCGGGAAGAAGAGCCCCGCGGGGTTAGCGGAGCAGTTCGCTGTCCATCCACTCGATGTAGGCGGCGGAGCCGGCCGTGGCGGGCAGCGCGAGAATCTCGGGCGTTGTGTAGGAGTGCAGGGCGGCGATTTCGCCGCTGAGGCGGTCAAACAACGGGAGGGCGGTTTTGATGAAGAGCTGTACTTCGGTGGACTCCTCGATGGCGCCCTGCCAGCGGTAGAGGCTTTGGACGGGGGAGGAGATTTGGACGCAGGCGGCTAGGCGGAGTTCCAGGAGGTGGCGGGCGATGCGGCGTGCCTCGTCCTGGGAGGAGCAGGTTGTGAGAACGACGATCTTATCTGTCATGAGTACTTTGGGTGAAGATTCCTGTGGCGTTTTTTTCGATTTTCGATTATAAACGAAAGAAGCAGCATGGGTTCACGCGGAGGTGAATCCGGCAGGGACGAACGCAAGAGATGATCGAACACTTACGGCGCGCGGGGTATGTCGTAGCAATTGCATTGATGTGCGGGTTCGCGGTGGTGCAATTGGCGGGGGATAACGGAATTCCGGCACTGCTTGCCAAGCGGAAGCAGCTACGGGAGCTGGAAGAGCAGAACCGGGTGCTGGAGCTGGGCAACCAGGAGTTGCGCAAGGCCAACGAGGGGTTGAAGAGCAATCCGGATGTGCAGAAGCGCGCGGTGCGCGAGTCGCTGGGGTTTCTGTCTGACGGCGAAGAGGTATTTCACACTGACGGTGACTCGGGCAAACCGGTGGCGACGCCGGAAGACGGCGCGGCGCGCTAAGCCAGGGCAGCGGCGCGTTCACAACGCCAGCGCCTTAACACGCTGAAACATTTCATCGGCTTCCTGTTCCGTTGTGGACTCCACGGCGAAGCGGAGAATGGGCTCCGTGTTCGAGCTGCGGACGTGGATCCAACGGCCGGGCCAGATGAGCTTCAAGCCGTCGGTGCGGTCTACGGCGGGAGCTGTGAAGGCCTCCTCCACGGACTGCATGAGGGCGGCGAGGCGGCCGTGCTGGTAGGCGACGCTGCCGAGGCGGCGGGTGTAACGGGGCAGCCGCGCGGCCAATTGCGTGACGGTTTTGCCGGTGGCGGCCATGAGGTCCAGCAGAAACGCCATGCCATTGTAGGAATCGCGGCAATATTGCACGGCGGGGAAGATGATGCCGCCGTTGGAGCCTTCACCGCCGATGACGGCCTGGACGCTTTGCATGCGCTCGACGACGTTGGCCTCGCCGACCGGGGTGCGGAAGACGCGGCGGTTGTGGCGGGCGGCGATGTCGTCGATCACGGACGAGGTGGTGAGGTTGACGACGACGTCGCCGGGGAGGCGGGCGAGGCAGGCGTCGATGGCCAGTCCGAGCACGTCGTCGTTGTCGAGCACATGTCCGGTTTCGTCGCAGACGGCGAGCCGGTCGCCATCGGGATCCTGGGCGAAGCCGATCTCGGCGCCGGTTTGGCGGACGAGGGCCTGGAGATCGCCGAGCGTGTCCGGGCGCGGCTCGGCGACGCGCGGGAAGGGCTTGGCGGGATCGACAGCGATGGCGTGGAGTTCGCAGTTCAAGTGATCGCGGAGGAACTCGACCGACAGCAGGGAGCCCGCGCCGTTGACGGCGTCCAGGGCGACGCGGAAGCGGCGGCGGCGGATGCGCTCCACGTCGACGTGTGAAAGCACGCGTTCAAAATGGATGCGCTTGGGGACGTTCAGCTCGGTGACCACGCGGCGCATGTCGGCGTTGTGCGCGTGGTGGAAGTCGCTTTGGTGCCAGAGGTCGATGAGTTCGCCGCGTTCGTAGGTGTTGCAGAACAGTCCCTGGCCGTTGAAGAACTTGAGGGCGTTGTATTCGGGCGGATTGTGCGAGGCGGTGATGGCGATGCCGCCGTTGGCCTTGGTGGCGGCGATGTAGACCTGAATGGTGGGGGTGGGCAGAATGCCGGTGTCGATCACTTCGCAGCCGGCCGCGAGCAGTCCACAACGGACCGAGTGGAGGATCATTTCGCCGGAGGGGCGCGTATCGCGGCCAACGACGACGCGGCCGCGGCCGACGTAAGTGCCGAAGGCTTGCGCGAGGGCGGCGGTAAGCGCGGGCGTGAAAAATTCGCCGACCACGCCGCGGACGCCCGAGACGCCCACCTTGAGTTTGTGTTCGCGGACGCTCATGAGAAGCTCCTGACGTGATCCATGAGCGCGTCGTGCAGAGCGTAGGGCGGCGCGCCGCGCTGTTCGCAGATGACGCGGACGATGGGTTCGGTTTGGGCGACGCGGACGTGGAACCAGCGCTGCGGCGCCGTTTCCGAGTGTGGCCAGTCTATGCGGAGGCCGTCGGAGGTGTCGGCGATGCCGCCGGAGAACTGCTCCTGCAGGCTCATGAGCAGGGCCGGGATGCGGGTGGTGGCCAGCGGCACCTCGCCTTTCAGCATGCTGAACCGTGGGTAGGAGGCGAGGATGTCCGACAGCGGCTGTCCGCGTTCGGCGAGCATCTCGAGTATGGTGAGCATGCTGACGATGCCGTCATATATATAGGGAAAGCGGGAGAACATGATGGCTCCGGTGCCTTCGCCGGCCAGGGCCACCTGTCCGGGGCGGAAGGCGGAGAGGGCGTCGATGGCGGCCTGGCGGCCGACGGGGGCGCGGAGCAGGCGGCCGTTGTGGCGCGCCACGACCTCGTCGATGAGGGCCGTGGTGGAGAGGTTCGTGATGACGGTGCGGCCTTCGGATTTGGGCAGCACATGATCGGCGATGAGGGGAAAGACAAGTTCTTCGCTGACGGGGCCGCCGCGGTCGGTGGCCAGGGCGACGCGGTCCGAATCGACGTCGAAGAGGAAGCCGGCCTGGGCGTTGAGGGGTTGCATGAGAGGCGCCAGTTGGAGGGCGACCGTGCGCGCGTTCGTGGCGGGCGAGTGGGCGAACTGGCCTCCATCGGTGGCGGCGTTAATGAGGATGAAGGAGAAGCCGTACTCCTCGTTCATCCGTTGCAGCAGGAGCGAGCTGGTGCCGTTGCAGCAGTCGACAACGACGCGGAAGCGGCGCAACCGTTCGAAGTCGAAGGCGCCGGCGAGCGAGGAGAGGTAGGCGGCGGTCGAGGTGTCGTCGGTGGACAATGCGCCGAGCCGGCCATAGGGGACGAAGCGGAAGTTACGCAGGTGGTAGATGTCGAGCAGTTCGGTGGCTTGCGTGGTGGAGAGGTAGGCGGCTTCGCGTCCGAAGAATTTGAGGGCGTTCCAGTGGGCGTCGTTGTGGGAGGCGCCGATGGAGATGCCTCCGGGCGCACCGAGCCGCGTGATGGCGTGCTGGATGACGGGCGTGGAGACCAGGCCGAGGTCCACGACGTTATGTCCGGTGGCCAGCAGCGCGCTGATGACGCCTTCGCGCAGCATCAGTCCGGACAGGCGCGGGTCGCGGCCCACCACGACCGGAGCGCGCGAGGCGGGCAGATCGAGGAAGGTGCCGAAGGCGGAGGCGAAGTCGAGGACATGGGTGGCGGTGAGGCCATTGCCGACGACGCCGCGAAGTCCGACGTGGGAGATGCGCAGGGCGCGCGTGCTCATAGGATCTATTTGAGCAGAACGGCTTCGCCGAAGACCTCGGGCGTGTGGTGGCTGGGATTGCCGATGCGTTTCCAGACGATGCTGCGCGAGGGGCCAACGCCCTTCACGGGTTCTTTGCCGGCCAGGCGGAAGACGTTCAGCCGGAACTTCAGACCGGGCTCATTGCGCTCGGGCGCGCCGGGAACGCCGTTCAGGATGGAAGAGGCGGGAATCTTCATGGCGCCATACCAGACCTTCTTGGCCGTGTCGATTTGCGCGGCCACCTCGAAGCCGGAATTCCATTTCACGGCGCTGGCGCCATTCATGGCTTTGCGGTCGATATCGAGATCCACCCACTCGCCCTGTGGCGAGACCTGGTATTCGCGGTAGCGGTGAATGGCGTTAAAGTCTGCGCCGATGAAAAGCTCGGCGACGTCCCAGTCCCAGAGCGCGTAGGTTTCATTTTTCGTATCGGGGTTTGGCTTGAGGGTGAGCGAGTCGTAGGGGCAGGTGAAGTGGACGTAGAGATAGGCGGGCGTCCACAGCAGGCGGAAGTCGTAGGCGTTGCCGCCCTGATCCTTGCCCATGGGGTCGATGGAGGCGTGGACGGCGACGGCCTTTTTCCAGGGCGCCGCGCCGGGGTTGGCTGTGATGGCGAAGTCGCGCCGGGCGCGGGGAATCTTCAGCGGCTCATCGGCGAGGGCGAGGGCGGGCGCCAGAAGCGCGGCGGCGAGCAGGGCGGGGCGTGTCATGTATGCTCTCATTATGCGCACAGCCTTGGCCGCAATTTTGTTGAACGCGGGTTTGTTGCACGTGGGGATGCTGGCGGCCCAGCCGCAACAGCAGCCGCAGCCGCCGGCGCTGCCGCCCGGCGTGACCGTGGAGGCCAACGTCTCCTATGCCGAATATCCGGAAACGAAAATAGACGTGTTCAAGCCCGCCGGATGGAGCGCGAAGGGCCAGCCGAGGCATCCAGGCGTGCTGGTGATTCACGGCGGGGGCTGGACGGGCGGCACGAAGGAGTCCGTGGCGCCTCGCTTCGTATTGCCGTACGTCGAGAAGGGTTTCGTGGTGGCCAACGTGGAATACCGCCTGGCGCGCGCGGCCACGGCTCCGGCGGCGGTGCAGGACGTGCTGGGGGCGGCACAGTGGTTTCAGAAGAACGCGAAGCGTCTGAACGTGGACAAGAAGAAGATCGTCGTGACGGGCGGCTCGGCGGGAGGCCACCTGGCCCTGATGGTGGGCATGACGCCGAAGAAGGCGAAGCTGGGCAAGCCGGCCAAGGTGGCGGCGGTGATCAACTTTTACGGGATCACCGACGTGGGCGACCAGTTGCAAGGGCCGAACATGCGGCCGTATGCCGTGGCGTGGGTGCCGGAGCAGGACGGGCGGTTCGCGCTGGCCGACCGCGTGTCGCCGAAGACGTACGTGCGGCGCGGATTGCCGCCGGTGCTGACGATTCACGGCGACCAGGATCCGACGGTGCCCTACGAACACGGTACGAAGATCACCAAGGCGCTGCGCGACATGGGCAACGACGCCGAACTGATCACGGTGCAGGGCGGCAGGCACGGCTTTCCCATGGAAAAGATGAAGGAGCTGCAGGAACAGATTTTCGCGTTCTTGCAGCAGCGCGGGGTGATGCCGTAACGCCATGGAGCATCCCATATTGAAGGAGCGGCAGCACGAGCTGGAGAGCTATGAGTTCCGGATGGGCGTGGCGCGCGGGCGTCTGGCGTTGACGATGGATCTGCTGACCGATGCTCTGGTGCTGGTGGGCCAGCACGGCGTGTATTGCCAAAGCGGGCGGCAGGCGGGCAAACCGGCGATGGACGTGCGCATCATCACGCAGTTGATCGAGGGCGCCAAGGAGTTGACCGTGGAGGCGATGGCCGAGATCCAGCGGGAGCGGCAGGCGCGATCAGAGTCCGCGTAGGAACGGGTTGCGTTCGCGTTCCCGTCCGATGGTGGTGTCCGGGCCGTGGCCGGCGACGACGCGCGTCTCCTCGGGCAGCGTGAACAGCTTGTTCTTGATGGAGCGCAGCAGCATGCGGGAGTCGCCGCCGGGCAGATCGGTGCGGCCCACCGAGTCACGAAACAGCGTGTCGCCGGCGATGAGAAGCTGCTCGGAAGGAACAAAGACGCAGAGGCTGCCTTGCGTATGGCCGGGCGTGTGCAGCAACGTCATGGTGGTGGCGCCGCAGGCGAGCGTATCGCCGTCGCGGGTGTGGACATCGACGCCGGTCCGCTCGGGCGCGGCCATGTTCAGCCATTGGGCTTGCGTGTCCAGGTGATCGTACAGCGGCTGGTCGGCCGCGTTCATATAGACGGGCGCACCGGTGGCGGCCTTGAGTTTGGCGGCGGCGCCGATGTGGTCGATGTGGGCGTGGGTGATGACGATGGCCTTCACCTTGAGCTGGTGATGATGGAGGATCTCCTCGAGGTGAGTGAGATCGGCGCCGTCACCGGGATCGATGACGATGGCTTCGCGCGTGGTTTCGTCGCCGAACACGGAGCAGTTGCACTGGAGCGCGCCGGTGGGCAGGATTTCATGGATCACTAGTGATTGATTGTAACGGGCGGCGGTTGCGGCGGGCGGTGATGGAAGAGAAACCTTCATAATAAGAGGAATGGATCTAGCGATTGTTGTGAAGGTGCTGGCGCGCTTTGTGCACGTGGCATCGGCGGTGACGCTGCTGGGCGGCGTGATTGCCTTGAAGTGCGTGGCCGGACCGGTGACCGACAGCATGGCGCGGCGGTGGCGTGGCGTGGTGCTGTGGTCGGGCACGGGACTTGTGCTGGCGGGGCTGTGGAACCTGATGACGAAGGAGAATCCGCCGCCGGGGTATCACATGTGGTTCGGCATCAAGTTCCTGCTGGCGATGCACGTGCTGGCCGTGAGCGCGATTGCGGCCAAGGAGAGCACGCCGGTGGAAAAGCGCGGGCGTTTGCTGGGCGGAGCGATGTGGAGCGGGCTGGCCGTGGTGTTGATTTCGGCCTGGCTGCGCTGGATGAGGTAATGATGACGGGTTACCGGGAACTGCGCGAGGGCGCGGCGTGGATGGATTTGAGCGGGCGCGGCCTGATTCGCGTGACGGGAGAAGACCGGGCGCGGCTGCTGCACGCGATGACGACGAACCACATTCAGCAGATGGCGCCGGGAGACTGGTGCTATGCGTTTTTCCTGAATGCGCAGGGGCGGATCCTCGCCGATGCGAACGTGTTGTGCCGCGAGGGCGAGTTCTGGCTGGACGTGGAGCCGGACCGTCGCGAGTTTCTCTGCGAGCACCTGGACAAGTACATCATCGCCGACGATGCGGTGGTGGAGGACGTGAGCGGGCGATACGCCATGCTGGGCCTGGAGGGTCCGGGCGCGGCGGCGCTGGGCGTGGACGGATTCTGCCAGGGCATTACGGCGGCGGGCGGAGCTGGCGGACGCGTGTATGTGGAGGAGGGCGGGCGCGAGGCGCTGGTGGCGCGGTGGACCGCGCTGGGCGTGGCCACGGCGGATGCGGAAGCCGTGAACACGGTGCGTCTGGAGAATGCCCGGCCGAAGTACGGCGTGGACGTGAAGGAGACCAACCTCGTGCAGGAAACAAAATTGATGCACGCGGTGAGCTTCGCCAAGGGCTGCTATCTGGGGCAGGAGATTGTGGAGCGGGTGCGGTCGCTCGCGAAACCGCACAAGTATCTGGCGCAGGTGTGGATCGATGGCGAGACGGCGCCGGAGGCCGGGGCGGCGTTGATGGGGGGCGAGGCGCTGGCGGGACGGATCACCTCGGCGGCCTGGTCGCCGGCGCTGGGCAAGGTGGCCGCGCTCGCTTATGTGCAGACGGCATGGGCCGAGGCGGGGAAAGAGATGACGTGCGGAGGGGCGCGCGCGGTGGTGAGCGAGCGGGGAGTGGCGTAGCGCGGGGGGGCGGAGGCCGCGGCTACTCGCCGCGAATGAGATCCTCGTAGGTTTCGCGGGCGCGGATGGTGCGGAAGTGATCACCTTCGACGAGCACCTCGGCGGCGCGGGGCCGTGAATTGTAGTTGGAGCTCATGACGAAGCCGTAGGCGCCGGCGCTGCACACGGCGAGCAGATCGCCGGGCATGACGTTGGCCAGGCGGCGGTTCTTCGCGATGTAGTCGGCGGACTCGCAGACGGGCCCGACGACGTCGGCTTCCACATAGCCCATGGCGGGCAGGCGGCGCAGCGGCGCAATCTCGTGATGGGCTTTGTAGAGCGCGGGCCGGAGGAGGTCGTTCATGGCCGCGTCGATGACAACAAATTCCTTGGCTTCCGTTTTTTTCCGGTTCAGCACCCGGGTCAGCAGCACGCCGGCCGAACCGGTGATGGAGCGTCCGGGTTCGACGTGGAGTTCGAGGCCGAACGGAGCGGCGCGGCGGCAGAGATCGCCGATGGTGGCGGCGATGGGTGGCGTGCGGTCGGATTCGCGGTAGGGGATGCCGAGGCCGCCGCCGAAGTCGAGATGTTCGATGGGCGCGCCGAGCGAGCGGAGGCGGGCGGTGAGGGCGAGAATGCGGTCCGCGGCCTCTCCGATGGGCGCCGGGTCGAGCATCTGCGAGCCGATGTGGCAGGAGACGCCGGCCATGGTGACGTGGCGCAGATTCAGGGCGCGGCGGTAGACGTCCTCAACCTCTCCGATGCCGATGCCGAATTTGTTGTCCTTGAGACCAGTGGAAATGTAGGGGTGCGTCTTGGCGTCGATGTCGGGATTCACGCGCAGGGCGCAGCGGGCGCGCTTGCCCAGACGGGAGGCGCAGGCGTCGATGAGCGCCAGTTCAGTTTCCGATTCGCAGTTGAAGCAGCCGATGCCGGCGGCGAGGGCCTCTTCGATTTCGGCCGCGGTCTTGCCGACGCCACTGAAGACGATCTTCGCGGGATCGCCACCGGCCTTGAGGACGCGGAAGAGTTCGCCGCCGCTGACGATGTCGAACGACGATCCGGCCCCGGCGAGCAGTTTTAGGATGGAGAGGTTCGAGTTGGCCTTGACGGCATAGCAGACCTGGTGGGGCGTGCCGCCGAAGGCCTCGTCGTAGGCGCGGTAGCGGGACAGGATGCCGTGGCGCGAGTAGACGTAGCAGGGCGTTCCGGCCGAGGCGGCGACGCGGGCCAGCTCCACGTCCTCGCAGAACAGGACGTCCTGGCGATAGGAGAAACCTTCGCCCAGATAGTCGTGTGCGCTCATGCGGTGTGCGGTTCCTTTACTCTCATGATGACCAGCGTCTGGTCGTCGGCGATGGGCAGGTGCTGGCGGAAGTTGTCGACATCTTCCAGGATGCCGGCGGCGATCTCCTGGACGGAGCGGCCGCAAAGGCGTTTCAGAAGCGGCCCCAGGCGGAGGATGCCGTATTCGCCGCCGTCCGGGGCGGTCTGGTCCTGGATGCCGTCGGAGTAGAGAACGACAAGATCGCCCGGTTCTGTTTGAAACGTAACCTCGTCGTACTGTGTGCCGCTGAGCAGGCCGAGCGGAACGCCTTCGAGCGGCGGCATGATCACTTCCCCGCCCCGCAGCACGAGCGGCTGCGTATTGCCGGCGTTGGAGATGGTGAAGACGCCCGTGGCCGGGTCCCAGAGCATGACGACCAGGGTGAGGTAGCGGCCGCCGACGCGGCGTTCCAGCAGGACGCGGTTCAGCGTCTGCAGAAGCTGGGCGGGCGAGCGGCGGCGCGGAGCGATGGTGCGGAACAGTCCGCTGACCATGGCGCCGTAGAGGGCCGCGGCGGCGCTTTTACCGCTGACGTCTCCGAACAGGATGGCCGAATACTCTTCGCTGTGCTCGACAAAGTCGAAGACATCGCCGGTGATTTCGTGCGCCGGGCGGGCCAGGACGGCGATATCGAGGCCGGGAATCTCGGGCGCTTCGCGCGGCAGCAGCAGGGACTGGGCCTCGCGGGCGGCGGCGAGGTCATACTCCATCCGCTCGTTGGCCGTGGCGATTTCGTCATAGAGCTGGGCGTTGACGAGCGACTGCGCGATGAGGGGGGCGAGCATGGTGAGAGTCTGCTCGTGCTCCTGGGTGAAGTAGCCGACGCGTTCGCTTTCCAGGTCGATGACGCCGACCAGGTTGCCCCGGTTCAACAAGGGCACGGCGACTTCGCTGCGGATGCCGCGGGTCACCTCGATGTAGCGGGGATCGGACTGTGTATCCTCGACGCGGACGATTTGGCGGGTTTGGGCGGCGTAGCCGGTGATGCCGGAACCAACGGGAATGTTGTCGAGGTCAAAGCGCTTGTCGTAGCGGAGGCTGAACTTGTGGCGGAGGAGGGCGCGCTCGGCGTCGAGCAGGAAGATGCCGAAGCTGTCGAAGTTGATGATGGCGCGCACGGACTTGGCGATGACGTTGAGCAACTCGCCGAGTTCCAGGATGGGGCTGAGCTGCTGGGAGAGGCGCGTAAGGGTGCGGAGGGTGCGGTTCTGGCGCTCGATCTGGCGGTAGAGGCGCGCGTTCAGGATGGAGCTGGCCACGCGCGAGGCAACCAGTTGCACCAGCGCGGAGTCCTCGGAGGTGTAGGCATTCAGGCGCGTGGATTGCAGGTCGATGACGCCGACGAGGCGGTCGCGGACGATCATGGGCACGGCGAGTTCGCTGCGCACGGCGCTGACCACTTGCAGGTAGTGCTCATTGGTCCGGACATCGTTGACGAGCATGGGCATGCGGGCCGAGGCGGCGACTCCGGTGATGCCTTCGTCGAGAGGGATGAGGAGATTGCGTACGACGTCTTCGCGATGGCCGACGGCGTAGCGGATGCGCAGGCCGCGGCGGGCTTCGCTATAGAGAAGGATGGCGAAGAGGTCGGCGGGAACGACGCGGACTATGATCTGCGCCAGGTGTTGCAGCAGGTCGTCCAGGTTGATGGTGGAGCTGGTGATGGTGGTGACTTCGAGGAGGAAGTCGAGGAGCTCGGCGCGGTCGCCGAACCGCGCGGCGCGCTTGCGTGTGGTGGCCATCAGTATCCGCCCGCCGGTTGTCCCGGCGAATGCGCGGAGGCGCTCTCGACGATTTTCACACTGGCGCTGGCTCCGATGCGCGAGGCGCCGGCGGCTGCCATCTTGTCGAGATCCTCGCGAGTGCGGATGCCGCCGCTGGCCTTCACGCCGAGGTCCGGGCCGACGATGGAGCGCATGAGGGCCACGTCGTGCGCGGTGGCGCCGGAGGTGGAAAAACCGGTGGAGGTTTTCACGAAATCGGCGCCGGCGAGTTTGGCCAGGGTGCAGGCAATCGCCTTCTGGTTGTCGTCGAGCAGGCAGGTTTCCAGGATCACTTTAAGAATCGCGCCGCCCGCGTGAGCGGCTTCGGCCACGGCCTGGATGTCCTGTTTTACGCGCTCGTGATCGCCGCCGCGCAGCGCGCCGACGTTGAGCACCATGTCGATTTCCTGCGCGCCGCAACGAATCGCCTCCTGGGTTTCGTAAACCTTGGCGCCCGTGGTGGTGGCGCCGAGCGGGAAGCCGGTGACGGTGCACACCTTCACCGCGGAGCCGGCCAGGAGTTTGGCCACCAGCGGCACCCACACGGGGTTCACGCAGACGCTGGCGAAGGAATAGCGGCGCGCCTCGGCGCACACCTTTTCGATGTCGGCGCGCGTGGCGTCCGGCTTCAGGATGGTGTGATCGATGAGCGAGGCGATGGAGGCGTCGACGCGGGTCAGCGTTTGGGAGGCCGAGACGCGCCCGGCGCCGGCGGCGATGATGGCGGCGGTTTTGCGGGCGCAGGTTTGAGGGCAGCGCTGGGTGCAGCCGGGGCAAACCAGGTCAGGCTGATTGTGGCCTTCTCCGGAGAGGGGACGGGGCCGTCCCATGCGGGCCAGCAGCTCGTCTCCGATCTGAGCGACAAGTTGGTCGAGTTCGGAAGGCGTCATTCTTTCTGAGCGCGGAGAAAGCGGCCTTCGATGGCGGCGATTTTGCCAACGCGCGCGGCGTGACGGCCTCCTCCGAAGGCGGTTCCCAGCCAGGTGCGGAGGACGCTTTCGGCCTGCGTCGCGGTAAGCAAACGGCCACCTAAAGTGAGCACATTCGCATCGTTATGCTCGCGGCTATTGCGCGCTGATGCCACATCATAACATAGGGCCGCACGAACGCCCGGAACCTTATTGGCGGCCATGCAGGAGCCGATTCCAGCGCCATCGATGATCACGCCGCGCGTGGCCGCGCCCTGTTGCACGAGCAGTGCGACGGCCAAGGCGATGTCGGGGTAATCGGCCGGAGCTTCCTCATAGACGCCGGTGTCGCGGACGGTGAGTCCGCAATCGGCGAAGACGGGAAGCAGCGCCTGCTTCATGGCGAAGCCGCCATGATCGGCGCCGAGGGCGATGGTGCGCTCCGGCGGGGCCAGAGCGGGAGCTTCGTGGGGGTCCACCTCGTGGAGCGTGACGCCGCGGCGTGCGGCCAGGTCGCGGGCCGAGGGCGTGACGATGCTTCCGGCGGCGATTCTGAGCGCGCCGGAGGCGGGGATGTCGCGCTCGGTGATGACGGGGCGCATGGGTAAGCAACCAGGGTAGCGCGGCGGGTATCACGGCGAAAAGCCCGGCGGGAGAAAAGCCGCGCGCCACCTAGAATGGGAGAGATGGAATCGACTGTGCGCCGCGTGCGTGTACCGCATCTGGCCGCGATGAAGAAGCGCGGCGAAAAAATCGTGATGGTGACGGCGTACGACGCCACCTTTGCCCGGCTTTTCGCGCAGGCGGGCGTGGATGTGATGCTGGTGGGCGACTCGCTGGGGATGGTGGTGGAAGGGCACGAGACGACGCTGCCGGTGACGATGGAGGCGATGCTGCATCACACGCGGGCCGTGGCGCGCGGAGCGGGTCGCGCGCTGGTGGTGGCCGATCTGCCGTTCGGCTCCTACCAGGCGTGCGAGGAGGAGGCCATGCGAAACGCCGTGCGTCTTCTGAAGGAGGGCGGAGCGGACGCGGTGAAGCTGGAGGGCGGCGTGGCGTCGGAGGCGGTTGTGCGGCGGATGACGGCGTGCGGCATTCCGGTGATGGGGCACGTGGGGATGACGCCGCAATCGGTGAAGCTGATGGGCGGATTTCGCGCGCAAGGAAAGACGGAGGAGGAACGCGAGCGGATTCTCGACGATGCGCGGCGTCTGGAAAACGCGGGCGCTTTCGCCGTGGTGCTGGAGTCGATTCCGGACGAGTTGGGCGGACGCGTGACGGCGGCTCTGCGCGTGCCCACGATCGGCATTGGCGCCGGAGCGGCCTGCGACGGCCAGGTGCTGGTGTGCTATGACCTGCTGGGGCTGACGGGCGCGGGTGCGCCGCCGTTCGCCAAGCAGTATGCGAAGTTGGGCGAGGCGGTGGTGGAAGCCGTGGGCGCGTATGCGGCCGAGGTGCGCGGATGAGGGTGATGGCAACCATTGCCGGCGTGCGAGAGGCCGTGCGCGCGGCGCGTTGCGAAGGCAGGCGGGTGGGGTTTGTGCCGACGATGGGGGCGCTGCACGCGGGGCACGTTTCGCTGATCGCGCGGAGCGCGGCCGAGTGCGGCGCGACGGTGGTGAGCATCTTCGTGAATCCGTCCCAGTTCAACCAGGCGGAGGATTTTGAACGGTATCCACGCACGCTTGAGCGGGACCTGGAGGCCTGCCGTGCAGCGGGCGCGTCGATTGTATTCGCGCCCTCGAACGAGGAGATGTATCCGCGTCCGCTCTCCACCTGGATCGAGCCGGGCGCCGTGGCTGAGCATCTGTGCGGCCGTTTCCGGCCGGGGCATTTCCGGGGCGTGGCGACGGTGGTGGCCAAGCTGTTCCACGCGGTGGAGGCCGACCGCGCCTACTTCGGCGAAAAAGACGCGCAGCAGTTGGCTGTGATTCAGACGATGGTGGCGGAGCTGAACATGGCGGTGGAGATTGTGCCGGTGGCCACGGTGCGCGAGGCGGGCGGACTGGCGATGAGCTCGCGGAACGAGCGGCTGGGCGCGGAGGAGCGGCGGGCCGCGACGGTGCTGTACGCGGGATTGCGCGCGGCGCTGGCGCGGCTGGAGGCGGGCGAGCGGGAGGCGCGCGTGGTGCGGGAGGCGGCGTTGGAGACGGTGGGGCGGGAGCCCTCGGTGCGGGTGGAGTATCTCGAAGTGGCCGATGCCGGGACGATGCAGCCGGTGGAGCGCGTATCGGGGCCGGTGCGCGTGTTGGTGGCGGCCTGGCTGGGCGGCGTGCGGCTAATCGACAACGTGGGATTTGTTCCGGGGTGAGACGAGCGCTGTTCTGAACCGGTGCCGCCTGCTTTTTTCGCGTGAATAGATGTGTGAAGATCTGGCGGCGAAAGGAGCAGGACAATGACGGCGGTGATGGAAATGAGCGCCAAGGAACTGGTGGACGGACTGGGCCCTGTCTTCGCAGACAGAGCGGCGCGGCGGGGCGGTTCAGATGCGTTTGTGGCGGAGAACTACGCCCAGATGCGGGAGGCGAAGCTGTTTTCGGCCATGGCGCCGCGGGAGTTGGGCGGCGGCGGCATGCGGTACAGCGAAATGTGCGGGCTGGTGCGGGAGATGAGCCACTACTGCGGCTCGACGGCGCTGGCGTTGTCGATGCACCAACACCTTGTGGCGGCGGCGGTGCTGAATCACGGACAAGGACGGCCTGGAGAGAAGCTGTTGCGCATGGTGGCCGGTGGCGGGAAGGTGCTGGTGAGCACCGGTGGGTCGGACTGGCTCACATCGAGCGGCCGGCTGGAGCGGTGCGAGGGCGGCTACCGGTTCACGGCGCGGAAGAGCTTTGCCAGCGGGTGCCAGGCGGGCGATGTGCTGGTGACGAGCGGGCAGTTGGACGGCGGCGAGGCGGGCAAGCAGGTGTTGCACTTTTCCGTGCCGATGAATGCCGAAGGGGTGCGCATTGAGCGGGACTGGGAGGCCATGGGGATGCGCGGCACCGGGTCGCACTCGGTGATGCTGGAAGGGGTGTTCATTCCCGAGGCGGCGATATCGGTGCGGCGGCCCTATGGGCGGTATCACCCGTTGTGGAATGTGACGCTGACGGTGGCGCTGCCGTTGATTGCGTCGGTGTATGTCGGGCTGGCGGAGGCTGCGGCGGAGATGGCGCGGACGAGCGCGGCGAAGAAGGGCGACGATGGCGTGCGTTCGATCCTGATGGGTGAGGTTGAAAACGAGTTGACGGTGGCGCGGATGGCGCTGGAGAGCATGGTGGCCAATGCGGACGAGTTGCGCTCAGAGGTGAACCTGGAGCACGCCAACCGGGCGCTGGTGCGCAAGACGATCGCCGTGGAGGCTTCGGTGCGGACGGCGGAAAAGGCGTTGGAGGTAGTGGGCGGACGCGGCTACTATCGTGCGGCGGGGCTGGAGCGGGTTCTGCGCGACATCCATGCCGGCCAGTTCCATCCATTGCAGACGAAGCACCAGCAGCGGTTCACAGGCCGCGTGGCGATGGGGCTGGAGCCTGTGGAGGCATAGGGCCGGAGCGCGTACTGGCGCCGGCCTGGCTGGGCGGCGCGCGGTTGACCGGCGACGTTCTGTTCGAGCCGCGGTAGAGTGAGGACATGAAGACAACACTTTGCGCGGCCCTGCTTGCGGCGGCGCTGCCATGGGCGTTGAGCGCCCAGAGTGCCAAGGCGTTTTTGGGCCGGTGGGACATGACGGTGACTCCGGCCACCGGCGCGGCGTACCCGCAATGGATGGAGCTGGTGGACAAGGGCGGCAAGATCGAAGGCCGCGTGCAGCCGCGCGGCGGCGGATGGCGTCCGGTTCAGGGCGCCGTGATGGACGGGGCGAAGATGATCATCGCCGTATCGCCGGCCGGACGCGGACCGGCCGTGAGCTGGGAGCTGAGCAAGACGGGCAAGAACGCTCTCACAGGCGTGGAGAAGCGTGGCGATGCCGCCGGGCCGAGGCTGGCAGGCGTGCGCGCACCCAAGCTGGACCGCAAGATGCCAAAAGCCTGGACGGCCCCGCGCGCGCTGTTCAATGGCAAGGACCTGACGGGATGGGAGCCCATTGGCAACGTGTCGAACAATAAGTGGGTAGCGCGGGATGGCGAGTTGGTGAACGACAATCCCGAGGTGGAAGGACGCCGAGGGCCGGGGGCGGCGAATCTGAAGACGACGGAGAAGTTCCAGGATTTCAAGCTGCACATCGAGGTGAACTGTCCGGAGCATGGCAACAGCGGCATCTATTTGCGCGGGCGGTACGAGGTGCAGATCGGCACCGAGGGCGGCAAGCTGCCGGACCACGAGATGGGCGCAATCTATAGCCACTATCCGCCGCCGGCGGAGGCAGAGCTGGGGCTGGGCCAGTGGACCTCGTTCGACATCACGCTGGTGGGCCGGCGCGTGACCGTGGTGCGGGACGGCAAGATGTACCACGACAACGTGGAGATTCCGGGGCCGACGGGCGGAGCGCTGGACAGCAATGAGGGCGAGCCCGGCCCGTTCTTCTTGCAGGGCGACCACCATGGGGTGATCCGCTACCGGAACATCACCGTGCAGACGCCCCGGTAGCCGTGCGAGCCTGCGAGCGCCTCAGCCGAGTTTGCGCTTGCGCAGCTCATCGACGGCGACGGCCAGGATGATGACGGCGCCGATGATGGCCTGTTGGAGGTAGGGCGAGATGCCGAGCAGATCGCTGCCGTTGGCGAGCAATCCCATGATGAACGCGCCGACAAGGGTGCCGATGACGGTGCCCTCGCCGCCGCGCAGGCTGCCTCCGCCGATGACGACCGCGGCGATGGCCTGCAACTCGTAGCCCTGTCCGGCGGTGGGCTGTCCGGTCATGAGGCGCGAGGCTTCGATCATGCCGGCCAGTCCGGTGAGCGCGCCGCCGATGGTGTAGACGGTCACGGTATGAAACGACGTGGGGATGCCGGCGTAGAGGGCGGCGTCGGGATTCGAGCCGATGGCGAAGGCGAAGCGTCCGTGCTTGGTGTGTTCCAGAAGGATGTGGACGGCGGCGGCGCACACCACAAGGAGGAACCAGACGAAGGGAATGCCGGCGATGGCGCCTTCGCCCAGGTAGCTGAAGCCGGCCGGCAGGTTATGCACGGGCAGGCCGTTGGAGATCATGAGGGCGACGCCGCGGTAGATGCCGAGCGTGCCCAGCGTGACGATGAACGGGTTGATGCGGAGCTGCGTCGTCATCAGTCCGTTCAGGAAGCCGCAGATGAGTCCGGTGAGGACGCCGGCGAGGACGCTGGGGATGATGGGGAGCCCGCGCTCCATGGCCATGGAGCCGAGCAATCCGCCCATGGCGAGGATGGAGCCGACCGAGAGGTCGATGCCGCCGGCGATGATGATCATGGTCATGCCGAGGGCCATGATATTGATGACCGCGGTTTGCCGGACGACGCTGGAGAGGTTCGTCGTGGTGAGGAAGTGGGGCGAGGCGATGCAGAGCCCGGCGAACAGGGCGATGAGGGTGAGAAAGGGGAGGAGGCGTTGAATCACGCGCTGGCCTCCTGCGAGAAGGCGGCAAGGCGCATGATTTCCTCCTGGGTGGTGCGTCCGGGGAGTTCGCCCGTGAGCGAACCTTGGCGCATGACGAGGATGCGGTCGGGGACCTGCAGCAGTTCGGGCAGCTCGGAGCTGACCATGAGAACGGCGGCGCCGGCGCGGGCTAGGGCGTCCATAGTTTCAAAGACCTCCACCTTGGCGCCCACGTCGATGCCGCGCGTGGGCTCATCGAACAAGAAGACGCGAGCTTGTTTGACGAGCCATTTGGCGATGGCCACCTTCTGCTGGTTGCCGCCGCTAAGGCGTCCGGCAAGCTGGCGCGGGGACTCGCATTTGATGCGGAGCTGCTGAATGAACCTGCGGGAGACCGACTCCTCGGCGGCGCGGCGCAGGAAGCCCATGCGGGCGACCTCGTCGAAGTGGGCCAGCGTGATGTTGTAGGCGATGGGGAGCGCGGTGGCCAGGCCGGTGTGCTGGCGGTCCTCGGGGATGAGGGCAAGTCCGGCGGCGACGGCTTCGCGGGGCGAGCGGATGGCGACGCCCCTGCCGGCGACGGAAACCGAACCCGAGGTGGGGCGGTCGAGGCCGAAGATGGCGCGGCAGAGTTCGGTGCGTCCGGCGCCGATGAGACCGGCGAGGCCGACGATCTCGCCGGCGCGGAGCGAGAAGCTGATGTTCTTGAGAAGGGGATCGAGCGAAAGACGGTCGACGCGCAGAAGCTCCTCGCCCGGAGGCAGCGGCTCCCGTCTATAGATGGCCGTCACGGGGCGGCCCACCATGTGCTGAATGATGGACTCGGTGGTGCACTCCGTCATGGGCGCCGTGTGCACGGTTTCTCCGTCGCGCAGGACCGTGACGCGGTCGCCGAGCGAGCGAAGCTCATCCAGACGGTGGGTGATGTAGATGACGCCCGCGCCGCGTTCGCGCAGCGTGCCGACGATGCGGAAGACCTCGCGAGTTTCGGCTTCGGAGAGCGAACTGGTGGGCTCGTCGAAGATGAGCAGCGAGGAGCCGCGGTGAATGGCGCGGCAGATTTCCACCAGTTGCTTGCCCGCGGGCGAGAGGCGCTCCACGCGCCAGCCGGCCTGCAGGGGGAAGTTGTGCGTGGCGATCAGGCGGGCCGCTTCGTCGTGCACGCGGCGGCGGTCCACCAAGCCGAAGCCGCGCGAGGGAAGGGCGCCGAGGAAGATGTTTTCGGCCACGGTGAGATGGGGCGCCAGCAGCGATTCCTGGTGCACCATGGCGATGCCCAGCGCGGAGGCGTCGGCGGGGCGGGTGAGGCGGACGGGCTGGCCGCGCCAGAGGAAGCTTCCGCCGTCGGGTTGATAGAGCCCGGCGACGATTTTCATGAGCGTGGATTTGCCCGCGCCGTTTTCGCCCATCAGGAGGTGGACCTCGCCCGCCTGGACTTGGAGATTGCCGGAGCGCAGTGCGGTTACGCCGCCGAAGCGCTTCTCAATCTGGGTGAGTTGGAGCAGCATCCAAAACTGAACAGTGTACAGGATTGGGGGGAGTGCGCACATGAGGGGAGGCGCGTAGTACGGGCGTATCAGGGAAGATATGGAGCCGGCTCAGGTGAAAGCCTAGTAGGCGGGGCGGCCGGGGGGCTCTAGTATGAGACACAAGAGAAGCCCATGCGTACGGCAAGCGCGGTACTAACCACGGTGGTCACGATCTGGCTGATTCCTACCCAGTCAGCGGGGCAGTCGATGGTGCAGTACGGCGTGGCCGCGGGCGCGGGCACAGTGGCAGGGACCGCCGCCGGGAAGCACGTGAGCAACGGCATCACGGCCATCTTCGGGAAAACCGGGGCGGCGGCTCGGAAAGCCGCGAACAGAGGGGAGCCTCCCACGCTGGAACTGAGCGATGAGGAGGTGCAAGCGTTACGGAAGCGACAGGCGGCGGAGGCCGAGCGGCTGCGTCTTGAGAGGGAGGCAGCGGCCCGGAAGCAGAGAACGCCTGTCAGGACCCTGGCGCTGAGGGGTGCGGCGAGTGAGGCATCCAACTGGATGCCCACGCCGATTTGGCTGCGGCAGTTCACGCTGGCGCAGCCGGCAGTTCCCGCGCGGAGGGCGATCACCCCGGAGCGATTAACCAATATCGCCGAAGGCGCCAGCCGCGCGGATGTTTTTGGCTCCCTGGGCACGCCCGTGGCGCGTGTGGTGATTCCCGAGGGAAACCAGATTCAAGAGGTTTTGTACTACCAGGAAAAGGGCCACACGGTGGGCACCGTGCGTTTGAGCGCGGGCGCCGTGACGGGCGTCATCGTGAACGCGAACTGAAGCCGGGCCTACCTGCCAGTCTGAAGCTTTCTGGCCACCTGTTCCACTTCGCCCCAAACCCGCAGCAGGTTCCCGCCCCACAGCTTGCCAATCTGCTCTTCGGTGTAGCCGCGTTTCACCAGCTCCAGCGTCACGTTGAACGCGTCGGCGGCGCTGTTCCACCCTTGGATGCCTCCTCCGCCATCGAAGTCCGATGCGATGCCGACGTGGTTGATGCCGATTTTCCGCACGGCGTAGCCGATGTGGTTCACCAGGTCGGCGACATTGGCGGGCGCGGTGGGGGGAAAGTGGGCGTCGATCTCAGCCAGACGCTTCCTGTACTCTTCCCGCCGGGCGGGCGGGAGCAGGCTTTCTGGCGATGGTGCGGGAGCGGCGGAGAGCGTGGACGTGTCTTCCAGGGGACAGGACCGCTGTGTGGACGCCTCGACGCCGGCCGCACGCACGCGCGTCACGCCCATCTCCCGGCGGAGTTTGGACAGCGCCGCGGCGCGCCCCGGAGTCTCATCTTTCAGGTATGGGCCGAAGCCGACGATTTGGATTACGCCGCCGTTCTTCTTAAGGGCGAGCAGTTGTTCATCATCCATGTTGCGGCTGCTATGGGCCAGGGCGCGGACGCCGGAATGGGAGGCGATGACCGGCGCGCGGGACAGGCGTAAGGCTTCGAGGTTGGCGCCCTTGGAGGGGTGCGAAAGATCGACCATCATGCCGAGGCGGTTCATTTCGGCGATCACCTCGCGGCCAAGCGGCGACAGTCCGTTGTGATAGAGGTAGCCTTGGCGCTCTCCTGTGTTGGAGTCGGCCAGTTGCGAGTTGCCGTTGTGGGCGAGCGACATGTAGCGGCCGCCACGTTCATAGAACTCTTTCACGCGGCCGATCCCGGTTCCGATGGAGTAGCCGTTTTCGACGCCGATCACCGCGGCGCGTTTGCCTTGCTTGTGCAGCGCGATGACGGCGGCGGGCGTGAGCGCGAGGCCGATGCGGTCCGGTGCAATGGCCGTGGTGAGGCGGTGAATGGCGTCGAACTTGGCGATGGCCTGGCTGTAAGCCTTGGCGTAGCCTTCCGGCGTCAGCGGCCCCTGGCTGGTGTAGACGATCAGGAAGGCCACATCCATTCCGCCATCGGCCATCTTCGGCAGATTCACCTGCGTGGTGAGACGCATGGTGTAGTTGCACTCGGGAGTGAAGTAGGCGGGGTTGATGTCGTTGTGGGTATCGAGCGTAAGGACGCGGGCGTGGATGGCCCGGGCGCGCGCCACCAGGGCGGGGCTGTCATCGGAGGAAAGCAGCAGCGCCGGAAGTCCGGCGAGCAGGAGAGAGAGCGTCAGGCGTGGCAATGGAACCTCTGGGGCGGCGCTGTTGCGCCACATCTACTTTTGCAGGGAAGCATACAAGAACGTGATCACGCCGAGCACGCTGGCCAGAAAGATGCTGTGGCGGAGCGTGAAGCGGAACAGGCGCGACTCGTCGGCGGGCTGCATGGAGGTGGCGGCGGCGGCCACGGCGATGGATTGCAGCGAGATCATCTTGCCCATGACGCCGCCGGAGGAGTTGGCGGCGGCCATGAGGACGGGGTCGAGTCCGAGACGGTTGGCGGTCACCACCTGCAGGTTGCCGAACAGGGCGTTGGCCGAGGTGTCGCTGCCGGTAAGGAAGACGCCGAGCCAGCCGAGCATGGCGCTGAAGAAGGGGAAGGCGGCGCCGGTGGCGGCAAAGGCGAGGCCGAGCGTGGAGGTGGCGCCGCAGTAGTTCATCAGGAACGCGAGTCCCAGGACGGCGGCGACGGTGACCATGGAGAAGAAAAGCTGCTTGCCAACGGCCACCAGGATGCCGGCATATTTTCCGATGGAGACGCGCAGCACGAGCATCGAGGCGAGCGTGGCGAACATGCAGGCCGACCCGGCGGCGCTCAGGAAGTTGAAGGTGTATTCGGCGGCATAGGGCGCGGGCGCGGCCACCACGGGCGGCATGCGCTGCACCATGCCGTGGAGTCCGGGCCAGGGGAACTTGGTGGTGGCGGCGTTCAAGACCTCCTGCACGGGCTTCTGGCCCCAGAGCAGAACGAAGAAGACCAGGAAGAGATACGGCGACCAGGCCAGAAGCGTGCGCCCCGCGCCATGCGGAGCGGGCTTCAACTGCGGGCTGGATTCCTCGGCAAGGTGAAACGTGTCGGAGGGCTTCCAGACCTTCAGCAACACCACCATGACTAAGATGGCGGCCAGTGCGGCGAGGATGTCGGTGAGCTGCGGTCCGATGTAGTTGGAGACGTAGAACTGTGTGCCGGCAAAGGCCGTTCCGCACAGGATGGCGGCCGGAAGCACGCCTTTCAAGGCGCGTGCGCCGCCCATGACCATCACGAGGTAGGCGGGCACGAACACCGACACCGGGGCGCAGATGCGGCCCACCCAGGCGCTCAGTTCGTTCACAGGCAGCGACGTGATGCCGGCCAGCGTGACAACGGGAATACCGATGGAGCCGAAGGCCACCGGAGCGGTGTTGGCCAGCAGGCAGATGGAGGCGGCGTAGAAGGGTGAGAAGCCGAGCCCGGTGAGCATGGCGGCGGCCACGGCGACGGGCGTGCCAAATCCGGCGGCGCCCTCGATGAAGGCGCCCAGGGCGAAGGCGATCAGCATGGCCTGCAGGCGGCGGTCTTCGGTGAGGCCGCCGATGGAGTCTTTGATGATTTCAAAGTTCCCGGTTTCGACGGTGATGCGGTACAAGACGATGGCCCAGTAGACGATCCAGCCGATGGGGAACAGCCCGAACGAGGCGCCATACAGGACGGAGGCGAAGGCCGTTCCGGCGGGCATGCCATAGACGAGCAGGGCGACGATGAGGGCGCCGGCGAGTCCGGCCATGGCGGCGATCCAGGCAGGCTTGCGCAGGATGCCGATCATGACCAGCAAAACGAAGATGGGCAGGGCCGCGCAGACCGAGGACAGGGCCAGACTTTCGCCAACCGGAGTGTAGTGTTGAGGCCACATGACGTAGCGGATAGTTTATACGAGATTGCCGGGGCGGCCTCCGCGAGGCGGGAGAGGGCGGGAGCCAGGCTGACCGCGCCTTGATGGGCCTATAGCCAAACCCCGAGTGAGGGCTGAGGGAAAGACCCGGCTCGCCGGATGCACGATTCACCTGCTTGGCGCCGGCAGAGCAAAAAAGAAGGATATTGATCCGTGCCGGCGGCAGAAATCGCCTATTGGAGTAGAGAGGGAGCGCCGATAGGATTAGCGGCGCAAGCAGCCGGGACAGTTCGATGCAACCGGGCGCGGGCTTGGCACATCGAATGCAATCAGAATCGCTAAACGGGAGTTCGACTGGCCATGATGATCTCAGCCATAATCGCGGGGTTCTTGATTCTGGGGCTTTTCCTGGCGATGCTGTCTTCCTCGCCGAAGACAAACCGGTAGGCGCGCGGCTCCAATCTTGTGTAGTTCCGTCACATCCCCTGTGTAGTTTGTCCGCTGGATGCGCCAGGCGCGCATAGCCGCGCCAGTGGTGCTCCCGCCGGGCCCGGCCGGAGCAGGCGGATAGAATGGTTCTGTGCGCATTCTTTCCGCGCTTCTCGCCTCTCTTACCATTGCCAGCGGGCAAAGCCTTCCGTATGACCTGTTGATCCGCCACGGGCGCATCTACGACGGCACGGGAAGCCCTTGGATTGTTGGGGATATCGCAATTCAGGGCGATACGATCGTGGCCTTGGGAAAGCTGGCTCCGCACGCGGCGGCGCAAACGATTGACGCAAGAGGTTTGGCCGTTGTGCCGGGCTTTGTCGACACGCATTCGCACGGACGGCGCGGCATCTTCGACGTGCCGCTGGCGGAGAGCTCGACGCGGCAGGGCATCACGACGATTATCGAAGGGCCGGATGGAAGTTCACCCATTCCGCTGGGGCCATTTCTGGATCGCGTGCGCGCGGCGCCGGCGGCGGTAAACTTCGGCAGCATGGTGGGGCATGGGAGCGTGCGCAACGCCGTGATGGGCTCCCAGAATCGGAAAGCGTCTGACGCCGAGATCCAAAAAATGAAAGAAATGGTGCGGCAGGCAATGCTCGATGGGGCGTTCGGAATGTCCACTGGTCTGTTCTATGTGCCCGGCAACTACGCGCCCGTGGAAGAGGTGATCGAGTTGGCGAAGGTGGTGGCGGCTTACGGCGGCATCCACACGTCGCATGTACGGAATGAAGCCGAGGGCGTACTGGATTCGGCGCGGGAGACGGTGCGGATTGGCGAGGAGGGCGGACTGCCGACGCAACAGACACATGTGAAGGTGGTGGGGGGAAAGCAGTGGGGATGGAGCGCGAAGGTGCTGGAGATTGTGGATGCGGCGCGGCGGCGCGGCGTTGACGCCACACTGGATCTGTACCCCTACACGGCGTCCTCGACGGGCACGTCGGCGATGTTTCCGCAGTGGTCGATGGCGGGAGGGGCGAAGGCATTGCGCGAGCGGCTGATGGCGCCCGAGACACGGGCGAAGATCAAGGCGGAGGTGGTGGCGGTGCTGCGCGAGGGCCGCGGGGCGGGTGACGCGAGGAATGTGGTGATGGCGGCGTGCGGCTTCGATCCGAAGCTGGCGGGAAAATCGCTGGCCGGGTTGACGCGCGAGGCCGGGCTCGAAGCGACGCTGGAGAACGCGGCCGAGACGGCGATCGGGATTCAGTTGCAGGGCGGTTGTTCGGCGGTGTATCACGCGATGGACGAGGCGGATGTGGAGCGGTTTCTGCGCGCGCCGTACACGATGATCGCCAGCGATGGCGAACTGCTCGCGCCGGGGCGCACCATGCCGCATCCGCGCAGCTATGGGGCGTTCGCGCGGGTGCTGCGGCGCTATGTGCGGGAGAGGAAGACGATCTCCCTGGAGGAGGCCGTCCGGAAGATGTCGTCGCTGCCCGCGGCGCGGTTTGGCCTGCGCGATAGGGGCGTGCTGCGGCCGGGCATGAAGGCCGATATCGCCGTGTTCGATCCGGCGGTGGCGGGCGATACGGCGACCTACGAGCGGCCGCACTCCTATGCCGTGGGCTTCCAGCATGTGATTGTGAACGGCAGAGCGGTGATTCTGAATGGCAAGGTGACGGGGGCGCGGCCGGGGCGCGTGCTGACAGGGCCTGGCTTTGCCGGAGGCGTGGCCCGGAGGGGCCCGGCGCAATGACACGGCAGGGCGTGCCGAACGGCGTGCAGGAGGCGCACATCCACGATATGGCGAGGCTGACAGTGGTGCGGCACGGGCAGGCCAGTTACCTGGCGCAGAACTACGATGAGTTGTCGCCACTGGGACGGCGGCAGGCGCGGCTGCTCGGCGAGTATTGGGTGCGCATGGGCGCGGGATTCGAGCGTGTGTATACGGGACCGCGAGTGCGCCAGAGGGACACGGCGGCCATTGTGGGCGAGGTGTTCCGGGAAGCCGGACGGGAGTGGCCCGCTCCGGTGGTGCTGGAGGAACTGGATGAGTATCCGGCCGAGCCTGTGGTGAGGACGTTCACGCCGCAACTCGCGGGGCGGCACGAACACATACGGCGGTGGGCGGCGGACTTTGAGGCGGCCTCGGAGGCCTCAGGCAAGGAGCGTGCGCTGGACCTGCTGATTCAGGAGGTGACGGCGCGGTGGCTGGCCGGCGAGGTGGCCGACGCCGGCGTGGGCACCTGGGATGAGTTCACGGCGCGCGTGCACAAGGCGTTGGAAGAGACGCGGCGAGCGACGCCGAAAGGCGGCTCGACTGTGGTGTTCACCTCGGGCGGGCCGTCGGCGGCAGCCGTGCAGTATGCCTTGGGACTGCCAGGGAAGGCGACGCTCGATTTGACGTGGATGACGCGCAACGCGGCGTTTTCCGAGTTCCTGTTCGACGGCGCGCGGTTCACGATGAGCGTCTTCAACGCGACGCCGCACCTGTGCGACCGGGCGCTGTTGACCTACCGGTAGGGCGTCGTGGGGCCGTGTGGTAAACTCGAAGTTTCCGCTTTCGGGCGCGTAGCTCAGTTGGTTAGAGCGCCTGCTTCACACGCAGGAGGTCACAGGTTCGAGTCCTGTCGCGCCCACCATTCCACGGCTCTACGCCAATTTCGGGGGCCAGCCCCAATCCCAAACCTTTCTAAGAACAGAGCACCTGCACGCGTTGCCGGTAGTTTTCGAAGTTACGGAATCCGTACGCCTGTCTGGTGATGGTTTCCATTTTGTTGTGGAAGCCTTCGGTGATGCCGTTGTTGCGGGTGAAACGCCACATGCGGACGATCTTCTCCGACCAGGAATGAAGCGTGTCGCCGAGCGTGACCAGTTGCGCCAGTCCGGACTGGCGCAACTCGCAGATGGCCCGCAAGCGGAATTTCTGCTCGGGTTTGAGGTTATGGCGATGGCGGCGCATCAGAGATAGCAGGCCGAGGTCTTGTTATACGAAATTCCTTGACGCCGTTTGACGCCATTGGGCTATTTTGAGTCGAGCTGTTGCGGTTCGGCATCCTCCATACCATACGGCTTCGGGACCGTATTAACTTGTCTCGCCTATCATGGGAGCCGCTGCAAGGGATAGACGTGAATCAATCCCTGATCGGGCATTGTGCAGAGAACGGCGTTGTGGTTCACCAGTGTCATGAAATGCCACCGTAGCAACTTGCGAAACCGGGCCAGCCATTCTTCGACGGTGTAGCCGATGCTGATCGTCGGGTCGCCTTCCTTGTACGGGTTGCGGGTGTGCAGGACCTCCGAGGAGTATTTGTACAGTTTGGCGAATTCCTCTCGGGTCATGAAACCATCGGCCAAGCGACCGACGTGCTTGAGGCCCCGCGGCGTTTCCTTCGGAGCTTCCACCGCGACGGGATAAAAGCCGGGATTCACTTTTTCAAGCTCGGTCAGCATGTCGTTTGCTCGCCAGTGGACGGAAAACTTGGCATGCATCTTGGAATATTCGTCCTCGTTGGCAGACAGCGAGGCGAACGCGAGTTCCTCCAGCGATTTCCGGAATTGGATGAAGATGACCTCGGCGAGCACGCCTTGATGTGGAATTGGGAGCTTTCCGGACAGCACGTCATCGATCACATTGAGGCGGTTGCGGAGCCGCGCTATACAGTTGGCGTAAATCTCTTCATTACTGGCCATGCTTTCAGGCTACCCTTGTTGCGGAGAAGCTAACCCGATGCCTGAATCTCAGACTGATGATAAGCGCGAGGTTGCTGCGCGTGCCGCGCTCGCCGAACAGTTCGGGAGGCCGCTGCCGGATGAAGAATGGCCGCTGTATAGCGCGCGTCTCCTCTCTTAGGTCCGTTTGTTGCGTGACTGGGTTCGCAACTCGACAAAGTAGCCCTCATGCTCCAGGAGTATTGGCGCGATGGCCGCCCGGCGGGCGCGCCGAATAGCGGCTCGCCCACAAATCAGCGGTTCGCGTAGACAGCCCTGGCCTGGCCAAACTGTCGCATCACATGCGCCTTCTCCGCCGAGGTGCGCCACCACGGCCACGCCTCGGCCATCTCCGTCAGCCGGTCAATCCATCGCACGAAGTACTGCGCCGAGGCGGCATTCCGGATCGGCTTCCCCGCCACATACACACGAACGGCGTTGGTCGCCGCCTGTGGATACTCGCCATCAAGCAGCCGGTAGTTCCCGCCATCGGCGTAGAGAGAGAACCAAGCGCTCTCCTCCACGCGAATCCGTTCGCGAAAGGCCCCCACGCCCAGTGTCTTGTACACGGCCCCGTTACGGTAGAGCACGACTCGCGACAGCGGCGCGATCGAATGCACCGAGCCCTCCACGACCACCTCACCCGCGCTCTCCAAATCAATCTTCTCCCCCGGAAGCTTCCCGTTCACGCGCAACTCCAACAGCGGACCCGTGCTGAAGTAAGTCCGGCCCGCGCGCACCGCCTCCAACCACAAAGCCAGTGAAAATCGCGAGCCCGTGTAGGCAAAAGTCCGCACGCCTCCAACCAGCTTGGTTCGATGCAGGTTCGAAATCGAATCCTCACCTCCCGCCGGCGTCACGGGAAAATCGTTGTTTAACGCGTGGTGCCACACCAACAACGACGCCTTCGATGCGCTGGACCATTCCAGGCAATCGACCGTACCCAGCGCAACATCCACGGGGAACGCCTTGCCGACGCCGAGTTGCGCGTTTAGCGGATCGCCGTTGCCCGCGAAGGCGTGGACATAGCCGTTGATCGCTCCCTGCGCCCGGGCCTTGCGGAACATGTCCGTGTTGCTCGGATAAAGGCTCTCAATCGCCGTGCCCTCGTAGCCCGTGGTGAACGGTGAAATCAGGTGCTCCTTCAGCCCCAGGAAGAACACGTGCCCATAAAACGGCGGCCGGTACTCTTCGCCGTAGTGAATCGTATCGGTGTCTCTGCCAAAGAACTGGTGGTCGAGAATGCGGTTGTCCTTGTTGGCAACCAAGTCCATGATCGCGTCCATACCCTCGGCATCGGCCATGAACCGCAAATTCTCGGGCGTGTTGTGGAGATTGCCGCCGTAGTTCATGTGAACGTGCGTGGAGGCGCTGTGCCAGCCCGAGGCGGCAGGGTTGGCGATGCGCTTGAGCCGGATCTCCGCTGCTGTCTCGCGGTTCGCCTCCGCATTCACGGACACCGCGCCGGGTAGATAGTCGAATCCATGCACCGCCTCGATCGTCATGCCGCCGGGCGGCACGTCCACCGTGTATTGTCCCTTCGTGTGAAACGTGTGAATCGAGGCGTTGCCCAGCCGCGAGTACGAATCGAACGGCGGATAGAACTTGCCGTCCGAGGCAAGACCGTGAATGCGCGCGGGCAACAGCGAACCCGTGGCATCGTCCACCACGCGCACGGACAGGCGGCCCATTGGACGCTTCCATTTCCGCGAGGTGATCTCAACTTTGCGCCGCTTCCCGCCATACGTCTCCAGCAGCCAAAGCTGCGGCAGGCCGCCCTCATTGGCGATGTAGGCAATCGCTTCCCCGTCCGGCGACCACCGTGGATGAAAGTGGTCATACGTCCCGAACGTCATCTTGTACGGTGCGCCTCCGGCCAGCGGCGTCACATACAAGTTGTTGAACTGATCCGCCGCGCCCGCCGTCGACGAGTAGACGATGCGCTTCCCGTCGTGTGATACATCCGGCCGCGTGCGATATAGTGTCTGCTCGCGCAGAACCGGCGTGGCACTCCAATCCGCGCGCGGCTCCGCCGGCATTCTCCAGACATCGCCCGAGCCCAACGGAACGCCGCGGTTGGATACAAATACGATCTCCTTCCCGTCGGGCGTCCAAGCCGGCTGCGTGTGAATATCCCAGGCGCTGAAATAGAGCCGGTCGCGCGGGTAGCGATTGTCGCGGGTCAGCGCCTCTTCCGGGCCGGCCCAATTGCCGCCTTGAATCGCGCGCACGGCGAGGTTGAAGTTTCCCGAGGGCTTCGTGGAAACGAAGGCAAGTTTCTTCCCATCTGGCGAAAATACTGGATCGAGATACATCGCTTCTCCGCTGGTGAGTGCGCTCGCTTCCCCGGTTGCCACGTTGAGGATCTCAAGCTGGATCGAGCGGGCATCGTCGTCAGCCGTATAGATCAGCCAATTACCATCGGGTGACCAAGCGGGAGACGAATGATACGACTTCCCGTACGTGATCTCCGTCGCCGCGCCGCTGGCCGGGTCAACGCGCCAGATGGACCCATGCATCGCCACCGCAATCGACCGCCCGTCGGGCGACCATGCCGGCGCCCACGGCGTAGTCGATGGCGCCGGCGAGATGTAGTAATTGTGCATGTACTGGCCACCTTGCTTCGCCGCCGGATACACACGCTGCGCCGACAACGGATGAACCGCGGCCAGCAGAATCAATGTGAGCACGATGCCGTTGCGTTCCGCCATGTTCGAGCCAGTATAGTCCCGCGCGCCCAATCCCGGCCTGCCGGCCGCGGTCCATGCCTTGCGCGCCTCTTCGATCCCGGTCTTCACATCGCCGATGCGCGCATAGCGGTCAAGCGCCGGAGCCACTACCATTACCCTCGGAGGTTTGGATCAACAGGCCAGTTCCATCTGGCCCACAGACAAAGGAAGTCAGTAAATTCCCATGCCGGGTGTCTCAAAGTGCGCGACACGCGCCGGAGGCCCCGAGCGCAGATTCACAGATCAGCGGGAGGCCGTGGCCCCGCGTCAACTCATCCGCTGTATTGTTTATCGGTTCTTGAGTCAGCCGGAATTTCGCGCAGCTGAGGAGAAGATGGATGCATCCGAGGCCCGCTTTTGGGGGATACATCCTGTTGTCGGGACGCATACTATACTGTTGACACCCCTAGGAGCAGCCCTGTGAAGAGTAGCTCTGAGCATCCCGCTCCGGAGGCGGTTCGCCTCCACCTGGCGAAGATACTGGCCAGCCAGGGATTTGCCGGGGCGCCCAGCCTCGCCCGGTTTCTCAGCTTCGTGGTGGAGGAGACGCTGGAGGGCCGCGGCGCCGAATTGAAGGAGTATCTCATTGGGGTCGATGTATTCGAGCGCGGCGAAGCCTTCGACCCCCGGATCGATCCGATTGTCCGCGTGCAAGCGGGCAAGCTGCGGAAGCGCCTCCAGGAATACTACGAAAACGAGGGTTCGGCGGACGGCATCCGCATCGGCTTGCAGAAGGGTAGTTACACGCCTGTCATTGGTGAGCGGATTCCGGGCGAAGGGAGCGCGGCGGCGGCGGCTTCGGCGCAAGTTCCGGCGGCTCATCCTTCCGCTCCCGCCACGCGAAACCTTAGTTGGCGTGCCGCGCTTTGGTTTGTTGTCCTGGCGGGCGTTTTCGCCATCTGGCGCTTCGCCCAACCCGCAAGAACGCAGGAATCGCTCCGCCTGAGTCTGTCCCGTCTCACCTCCGATAGCGGGCAGACTACTCATCCCACCATCTCGGATGACGGCAGGCTGCTGGCATTCTCCTCCGACCGGGGAACGCGGGGAGACGCCAACATCTGGGTACAACCTCTCTCCGGCGGCGCTCCAACCCAACTGACCCACAATCCGGCGGCCGACACCTCCCCGGATTTTTCTCCCGGCGGCTCGTCCCTGGTTTTCCGTTCCTGGCGCGAAGGGGGAGGGATTTATGCCGTCTCCGTGCTGGGCGGTCAGGAACGCCGCATCGCCGCCGGAGGCTACTCTCCCCGGTATTCGCCGGATGGAAAGTGGGTGGCCTTCGCTCAGGATGGCATTCAAGTGATTCCCGCCACCGGAGGCGATCCTATCCGCGTTTCAGGAGACGTCCATGGCACGGCTTGCCCACTTTGGACGCCCGACGGGAAGCACCTGATTTTTGTAGGGGCGGTGAAGGAAGGCTACGATTGGTGGGTAGTTTCTCTGGACCGTGACAGGCCTGCCGCGCCAACGGGCGTGGCCGCTCAGCTACGCCGGAGTGGTCTGAGGGATTTCGACGAAACCGCCTGCCCGTCGGACTGGATGGGGACAGAAGTCGTATTTGTTCTGAAAGTGGACGGCATGGGAAATCTGTGGAGCGTCCCGTTGTCCGCCGGAACGTGGAAGGTGGCCGGTCCCGCCCGCCAGCTTGTGCCCGGACCGGGAATCGACCACCCGCGCGTACTTTATCGGGCGGCCGAGCCATTCCGCCTCATCTTTGCCACCGACACCAGCGTAAGTCACCTGTGGAGCCTCCCAGTGGAGGCTGCGCGCGGCGTGGGCCGCGGCGAGATGGAGCAGATGACGCGGGACGCTTCGCTGGTAGGAGGAGTTGAAGGGACGCGGCCTTTGCTTTCGGCGGACGGCTTGCGGCTTGTCTTTTCTTCGGCGCGATCCGGAAATCCCGACATCTGGATCAAGGATCTGACGACAGGCAAGGAAGAGAGCCTGACGAGCAATCCGGGCCCCGACGATCAGCCGGTCGCTTCATCCAATTTGGATAAGGTGGCCTATCAGGTTCTAGAGGGCCGGCGGCGAGCGATTTACACGGTGGATTTGTCCAGCCGGCTGCCGCACAAGCTGTGCGATGAGTGCGAGCACCCCATGGACATGTCGCCGGATGGAGGCTTGCTTCTGTACCGCGGAGCGGAGCCGTGGGGCTTGCATCTGGTGAACACGCTCACTGGAACCAGGACCCGGCTTCTGAGCGATCCCGTAATCGTGAGCATCGAAGCGAGTTTCAGCCTGGATATGCGCTGGATCGCGCTGGTGACCCGAAAACAGGGCCAAGAAAAGCTGAAGGCATTCATTGTTCCGTTCGACGGAACCCAATTGGGCCCTGCGGGGAGTTGGATTCCGGTCACCGAAGAGATGTACCACCTCTACCTGCGCTGGTCGCCTGACGGGGATCTGCTTTACTTTTTCGCCACACGGGACGATCACCGATGTCTGTGGGCAGTCCGGCTTGATCCGGAGACAAAACACCCGCGGGGAGAGCCTCTGGCCGTGCGCCACTTCCACACGGTTCAGCACTATCCGCTGTCGGGAAGCTGGCTCTCTGTCGTGCGCGGCCGGGTGGCCTTCAATCTAACCGACGTCACCTCGAACATCTGGATGGCGGCAATTCAGTAGTTATTTCCTCCTAACAAGCTGACAAAAAAGACGCTTACCGTAAGCGCTAACAGCCGGTTACTACCCGCATCGCGCGGCGCCGTGCAAGATCGCGGTAGGAACGGCACCGGCAGAGTTCATCACCAAAAGCCCTAACCGAGGAGGAACAAGACCATGGCAATCCAAGCAGAACAGCTACTGTGGATGATCAACAACGAACGCGCCAGGAGGTGGGGGTCCTGGTCCCCGGATCGTCTGAACAACCCCCAGACGATGGCAGACCTGATTCGCGAGGACTTTCCGGCGGCGCGGGGAGGGCTGGGGGTTGAGGATGTGCGGAGTTTCTTTCGGACGCTGGCTGAGAACGGCGCGGTGCGGCAAGCGATGCAAACGTACCAGGCCGCCCATCCCGGCGCGTGGCGAACCGTGCTCGCGCTCGCCGAGAGCCCGGCCATAGACGTAGACAACGGCCGCGGAATTGCGTGGCGGCCCGGAATGCTCAATCCGGCGGACCGGATCATGGCCGGATTGGCGGTCGTTCAGTCCTCTCTCACGGCGTCGGTCACCTATGTAAGCTGCGTCAATAATAACGTTGACAACGATGAGGCGGTCGCCTGGGCCGCGTTTGCCGGCGGCGTCGCCGACATCATTCAGGTTTCCGTGATGGGCGCCGCATTCTATCGAAGCCGGGCCCAACAACCGGCTCCTCCGCCTAGACCGCCACGCAGGACAACGGTTCCACTCTCGGGCGGTTCGCGGACGGATCTGGCGGAACGCTTTGCCGAAAAGCTGACGGACTCGCCTCCGTCCGCGCAACGTGGTCCTCAGTTGCGCGTCATCAACGGCGCACTTCCTGCCTCGGCTCCTAGCCAACTGCGGACCGCGACGGCTGCGGCCAGACGTCTCATGCCGAGACTGATTGAGTCCGGCAGCGGGAGGATGCGCCCGGCCCGGTTGAGCGAACTGGACCGGACTCTGACGGAGAGTGGCTACCGCCTGATTCGCGCGGAGCCGTATGGCCCGGAAGGAGGCTACCAGCTCTTCTGGCAGAGCGGAAACGTTCTGGTGCGATTCAAAACGCTGGGCGAGCAGCGCGGGCCTCGCGCGAATCAGCCGCATCTTTCGGTGGGTTACAACGACGGCAGAGGGCTGGACTGGCAGAACGATCTCGGCAAGTTTGACTGGAACGGGAACGTGGTGGCGAAGGTCATCACCGATCCTGCCCGGTTCAGTCCAATTGATTTCCAAGGCAATCCGCAGCGATTCGTTCTCGTCCCGACGAACTTCGATATCGCCAGCGTCGATGCCTGGGCCTCCCGAACTCATTTCCCCGCGGGCGCCGGGTTCCTCTGCGACGGCTTGCAGGCTCTCATCCGGAGAGTCCGCCAGTAGGAGCGGAATGGCCGGCGCGATGCTCTCGAACCTGATCTTGGTTCCGGAGACCGGACGGAATCCGATGAACCAGCGTATGTGGACCAACGTCGAGCCGGCTGCCGGCTCGGACATCCTCGCCTTTGATGATGAGTGAGAAAGGAGTTTGGAAATGTCGATCGTAATGCCATCAGACAGCTTGCATGCCGCCGAGGTGGAGCGCCTCCTTCGCGCCATGCCGGGAAGGCAACGGCACACACTTGTCTTCTTCGGCGGGGCTGAGTCAAAGCTTACAGAGGCCGGGCACGGATTGACGATGTTCAATTCGGATGGCCAGCAGCGGACGTGCGCCATAGCCTACGAAGATTTGGCGACGCTGGTACGGGCCCGAGGCGGAGATGCGAGGGGAATTGACCCAGAACTGGACAACGGCCAGGAAAACGCAGCCATTCGCAGGGCCTTGGCGTTCATCATGGATCGTGAAAGAGGTTTCGATCCTCGTGGAAAGCTGGTGATTTATGGATATAGCGCGGGCGGCTACAACGCCGTGCGCCTCTGCCAGAGGATGATGACGGAGTTTCGTTCCTACGCGTTTCTCCCGGCAAGCGGGCAATACGATGGCACTTTGTCCGGCCGGCGGCTGGTTGCCCAAGTGCGGGTTGATCTGCTGGTTACTGTTGATCCCTGCATTCAGGACTATGAGATAGAGCGTGGATTGCACCGCATCCCTCTCCGCCGGCCGAACCCAATCGTGAAGTACCATGCCAACTACTACCAGCAAGTCTTCGGAGCGGAAAATCCCCGGCATTACGCGGGTGTGTCCATTCCCACGGCCGATTCGAATTGCCGGAGGACTCCGAGCCGTGAGTGGTCGCCTCATGACCAGATGCCACTCGAAACGTACGACCTCGTCTCGCGAGACGTGGTGAATGTGTTGGCTGACGGCGAACTGGATGGTTGTGGCTGTCCGAGCCAGCAAACACGATGCCCTGAGCGTCAGCCCGTTCGCCCGTAAGACGGGTGGAGCAGGCGGCCGAGTGAGCGCCAGGCCTGTCCCAGGTTGGTATCCGCGGGTGCCGCCCGGCGGGCCATTGCCCGGAGATTGATACGGATTCGGTACCAGTTTGAGGCCCCGTTTACCGTAAACGCTAACAGCCGATTACTGTCCGCCCAGCACGCGGACGAGAAAGATAAGCACATGAAACATCTGATTCTCTCAATCGCCATGCTGATCCTGGGCTCGGCCTGCGAGGCGGCAACCTACTATGTGCGCCCCAACGGGGGCACGTCGGCCCAATGCACCGGAACCGCCAACGCCGCCTACCCCGGCTCAGGCGAGGGCCGCGACTGCGCCTGGGCTCACCCGTTCTGGGCTTTGGATGAAGGAGGGCGCTGGCGGATCGCCGGCGGCGACACGCTGCTACTGGAGCCTGGCAGTTACGCCATGGGGTGGGGCGCGCCAAACACCTCCGGATGGTGTACCCGGGAAGGGGCCTTTGACTGCCGCCTTCCACCTCTGCCCTCCGGGCCGAGTCCCCAGTCGCCGACACGGGTCTTGGGAGCCTCGTGGAATTCCGGTTGCCCGGCCGCTCCGGAGTTGTGGGGGACTCAGCGGGCCAGCATCGTGCTGAGCATGGACGGATCCTCCAACGTACAAATCGAATGCCTGGAGATCACCGACCATTCCGGGTGCGTTGAGTTTCACGCCGACAGCTCTGTCCGCTGCCAGCGTGACCAATACCCTTATGGCGAGTGGGCTGGGATTGGAATCCACGCGCAGGACTCAAAGAATGTCATCCTCCGCCGCCTGAACATCCATGGCCTCGCGGTGAACGGGATTCAGGCAGGGAGGCTCACGGACTGGACCGTCGAGGATGTCAGGATTGCCGCGAACGGCGCCGCGGGATGGGATGGGGACCTGGGGGGAGTGGATTCCTCCAATTCCGGGACGCTCACGTTCCGCCGCTGGAAGGTGGAATGGAATGGTTGCGCGGAGACGTGGCCGGGGAAGCAGCCAAATCTGTGCTGGGCGCAGGAGGCGGGCGGCTACGGAGATGGCGTCGGCACAGCGGCCTCGACCGGGCACTGGATCATCGAGGACTCCGAGTTCAGCCACAACACCTCCGACGGCCTGGATCTGCTCTACCTGGAGCCGGTGCGGGGCGTGAGGCCCAAGGTGGAAATCCGCCGCACCACTGCCGCGGGCAACGCCGGGAACCAGATCAAGGTATCCGGCGACTCCACCATCGTCAACACCGTGGCGGTGGGCAACTGCATGTTTTTCCTGAACAAACCCTTCGGCCGCTACATGGGAGCCGCCAACAGCGGCGACCACTGCCGCGCATTCGGCGCGACCATCGCTCTGTTCATGCATCGCGGCGACGCGGCATTCGTGCTGAACACGACCATCGTGGGCCAGGGCGATGGCATGTTCACCATCGAGTGCCGTGGGCCCGGCGGTTCGGCGCCGGATTGCAACGGAACCGAGGCCATCACGATTCAGAACAACATCTTTGCCGGTTATGGTGATTACATCGGCGGCGACGAGGCGGCCTTTGCCTGGGACCCGAACAATCTTACCCGGGAACGCGTCGACTATAACGTCTTCTACAACCTGAGAGAGGCGCCCTGCCCGGCTGTCAACCGCAACGTGTGCGCAAACCCGCTGTTCGCCGATCCCGTCATGGAGACGTTCAACGGGCGCCTGCGTGCCGGAAGCCCCGCCATCGATTCGGGGCTCGCCGCAGGGGCGCTGGGCGGGCGCGTGCCTGCCGAGGATTACACCGGCGCAGCCAGGCCGTCGGGCTCCGGCGTGGACCGCGGTGCGTATGAATTCGGCGCCGCGGCGGCGCTGCCGGTGGTCGCGGCCTTGACCAGTTCGGCGAGCGGGCAGTCCAACAGTCTGGCTCCCGGATCCCTGATGACGCTTTATGGGAGAGGCTTGGCAAACAGCACGGCGAGTGCTCAAGCGTTGCCGCTGCCGGTGTCGCTCGGCGGGGTTCAGGTGCTGTTCGGAGATGTCGCGGCCGGACTGGTGTATGTCAGCGATGTACAGGTGAACCTCCTGGCGCCGGACCTGCCACCCGGCAGCAGCACGACACTCACGGTCGTTCGCGGTTCCGCGCGCAGCGCGCCGTCGCAACTGGCAGTGGTGGCCGTGGCGCCGGCGGTATTCGAAATTCCGCTCGGAAGCGAGACCCGCGGCGCGGTCACGGATGCGATGGGCGGATTGATCACCGCCGCCAACCCTGCCGCGCCGGGCGCGGTACTGGTTGCCTATGCCACCGGCCTCGGAGCGTCCGATCCGGCGGCGGGTTTGCCAGGACTGCGGGAAAGCCGCATCCGGCCGGTTGTGGTTGTCGGCGGCCGCCAGGCCGTGATCCAATTCGCCGGGCCTAACCCAAATTTCCCAGGGCTGGACCAGGTGAATTTTGTCGTTCCGCAAGAAACGGCGCGCGGAGGAGAGGTGGAGCTATGGATCGAACAGTCAGGCCGCAAATCCAAGAGCGTCTTCCTGCCAGTGCGCTGACGCGGGTTCTGCTGGGCACTGCACTCTGTTGCTGTGGCCCGGCATCCGAGTCGATGGCGTCGGATCCTTTGCAGTTGGAGGCCGGGCATGTTGCCAGGCTGACCGTGCGGAACACCTACTTTTGTGCTGGCGGAGAAAGCCTGAAAGTCACGCTGCGATTCACCATGGCGGACAAGAAGACGCTCTCCTCGAAGAGGGAAGTGCTTTTATGCGGGTCCACGGCACAGCTTGATCTCCCTGGAAGCGGAACAGATCGAGGGCTCGTGACCGCACGGCTGGAATTCCAGCCTCCGTCCGCCCATCCGCCCCAGGCTAGTGTAGAGGTGATCTCGCATTCCGTCGCCGGACGCGAGTCTGGCGTCGTTCACAGCCTCCGGCGGGTGGTTCACGCTCGACCGGAGAGGGAAGACGTGACCGTGGCCGAACCGTGACCGAACCCAGGACCCGCTTCGTTCGCGCGCCGGCGCAACTTTTTCAGCGCTTCAAGGCTGACTTACGCCCCGGCAGGTACCGCATTTCCGGGGTTTCGAGGGCGAGCCATTGACGCGAGCCCAGCCTCGATGGTGAGGGCGCTAACGCCCAAGTGACCGGAGAGGCGATTGGGATCGCTGCCCACGCTGCGGGGACTTTCACCCCAGAGCCATCGAACCTGCCCGGCGCACAAACAAGAGCCCAACGCTTGAAGCCCTATGCGTTGGGCTTGTTATGGGGTTCTAGCTAAGCAGGTCTCCGCGCTTGTTACGCGCGGCGGCGCCGCCAATACGACAGTAACAGCAAGCCCGGAGCGGTCAATAATAGAGTCGCCGGCTCGGGAACCTCGCCGGTATTAGGAAGGTCCTGGGTCCGCGCAACCGCTCCCACCGTAAACCCATACCAGTACTCGTCCGCGTTGGAGCTCCAGTTGATGCTGGTGAACGAACCGGTAAAACGGAGGATCCCGTGGGGCTCACCCGAAGTACCGGTCAATCCCCACAGTCCGCCACCTAAGTCCTGCTTCACAGCCGTCCCGTTACCCCAATAGCCTTGGCCTTGGCTGACGATCTCGAAATCCTGGTCGAAGACGAAGCCGTTTCTATTCAGGCTGACGTAAGCGAAATACAGGCCGGTCACGGATTCGGAAAAGGTCAGTGACCGTGAGGTGGGAGAACTCATCCGGATAATGTCATTTGGGGGCGGTGCATTCGATACATCGCCCCCCGTGTAAGGCCTGGCGGCCGGGTTGGGCTCCGTCCAGTAGTTCGTGCCCGCACCGGTAATGACTTCAAGGGTTTGTCCCGCAAAAGTCACGTTAACGGTATTGGGTCCGAATTGGAACGATCCCGAGGCGCTCCCTGGGTTGCCCGCGGTTCCCGAAGTCCAGTCGGCCCAGTTGACAATCGTGGCGGCCGACAAGCTTCCAACGCCGATCAGCCACGCCATAGCCAAATTGCTAACGCTTCTTAATCGCATAACAGCAGTTCCCCGATTCTGACTCCGCCTCTTACAGCCGGCAGGTTGGCGGTATTTTACTACTCTGTTTCGGCCTTTACCAGTACCAGACTCTCCCAAAGCGTACTAAGCCAGGAAGAGGAGATTGTTCCGTGTTCCGCGCGATTTTAGGCGCGGGAGACCATCCACGTCTCTGGGATCGGGCAGCCCGCAACCCGGTTCAAATCGCCGCCACGCAAGCGTGCTCACCTCACCTTTTCAACGAAGCACAACCCCGCGGCGGTTCGACCGCACCTGCCCGGCTGCGAGTTGCAGGAACTGCAAACCTTGCAGGCCGGTTCCTTCGGGCAGGCGGAGGCGAATCACTTCGACGCCAGGAATGCCCGCGCTGCCCGCCTCCAGCACGGCCAGTTCCAGCCGGCCGATCCACGCCCGAAGATCGCCCGCGCGGGCAGACGCAAGGCCCGTCGTATAAACCAGGATTTCGTTCGCGCCGGTCTGTTCGGCCAGGAAGATGCCAGGCGAAAGCGGTCCGATGCGCATGGGCTCGGCCCGTTCACCCAGGACGAGGTTCGCCTGTCCGGCCGGGGCATCCAGAGGCAGCCGCGCGTTGATCTGCTCCGCCGAGGTGTAGCCAATCTCCAGCGGCAGTTCACTTCCGGAAGAGCCGCGCAGGCGCGGCGTGGCCCCTTGCAGATCGAGTCCGTAAACTGAGATCCATTGTCCCGGCGCGAACACGTCCGGACGAAAGCCGGTGGCGTGGGCAACGCCGGTGGGTAGGATCACAGGACCCCGGCCCACCACGAAATCCACAGGCGGCTGCTCATTGCCGGCTTCGTCGGTGGCGCGCAAACAAATCCGGTAGGAGCCGGTGTCCGGCAGTGAAACGGGGATGCGACGGTAGATGCGATAGCCTGGCTCGGCGCAGCGCGTGCTGTCCGGCGCTCCGATTTTGTATTCGTAGCTCGACAATTCGGGCGGTAGAAAATCAAACGCGAGGCTCATCTCCTCCGATGGCCGGCTCGTGATGCGGTACAGCGGCGCGGGGAGGGGCGGCGTCGCGTCGGTGCGCGCGATCAGCACCACGGCATCGCGTGGAAGCTGCCAGGACGGATGGTCCGGCGCGGGGCTTCCACCGCCGATCACACACATGAGGTAGCGGTTTTCCGCCTCGGGCAACCGGTCGCTGATCACGCCGCGCGCCTCGCGCGGCACAGGCGCGGAATAGCCGGCCGCGTCGCGGCAGTCGCCCGCTCCGGCCACCATTGTCTTGTAGCGGTAGTAAGCCGCCTCACCCGTGACAGCCACGTCCCAGGCAGCCCCAGGCCGCCGGTTCCGGCCGGCATGGCTCACATCGATGCGCGGCGTGGCGCGTGGCAGGGGGCATTCAGCGCGATCGTGCGCAAAGACTCCCTCGCCGGAAAAACAACCCAGCAGCCCCGCGACAGGAACCGAATAACTCGTCTCTTCCTCCACCTTCTGCGCGCCGCCGCCCAACTCGCAGGGCCGCCCCGCGTAGCAATCGAAGTCGCCGCCAGACTGGAACGCCAGGTGCGTTGTAGTGTTGACGATTCCCACCACGTTGCCTGTACGCTCGGAGATGACGGGGCTGCCGGAGACTCCACCGACGATATCTTCGCAGTCGTTGCGGCGCACGTTCCAGAAATGCCAGACGAACTCGATTAGATCCACGCGCTCGCCGAGCGTACAGCGGCCCTGCCGGAGAAACTGCTCGGAGGCTGGGAAGTTTGTGCCCGGAGCGCCCACGACGGTGATGGCCGTCCCCGGCAGCGGATCCCCTGGCTCCAACTGCAGCGGTGTCACACCTTGTGCTTGCAACTCGCCCGCCGTGGTGGCCAGTTCGATGACCGCAACGTCCCAGCCGCGCATTGTGGAGTAGGCGAGCCGGCGGACCGGAACGGCCAACTGTTGATCCTGCGTGTCCACGAAATAGCGGAATCGAACCGGCCGCGTACTCGCCGGCAGCGTCTGGTTCACGAAAATGTCATTCGAGGTAATGGAGTAGCAATGTCCGGCCGCCAGCGCGTAGGCGGACGCGTTGCTGCCGCCGGGCGTACGAATGAAGAATGCCGTGCAACTCGTGCTGAGCGACAGCCGTCCGATGCCAGTGAACGCGCGATTCTGGCCGTCGCGATTTTCCAGAAGCTTGGAACTCGGCGCCGCCGCCACGGGCAGAGCAAGTTCAGCCACCAGGAAAAGAACACCCAACACAGCGAATCCGCGCATGCAAACCCTCCCAGGCGCCGCCTCATTCGCGGGCATCCCCGCAGGGAACGGCAGCTTCACCGGAGACTGCTCCGCGATTCACTCATCATAGTACGGCCTCTAGCCCACCCAGTTGCGTTGGTGCGGTGCGGGATGAGCAAGCCGCTGGCAGGAGAGCGAACCTTGCCCATGTGCGCGCCAGGAACGAGGCACGGTCAATGCCGGCGGCGGAAGGTCTGGGACTGCAACAGCGGCGTGGCCAGGTACTGCTTGGCCTCGTCTGTATCGAAGCGGTTTGGGCTCCAGGTGGAGACGTCGATGGCTGTGCGGCCATCCAGCACGAACTGGGCGAGCAGTTCTCCGGCGCCGGGGTTGTAGGCGAAGCCGCCGGAATGGAACGCGAGGCCGAGGAACAGGCCGGGCAGTTGCGCGACGGGCCCAAGGATGGGTTCGCCGTCGAGCGAAAAGGTGAGCAGCCCCACGGACTCGTTGGCCGGCTGCGCGCCTCCGGCGGCGGGCAGCAGCACGGCGAGGCGGTCCAATGCGATGCTCCGCAGGCCGGGAGTGATGGTAAGCGACGAGAGGTTGAACTCCGCGTGGGGAATCTCGAAATTGGGCCGGTCGAGTGTCTCGATGCCCACCAGCACGCGCCCATCCCGCGCCGGACGGGCGTAGATGCCCAGCGGGTTCGCATTTACCGCCGGAAAAGGCGGGAGAGGCGCGCGAGGGACGGCTTCAAAGCGCTGGTGCACGAAGGCCTTCACCGGCACTGTTACGCCGAGAGGCTCCAACAGCAGACGCGTCCATCCATAAGTGGCGCAGACTACGGCGCCAGCGGGAATTGTGGAGTGCGCGGTGCGCACGCCCGTGACGGCTCCGTTCGCGGTAAGCACCTCTTCGACGCGCGTGTGTTCCAGGATCGTGACGCCAGCGGCGCGCACAGCGGCGGTTAACGCCGGCAGATACTCCGAGGGTTCGCTATAGCCGCCCAGTGGATCGTAGAGTGCGACGCCGTCCGAAGCGAAGCGAAGTTGGCCGAAGCGGGGAGGCGCATGCACTTCATAGGGTGCGCCGAGTTCGTCGTACAGCGGGAGCAGGGCCGCGCGAGCGGGCCAATCCGCGGCGGAGAAGAGATTCAGGCAGCCGGTGCGGTGGAAAGCGTAGCCGGACAGCTCGCGCGAAAGTTCTTCGTAGAGCGCCAGGCAGCGCCGGCGCACGCGGATGCCGGTTTCGGTCCACAACAGACCGGTGCAGATGCCCGCCGCGCGGCTGCTGGAGCCGTCTCCGGCAGGGCCCTTGTCGATCACGGTGATACGGCCTGAGGCGCGCTTGGCAAGATGGTATGCGGTGCTGAGTCCTGTGACTCCGGCGCCGATGATGACCACGTCAGGCATAATGCCTCAGCGCGAACCGTCCGTCTCAGCCCGCAGGGCGGCATCGCCTGCGTGGAACGAGAAGAGTTCCGCGTTGCGAAGCCAGAACCGGATACGGAACTCGCCTTCAGGCAGCACGCCGCGGGATTTCCACTTCAATGTCTGTTCCAGGCGGTCGCCGGTGAGCGTAGCGGAGTCGTTCCGCGAGTAGCCCGCCAATGGCTTGCCCGCCGCGTCCAGCAGTTCGGCCTGCAGCGAACCGCCGCGCGCATTCGCATTGACGCGCAACTCACCGGCCGCCTTCCGGAAGGCCACCGTGGTGACGGCCGTCTCCGTGTCCACCGCGGCAAGGCCTGCAAAACCGTCGCGGCGCATCGAGGCCAAGCCGATGCCCGCCGTGTTGTCGCGCCCGTTATGAGGCCCATCCATGCCGCCGTAGTAGAGTTGCACGCGGCCATCGCGGAGGATGGGGTGATTCGTGGTGTAGATCATGCCGTCGTCCCACGTGCCTGCCGGGCCCAGATTGAGCACCGGGGCGCGCGGCGAGGGCACCCGGTTCCAGTGGATGCCATCAGGGCCGAATACGAGTTCGGGCCATACGCGTTCGTCGCCCTTCTCGATGCGGTAGATCCACAGGAAGCCCACATACATGGTCTGGTACGGAAACGCGGCCAGCCCGTAAAAGTCGGTGTGGCCTTCGGCGGTAAGATAACCACGGTCATCCTCCTCGTCCGGCGCCAGGATCAGCCGGGATTCGGGCCAGCGGGCAAAGTCGCGTGTCTCGCTGAAGCCGACCGAGCGGCGGCGGAAGCCGCGCACCTGGGAGAACTTCTTCGGGTATCCGATGTAGGCGCCGCGGCGAGAGTCCCACACAAAGTTGCCGACGTCGCCCGGGTCTTCGAGAATCCGTTTTTCCGGCAGGTTCGTCCAATGAATGCCGTCGGGCGAGGTCGCGCCATGGTAGCCGTCGTAGTAGTAATACGTGATCAGCTTGTAGCGGCGGTTCGGATCCTGCTCCCATGGCGTGTGGATCACGTTGGGCGCGTGGCTTGAGCCCGGCCCTTCGGGCAGCGAGAAGAAGATGTTGTTGGCGGCGGCGTCCTGGAAGGGGAACAGGCCGAGCGCGGGCTTGGTCCAATGAAGGCCATCCTTGCTGGTGGCGTAGAGATTGGTGTAGCGGTGGTTGCCAGGCATGGCCGTGCGATCGGCCACATAGGCGTGATACCACATGCGCAGACCGGCGCCTTGTTCCTCCGGCAGGACAGTGCCATACACATAAGGATGGTGGCCCTCCCAGGGTTGCGTGGCGCGCAGCACAGGATTCGCCGTGTGTTTCTCGAAGGCATGAAAGCGGAGCTGTGCCGCGCCGCGCGACTCCCACACGCGGCTGTCCAAGGCAAGATGCCAGCTTCCGGTAAGATCGCCGAGCGAGCGCGGCGGACCGTCCGCGAGCAGAGACAAAGCCGGCAGGGCCAGCAGAGGGAGAAGGACACGCGCGAAGTTCATGATTTCCGGTGTTCCCAGTGTGCGTCACAGCCCGGCGGGCGGGCCAGCGCGATTCTTCGCCCCTTCGCGGCCCGGTTCAGCATTCTGAACCACGACGCCACGGCGGGGGACGCAACCGCGGCGGAGAACCATACAATGAGTCTTGTCTTTTTGGACCGCAGGCGAAAGGAACGGTGGACGGTAACACGATGAGCGCAGCCGCGGAAGCAGCAGTTCTGGAAACACGAAGCACGAGACGCGCCTGGTCCATCGTGTTCATGTTGTTCGCCGTGGCGTGCCTGAACTACGCCGACCGCACTGCCATCTCGTCGGTGTTTCCGCTGCTGAAGCAGGAACTGGGGCTGAGCGACGTGGAACTGGCGGCGCTCGGCTCGGCGTTTCTGTGGGTCTATGCTCTGTGCTCGCCGTTTGCCGGGATGCTCGCCGACCGGTATTCGCGCACGCGCATCATCATCGGCAGCATGCTGGCATGGAGCGCGGTGACCATCCTGACGGGCCTGGCGGCCGATTCCCACACCTTGATTCTTTCACGCGTCCTATTGGGCATCGCCGAAAGCGCCTACCTGCCCGCGGCCATCGCTCTGATCGCCGATCATCACGCGCCCTCTTCACGCGGGGCGGCGATGGGTCTGCATCTGTGCGGGCTGAACCTGGGGCTGGTGGCCGGCGGAGGACTGGCCGGGTATCTGGGCGAGCAGCACGGCTGGCGCGTGAGCTTCTTCGTGCTGGGCGCTTCTGGTTTCGTGCTGGCGCTGATTGCGTCGCGCGTGTTGGAGGACGGTCCACGGCCTCGCCCGCACACGGCCGCGGCCACGGCGCCACGCACTCCGATCCTGCGCCAGTTGATGCAACTGTTGCGGACGCCCACCTACGCCGCCGTCGTCGTGGAGGCCATGACCATCGCCATCGGCGTCTGGATGTTTTTCAACTGGATGCCTCTCTACTTCCGCGAAACCTATGGCATGAGCCTGGCCGCCGCCGGGTTGTCGGGGACCATGACCTTGCAACTTTCCGCCTCGCTCGGGATTCTCGTGGGCGGCTTCCTGTCCGACCGGATCGCGCGGGCCGGCGCGCCGCGCCGCATGTTGTTCATGGGCATCTGCTACCTGGTCTCGGCCCCGTGCCTGCTCGTGTTCTATGGGAAGTTTCCGGCCGTCACGGTGTCTGCCGCGATTGTCTTGTTCTCGTTTGGACGGGCGCTTGCGGCCTCGAACGAGGACGCGATTCTGTGCGAGGTGATTCCGGCCGATGGACGCGCGACCGCGTACGGGCTGGTGAATACGATGAACTGTCTGGCGGGCGGAGCGGGGATCATGATCGCGGGCGTTCTGAAAAGCGGCGTCGGGCTGAGCACAATCTTTGCCGGCATCTCCGTGCTGGTGCTGTTTTCGGGACTGGTGAGCCTGGCTGGCTACCGCTGGTTCATGCCGCGCGACATGCGGCGGATTCATGGGACGGGCGCGTCTTGACGACACGGCGGGGGCTGCTGGCGGCCGCTCCATTCGCGGCGGCTGCCTTGCGCGGGCAATCCGGAGCAGCGGCGCGGCTGGGCGTAGGGACTCCCGTTTTTCTTTTGGGCGAAGAGGTTCTGGAAGATCACTGGAACCTGGAGCGCCACCTGGTTGCGCCGCGCAGGGTGCAGGACGCGCCGCTCATCCGCAAAGAGCATGACTGGGAGGGCTTGGGGCCATACCTGTACGGCAGCGTGTTGCGCGACCCGCGGGATGGCTTGTGGAAGTGCTGGTACACGGTGTTTAGCGATGAGCGTTATCGCGCACGGCAGCCGTTCCCCTATCGCGTGGCCTACGCCACTTCGCGAGATGGCGCCGTCTGGAACAAGCCGGCTCTTGGTCTGGTTGAGCACCAGGGGAGCAGGCAAAACAACCTCGTCGCAATTGGCGTGCGCGATGCCGAAGCCGTGAGCGTCAAACTTGCCCCGCCGGAAGCGAACCTGCCCGCCCGCTTCGCCGGTATGACGCTGGACAAACGCGGCGTGGCGATCTTTCTCTCCGGCGATGGGCTGGCGTGGCGTGCGCCTGAGCCGGGCATCGTCGACGCGGCGCACTCGGATTGCCACAATTCGCTGTGCTGGGATGCGAGGCGGCGGCGATGGCTGGCCTACATGAGGCCTCCCTACTTCGCGGGACCGGGGCATGACAAGCGGCGGATCGCGATGTCGGAGAGTTCCGGCCTGCGGACATGGACGAAGCCGCTCACCGTGCTGCGGCCCGGCGAAGAGGATCCTCCTGAGTTCTACGCGATGCCCGTGTTTGCACGGGGCAATCTCTTTTTCGGGTTCCTGCAGGTGTACGACCGCCGCCGCGAGAGTCTGGAGGTCGAACTCACCTACAGCGCCGATGGCGTCCACTGGAACCGTCTGGCGGGACATCCCACCTTCCTGGGCACCGGCGCGCCGGGCTCGTTCGACGCCGGCATGGTGACCACGGCCGACGATGTTGTGGACGACGGCGGCCGCATGTTCATCTACTACGGCGGTTGGAGTGGCGATCACAAGAGCAACGGGCGCCAGGCCGCCATCTCGCGCGTGGAGAGCCCGCGTGACCGGTTCATCGGATGGCGCACGCACAAGCCCGAGCCGGGTTACCTGCTGACGCGGCCGCTGCTGGCCGAGGGCGGCGCGGTGAGCGTCAACGCCAGCGTGCGCGGACAACTGGCAATGGCTGTTTGTGATGAACGGGGGGCGGCGCTGCCCGGCTACGCGTTCGACGACTGCGTCCCGGTAAGCGGGGACAGCCTCGCGCACGGCATCGCGTGGAAGAGCGGCTGGCGCGCGCTGAACGGCCGCGCCGTGCGCCTGCGCGTCCGCGTGCGGGACGGCGCGTTCTATGCGCTCACCTTCGCGTAGCCGCTTCCGCGGGCGCGGCGTTATTCGAGCGAGGCAAGGCCCGCCGTGCGCGCCTGGCCAGGGTTGTAGCGAAGCGTCACCACGAAGAAGTCTTCCTTCCGCGTGCGTTCCGGCGGCAGGTTGATCTCCACGTTCGAGAACCCGCGTCCGGACCAGATCTGGAGTACAGGCGCGCGCAGAGGCTCGTGGTTGAGCCACACGTCGTGGCCCGACGCCTGGGCGAACGGCAAGCGCAGGCGCAGCGTGAGGCCGTGCTCGATGGGTCCCAGTTCCGAGTTTCCCGTTCCGCCGGCGAGGCTGAGGTTACCCGACGGCCCCCACTGTCCCGGATATGTGGGCAGCCCGTCGATGATACTCGCGATGCGCTCCACGGGCATTCCGCCGTTGCGCTTTGCCGTTTCGAGAAAGCCGGTGAGCGAGGTGTCCGCCAGCCAGCGCTTCCGCGCGGCGATTGATGTGGCGATCACAAACAACATGCGCCCGGCGGGCCACGGCCGGTTCATGCCGAACGTCAACATGCCCTGCTTGTTCCACAGCTCAACGCGGCTCTTGCGGCGCGCTTCGGCCGTGCCGCCATAGGCCGTCACCATGTTGTAGATGTCCTTGGCGATCACGCGGACGGGGTAGCCGGGCAGGCGTTCTCCGGGCCAGATTGCACTGCCCACGCGGAACAGGCGGCGGTAGCGCAGCAGCGCGCTTTCCTCCCACGCGGACTCGGTGGCCACCGGCATGGTGTGGTACTTGTTGTAGCCGTAGAGCGCGGCATAGATGCGTGGCCGGCTGGCTACGGCGCCCGCGCCGGCGGGCGTTTGGAAGCCGGCCCACAGTTTGGCCTGGCCGATGCCGAGGCCGCTTGCGCCGAACAGCCGTTCGGCATCCTCTTCAACCCCGTCGGAAGCATAGCCACCCGCCAGCGCCGCCTCATCCATCAAACGCGTGATGGCCGCATGATACGGCCGTAGCGTGACGTTGGAGTAGGCGCGGCCGCTGCTCTCCAGTTGATAGACGCCCTCGAAGGGAAGGCTGTTGCCGTGCACATCGCCATGCACCTCGGCCTGCATCCCATCGATCGCCTGCTGCACGGCCACCGCTTCCGGGCAACGCGCGGGATTGCGCGGACCATCGACGCTCCATCCCGTGTAGGGATCCTCGCCCAGGGCGTTAGCCAGACCCGTGACCGAGTCGGGCGTGGCGTAGCTGTCCGGATTCACCACGGGAAGAATGCGAAACACATGCGTGGCGCGGGCTCGGGCGGCCTCGGAATCGCCGGACAGCAGCCATTTCACGATGCGTAGCACGCCGGTGGCCCCGCTGTGCTCCTGGCCGGCATGCAACGCGGTGAGCAGAAAATGTTCTTTGTTCGCGCCGTCTCCGGGTGATGTGAGCGTGGCCGCGAGCAGCGGACGGCCCTGCACGGAGCGGCCAACCGTTTCCAGGCGGAACAGGCGCGGATGCTCCTTGCTCCACGCGGCCAGCATCTCCCCGATGCGTTCCAGCGAGGGCGAGGTGCGCGCGGCGCGGGCCGCGGCGGGCAACCCGGCGAGCGAGTACAACAGGTTCCGGCGAGTTGGGTTCATCATTTCTCCACGTACAGCGCGTATAGATGGGGATCGGCGTCCGCCGGCCAGGTGACACGAAGCCGCAACGGCCGCCCGGAGGGCAGGACTGCGCCGGACCTCCACACAACCGGCGATTTCAAGCCCTCCTGGTCCAATTGCGCCGTATAGCCGGGAAGCGGTTCTCCGTTGACGCCGGTGAGTTCGATGGCCAGCGCGGCGGCCGGAGACACGTGCTCGGCATTCGCGTACAGGCGGAAGCCTGGCGCGGGAGTAAAGGGCTGCGAGAGGACGCTGGCGGCGGCAGGCAGCACGACGCCTCTCCGGTCCGTGCGCGGCGCGGGCATGAGCTTGCTGAAGTAGCCGAAGCGGTCGCGGGGCAGCGTGGCCAGACCGATGGCCTGCGGCTTATGCCCGGCCTGCGCCGGGAGCAGCGGAAGCGGGTAGGCAAGGCTCGTATACCAGTGGCTGTACCAGATCAACGTCTTGTCACCCATATTGGCAAACGCATTGCCTTGCAGCAGCGCCTCGGAATCCCATTCGGAAGGGCCACCGCGGGAAAGAAGCAGATAGTCGCGGACGGGCTCGCGGTAATGGATGGCGTCGTTGCTCACCACCAGTCCCAGGTCCATTTTCAAACCACCCAGGCGGACGGGTTTTCCTGTGATGGTCTCTCCATACCAGCGGCCATAGGCGCCGAGAATCACGTTGCCGCGATTCCACAAGCCGGCGCCCATGTGCACCTCCTGTCCCTTCGTGATTGGCGCTCGTTGATACGCGGGGCGGTAGAAGGCGAAGGCGCGCTCCCGCGACCAAGTTCGAAAGTCCGGGCTGAAGAACACCGTCATCGTTCGGCCCGCCGGAGAACCGTCCATCAGGTTGCCCTGCCAGCCTTCGAGGTTCTGGCCGGACGCATAGTAGAGTCCCTGAAAGCGCACCAGAGAGGTGTTCTCGAAGTGCCCGCCGCTGATCATGTCGTCATTCACCAGACGCCAGCGCAGCCCATCGGGGCTTACCGCCGTCGCCGTGGAGGCGTTGCGGCGCGGCGCATCCTCGGTGATGTAGGCCATCTTGTAGCGGCGCGCGGGGTCGGGGTCGCTCTCGTCGAGCAGCACGCTGATGAAGTCGCTCGTCTTGCTGTAGGCGGCCGAACCGGGCTCCACCAGCACAAGGTTGTTCGCGCTACTGCCGCGAAAATTCACCAGGTTCAGCGTGGGCTTGGTCCAGTGGATGCCGTCCGTGCTTTCGGCATAGCCGATAGGCCGGTAGGTTTTCAGAAATTCGGCGTCGCCGGCGATGCGGCCATCCGGCTGAGGCCAGGCAAGGTACCACATGCGCAGCTTGCCTCTTTCCTGAATCACCGTACCGTAGAGGATGGCCCCGATGTCGTCCACGGATCCGGGAGCACCGGCGCGAAGAACCGGATTGTCCGCGTGCTTCACCGGCTGGCGCATAGTGACCTTCAGGTTGTCGCGCCACGGCAACGAGTGGTCATCAAACGGAAAGAAGACCATGACTCCCTCGGCGGGCGTGCGGCCGGAGCTTTCCTGCGCATGCGCGCACGGCGCGCCCATCAGCATGGCCAGCGCCAGCGGTGTGAGCAGGTGCGTGATCCTACATTGCATGTGGACTCATTCTAGTCTTCGCGTGCTCGTATCTAGACCCGTTTGGGACAAAGCCGTACCGCCCATCCAGTCCACTGGACGGAAGCCGCGCGGGCGTACCGGCCGCCGCATGCGCCGCCAGTAGACTGAATAGACGCGGCGCGTGTACCGTTTGGAGACGTGATGATGGACGAGGTTCAAATCATAAGGAGCGAGGAGTCACGGTATGAAATTGGAAGGTGACTGGCGGCGGGATGGCATTGTGGTGGCGCGGGAACTGTTCAGCGCCGCCGAGCTTGCGGAGATTGAAAGCCAGGTGGGCAAACTTCTCAGCGGAGAGAGCGGTCTGCCTGTGCATGAACTGGTGTACGAGCCGGGCAGCAACCCGCCCCGGCTTCGGAACGCATTCCGCCTGCATCAATACAGCAGCTTCTTTTACGATCTGGCGAGGCGGCCGGCGCTGACCGGCGTGATGCGCGAGCTACTCGGGTCGCCTCTGCGTTTGTACTCCTCGCAGATGTTTCTCAAGCCCGGCCTTGTGGGCACCGAGGTGCCCTGGCACCAGGACATGCCGTACTGGCCTTTTGCGCCGGCGGAGATGGCCACGGCCTGGATCGCGCTCGACGACACCACTATCGAGAACGGCTGCGTGCGATTCCTGAAAGGCTCGCACACGCTGGGCGAGCTTCCGCATGAGCCATCGGGGGTCACGGGCAACTCGCTGCGCCTTGCCGCCAGCGCCGTGCCCGCGGCGTGCGCGGAGGAAGCGATTCAGGTGACGAAAGGCTCCGTGGTGATTCACCACTGCCTGACGGTGCATCGCAGCGATCCGAACAGCAGTCCGCACGACCGGCGCGGACTGCTGTTCATCTACATGTCGCCGGAGGTTCGCCTCACGGATGCGTCGCGACTCAAGGGCGTCACGGATTTTCCCGTGGTGGATAGCTAGATGCGGATTCAAAAAGCCATGCTGTTCGGCGCGCGCGACCTCCGCTTCGTGGAAGAAGAGATCGAAGGATCGCGGCCAGGCGTGGGCGAGGTTGTGGTGAAGGCCGAGGTGACCGCGCTGTCGACGGGTACCGATCTCGGCAACTATGAGGGTCGGTCCACGGAGGTGCCAGGCGCGCCCGATTATCCGCGCGCCGTCGGGTATTCTCATGTCGGCACGGTCACGGCGGTTGGCGAGGGCTCGAAGTGGAGCGTGGGCGATCGCGTCTTTTCCATGCGTCCACATCAATCGGCCTACCTGGCCCGTGCGGACGATCTGCTTGTGCGCGTGCCGGAAGGCGTCGATCCGGCCGGCGCATCGCTGGCTTATCTTACGCAACTGGGTGTGGCGGGTATGCGCCAGGCGCGCTACGAGGCGGGCGAACGCGTTGCCGTCGTAGGGCTCGGGGTGATTGGACTCTGCACGGTTGCCGTGGCGGTAGCCATGGGCGCGCGCGTGACGGCGATCGGAAACTCAGCCTTCCGCAATGCCCTGGCCACAATCATGGGCGCCGGCGTGGCGGTCACCTCAGGAGACAGTGCGCTGGCGGCTCTCGATAGCGACCTGGTGGTGCTCACGGCGAACCCCTGGGCCGCTTATCGCGATGCGATCGCGGCGGCGCGCTACGGCGGACGCATCAGCATACTTGGCTTCCCCGGCCGGGCGCAGGCTCCGCCGGAGTTCAACCCTCTGGACGCCTCATGGCTCTATGCCAAGCAGCTTACGCTGATGGGCTCCGGCTATTCGCCGCGCACCGAGGCCGGGCCGCACGATGTGGCCTTCAACCTTCGCCGCAATCTCGAACTGATCTTCGACTACATGCGCGCCGGGCGGCTTCCGCTGGAGCGCATCATCACGCACCGCATGCCGTGGCACGACATGCGCGACGCCTATGAACTGGCGTTGGGGCGCTCCAAGGAGATGGCGGCGGCCGTGTTCGACTGGAGCGTTTGAGCGGGCCGGTCCTAGGCGCGGAAGCGGAACGCGAAGAGGTCCGCATCCTTCATCACGAAGCGGAGGCGCACGGGTTTTCCTTGCAGCGCCGACACGTCCGGCCCGTTCCGCCACGCGTACACATGCTCGATCTCATCGCCGATGAGTTCGCGGGAGTCTTCCAGCGTGTAGCCGGGTAGGGGTGCTCCGCTTGCGCTCTGCAACTCCACGCGAACGCTGCCCGGCGCCGAAGTCGAAAAGTTCAGTTCCAGTTTCGAGCCCTCGAAAATCACCGGCTTGGTGACGAATTCGCCGCCCGCATATGGGGCGCGCACCGAGGCCAGGCCATCCAGGCGAAGCTCGTAGCGCCGCAGATAGGACGTGGGCTGTCCATAGTTCCGATTCACGAAGAACGACATCGCCGCGGGCCCCGTCTGGATGAGATTCAAGGCTGGATAGTTGGAGCGCGATACCCAGTTTTCCAAACCCACGCCGGGCCGCAGGAAGGCCTCCATGAAGGTCCGTGTGTACCGGGCGCCGCCGCGCGAGGTCACCAGCACGGCGTCCGAACAATCTTTGTAGTAGCTGGGGTTCACGCCGAGTCCGACCGCCTGTTCTTCGGTGACGATCTGCCGGCCCGGCATGAAGCGGGCGCAGATACCGGCGTAGATGTGCGGCGCTCGGAAGTACGCCGAGGTTTGGTTCGTGTAGAGATGCTCCGGCGGCGCGTCGCCATAGCTCATCTCTTCGGATGGTGACCAGTTCAGGAAGTCCTCGCTGGTGGCCCGCGACACCCAGCGGTACTTCACACTGCCGATCTGCTTCCAGGTGCGGAAATAGAGAACGTACTTACGTTCGGCTTCGGACCAGAAGGCGATGTTCTGGGAGTCGAGCGAGAACAACTTGGGCGGAGGGAGCACCGGCGCTTCCCGCAGCTTCTTCCAGCGGATGCCGTCCGCCGACACGAAGGCCGCAAGCCCGGTCTTTTGCACTCCGGCGACGGCCTTGAAGCGTTCCGCGGCGGGCACGCCGGGGCGCGCATCCAGCATCGGGCTGAAGTTGTGTGAGAACGGCGTGTGCCGAGCCAGCACCACGTTGTTCAGCCTGCCGCCGGCCACGTCAAACAGATTCAGCTCCGGCCTCCGCCACAGCTTCCCATCGGACGACTCGGCATAACAGGTCACCTCATTGTCATTCCCGTCCTTGCCCACGGTGGGCTCGCCGCGGTAGTACATACGGAAGAGCGAACCGTCGCGGATGATCGTGGTGTAACCGCAGAAGGGCCCCTCCCACGGCTTATCGAAACGAAGGACCGGTCCGGCGTCCACCGGCGTGGCTAAGCGCAGATCCGTGTCCCGCATCTGGGCGATAAGTTCGCGGTCGACGAACAGTTCCCGGCGTCCGCCAATGTGAATGGCGGACCCGGCCGGCATCTGTGCGGCTGCCGCCACCGCGGCGGCGCCTGCCTGCGCGCCGAAAGCTCTTCTGGTGAGGCTCATGGTCGTAGGTTCCTTCCGTGGACACGGCAAGCGTGCGTTTGCACGCTTCCACTAGTTTTCAAATTTAACCGAGAACAGGTCCGCGTCGCGCATGTGAAAGCGGAGGCGAACCGGGCGCGAGCCGAGCGTGGAGCGCTCGTTGCGTTTTGCCGGCTGCATCTCCACCTTGCGATCAATAAAGTCGCCATACAGAGGACGGGTTTGCTCGATGCCCAGGCCGGGCAGCGCATAGCCGTGCTCGTCGATCACTTCATAGCGAATGCCGCCCGCCGCCGATGTGGCGAAGTTGAGCACCATGTTCGCGCCGTCGAGAAGGAATGGCTTCGTCGTCAGCCGGCCGCCGCGGTAGTTGGCGTGTGCGCTCACGAAACCATCCAGCCGCATGGTGAGCCGTTCGACATGCGCGCTCGGCCAGTTGTAGTGGCGCAGGATGTAGAGGGACATCTCATCGGGCGCCGTTTGATGCACGCCGCACGCCATCATATTGTTGCGATGCACCCAGTTGCGCGGATCGCGCCCCGGGCGGACGAAGGCTTCCATGAAGCGGCGGTCCCAATGGATGCCGTCACGGCTGGTCATGAAGACCGGCTCGGAGACGCCTTTGCCGGGCACGTTGCCAAGCGGCTCCAGCCAGGGAATGAAGCGTTTGGGAAAAGCGAGGTAAATCTGCGGCGCGCGGAAGTAGGGCGTCGTCGCGTTGGTGTAAAGTTGCTCCGGCGGTGTGTCGCCATAGTCGGCCCACACGCCGGAAGTCCATGCTTGAAAGTCGGGAGACTCGGCGTACTTCACCGTGCGCACGCCCTGGCGGAAGTCACGGTAGATGGCAACGTACTGTTTGCGGCGCTCGTCGTAAAAGGGGATGTTCAAGGAGTCGAACGCGCCATCGGTGATGACGGGCGCGGGCGAGGACTGCTGCCAGTGAATGCCGTCGGCCGAGTGGAACGCAAACAGGCCGCGCGCGCCGCCGACAGCCTTATACCGGTTGGCCGCCGTGGCGCCTGGATGAGTATCCACGAAAGGCGCGAAGTTGTGCCGGGCCACGCCATCGTGAATGATGTTGTTGGCCTTGGATCCGTTGAAGGCAATGATGCCGAGACTTGGTTTTTCCCACCGGACGCCGTCACCGGATTCGGCGTAGCAGGTGACCTCTTCGTTCTTCGGCAGCAGCACCTCGCCGGGCTTCAACGCGCCGGCGTTGCTGTATTCCGGCAGGTTCACGCCGCGATAGTACATCCGGTATTTCCCACCGCCATGCAGCACCGTCACATAACTGCTGACATTGCCTTCCCACGGCTGGTTGAAGGCGATGGCCGTGCCCGCGGGCCGCGGCTGTTGCAAGGCGAGCTGAACGCCGTCGAGTGATTCGATGAAGTAGTCATCAACGAACAACTGCAGATCGCCGCCAATGCGCAGAGGCGCGGCTGGGTCCGGCGGGGCGCCGGCCGCCGGAGACGAACCACGTCCCAGGAGGCCTGCGCCCAGCAAGGCGGCCGAATGACGAACAAGACTACGCCGGGTTTCGCGGCTCATCTAAAACTCGAACCGGCCCGCGAGTTGGATGTTGCGCGGCACGCCGTTTAATCCGCGGATGACACCGAAATTCGGCGAGTTCAACGTGGCCGAAGGCGGTCCGAAATTCACCTTGTTGAACAGGTTTTGCGCCTCCATGCGAATGGCGAACCGCATGGTTTCGCTGACCGGGAACTTCTTCTGCACGGCGAAGTCCCACTGGAACAGCCCCGGCGCGCGCAACATGCCCTTGCCCTGCGAGCCCCACACATAGTTGGGCGGCGCGGAGAAGGCCGTCGTGTCAAACCAACGGTTCATGCCGCGTTCGCCGGAAGAGAGCCGGGCATCACGCAGGATGTTGGCGCGATTCGAACCGGCGCCGTTGTTCAACGTGGGGCCGCTGACGCCGACGGTGAACGGCGCTCCGCCCTGGAGGGTAACCAGATTGGAGATGTCCCAGTGGCCCAGGATCATCTTCATCCCTTTGCTCCAACCGGCCGCCATCGGCAGCTTGTAGATGAAGGCCGTTACCCAGCGGTGGCGGTAATCGTAGGTGAGCGGGCCCCAATCGTACTTCAGATTGTAGGGGTCGTTCAGCGTCTGGTCGGTGCCCTGGTTGTAGCCGAGAGCCTTCGAGAAAGTGTAGGCCATCTGCAGCGAAAGGCCTTTGAACTCCTGCTGCTTCAGCGTTACTTCGAGACCGTTGTAGTTGCTGTCGTTCACCGGAACGAACTGCCAGTAGAAGCCCACGTTCGGGTAGGGCCGGCGGTCCTGCACGGCGCCCACGCCAGGCGGCGGCGTGTTGCCGGGCACCAGGGTGGCAAACTTGCGCGCATTCTGGCCGGAGTAGCCGATCTCCACGGCGGTCTTCGTGAAGACGTTGTACTGCACGTTGAAATTCCATTTGACCGTGTAGGGGTCAT
>JADLCT010000008.1 GCA_020847045.1 Bryobacterales bacterium | reverse complement strand
CTGTTCCTGGTCCCGCTTCGCTGGCGCTGGCCGGCATACAGGACCCCGCCGTGCTCGCCGTGATGCGGACCACGCCACGCCATCTGTTCGCGCCGCCCGAGGCCGCCGCCCTGGCCTATGAGGACAGACCGCTCCCCATCGGCTATGGACAGACCATCTCTCAGCCCTTCATCGTCGCTGTCATGACGGAGCGCCTGGGCCTGGCCGCGCATCATCGCGTGCTCGAAATCGGCTCGGGATCCGGCTATCAGGCGGCCATACTGGCCCAACTGGCGGCCCACGTCACAACGCTCGAGGTGGTGCCGGAGCTTGCCGCGCGGGCCGCCGGCAGATTACGCTCGCTGGGTTATCACAACGTTGAGGTCCACCACGCCGACGGCTACCTGGGCTGGCCCCCCGGCGCCCCGTATGACCGGATTCTGTTGACCGCCGCCCCGGAGGCCATTCCGCCGGCCCTGGTGGCGCAGCTTCGCACGGAGGGCCGTCTCATCGCTCCGGCCGGCCGGCCGTTGAACAGGCAGAGGCTCCTCGTGCTCGACAAGGACGCCTCCGGACACACCACCACGCGCGCGATTCTGCCCGTCCGTTTTGTTCCGATGGTGAGGCCGCGCAGGCGGCTTCCTGGTTAGACGCCGCGGCGTCCGGCCAGGCTAGATGACGCCCAGCGTGCGCATGGCCTCGGCCACGCGGATGAAGCCGGCAATGTTGGCGCCCAGAACATAGTCGCCCGGCGCGCCGTACTCTTCCGCCGTCTGGTGGCACACGTCATGAATGCCACGCATGATTTCACACAACCGCGACTCGGTTTGTTCGAACGTCCAACTGTCGCGGCTGGCGTTCTGCTGCATCTCCAGCGCCGAGGTGGCCACGCCGCCCGCGTTGGCCGCCTTGCCGGGGCCAAACAGCACGCCGGCATCCTTGAAAATCTTGATCGCCTCGGGCGTGGACGGCATGTTCGCGCCTTCGCCCACCGCCATCACGCCGTTCTTCACCAGCGACAGCGCGTCCTTGCCCGACAGCTCGTTCTGCGTAGCCGATGGCATCGCGACATCACAGGGAACATCCCACACCGAGCCGTTCTCGCTCGAGATGAAATGCACTCCGTTGCCCTTCAGCTTGGCGTACTCTGAGATGCGCTCGCGCCGGACGTCCTTGATCTCCTTCAACAGGTCGAGGTCGATGCCGTCCCGGTCCACAACGAAGCCGCTGGAGTCGGAACAGGCCACCACCTTGCCGCCAAACGAGCTCACCTTCTCGATCGTGTAGATGGCCACGTTGCCCGAGCCTGAGACGGCGACCTTCTTTCCCTCGAAGTCCGTTCCCTTGGTCTGCAACATCGCCTGCACGAAATAGGTGTTGCCGTACCCGGTGGCCTCCGTGCGGGCGCGCGAGCCGCCATGGGCCAGCGCCTTGCCGGTGAATACGCCGGCTTCGTAGCGGTTGGTCAACCGCTTGAACTGCCCGAACATAAAGCCGATTTCGCGCCCGCCCACGCCGATGTCGCCGGCCGGGACGTCGGTCTGCTCACCCAGGTGGCGGTGCAACTCGGTCATCAACGACTGGCAGAACCGCATCACCTCGGCATCGGTGCGGCCCTTGGGGTCAAAGTCCGACCCGCCCTTGCCGCCGCCGATGGGCATGCCGGTCAACGCGTTCTTAAACGTCTGCTCGAAGCCCAGGAATTTGATGATGCCGACATTCACCGACGGGTGGAACCGCATCCCGCCCTTGTATGGCCCAAGCGCCGAGTTGAACTGCACGCGGAAGCCACGGTTGATTTGCACCTGCCCGTTGTCATCCACCCAGGGAATGCGGAAAATAATCTGCCGCTCCGGCTCGCAAATCCGTTCAATGAGCGCCTGGTCCAAAAACTGCGGATGCTTGGCAACCACACGGCCCAGACTTTCTAATACTTCATGTACCGCCTGATGAAATTCTGTTTCTCCCGCGTTGCGTCGAATCACCTCGGCCAGTATTGGTTGGAGCTTCTCATCAATCCCATTCATGTAGAAAAATTCACTCGACTATAAAGATGCTTCAAGTATGGCGGAGGAAGAGGGATTCGAACCCCCGGACGAGTTACCCCGTCAACGGTTTTCAAGACCGCCGCTTTAAACCGCTCAGCCATTCCTCCGCCTTCCAGTTTAGCGTGTTAGCTGCCTGCTTTACCGCTCCCGAACCACAACTTGTAACTTCACCCCCCGGACTAGTGCCTGAGACTCTCCTGAATTGTTCCCGGACCCGGTTTGGGCCACAATCGCAATACATCCGTAAAACAGAGGCCGTGGGAAGGCGTCCACGCACACCTTCGGCCCAGCATGATCAGGAGGATCCATGCGTTTGATCGCTTTAGCCGCTGCCCTACTGGCCGCCACATTTGCCACGCCGCTCCACTCCGCCGAGCCCAGCGCGGCTCTGATCGAACGTCTCCGGACAGAGGCCCCGCCCGAGCGCCCCATCGCGCGTCCGGGCACGATGTGGAAAGTTTCGCTGGCGGCACTGGCGCTTTCGGCCGCCGCCGACGCGCTCTCGTCCTACGGCAAGCGTGAACTGAACCCGGTGCTCAGTTCGCGGGACGGGCGCTTCGGCGGACGTGGTATCGCCATCAAGACCCTGGTGACAGGTTCGGCGATTGCCGGACAGTGGTTTCTGGTTCGCCGGGCGCCGGAGACCGGACGCCTGGCGGCGATTGCCAACTTCGGCATGGCGGGGGTGTTCACGGCCGCCTCGGTGCACAACCTCCGCAACGGCCGTCAACCGGCGGCGATCCTGCCGCCACCCCAACCGGCCGCCCGGCCATAAACCGGCTGCGCCCGGCGTCAGTTGGCGATGCGGAGAATTTCCGACGCCACCCGGACGAAGGCCGCGTTCAACTGTGTGTTGTCCGGGGCAAAGACAAACATGCCCGAGGG
>JADLCT010000007.1 GCA_020847045.1 Bryobacterales bacterium | reverse complement strand
GCGAGTACCCCAAATCGAAGCGCCACATCGCCAAGGGTTTCTCCACGGAGATTTTCAGCGATTCGGCGATTCGATTCCTGAAGAACCACAAGAGCGGCAAGCCCTTCGCGCTCTACCTGCCCTACACCTCGCCGCACGATCCGCGCATGGCGCCCAAGGACTTCGCCGATCTCTATTCGCCGGACAAGATCACGCTCCCCAAGAACTTCCTGCCCGAGCACCCCTTTGACAACGGCGAGATGAAGATCCGCGACGAGGCCCTGGCGCCCTGGCCACGGACGCCAGAAGTGGTACGCGAACACATCGCCGCCTACTATGCCATGATCACGCACGTCGACTATCACATGGGACGAGTGCTGAAAGCTCTGGACGAGAGCGGCCACGCCGGCAACACCATCGTCGTCTTCTCGGCCGACAACGGGCTGGCCGTGGGACAGCATGGTCTGCTCGGCAAGCAGAATCTTTATGAGCACTCCATGCGTGTGCCCCTGGTGATCGGCGGCGCGGGACTGCCGCGGGGGAAGCGAACGGACGCCTACGCCTACCTGTACGACCTGTTCCCGACGCTGTGCGATCTTACCGGCACAGCCACGCCGGACACGGTGGAGGGCTCCAGCCTCGCACCGGTCATCCGGGGCCATAAGCACAAGGTGCGCGACTCCATGTTCTCCGCCTACCGCACCTGCCAGCGCGCCGTGAAGGACGGCCGTTACAAGCTGATCCGCTACAACGTGAACGGCGCGCGCACGACGCAACTGTTCGACCTTCAGGAAGACCCCCTCGAGATGCGCAACCTGGCCGGTGACGCCGGCCAGAAGCACCGCATCGGCGGATTGAACCGTCTGCTGGGCGACTGGATGCGCAAGACGGAAGACATCGCGCCGGTGTCCGATTTCGTGGCATAGAGCCCCCTTGTCCATAGCCCGTGCCATAGTGGCTGTATGTCCACATGGAGCGAACGCCGCGCGGCCTTCCGCCGCCTGCACGAGTCCGGCTGCTTCGTCATTCCCAATCCGTGGGATGCCGGCAGCGCCCGTTTCCTGCAAGCGCTCGGTTTTCCCGCGCTGGCCACCACCAGCGGCGGGGCCTCATTTTCCGCCGCGCGTCCTGATGGCGGCCTGTCCGCCAGCGCCATGCTGGCGCACATCGCGGCGCTGACAGCGAGCGTCGAGATTCCCATGAACGCCGACTTCGAGGACGGCTATGCCCCCGACGCGGCAGGCGTGGCGGAGAATGTGCGCCTCTGCCTGGAAACGGGCGTGGCCGGGCTCTCCATTGAAGACGCCACAGGGGACGCCGGCCGGCCGCTCTACCCCATCGACACCGCCGTGGAGCGCCTTCGCGCCGCGCGCCGCGCCATCGACGCAGCAGGCGCGGACGTGCTGCTGACCGGGCGCGCCGAATGCTTTCTGGTTGGCGTGGCGAACCCGCTGGAGGAGTCGCTGCGCCGCCTTCGCGCCTATCGCGACGAGGGCGCCGACGTGCTGTACGCTCCCGGCGTGAGAACCCGCGACGAGATCGCCGCCGTGGTCGAGGCGGCCCAGCCCAAGCCGGTGAATGTATTGATCAGCGCGAACACCGGGCTCACCGTGGACGAGCTTGCCTCGCTCGGCGTGCGCCGCGTCAGCCTCGGCTCGGCGCTGGCCCGCTGCGCCTGGGGAGGATTCCTGCGCGCCGCCCGCGAAATCGCCACCAGCGGCAGCTTCACGGAGTTGGCCGGCGCGGAGCCCTTCGCTTCGCTGAACGGCTTTTTCGGCGCACAGCCACCGCGCGGCTGATCCGGCTCCAACTCCGGTATCCTGGCACCGGAGGAACGCCATGCCCAGCCACACATCCGCCGAGGAGCCACGCGCCCGTCCGCTCACACTGCTCAGCGAAGAGGAGCGGATGTTCCAGGAGACTGTCCGGCGCTTTGCGCGCGAGCAGATTCAACCGCATGTCCGCGCCATGGACGAGGAGGCGAAGTTCCGCCCCGCGCTGCTCGGCCAGATGTTCGAGCTCGGCCTGATGTCCATCGAGATTCCGGAGCAGTTCGGCGGACAGGGCGGCACGTTCTTCCAGTCCGTGCTGGCCATTGAGGAGATCGCCCGGATCGACCCTTCGGCCGCCGTCATCGCCGACGTGCAAAACACGCTCGTCATCAACGCCCTCCTGAGATGGGGCAGCCACGAGCAGCAGGCGCGGTGGTTTCCGCCCATGACCAGAGACGCCGTGGGCAGCTACGCTCTCAGCGAAGCCGGTTCCGGCTCGGACGCCTTTGCCCTGGCCACGCACGCCGAGCCGGTGGAAGGCGGCTGGCGGCTCACCGGACGGAAACTGTGGATCACCAATGCCGCCGAGGCCACTCTATTTCTCGTTTTCGCCAATGTCGACCCGTCCCAGGGCTATAAAGGCATCACCTGCTTCGTCGTCGAACGCGGCATGGCGGGCTTCACCGTCGGCCGCAAGGAGGACAAGCTCGGCATACGCGCCTCCTCCACCTGTGAACTGATCCTCGACGGCGTCCACGCGCCCGCGGCCAACGTCCTGGGCGAGGTGGGCAAGGGCTACAAGATCGCCATCGAAACTCTCAACGAGGGGCGCATCGCCATCGGCGGCCAGATGGTGGGACTGGCCCAGGGCGCGCTCGACCATGCCCTCGCCTATGCCCGCGACCGAAAACAGTTTGGCAAGCCCATCGCCGAATTCCAGGGCGTTCAGTTCGACCTTGCCGAAATGGCAACCCAGATCGAGGCGGCGCGTCTACTCACATATAATGCCGCCCGGCTGCGCGAAGCGGGCCTTCCGTTTTTGACCGAAGCGGCCATGGCGAAGTACTATGCCAGCCAGATCGCCGAAACGGTGGCCAGCCAGGCCGTGGAAATTTTCGGCGGCGTTGGCTTCACAAAGGATTACCCTGTAGAAAAGCTGTACCGTGACGCCAAGATCGGACGCATCTATGAGGGCACGTCCAATATGCAACGGCTGACCATCGCCAAACAGATCTTGAGGTAGACCATGAAACACCTGCTCGCCTGCCTGATGCTGCTCGCCCTGCCCGCCCTGCCCCAGGGGTTCCGCGAGGCCACCGCCAGCGACCTGAGCGACGCCCGCATCCAGGAGATCATCACCCGCTTTGCCACCAACGAAGCCAATTTCGCCAAGGCCCGTGAAGCCTACACCTACCGGCAAACCGCGCGCGTCCAGGTGCTCGACTCCGGCGGCCGGGCCGTGGAGCGCTACGAAATCGTCTCCGACATCATTTTCACCGCCGACGGCAAACGCACCGAACGCGTGGTCCGCGCCCCCGTCTCCACGCTGCAGTCCATCCAACTCACACCCGAAGACGAACAGGACCTTCGGAGCGTCCAGCCCTTCGTGCTCACCATCAATGACATCGACAAGTACTTTGTCCGCTACCTGGGCCGCGAAACCCTGGATGAAATCCCCTGCTTCGCCTTCGCCGTACGGCCCAAAAAAATGGAGACCGGCCAGCGCTACTTTGCCGGCATCGTCTGGGTGGACGACAAGGATCTGCAGATCGTGAAAAGCTACGGCCGCGGCGTCGGCGTCAAGAAAAAGGGTTTCGACAACCAATTCCCCAAGTTTGAAACCTACCGCGAGCAGATTGACGGCAAGTTCTGGTTCCCCACCTACACCATCGCCAACGACACGCTTCACTTCGAATCGGGCCCCGTTCGCATCCGCATGACGGTGAAGTACGAAGACTATAAACAATTTGGCGCCGATATCAAGATCACCTTTGGCGATCCTGTCACCGGCGAACCCGGCAAGAAGCCGGAGGAGAAGAAACAGCCGTAACCCCCGGGAGGGGGTTCCCATGCCGGTTTACATCAAGTTTGAAGGCGGCACGCCACCCATCCGCGGCAGTGCCATCAAGGGTAAGGACAAAGGCTGGCTCGCCCTGGATTCCGTATCCATGTCCGTGTCCCGCAGAGGGACCGGAAACGGTTTCCATGGCGTAGGACGTGAGAGCGCCACACCACTCTCCGAAATCATCTGCACCACGTCAGAGCAGCAAGCGGCGGCCGATCTGTTCTCGGCTGCCGCTTGGGGAAGCGGCTACGCAAGAGTCACCATCGAATTCTGGGGCAGAGAGGACGGCGCTCCAGCACTCACTTACAAGCTGGAGGATGTTATGGTTTCATCGTTCCAGACTGGCGGCGGCCAGCCTCCCTCTTCCCAATTCACCCTGAACTACACCAAGATCGCCTACGACATGCCGGGCCCCAAGGAGGGCAAGTCGGCCAGCCTGATGCAGTTCGACATCGACAGGGCACTGGCCTGAACCGGACCAGCCCGCACCCCGTTACGGTTTCGCTCCCGGTAGCACACGCTCCCAGATGGGCCGCAGGAAGCCTCCGTTGGACTGGTAGATCTCAGCGGCTGTGTAGCCGCGCGGCACAATCTGCTGATACGCGCCCGCGTTCCCGTCCACAGTGGACACCGACTTCCCGGTCGAGTCCACGATCACGAAATGATGGTTCAGCTTTTTTCCTCCCACCATCATTTTGATTCCCAAGTCGCCCTTCATCGGTTGTTCGCCTGGAAGCAGAAGCCGGAACTCATCACTGGCCTTGGGCTTTCCCGGAGTCCATCGAAGGGGCCAGGGCGAAAGGCGCAACCCGGCCATTTTGCAGCAGTACAACGCGAAGATACCGCACCATGAGGGCAGGTCGGTCTGGTTCCGCTCCTCGGGCGTATGCGGCCTTTGGTACATTTGTTCCGCCTTGACCGAGATGGTTGGGCATTTCGCCGCCGAAACCACACCCGCCACCGTGAAAATCGCCGCCAGTTGCATGCCGCCCTGCCGTGCCCGCGTCGCCGGATTAGCGCACAGGGACCCGGCAATCTTCACGCTTCCCATGTGCAGCTTCGGATCAAACCCTCCGAAAAGGGCCGCCTGATCGTTGGCCACCGCGGCAATTGTCTCCCGTGCCGCCGTCTCGCCGGCGGGCGGGATCATCGCTTCCACCACTGCCGGTCCGTACTGGTTGATCAACTCCAGCAACTTCTCCCAGGTGAACGGACCCGCCACGCCGTCCTGCGACAATTGGTTCTGGCCCTGAAATTCCTTCACCCGCTGCCGCGTTTTCGAGCCGAACAGACCATCTTCGGCAAGAGTTTCCAATTGAGTGGGCAGTTGATTCAAAAGCGTTTGCAAATATCGCACGGCATTCCCCACCGCGCCAATCTGCAGGAGGGGCTGCTTGGCTGCGCTCATTCTCCGATACCTCCGTGCCGTTATCCTACCGCGAATCTTGCCGAAGGAACAAACGGCGAACATCGTGGCCTCGCCGTGCATGGCTTGTCCACTTTCGCCTTCCCCTGGTCGCCGTTCAAGCCGTAAAATTCACCAAACAGTCGGGCTTGGTGGAGCCCACCCCCCCGCCATGGTTTAATGGGACGTTCGGCACTATGCACCGTTCCTCCCCGCGGCGTCGATGGATCGCCGCTTCGCGCCGTTTGCGCGAATTCAAGATGATCGCCAAAGGGCTGGCCTCGACGGACCACCCTATCCTGGCGCATATCATACCGATCCGGCGCTGCAATCTCACCTGCACCTACTGCAACGAGTTCGACGACTTCTCCAAGCCGGTTCCTACCGAAACCATGCTCCGGCGCATCGACCACCTGGGCCGGCTGGGAACCACCATCATCACGACGAGCGGTGGCGAGCCGCTGCTTCACCCCGAGCTCGACCTGATCATCGCCCGCGTCCGCTCCACCGGCGCCCTGGCCGGCATGATCACCAACGGCTACCTGCTGGTTCCGGACCGCATTCGCTCCCTGAACCGCGCCGGGCTCGATCACATGCAGATCTCCATCGACAACGTCATGCCCGATGAGGTGTCGAAGAAGAGTCTTAAGGTGCTCGACAAGAAGCTCCAGATGCTTGCCGAACACGCCGAGTTCCATGTGAACATCAACTCCGTGGTCGGCGGCGGCATCCACAACCCCGAAGACGCCCTTACCGTGTCCAAGCGGGCCATCGAGCTGGGCTTCACCTCCACGGTGGGCATTATCCACGACGGCACCGGCCAGCTACGCCCCCTGGGCGAGCGTGAGCGCAAGGTGTACACGGCCATCAAGCAGTTTGAAAAGAGCAGCTACTCCCGTTTCAACCGCTTCCAGGAGGCCATCGCCGACGGCCGCCCCAACGACTGGCGTTGCCGCGCCGGCGGACGCTATCTCTATGTCTGTGAAGATGGGCTGGTCCACTATTGCTCCCAGCAACGCGGCTACCCCGGCAAGCCCATCGAGCAGTACACACTGGAAGATATCCGGCGCGAGTACCAGACCGAAAAAGGCTGCGCGCCGCACTGCACGGTAAGCTGCGTCCACCAGGTGTCGCTGTTCGACGGCTGGCGCGATCCGCAGACCCTTCCACCCTCCGATTCCGGCCTCGACGCCGCCCCCCTGATTCAGATCGAATCGGTCCGCCGTTAACCCTCCTTCACCCCGGCTTCTCCGGCGAATCGCTGTGTTAGTGTAGGCGGGAATGTCCCTCTATGCGGCCGCGATTTTCCTCAGCGCCTTCCTGCTTTTTCAGGTGCAACCGATCATCGCCCGCATCATCCTGAGCTGGTTCGGCGGCACCGCCGCTGTCTGGACCACCTGCATGCTCTTCTTTCAGATGGGCCTGCTGGCGGGTTATTTTTACTCCCACTCGCTCATCAACCGGCTGTCTCCGCGCGCGCAGAGCCTGCTGCACGCTGGCCTCCTGCTGGCCAGCCTCGCCGCGCTGCCCATACTTCCCGGCGAGGCCTGGAAACCCTCAGGCACGGAGAACCCCACCATACGCATTCTGCTTCTGCTGGCCGCCACCGTCGGACTGCCGTACATGCTGCTGTCCACCACCTCGCCGCTGCTGCAGGCCTGGTATGCGCGCGCCAAACAGGGCGCCATGCCCTACCACCTGTTCGCCCTCTCCAATCTCGGCTCCATGCTGGCGCTGCTCACCTACCCTCCTCTGATTGAGCCCAACATGCCCACGCGCATGCAGGCCTACGTCTGGTCCGGCGGTTACGTCCTGTTCGCCGCGCTTACCAGCTACCTGGCCTACAAGGGACGCACTGGCGACGCTTCTGCTCCCGCGGCGCCGGCCGGCGGCGAGGAGGAAGCCGGGACAAGACCCACGATGGGCATGAAAGTCCTCTGGATTGCCCTGGCCGCCTGTCCCTCCATGCTCATGCTGGCCATCACGAACCACATGTCGCAGGATGTCGCCGCCATTCCTTTCCTGTGGGTTCTGCCGCTCAGCCTCTACCTGCTCAGCTTCATCCTCACCTTCGACGCCCGCGGATGGTACCAGCGCAACATCTTTCTTGTGCTGCTCGCCCCGGGACTGGGCGGCATGGCCTATCTCCAATGGGCCCACGCGAGCGAGTTGAAGATGCAATGGACCATCGCCGCGCTGTCGGCCGGCTTCTTCATCTGCTGTATGGTGTGCCATGGTGAACTGGCCGCCCGAAAGCCCGCGCCCCGCTACCTCACATCGTTCTATCTGGCCCTCAGCCTGGGCGGCGCGCTCGGAGGCCTGTTTGTGGGCGTCGTCGCGCCCTACCTGTTCCGCAACTACTTCGAACTCCCCCTCGCGCTCGCCTTCTGCGGACTGCTCGCCTACGTCGTCGCCATCGAAGAACCGGGCCTCTCCTGGCGTCAGGCCGCCGCCACGGTCCCGGCCTTCTCCCTGCTGGCCGGCATGGCTGGCCTGTGGATCTTTCTCGGCCGTAGCATCAACGACAGCGTGCAGGGCTATAAACTCGTCACCCGCAACTTTTACGGGGCTCTGCGCGTCCGCCAAACCGGCGACGGCAGCAACTGGGAGGACTACAAGACCCTGCTCCATGGTTCCATCAATCATGGCGAGCAGTGGCTGCACCCGGCCCGCCGCCGCGAACTGCTCACCTACTACTGCGCCGATACCGGCATTGGCCGCGCCATGCGCGTCCGCACGGAAGGAGTACCCCAAAAGACCGGCGTGCTGGGACTCGGCGCGGGAACCATGGCCGCCTTCGGACGCCCCGGTGACGACTACACCTTCTACGAAATCAACCCCATCGTCCCCAAGCTCGCCCACGAGGAGTTCACGTTCTATCCCGACTGCCCGGCGCGCAAACGCATCGTCATGGGCGATGGCCGGCTTTCGCTGGAGCGGCAGTCTCCGCAAAACTTCGATGTCCTCATGATGGACGCCTTTTCGGGAGACTCCATCCCCGTCCACCTGGTGACGCGCGAGGCGTTCCAGCTTTACTTCCGCCACCTCAAGCCCACCGGCTATCTGGTGATGCACATTTCCAACAAGTATCTCGACCTGGAGCCCGTGCTGGCCCGTGTGGCCTCTGACCTCGGCAAGGCCGCCCTGCTCGTGGAGACCAATGAAGACGAGTCCGGCGACTGTTTCGGCACCACGTTCATCGTCATGGCCCACTCGGCGGACGCGTTTCAGACCAAACCGTTTCTCGGCGCCGGTGTCCCTCCAAAGACCAAAGCGGGCGTGGGCACCTGGACCGACGACTATTCGAACCTCTTCCGCATTCTGAAGTAGCTCCGGTGATAGCATGTGGGCCATGTCCACCCGGCGGGAATTCCTCGCGTCGGCGGCCGCCACCACGGTAGCCTCCGCCGTCCCCTCTCACACCAACGTCGTCGTCATCCTGTGCGACGACCTCGGCTATGGCGACCTGGGCTGCTATGGCTCTCCCATCGCCACCCCTCACATCGACTCCCTCGCCCGCGACGGCGCGCGGTTCACCCACTATTACTCCGGCAACCCGGTCTGCTCACCCTCACGGGCGGCGCTGCTCACGGGCCGTTACTGCGTGCGCGCCGGCGTGCCCCGCGTCTTCTTCCCGCGTGACAAGGAGGGCATGCCGCTGTCGGAGATCACCATGGCCAATGTGCTCAAGAAGTCCGGCTATGCCACGCAATGCGTCGGCAAGTGGCACCTGGGCCATCTGCAGCCCTACCTGCCCACCGACAGGGGATTCGACCATTACTTCGGCATCCCCTATTCCAACGACATGAGCCCGCGCTGGCTCATGGACGGCGCCAAGGTGCTGGAAGAGAATGTGGCGCTGGATGATCTCACGCCCCGCTACACGGAGCGCGCCGTCGGATTCATCGAGTCCTCTCGCGGCAAGCCCTTCTTCCTCTACATGCCGCACACCTACCCGCACATCCCGCTGGGCGCGAGCAAACGGTTCCGCGGCAAGTCGCCGCAGGGCATCTATGGCGATGTGGTGCAGGAGATCGACTGGAGCGTCGGCGAGGTGCTGGCGGCCCTGAAGCGGACGGGCGCGGCGGGCAATACGCTGGTGGTCTTCAGCTCCGACAATGGACCGTGGTACCAGGGCTCTCCCGGCCGTCTGCGCGGACGCAAGGGCATGACGTGGGAGGGCGGCCAGCGCGTGCCCATGCTGGCCCGGCTGCCCGGCCGCGTGGCCAAAGGCCGCGTCGTCGATGTGCCCTGCGGCGTTTGGGACCTGATGCCCACCGTCTGCCACCTGACGGGCGCGGCCAAACCTGATGTCACGCTGGATGGCGTCGATCTCACGGGCGTCTTCCAGGGTTCGGCCCGGTCGCTCGACCGCGACCCCATGCTCATCTTCGACGGCATGGATCTACACTGCGCCCGGTGGGGCCGCTGGAAACTCCACCTGGCCCGCCGCAACCACGTCATCTACAGCCCTCCGCCGCCTGGCGGTCCACTCACCCTGCCCATCCGGCCCGAACTCTACGACGTTGCCAGCGACGTCGATGAAAGCTATGATGTCGCAGCGGAGCACCCCGACGTCGTCGCCAGCATTACGGCGCGCGTCAACCGCATCATGGACGGCATGCCCGAGCCCGTGCGCCAAGCCCGCGCCCTGGTGCTTTCGTATGCCGCCACAACGCCCCCGGCGGGCCAGGTTCCACAGCGCCGGGCAAATTGAGTTCCTGGGAGAATGCACATGCGCTATCTGTTTGCTTTACTACTGGCCGCCATGACCGCAGCCGCCGGAGACGGCTTTGTTTCCCTGTTCAACGGGAAGAACCTCGACGGCTGGGTGCTCTCGGGTGGGAAAGGCAGGGGCTACATTGTAGAGAACGGAACCCTCGTCTGCCCGGCCGATGGCGGCGGCAACCTGCTGACCCAAAAAGAGTATGCGAACTTCGTGCTGCGCTTCGACTTCAAAATGGAGCCTGGCGGCAATAATGGAGTCGGAATCCGTACCCCCATGGAGGGGGATGCGGCCTACACCGGCATGGAGATCCAGATTCTCGACCACAACCATGCTCGTTATGCGGGTAAACTCCGTCCGGAGCAGAAACATGGCTCCGTGTATGACCTGATCGCCGCCCAGAAGGAGGCCCTGAAGCCGGCCGGGGAGTGGAATCACGAGGAGATCACGGCTAACGGTAAGAAAATAGAGGTGCGTCTAAATGGCATCGTGATTACCCAGGCGGATTTGAGCACCATTACCGATCCGGCCAAGCTGGCCAAACACCCCGGCGTGAAACGTGCGAGCGGACACCTCGGCTTTCTTGGTCACGGCACGCGTGTGGAGTTTAAGAACATTAAAATCAAAGAATTACGGTAAGGCCCCACCCGGGCGTGTGTGATGCGCACAATTCTGCTGGAAATACCCCGCATGCTGGGGTACACTTAGGCTTACTAGTAGTTTTAGTAAATTAGCCTGAGACGATGCCGGAACTTCACATATCCTCCTCTCACACACGCACGGTTCGGCCGATGCGTCCTAGCATGAGAGGCGATGTGACAACGGGCGCAACAGCGGAATGGCCGATGCAGTTGGCCGTATTTAACAGGAGCCTGGCGCTGGACCGCGTCGGCGGAGACGAGGACCTCCTCCGGGAGGTCGCGCAGTTGTTTCTTCAGGAATACCCATCGTTGATGGGCCAAATTGAGGACGCCGTGGCGCGCGCCGATGCCGGGCGCGTCATGGAGACGGCCCACACCATGAAAGGTTCGCTGGCCACGCTGGGCGCGGAGGCGGGAACGCAGATTGCCTTCCAGCTCGAGTCGATGGGCCGTCACCGGACCTTGTCGGGCTCTCATGAGACCTGCCAGGCGCTGGCCGAGCAGCTCACCGAGCTCAAATCCGAGCTGCAAAAAGTAGCCGCCGGCGCTTAGCGCACTCCGCCGCCACAAGGCCGGAAAACCGGCCATGCTATAGTTAGAACTCACATACCAGCATGGTTCCCACTGAGGTTCGAGAGATCGTCTGCGCGCACAGCCCAGACTCAGACGACGCCTATATGTTCTACGCCATGGCGACGCGCAAGGTGCGTTCCCGCCTGGTGACGGTTTCCCATGTCCTGTCCGACATTGAAACGCTGAACCGCAAGGCCATGGAGGGCGCTTACGAACTGACCGCCATCAGCTACCACGCTTACCCGTATGTCGCCGACAAGTACCAACTGATGGCCAGCGGTTCCAGCGTTGGTGATGGCTACGGACCGCTGCTGATCTCCACGCGCAATATGGACCCATCCGAGGTGAAGGGCAAGCGGATCGCCATCCCCGGAAAGCTGACCACCGCTTTCCTGACGCTCAGCCTGTTCGAACCGGACTTCGAGCCGGTCGTGGTTCCCTTCGACCAGATTCCCGACGCCGTGCGCGAGCGCTCTGTCGACCTCGGCCTTGTGATTCACGAGGCCCAGCTCACCTTCTCCAAGGGCGGATTCCATTGCATCACCGACCTGGGCAAGTGGTGGAAGCAGACCTACAATTTGCCGCTGCCGCTGGGCGCCAACGCCCTGCTCCGCTCGCTGCCAGCCGAAGTGAAGACGGAATGCTGCCGCATGATGAAGGAGAGCATTCAACACGCCCTCGATCATCACGAGGAGGCTCTCAACTACGCCATGCAGTTCGCCCGCGACATGGAATCGCCGCTGGCCGAAAAGTTTGTCGGCATGTATGTGAACCATCACACGCTGGATTGCGGCGAAGACGTTCCCGCCGCCGCCCAGAAGCTGCTCGACATGGGTTTCGAGGCAGGCATTCTACCCTCCCGCATTCAGGTCGAATTCGTCCGGTAAACCTTTTCCCTGCAACGTAGAACGGCTGCGGATGGTCTAATGGACATATGCGCATCCGTACTCTGTTACTACTCCTGCTTCTCGTGCCCGCGCTGGTAGCCCAGGATGGCTCCAAGCAAGTGGTGAAGATGCTGAAGGAGCTGGGCAAGGACGCCGGCCCGCAGGCCGCCGACCGAGTGACTCCCTACCTGAAGGACACCGACGTCGAGGTGCGCCGCGAGGCGGTCACCGCGCTGGTCCGGCTGGGCGGATTGAACAGCCTCGACCCCCTCGTGCAAGCCACCAAGGACTCCGATGAGGAGATCCAGATCCGCGCCACCGACGGACTGGTGAACTTCTATCTGCCCGGCTACATCGAGTTCGGCCTTACCGCCTCGTTGAAGCGCGCCGGCTCGAGCCTGAAGGGCAAATTCACCGACACCAACGACCGCATCATTCCGCCCTACGTCCAGGTGCGCGAGGATGTGGTGCGCGCCATCGGCGCCGTGGCTCGCGGCGGCATCTCGGACCAGTCTCGCGCCAACGCCGCCCGCGCGGTGGGCGTGTTGCGCGGCCGCGCCGCCCTGCCGGACCTGGCCGAGGCTCTTAAGAGCAAGAAGACGCCGGTGATCTACGAAAGCCTGGTGGCCATTCAGAAGATCGGCGATCCGGCGGCGGCCGGCTCCTTCGCCTTCCTCCTCCGCGACCCGGATGAGAAGGTTCAAATCACCGCCATTGAAACCACTGGCCAGTTGCGGAACAAGGATGCCGCGGAGCGGCTGCGCGAGGTTCTCGGCGAAAGCAAGAAGATCAAAGTGAGGCGCGCGGCTCTGATCGCGCTGGCCAAGCTGCCAGATCCAGGGAACCGTCCCGTGTATGAGCAGTTCATTCTGGACCGCGACGATGGTCTGCGCGGGGCGGCGGCCGAAGGGTTTGCCCGCTTGAAGAACCCGGAGGACGCCGTGCGGATGGTACAGATGTTCAACGAGGAGCAGAAGATGAACTCCCGTCTGAGCCTCGCCTTCGCCGCCGTCATGCTGGGCAAGCGCGATCTTGCCGAGATGAGCCCGCTCCAGTATCTGATCAATACGTTGAATTCGGTAGCCTGGCGCGGCGTGGCGCACGCCTTCCTGATCGAGCTCTGCCGGGAGCCCGACATTCGCCAGGCGATCTATCCCACCATGCACCAGCGCACGAAGGACGAGAAGATCTGGCTGGCCGACATCTTTGCGCGCACCTATGCCGCCGACGCGCGTCCGGTACTCGAAAAGCTGAGCCAGGATGGAGAAACAGAAGTGGCCCAGGCGGGGGCCCGGGCCATTCGGACTTTGGGATTGCAGCAGTAGGAATACTGCCGGTTGGCGGAAAGCGGAAGGAGAGCCTTACTTGGCCTTCTTCTGCTTCTGCTGACCGACGCGAACCTTGAACTGCCGTTGCATCAACTCGGAGTGGGCCTTCCAGTCGTAACGGTTTCTCACGTCCGCCAGATAGGCGTCCACGTCGCTACCCTTGGGCAGTACAGCCACAACGGTGGCCACTTGCGTGCCGTCCGGGCTGGTGATCTTGAAACGACGGGCGTTCGGAATTGCCATAACCATCCTAGAGTAGCATGTTGACCGGCGGGCGGCCCGGCTTGCGCGTCAGGCTGCGCCTCCGGCCGCCTTGGCCGCGGCCAGCACGCCCCGCACCTTGCCCAAAAAGGCGCTCAGCGTGAAGGGCTTTTGCAGGAACTCGTAGCCACGAGCCAGTTGCGCGGAGGCCAGCGACGACTGGCCCGTGTAGCCGGAGATGAACAGGACACGCGTTTCCGGCCGCGCCTGCGAAAGCTGAGAGGCCAGATCGATGCCTCCCATGCCGGGCATCACCACATCGGTGACCAGCAGCGGGATGGCCCCCCAGTAGGCAGCGGCCTTTTCCAAAGCCTCGTCGCCGTTGGAAGCCTCGATTACCTCGAAGCCCTCGCGCCGGAGGACCTTGCCCATCAGAACACGAATTCCGTCCTCGTCGTCCACCACGAGAATCGTGGGTGGCGGAGCCGCCGGCGCAAGTTGCGGTTGCACGGGAACGGCGGCGCCGGGCGCGGCTTCGAGCGCGGGCAGAAAGAGCGTAATGGTGGTCCCGCTCTGGTAGTCGCTGTCGGCGACCGCATCGCCGCCCACCTCGCGCAGGAAGCGGTAGAAGCGGGCCATCTCCTCGCTGGCGGCGTCGCCGCTCAGGTTCGGTTCAAACAGCCTTGCCCGCGCATCCGGGTGCAGCGCTCTGCCCGAGTCGTGGATCTCCAGCCGGATGTAGGCGGCGTGATGCAGCGCACCTTCGGGCGCCGCTGTGGCCGCTTCTCTGTGATCCAGGCGGGTGGAGATGGTGATTTCGCCCCCATCCCGCATGGCGGGAATGGCCCTGCGCAGCATCAATTCCAACCCGCTCCGCAGCCGCGTCACGTCGGTGCTTGTAGCCGCGCCGGGCGCCCCGAGGGCCAGTTTCACGGAGATCTCCGTCCCCGCCAGCGCCGCCAGCGGCTCGCGCCACTCCTCCAACTGAGCATCCAATACCGCCGGATGCGTCTCGGGCTCGGCGTCGCGCCGCGTGCTGGCCGCCAAGCGAGAAGTCAACAGCGAGAGCCTGTCCCCGGCCGAGAGAATCTCCTGCACATGCCCGCGCAAAGGGTTGTCCGAGGGAAGACCGTGCAGCAGTTCCTCGCCATAACCCGAGAGGATCATGAGCAGGTTGTTCGAGTCGTGCACGATGCGCCCGGCCAGGTCGTGCATGGCCTCCACGCGCTCGCCTTGCGAGCTGAGACGGGCAATCTCATACTCGGACGTGATGTCCATCGTAAGGCCCCGCACGCGTACTGGATGCCTGGCCTCGTCGCGAATCACCGTCCAGTAGTCGCGCAGACGCATGGCATGGCCAGCGCGCACGGGCGTCCCGTAGTCACAGGAGCGCACGGCGGCGCCCCGCAGCGACAGATCCCAATATCCCTTTAAGCGCGCGAGGTCACCCGGATGGACACGGGCGCCCCAAAAGTCTGCGCCCTCGCGCCAACAGTCGCCGTCCAACCCCATGGCCTCGGCCGTGCCCGCATCCACCGATGTAAACCGCATCGTGGCCACGTCGAGGTCCCAGGAGCAGGCAGGCAGCGCCGTCAGCCGTTCCCTGGCCTCTTCCAGCTCCGCCTCGGCCGCCGCGCGCGCCTGGTTGGCCGCCTCGGTGGATTCCTCCACCGTCAGCAACACCTCCATCCGGGAAAAGTCGTCCCAGTCGCGGAACGGCCGGATGCTGAAACGCATCCAGCGGCCATCGGCCCTCATGCTGAGCTCGCTCACAGGCTCGGTGAGCGCGCCGGCCAGCATCTGCGGCACTGCGGACCGCAAGTGCTCGCTCGGCAGCAGTTGCTCTACGTGCGGACTCCCCTCCGACAGCGGATCAATGCCCAGCATCGTGCGCAGGGCGCGATTGCTCAGCTCCAGCGTCCCGTCCTGGCCGACAATTCCCGCCCCGGAGGGGACGGCCGCCATGATCTCCTGATAAT
>JADLCT010000006.1 GCA_020847045.1 Bryobacterales bacterium | reverse complement strand
CCGTGGAAAAGCGTTCGCGCGGCATCGCCGTCAGCTACAGCGGCGGTTCTTTGGGCGCCGTGGTGACGCCAATCATCGTCACGCCGGTGGCCCTCGCCTTCGGCTGGCGCGGCGCGTTCTGGTTCACGGGAGCCATCGGCGTACTGTGGCTCGTGCTGTGGGCGTTCGTTAGCCGCCGTCCCGAGTTGCGCTCGCGGCCGGACCGGCGCGACTCCACCACGCCACTGCCGCCCGGCCCCGGCATCTCCGATCCCCGCACCTGGGCCTTCATGGCCGCGTATGCCCTGGGAGCCATGCCGCTCGGCTTCATCCTCTATGGCACTTCCATCTACTTGAGCCGGGCGCTGGGAGCCTCCCAACTCGATGTCGGCAAGGTGCTGTGGGTTCCTCCGCTTGGCTGGGAGGTGGGCTATTTCGTGTGGGGCTGGGTTCTGGACAAGTATGCCGCCGGCGTACGCGACAAACTCACTCTCTACCGCTGGATCTTCAGCGGACTCCTTCTGTTCAGCCTGCCCCTGTCCGCATCCCACCGCCTGGCCTCTCCCGGGAGCATAACCAACTGGACCCCTCTGCTGTTCGAACTCTTCTTTGAAACCTTCGTGGCCTCCGGGTTCGTCATGGTTTCCCTGCACTATGCGACGTGGGTGTACACGGGAGTTCATGCCGGTTTGATTGCAGGGTTGGGAGCAGGCTCGTGGGGCGCGGCGGTGGCTCTGGCCATGCCGTACATGGGCCGCCTGTTCGATCAACAGCGATGGGAACAGGCGTTCATTGTCGCCACACTATTCCCGGTCGCCGGGTTGCTCCTGTGGTGGGTGGGCGCGAGTTCCGCCGGAAACCGGGGCTCTTCACCCGATTCACCGGCCCGTTAAGGCAAGATCCTACAACCGGGCAGGCGCGTGGCGCGGCATCAGGATTGCATCAGAGAAGGCCGGAGAAGCTTTCTATGGCCTATGTGATCACGGACGACTGCACGAAGGACTTCCACTGCGTCGATGCCTGCCCCACCGACTGCATCCACCCCAAGGCGGATGAACCCGGTGTGGAGGAAGCAAGCCAGCTATTCGTTGACCCCGAAGGCTGCATCGACTGCGGCGCCTGTGTCCCCGTGTGTCCTTCGAACTCGATCTTTCCCCTCGACGAGGTGCCTCCGGAGAAAGAATCCTACATTGAACTGAACCGGGCCCACTATTAATTAGGCCGTAGCCGCCAGGCGCCGCTGATCCACCCGGACCAAATGAAATTGGCCACCCGCGGTATACGCCGCAAGTGGCCAGTTGTGTCTCGAAAAGTTTGGCGTCCCCAGCGGGATTCGAACCCGCGTTATCGCCGTGAAAGGGCGGTGTCCTAGGCCGGGCTAGACGATGGGGACGCGCTGGCTCACTCGGGCCCGGCGGCCCGTGTGGCATACACTACAAAGTCTTGAGATAGGCGATCAGGTCGTCTTTCTCTTTCTTCTCGAGCATCTCCTCGTACGGCGGCATTCCATTGCCGCCCTCGTTGATGATGGCGCGGATGTTGGCTTCGTTCGCGGCCTTGCCGTTTACCAGCTTCGCCTTCTTGAACAGACCCTTCAACCCCGGGCCCATCTTCTTTTCATCCGTATCGGCGCTGTGGCACACCGCGCACTGCTCAAAAACTTCCTTGCCCTTTGCGGCGTCACCCTCTTTCTGGGCGAACGTGGGGGCAACAAACAGCAGTCCCCCAGCCAAGGGATAGAGAATCGCTCGCAGCTTCATATGTTTCTGCAATTTTATCATATCCTCCGCTAGATCCGATGCAAACCGGACTGTATTGGTTACAATGAGCCCGTCCGGAATTTTCGGAACATGCTCGCATGTTCCTAGGATCAACTCCATGGCCAATGCCCTCCCGCAACCCGGAACCATAGCACCGAAATTCACCGCCCTCGACGATCAGGGCCGGAAGTTCACGCTCGCCAGTCACAAAGGCTCCGCCGTGGTGCTTTACTTCTATCCCAAATCGGACACGCCCGGCTGCACCACCGAGGCCTGCGAGTTTCGGGATGCCACGCCTGCCATCACGAAGAAGAAAGCCATCGTGGTGGGAGTTTCGCACGATCCCGTGGCGCGGCAGGCCCGGTTCAAAACCAAGTACGGCCTGCCGTTCCTGATCCTCGCCGACGAGGACCGCTCCATCTGCGAGGCTTACGGCGTCTGGCAGGAAAAATCGATGTACGGCCGGAAGTACATGGGCGTGGCCCGCACCACCTTCCTCATTGATGAGAAGGGCAGGATCGCCAAGGTGTTCGAGAAGGTGAAACCGAAGGGTCATGCCGCCGAAGTGCTGGCGGCCATCGAGGCTTTGTGAACTTCACACTTCGACGGCGCCTTTGATCACATCAGCGATGCTGGCGATGCCGCACCCCGGCCCCCGCGGCACGCTCATGCTGCCGTCCTTCACCGGAATGCCACCCTCGAACCACTGTCCATACTTCTCCGTGCCCAGCTTGTACTCCTGGTAACGCCCCGGATCACGCACGGCCGAGGCGAAGTGGAGCATATAGACAAAACCGAATCCTCCGCTGATGTGCACCGTCGTTGGCATGTTCAGCACATCGGCCATGCGGGCAACGCGCATCGAGCGGATCAGCCCGCCGTAATACTGAATGTCCGGTTGTACGATATCCACCATGCGGTTGGCCATGGCCCAGCGGAAGCGCCATTCGCTGAACTCCTGCTCGCCGCCGGCCACGGGGATCGTCAGCGCATCGGTTACCTGTTTGGTCTCCTCCCAGTGGTCGAACTCGCACGGCTCCTCGAAGTACACGGCCTGGATCTCTTCGAGCATCCGGCCAATGCGGATGGCGTGCGGCGGGTCATAGCTCGAGTTCGCATCCCCGTGAATGGCGAAGGAATCGCCGAAGGTCTTGCGCACCAGCGGAATCAGCGTCTCGGTGCGGCCGGGCATCGCATCGGCGTTCTTGCTCATGCGGCCTCCCAGGCGGAACTTGAGAGCCCTGGCGCCGGATTCATCCACCAGCTTCCGCAAATAGCCGATCTCCTGCTCCGGCGTCGTGTCACGCCGGCCGCTGGCCACATAGATGGGCACGCGCGTGCGCCGCACCTCGCCGATCAGGGCGCCGATGGGCTTCTTCACCATGCGCCCGAGCATGTCGAGAATCGCGCACTCCACCCAGGCCTGCGGACTCCACAACGCGATGCCGTACATTTTGTAGTTGCTCTTCCAGCGGTAGAGCTCCCACAGGTCGTTCTCCAACCCTCGCGCATCCCGCCCCAGGAAGAAGGGAATCACAAGGTCTTTCAAGATTGGCGCCAGCGTATCGGGGCGGCCCGTCTGCGGCAACGACAACCCTTCGGCGCCTTCCTTTGACCGCACGTGAACGAAGTAGTCGCCGTCCTTCTTGAGTAGCCGTATGGAGGCGATCGTCACCGGCGCATCCAGTCCCTGCAAACGCAGCACGGGCCGGGCGGCCACACGGCCGAGTTCGTCCATCAGCTCCCGCGTCGAGGCGCGCGCCAAGCCCGCCGCCGTCGCGGCCGGAAGTGTGAGAAAGTGCCGGCGGTTCACGCGCCGAGTATATCGCCCGCTCTACGGCGCGGCCAGCAGTTTTTGAATCTGCGGGCATCCGCGCAACGCCTCGGCGACGCGTTTCGGCCTCGGCGTCTCGCGCAACCGTGGTTCTGAGGCGAGCAACATCCGCGCCGCGTCCGCGTGGCAGGCGCCCATCGGCGCTCCCGGATGGTCGCTGAGACCCATGATGGCCACGTCCAGCGCGTTACGCCCGTCCTCGCCGCGGTGCATCGGGCTGGCCCCCTTGGCCAGCAGGGCGCGCAGGTTGGACTCCTGGCCATAGCCGGCGGCAAGGATCAGCGGCGACAGTCCGCGGCAGCAGGCGAGGTTGGGATCGGCCCCCACGGCCAACAGGGCTTCGACACTTTTCGACATGTTCGCGTGGATGGCGTGCATCAGCGGCGTCCAGTCGTTCACGCCGCTGGGAGCGTCCGGCGAGACTCCCCCGCGCGCCAGCTCCGCGATACGGGCGGCGTCTCCCCGCCGCGCCGCCACGGCCATCGGCGACAACGGCCGTTCATTGCAGGCTCCGCACAGCAGCGCCGCGGCCAGGCACAGAAGGGCGCGCATGGTCACCCCTCGCGCATCTCCGCGATGGTCGCCCCCGCGCCACCTTCCACCTGCGGAGCTTCGTAATACTTGGCCACGTGCGGGCTCTCCTGCAACGTCTCGCGCACCATCTTTTTCAGGATCCCCATGCCGTGGCCGTGGACAATGCGCACGCGGCTCAACCCTGCCAGCGCCGCCTGGTCGAGAAACTTCTCCACCTCGTCGCGCGCCTCGCCGGCCCGCCGCCCAATCAGGTTCAGCTCGCGAAAGCTCACCAGGGGCGCTTCGACACCGTGGTAGGTGACATTCTTCGGAAGCTTCGCCGCCTCCGGAGTATCGGGCAGAACCTCGAGAATGTCGCCGCGCTCCATCTGCAACTTCAGAAAGCCGGCCTCCACCTCGATCCGGTCCTCGCCGATCAAACGCCGGATGCGCGCCGCCTCGCGGACGCCTTTCAACTTCACGCGCATGCCTTCGCGAAGCTCCGGCGGTCCTTCGGCAAGCGTCCCCGCGCCGCTTTGGCGCTGCGTAACGCGCACCGCCGAGGCGAATTCCTCGCGCAATTCGCGTTTCACCTGGGCCACCCGCTGCGCGCCCTTGGCCGCCAGTTTGCGCTGTTCTCCGCATTCGGCCAGCTTCTCAATCGTCTCGCCGGCGCGGCGCTGGAACTCATTCAGCAGCGCCTCCGTACGGCGCTCCAGTTCGGCGAGCTTTTGCGTCTCGCGTTTCTCCCACAGCTCCTTCAATGAATTGCGCTCGGCTTCCAGACGGTCGCGTCCGGCGCGCGCCTCTTCCTCGCGCCGCGCCAGCTCATCGGCGCGCGTTTCCAGCAGGCGCAGCAGCCGCGCCAGCTCCTGTTGCTGCGTGCTCAGATAGCCGCGCGCCTGCGCAATCACCGTCGCCGGCAGCCCCAACCGCTCCGCGATGCGCAGCCCCGCCGAGGCGCCCGGCATGCCCGTCCGCATGTGATACGTGGGCGCGAGGGTCTGCTCGTTGAAACTCATCGCCGCATTCAGAACGCCTTCGGTCGACGAACCATAAATCTTCGGGGCCAGCAAGTGCGTGGAGGCCAGCGCGAAGGCGCCCCACTTCCTCACATGGTCCACCACGGCCACCCCCAGCGCGCCGCCCTCCTCGGGGTCCGTCGCGCGGCCCACCTCGTCCAGCAGGACGAGCGAACTCGCCGTCACCTCGGTCAGAATCTGTCCCAGCCGCGCCACGTGCGCCGAAAAGGTGCTGAGCGACTGTTCGATCGACTGGTTATCGCCAATATCGGCCAGAATGTTCTCAAAAATGGGAAATTCGGCTTCGGCCGCCAGCACCGGCAGGCCGCTTTGCGCCATCAGCGCCAGCAGGCCCACCGTCTTCAACGCCACCGTCTTTCCACCCGTATTCGGACCGCTGATCAACAGCGTTCGCGTCGCGCCTTCCAGCGTCAGGTCGAGCGGCACCACATGCTTGCGCTGCCGCCGCAGCACGTCTTCCAGCAGCGGATGGCGCGCCGAGCGCAGGTGCAGGCGCGGCTCCGCATCCAGGCTGAAGCGCGGCATGACGCCGCCGAACTCCATCGCGAAGGCGCCCTTGGCGAACAGAAAGTCCAGCTCCCCCAGCACCTGCCACGACTCGAGAATCTCTTCCCGCGCCTCGCGCAGTTGCGACGTCATCGCCGCCAGGATGCGGTAGACTTCACGCGCCTCATCTTCGCGCAAGCGCACCAGATCGTTGTTCAGCCCGATGGTTTCCAAGGGCTCGATGAACATCGTTTGGCCGGAGCCCGACGAGGCATGAATCACGCCATCCACCTTGCGCTTGTGCCCCGTCACCACCGGCACGACAAAACGGTCGTTGCGTATGGTGATGAACTCTTCCTGCAGCACTCCATCGTCGCGGTGGGCCCTCAGGAAGCGTTCGAGCGATTGATGGATGCTACGCTGCTGCCGCTCGATGTCGCGGCGCACGCGGTTCAGCATCACCGACGCCGAATCGGCCACCGAACCGTCGGGCAGGATTTTGCCCGATAGTTCGCGCAGTAGCGTGCGAAAGTCGCCAATGCGCGCGGCCTGCGCCCCCAGCCGCGGATGGCGCTCCGCCACGCCGGCCAGCGACGCCCGCACCTCGGCCGCGCGGTTCAACACCGACGTGAGATCGAGGATTTCACCCGTCTCCAGCGCCGCTCCTTCGATACGCAGCTTGCTCAGATGCGCATCGAGTTCCGGCATATTGTCGAAGCGCAGCCTTGAGGCCGCGCCACGCCCCGCCACCTGCGGGTCCATCGCCGCATTCAGGAAATCGATCGCCTCTTGCGTTTCGACGCCCAAAGCTTCCAACTCGCGGCGGTCCGCCACCGGCCGCAGCGCCGCCAGAATCGTCCGCCCGCCGGGCGACTGCACAAAGCGCCCCAGCACCTGTTTCAAACCGTCGAATTCGAGCAGGCTCGCGCTCGTCTGTTTCATGACTTCTTTTTCTGCCGCAGGGCTTCCTTCTTCGCAAACGCCAGCTCAATCACCTGGAGCGTGCCCTCGGTCACCTTTCGTCCGCCCAGGTCCTTGCGCTTCACCCACTCCACCGCCGCCGCGTCGTCGCCCGGTTTAGGCTCGCCCTTGGCCTTGCAAAGGTAGTCGATCAGCACATAGTGGTATTCGGCCTTGCCTTCCTTGTCGCGCAGGATCCGTTCGAAGATCTCCACCACCGACAGCGGTTCGGCCGCCAGTCCGGTTTCTTCCAGCACCTCGCGCCGCAGCGCCTCGGTCAAATGCTCGCCCGTCTCCACGGCGCCGCCGGGCACCGACCACCAGCCCTTCAACGGCTGCTTGCCGCGCTGCACCAGCAGAATGCGGTCGCGATCGATAATCAGCGCGCCCACGCCGAGAATGGGCCGCTTGGGGTAACGCCGGGAATCGCTAATACTGAACCGAGCCTTTCACCGGCATCCGCACGCGGTACACGCTGGTGTACGCGGTCACATAAAGCGATCGCAGGTCTGCGTCGCCGAAGGTGGCGTTGCGCGGAGTCTCGGGAATTTCAATTGTGTGAAGCAGTTTGCCCTCGGGTGAATAGATGGCCACGCCGCCGGCCGTTACGTAAAGGTTGCCCTTCTCGTCGATGGTCATCCCGTCGGGCACGCCCTGTATGCCAGTCACCAGCACGCGTTCGTTCGACGCCGATCCCTTGCCGTCCAGATCGTAGGCGTACACCGATCGTTCGTCGCTGTTGTCAACGTAGAGAATCTTGCCGTCGGGCGAAAGCGCCAGGCCGTTCGGGCGGCCCTTGGGACGGGCGATCAACTCGACGTCACCCTTGGGCGTCACATGATAGATGCCAAAAAAATCGAGTTGCCGGCCCTCCTCCTGTGACGGACCAAAGGCCGGGTCGGTGAAGTAGAGATGGCCGTCCTTGCGCACGGTGAGATCGTTGGGCGCGTTGAACCGCTTGCCCTGATAAGCGCCGGCCACAACGGTGACGGCGCCCTTGCGGTCCGTCTTCGTCACGCGGTGCGCTCCGCCTTCGCAATGGTAGAAGTTGCCCTTGCCGTCGTAGGCGTTTCCATTGGTCTTGTTGCTTGGCTCCCGGAACACCACCGGTTTTTGTCCCGGCACGGCCTTCCACACCCTGTCGTTGGGAACGTCGCTCCAAACCAAGTAGCCTTCCTTGGCCCAGGCGGGGCCTTCGGTGAAGACAAAGTTTCCCGCGAACTTCTCAACCTTGAGGCCGCTGAAGTCCTGTGCCAGCAGGGCGCCCGCGCCCAGCAACAGTGCCAGAATCCGCATGTTCGTTCCGATTCCCAGTGTAGTCCGCTGCGCCACGTAAAATGAAATATGCGCGCTTTGGCCGCGATTCTGCTGATGGCCGCCCTGCACCCTTCCACCGATCACACGAGCCAGGTGGAAGACTGGCGTGCCCGCCGTCTGGCCTCGCTCACCGCGGACGACGGATGGCTGACCGTGGCCGGACTTCATTGGCTGAAGCCTGGCGCGAACCGCTTCGAGCAGCTTCCGGCGGGCATGGAATGGGAGTTGTCCGGCGGGCGTGTCACTCTGCGGCAGAATGGCCGGGAGCGTGAGCTGCGGTCCGACAATCCCGGGCCCGCCAGCCTGGTCCTCTCTGGAACCCTGACCCTGTTCGTCATCGAGCGCGGCGGGCGATACGGCATTCGTGTGCGCGACACGGCGAGCCCCTACCGTGCGAGGTTTCACGGCATCGAGCACTACCCCGTGCAGGAGAGTTGGAAGGTGGACGCCCGGTGGTTGCCGTATGCGAAGCCCAAACGGCGCACCCTGCCGACGGTGATCGAAGGCGTAAACGAGTTATACGATGCGCCGGGCGAGGTGGAGTTCACGCTCGGCGGCAAGACGCTGCGCCTGGAACCGGTGTTGAGCGATGGCCGGCTGTTCATCATCTTCCGCGACCTCACCACCGGCAAGACCACCTACCCCGCCGGGCGTTTCCTCTACGCGGACCTCGCGCAAAACGGCGTGGTGACGCTCGATTTCAACCAGGCCTACAATCCGCCCTGCGCCTTCACGCCCTACGCGACCTGCCCGCTGCCGCCCCCCCGGAACCGCCTGCCCATCGCCATTGCCGCCGGCGAAAAGACCTACCACCTGGAATGACACGCCCTCAGAAGCTGTAGCGCAAAGCGAGCAGGCCGTGCGAATTGCGGCGGTACTGGCCCAGGAAATCCGTTCGCTCGCCGCGAATCAGAGTGAAGCCGGCCACGGCGCGCCAGTGGCGTCCGAAGGTGTGTGTATATTCACTCTTGAGCCAGGCGCCATCGCCGGATTGCCGCACGGCTGCTTCGAACGCGATCGAACGGCGAGGACCCATCGTGTAGCTGGCGCGGCCTAGAAACGCATCGGCCAAACCGCGATCCGGGGCGAAGCCGGAAGGATTGCGCCGCTGCGTGACGGCCTCGCCCGAATAACCGCCCACGAACACCCACTCGCCCACCGTGCGCTCCAGTTGCACAACGTAAAGTGCATACTCATCGGCCCCCGGCGAACGGGACGTGAACCAGGCGCCTTCGGCCTTCACTGTGAACCAGGGCAGTGGCACGGCCAGGTCTCCCCCATAGAGCCGCAGACTGGGATAGAAGCGTGTGAACTCGACTTCTAACCCTGGCGGTTTCAGCCTGCCTTCAAACAGCGGCAGGTAGTGAAAGCCGTCAAAGAAGACGAGTGAAAATTCGTACGGTCCCGCATTCCGGTTGAAGCGCGCTCCGAACTGCGCGCGGCCCGGCAGGCGCGAGCCCATATCTATGAACCGCGGAGCCGCGGCTTCGTCCGGCAGCGCGGCCCACCGCTGATTCAGAAGCGGGATGCGGCTGGGCGTGAATTGCGGCGAGGCCACCAGATCAATCGTGTTGCCTCCGCGTTCGTAGGTGACGCGGGCGGCTTGCACGGCGAGAAAATCGTTGTCGGTAACGCTCAGGAAGTCGCGCGGCGCGAAGCGGTCCACGGGATTGAGAATGTCGGCCTTGCCCCAGCGGATGAACTGTTTGCCGAGTTCCACGTTCCATCCGCCGCGATGATAAGCCGCACTGGCGCGGCGCACCGAAAACGCTGGCCGCATGAGGCCGCGGTCTCTCCAGTTGAGACTCCACTCTCGCGACACTTGCCGGTGCGTATCGGCGCGCGCGTCGAACGACGCGGCGAACACCCAGTTCGGCGAGGGCTGCCAGGCCGGTTCCCAGCGCAGCAACGTCTCGTTGACGATGCGCCCGCTGTCGTTCACGGTGGCCTGCGGATAGGCCGTCGTGCGCGTTTCCACAAAGCCGCGCTGCGTGAAGGTGGACTGAGCGCACAACGGGGCGCAGAACGCCAGCAGCGCGGCCAGCCTCATAAGGGCCGCCGCAGGGCTTGCAGCGTGAAGTCCTCGTCCTTCATGGGCAGTCCGTACTCCAGCTTCTCCAGCTTCATCGTGGTGCGGCTCTGGCGTTTTGTGTCAAAGACCTCCAAGAATCGCGCCGTCCACAGCCCCTTTACGTTTTCGTAGTCACGGTAGGCGATGCGGCGCAGCAACTCCTGATTCTTGTAGCCTTCCACCATGACGTAGACATACAGGTCCTGGCGCACCCAAAGATAGGAGTGCGTGTACTGCGACCGCTTCGTCTGGCGCGGGCGCGCCTCCAGCTTCCAACACATCTGGCCGTCCAGCTTCTCCTGGCCCAGCAGCGTGTAGTCGAACTGGCCGGCGTCGCGCTCCTCCAGATCCTCGAAGCTGAAGCCGGTGCCGAAGAATCGCGTGGAGCGGTCCTGCAACGCGATGCGGCGGTCGCGCTGCAGCTCCGGCGTCCACATCCATTGATCCGACGCGCGCTCCTTGTGGTTGTGCACAAGCAGCGCGACGCCCTTCACCTCGGGCGGCTCCAGGAAGCGCAGCACGGCCTTGCTGTCGCCGAACGAGCCGGTGCGTTCATAACGCCAGCGCTTCTGCGTGACGCGGCTCTTGGCGCTGGTCACGGTAAGGGTTCCTTCGTAGCGCTGTGACTGCGAACGGTTCCGCCTTTGCACCTCCTCGACAATCTGCCGCGGATCCTGCGCCAGCGCGCAGGAAGCCAGAAGGAAAGCGATCCACTTACTCATATTCAAGCGACTCCACAAGCGAAGCGCGCACGGCCGACTCGGCGGGCCAGAGCGCGGCGGCGAACGAACACAGCACCACCACGGGCGTCATCAAGGCCACGAAGGCGTAGGGGAAAACAAAGTCCACGCGCAAGCCGCCCAGGTCGCGATGAAGCATGTGCAGGTTGAAGAAGATCATCACCACGCCGGCTGCGGCGCCCATCACCAGGCCCACCACGCCGATGCTCACCGCTTCCAGCCAGATGGTGCGGCGGATCTGGTTGCGTAAGCCGCCCACGGCTTGGAGTACGCCCAGTTCGCGGCGGCGGTCCGAGATGGAGACGGTGAGGGTGTTCACGATGCCAAGGATGGCGACGACAAGCGCCACGGCGAGCTGAATGTAGGTGAGGCCGAACCACTGGTCCGTGAGCCTCAGGATGTATTCGCGTATGCCCTCGTTGGTGTACACGAAAATTTCGTGCGAGCCGGCCCACCGTTTCAGAATCGCTTCGCGGACGGCTTCGCGGCTCTGGCCCTTTTTCACATGGATCCGGAAGAGATTGGCCGTATCGTCGCCCCAATATCGCTGGAAGAGTTTGCTGTCAATGAGAAAGCTGCCTTGCTGGTCCGAATAGTCCACCGAGGAGCCGAGCACCGGCAGCTTCAACACGCCGCGCGGCGTGGGGATTTCCAGAATGCCGCCGCGATGCAGATTGCGCAGCAGGGAGAGGTTGTCCGAGATGATGACGCCTTTGCCCTGCGAAGCCAGGCGCACCATCTCGTCGCGGTCTCCCTCCACCGGCTTCACGCGCACGCGCCGCGAAATGGCGCCGATGTCCAAGGAGACCGCCATCACCGGCTCTCCGCCGATCATGACGCGGGCATTGCGGACAGGTTGCACCTCCTCCACGCCCTCCATGGAACGCAGCTCGCCGGCCATGCTAGCCGGGAAACGGAAGGTTTTGGCGGTGATGCTGCGGCTGGGGCTCACATACAGATCGGGGTTGAGAGTGTGGCTCATCCAGTCGATCAGGGAAGCGTAGATGCCGCGCGACACACCGGCGAATCCCACGGCGAGCGCGAGCGAGAGCATCAGCGCCGTCACGGTGGCCGACGTGCGCCGTGGCGCCTGGATCAGGCTGTCGGCGGCCAGCGCGCCTTCGACGGGCCACACAGCTTTCAACACGGGCCGCATGACGCTCGCCAGCCACATGGCCATCGACGGCGACAGCAGAATCAGGCTGGTGATGCCGAGCAGATAGCCGGGATAGAAATAGGCGTTGCCGTTCCCAAAGCCGATCAGCGCCGCCGACGTGGCGATACACGCCACGGCCGCACGCCGCCGCAACCGGTTCTCGCCTTCGCTCAGCACCTGATTGCGGCCCTTCTGCAGCGCCTTCACCGGATCCACGCGCGCCGCCGCGTGCGCCGGAATGTAGCCGCCCACGAGGCTAGCCAGCACGCCGATGAACACCGAGAACGCGGCCAGAGGCGGACTGATCGTGATCTCGCTCGCGCTGACCGCGTGGCCGAAGACATCCTGTAACGTAGCCGCGAGTCCTGGCACCACGCCGCGCGCCAGCGCCAGCCCGGCGGCCACACCCAGCAGCGAACCCGCCACGCCGAGCACAATGCTCTCCAGCAGAAACAGCCGCCGCACCTGGCCGCGCGAAGCGCCCAGCGCGCGCAGCACGCCGATTTCGCCGCGCCTCTGCGTGATGGCGATCGAAAAGGAGTTGTAAATGATGAAGACGCCGATCAGCAGCGCAAACAGGCTCGCCATGTTGATGGAGATGGTGAGGCCGCGAGCCATCGATTCAAAGTGAGCGCCTCGCGACTGCGGTGGCTCCACCTGAAACCCCGGTCCAAGCAGCGATTGGAGCTTTGCGGTTCCCTTGCGCACGGAAACACCTTCGCTTAATCCCACGTCGATGCGGTCGAACAGCCGGCCGCGTCCGAACACCGCCTGTGCGGCATAGATGTCCATGATGGCGAGATTGCCGCCGAACACGGTGGCGAGCCCCGTGGCCTTCATGACGCCGCGCACGATGAATGTTTTCTGCCCGCCCATGGTCTTCAGCGTCAGTTTCGAGCCGCGCCCCAGGCCGGAGCGTTCAGCGAACTGCCTGCTCACGATCATGGAATCGGGCTGGGCCAGGAAGATGAGCGGATCGTCGATGACGTCCTCGCCGCCACCCTCAAGATCGTACTCGCGCAGGCTGGAGTCGCCCGTCATGTCGACGCCCAGCACGAGCAGTGTTCCCTGCGGCGTAGCCAGGGCGGCCTCGATCACCGGCGCGGCGGCGCTCACCTCGCGCAGCGACTGCACGCGTTCCAGAACATCCTCCGGAAAACCGGTTTCACCCGCCGACACCTGCAATTGCGCCTTGCCCGCGATGCGGTCCACCGTGCGCTGGAAGGCCGATTGAATCGTCAGGTTCGCCGTGTGCATACCGACATACACGGCCACGCCCAGCATGATGCCCGCCAGGGTAAGCAACATGCGCAGCTTGTGCTTGCGCACGTACGGCCAACTCAGCAATACGAGCAGCTTCATGAGGCCGCCGGGCTCTCCACGCGCGCGTCGCTAAGAAGGACGCCGTCTTTCAGTTGCAGGATGCGTTCGCAGGCGCGGGCCACGTTCATGTCATGCGTCACCATCAGCACGGTGGTGCCCAGGCGCTCGTGCAGATCCTTGATGAGCGTGAGAATCCCGGCGCCGGCCGCCGAATCGAGGTTCCCCGTCGGTTCGTCGGCCAACAGAATGGGCGGGTAGACGCTCAGCGCCCGGGCGATGGCGACCCGCTGGCGCTCACCGCCGGAGAGTTCGTCCGGAAGATGGTCCATCCGTTTCTCCAAGCCAACCAGACGCAGCAGATCGGTTGCCCGATCGTGTATCTTCTGGCGCGGCCACCCTCGCAGGTGCAGCGGCAGGGAAACGTTCTCCAGACACGACAGGCTGGGCAGCAGATTGAAGAACTGGAAGACGAAACCGATCTTGTCGCGCCGGACGCGGGTGAGATCATCGTCGCTCAGCGATCCCAGTTCGCGTCCGTCCACCGAGATGACCCCCGCAGTGGGATGGTCCAGGCCGCCAATCAGATTCAGCAGCGTCGATTTGCCCGAGCCGGACGCGCCGATGATGGCCACCATCTCGCCTTTCGGAATCGTCAAATCCAGCGGATGAAGCGCAACCACGTCGCGCTTTCCGGTAAATGTTTTGGACACCTGCGCCAGGCCGATCATGAGCGTACGGACTCCTACCAATGTAACGCGCGCCTTCCGACTGCCCCAGGTCAATGCGCGCGGCGGATGTGGACCCCGGCGTGAGCCATGTGGTACGAAAGGGCTGATGTTCGCTTCTTACCGCACGCGCCTGCAGGCCGCTTTCGTAGCGCTTGCGCTGGTGGCCATCGCCGTCACCGGGTATGAGGCGTCGGCGGGCGCGGCGTCCGCGCTGGAGCAGGCCACGCTCGGCCGTCTGGCGCAGGTGGCGGCGGCCAAGAAGCGGCTGGTGGAACGCTACTTCCACGACGTGCGCAACCACGTGCTCGCCCTGTCCAGCGACGAGTCCGCCCTTGTCGCCATCGCCGAATTCGACGAAGCCTGGATGGCCATGGGACCCACGGACGCCAGGCGCGCCTCGCTACTGCGGCAGCTCTTTCTCGACAACAACCCGCATCCAGCCAGCGCGCGCGATCTGCTGGTGGAGCCCGAGGGCGGCGGCCGGTATGGCAAGGCGCATGCCCGTTATCACCCGACGTTCCACCGCTATCAGAGCGCCTTCGGCTTTTACGACATCTTTCTGATCAACACGTCCGGGCGCGTGCTCTACACTGTGCGCAAGGAATCGGACCTGGGCGGCAACCTGGAACAGCCGCCGCTGTCCGGCTCTGGACTGTCGCAGGTTTACCAGCGTGCGATGCGGCTGGGCGCGGTGGAGCAGGCTGTCATGGAGGACTACGAGCCATACGCGGTCTCGCACGGTGAGCTGGCCGCATTCGTGGCGGCGCCCATCTGGCGGGCCGGGACCAAGCTGGGCGTGCTGGCCATTCAGGTGCCGGTGGAGGAGGTGAACCGCGTGCTGGCCGGCGACGACGCCTTCGAGTTCATCGCCGGACAGGAAGGCGCGATGCGCGCCGGTTCGCGAGCGCCCGCCGGAGGACCTTTGTTGCGCACCACGCTCCCGGTGGACCTTCCTGACGTGCACTGGACGTTGACCGCCGAGGAGACCGCCCGTGAAGCCTTCGCACCCGTGCGCGCCATGCGGCGCCGCATCGCCGGGTGGGGCGTGCTGATTGCCGGTATCTTTTTCGCGGCGGCCTGGTGGTTGGGGCGTTCGGTCACGCGACCGGTGTTGGAGCTGGCGGCCCATGCGCGGCGGCTCGGAACGGGTGATTTCAGCGCACGGATTCCGGTGCGTTCGGCGGATGAGCTGGGCCAGCTCGCCGGTTCCTTCAACCACATGGCGGACGACCTGCGATCCACCACCGTTTCCCGCGATCAGCTTGACGCCGCGCACCAGAAACTGCGCGAGCTTACCGGACGCCTGATCGATTCCCAGGAGGTGGAGCGGCGGCGCCTGGCGCGCGAACTGCACGACGACGTGACGCAGCGCATGGCCTCGATCGCCATCGAGGCCGGGCGTCTGAAACTGTCGCCGGCGCGTGATCCGGCGGAATGGCGCGACAGCTTGGAGCGTTTGCAGCATGAGATGGCCCGGTTGTCAGGCGACATCCACGGGCTATCCAGACGCCTGCATCCGGCAATTCTCGACGACCTGGGCCTGTCCGCTGCCATCGAGGGCGAGTGCCGCGGCTTCTTCGAGCGCGGCGGCCCGCCCGTGGACCTGCACACCGGCCCAGAGGCGGACAACCTGCCGGCCGAGGCGCAGTTGGCGCTGTACCGCGTGGCGCAGGAGTCCTTGCGGAACATCGCGCGTCACGCGGCCGCGAGCGAAGTGAGCGTTACGCTGAGCATGCGGCCGGACCGCTGTGAACTCACCGTCGCCGACAACGGCCGGGGCTTCGACAGGTCCTCGCCGGAATGGAGAGCCGGGTTGGGATTTGCCAGCATGGAGGAACGGATGCGCCATGTGGGCGGCAGCCTGCGCGTGGAGTCGGCGCCAGGCGAAGGGACGCGCATCGTGGCGGAGGTGCCCGCGTGAAAAAGCCGCGCGTCATTCTCGCCGACGATCACAAGATTGTGCTCGAGGGGCTGCGTGGCCTGCTGTGTAACGAGTTTGAGCTGATCGGAGAGGCCGCCAACGGACAGGAGCTGGTAGAGCTCGTCTTGCGCCTGTCGCCGGACGTTGTGGTGGCCGACGTGTCCATGCCTTTGTTGAACGGGATTGAGGCCGCGCGCAAGCTCCGCGAGGCGGGCAGTACGGCCAAAGTCGTGATGCTGACCATGCATCCGGATGTCGTGTACGCCACGCGCGCCCTGGAGGCGGGCGCGTCCGGCTATGTGCTGAAACATTCCGCCTCCGATGAGCTGGTGGAGGCCGTGCAAACAGCGCTGCGCGGCGGCACATACCTGTCGCCGCAGGTGCGCAACCCGGCCGTCATGGAGCTGCTCGACGAGACGCGGCGTCGCGTCAAGGGCGCCATCGAGTTGACGGGACGCCAACGCGAGGTTCTGCAACTGCTGGCCGAAGGCAAGTCCGCCAAGGAGATCGGCGGCCTGTTGGGTATCTCGGCGCGAACCGTGGAAACACACAAGTACCGCATGATGGACGACCTGGGCCTGAAAACCAGCGCCGAGCTGGTTCAGTATGCGATCCGGATGGGGGTGGCGGGAGGTCCGTAATTTTTCGGATCGTCAAGCGGCGGGCTTTCGCGGTTTCCTGGTTACAGGAGCCATGACCGCGATGAAATCCTTCTTGAAAACGATGACCTGGACGGCAGTTACCACGGCGGCCGCCTTCTTGATGGCCACTGCGGGAGCGGCCAGGGCCGTGGCGGCGGAGCCGGTGAGCGAGTCCGTCAAGCTGCACCGCCTGGCACAGTCGGCCACTACCGCCGCGGAGCACGCCAAGGTGGCGAAATTGTTCCGGCTGCAGGGCGAAGCGATGGAAGCCAAGGCTCTGGCGCACGAAAGCAAGGCCAAGGAATACAGCTCGCAGCCCAAGCCGGCTCTGGCGTACAAATGGCCTTCGATGGTTCCGCAGAAGGGCGCCGAGGAGCGCAAGCTCGCCGTGCAGGCCCGCCGCGCGTCGCGCGAAGCGTTTGAAATGGCCTCCAAACACGTTCAACTGGCCGTCGAGCTGCAACAGGGAGCAGTTGCGGCCGGGAACTGAGCCGCGCCCCGTAGCGCGGTTCCGGTTGCGGGAGCTGGCGGCCTAGTGAATGGGGCTGCCGGCTCCCGTTTTTTGTGGTTCCAGTTGAATCGTTCCGAACGCGGCTTCGTACTGCTGCAAATTCTGCTGCAACAGGTTGGCAAGCGCCTTGGCCTGCTGCGGACTCAGGTAGATTCCCTGGAAATTGGTGATGTTCACCTCTTCCGGCACACTCTGCTGAATGGTTCCGAACATCAGAAAAAAGTCCCAGAGGTTCACGCGCACCTGCACGGAGTTCGCGTAGGACTCGCGGTAGTCGGTCGTCTGCGACAGATTCACCTTGGTGGGTTGTGGATTCATGGCCTATCTCGTGAGTGGATCTTCGACCCAGGGTGGGGTCGCTTCAATCAATCGTCCCAGTTCCGGCTCCAGCGCCATCATCCGCTCCCTCATGCGCCAGGCGACGCTGCGATAGGAGAAGTGCCCCTTCACGCCGGAACGGAGACGGGAGATGTACTCGGCCTCGGCAAAGTCCATCTTAAATAGGAAGCGCGCCCGCGCGCCAAACGGCATCAGGTAGTGGGAGCCGGGTTCGGGCAACTGGCCGATGGCGGCGAATGCGGAGCGCATGGCGTCGTGGTAGGTGTCTGCCACGCCCGCCTGTCCAATAGCGTCGGGCGTTTCGTAGCCGAGCTTGCCTGAATACGCCTGCCGGAACTGCTGGCAGCGGCGGTGGCGGTGGAGATCGCGGTAGGCGCCGATGTCCATCACAATGTCGAACGCATAGAGGTTGCCCCGGAATTCGCGCAGCAGGTCGTCCTTGCGGACGCGCGACTGCATGGCCAGGTCGATCACCTCGGCGCGCCGGGCGTCATTCCATTTGCACGCCAGCTCATACAGTTCCCGGAAGGGCCTGTCGGTGACCGGGTAGAGCAGCGTGGCCACGATGTCGGCGGCCGTGTGCGCGGGTTTCAACAGATCGACGTCGTCAATCCGCGCTCCGGCGGCATGGGGCAGGTTCTGTTTGGCCCACAGCTTCAGATCCGCCGTGGCGCGCAGGCGGTGCGGGTCGGCATCGCAATACTTGGCCAGCGTCGGCGCCAGCGGCGCGCGGGCCGAAGCCTCATCCCAGGCGCAGTCCGGTTTTTCGGTGCAGGCTTGCACCATTTCACCGGCCAGCGCCCTCAGTTCCTCGTACTCGCTGCCCTTCAGGCGGGCAATCTGCCGTTCCAGAGTTCGGATGCTGACCACCTGGCCGACACCGGTCGGCACGCCGAAAAAGAGAAGATAACGGGCGACGTCGAAGGCGCGCGCGGTCAGGTTGCGCTGATAGGCATCCGGCTTCATCGTCCCGGGACGGGGCAGTTTCGCGGTGAGGTGCTCGAAAATGTGCGAATGGACCTTCTCGTAAGCGGCGAGCAGATCGATTCCGGCATGCTGATAGATTCCGGCCTGCGTGTCGTTGAACTCCAGCGGCGTCAGAAAGCCTGCGCGCGAGAAGTCCTGATACCGGGAGGAGCGCGCCTGGCCGTCCCAAAGCTGCTCGTCCTCAATTTCCGTGGCTGCCAGTTCGGAGATGCCTTCAAAGCAGAACACAAGATGGCCGAGGTCGGCGATGGAGGCGTGGCCGTACTGAAAATAGAAGCTGTCCAGGAATTTTGACGAGTCGTGCGCGCGCACCCAGTCCAGCGAAGCGGCTATGGAATCCGGTGAGCGGGAGTACCTCGCCAAGGCGTATGCGCAAGCCTCCGGGGGAACCCCGGCGACCGTTAGGACACGTTTTTCGGCCAAACTGATAGTGTAACGATTCCTCCGAGGGAGAGTGGATGAGAATTCGAATGGAACGCGTCCATCCCGACGCGCAACTGCCGCGATATGCCCATGGTCCGGGCGAGGATGCGGGAATGGATTTGTACGCCGTGGAAGAGGTGCGGCTGGAGCCAGGTGCGCCCGGCTTGGTGCCGACGGGCCTGCGCGTGGAGATTCCCGCCGGATACGAGGCGCAGATACGCATGCGGAGCGGCCTGGCCCTCAAGCATGCCCTGATTCTGCCAAACTCGCCGGGAACCATTGATCCGGGATACCGCGGCGAAGTAAAGGTGATTGTCCTGAACCTGGGGCGGGAGGCCTATACGGTGAAGAAGGGGGAGCGGATCGCGCAAATGGTTCTGGCGCGCTACGAGGCAGTGGAGTGGGATGAAGGCGGCGTGGGAGAAACGCGTCGCGGTGAAGGCGGCTTTGGATCTACCGGAAAGGGCTGAGGAGCGATGGAGCGGGAGACGGGATTCGAACCCGCGACATCAACCTTGGCAAGGTTGCACTCTACCAACTGAGTTACTCCCGCTCGGCCAAACTTAACCAGCGCTTGGTTCTGCGCCGGTTAAGGCGGATCCGGCGGTTGGGGAACCGCCGGATTTTGGGAGCGTGCACCTCGCACGGGGTGAGTGTGAGGCGCAGACACTATCTTGGCAGATGGGGTTGGTCTTGTCAAACGTGGGTCCAACAAAACCCCTGAACCAGGGAGTCCTTCGCTTCCGGATGACGGTAAGGTAAACGTTTCAATTTTTCAGTTTACATACAAGATGTAGCTGATATAATGCGGCGCATGATGTCTATCAAGGCTCGGCTTGTCACATTGCTTGTCTTGGGATCGATGGCGATGTTCGCTCAGACAGGTTCTATCCAGGGCATTGTCCAGGACCAATCTCAGGGCGCGCTGATCGGCTCCGACGTCGTTCTTACCAACCTCGATACCGGTCTCCGGCGGGAAGCGAAAACCAATGAGACCGGCCTCTACACTATGCCGACGCTGCCGGTTGGCCGCTACAAGGTGTCAGCCTCCATGGCTGGCTTTTCCACAGGCGAGGTTCCGGAGATCAAGCTCGACGTAAACCAGACCGCCCGCGTGGATTTCGTTCTGAAGCCGGGGTCGGTGACCGAAAGCATCAATGTCAGCGCGGCGGCGGCAATGCTCGATTCGGAAACGGCCACCGTCGGCCAGGTGGTGGACAACAAGAGGATTGTCGAGTTGCCCTTGAACGGGCGCAACTACCTGGAACTGGCTCGTCTCAGCGCGGGCACCACGGCGGCGCGCGGTTCACGTCCCGAAAGCGAGGGCGTGTTTTCGGCCGGCGGCCAGCACGGCTATCAGGTGCAGGTGAATATCGACGGCGTGGACAACTCGATGACCTATTCGGGCGGTCCGATCGGGTTCGAAGCTCAGGCGATCAAACCAAGCGTCGACGCCGTGGGTGAGTTTCGCGTCGTCACCAATAATCTGTCCGCCGAGTATGGCAACCGGATGGGCGGCCAGGTGTTTGTGAACATCAAGTCCGGCACCAACGAGGTGCATGGCACGGTGTTCGAGTTCCTGCGCAACTCGAAGCTGGACGGCACGAACTTTTTTGCGAACCGGAGCGGGACGCCGAAACCGGACTACAAGCAGAACCAGTTTGGCGGCACCATAGGCGGACCCATCCGGAAGGACAAGACGTTCTTCTTTGGATCGTTCGAAGGGACGCGCACGCGCCTGGGCCGCAGCTTCTCGGCGACGGTTCCTGTGGCCGAGGTGCGCGATGGAAACTTCAGCCGCATCCGGCCCATCTTCGATCCGGCCACGGCGGTGGGCACGCCCACCAGCTTTACCCGCCAGCCGTTTGCGGGCAACATTGTACCGAAGACTCGTTGGGATCCTCTGTTCCCCAAGCTGCTGGCCTTGTATCCACGTGCGACTGACGAGTCGAAGATCGCCAATAACCACTTCTATGTCGGGTCGGAATCCAACGACGTGAACACCTACGACTTGAAGGGTGATCACAACATCAGCGACCGCAGCCGGGTGTCTGGCCGGTACAGCCGCCGCGACCGCGACCGCTTCGAACCTGGCCCTCTGCCGATGCCGGCCGATGGCGCGCTGGCCACCACCACCGTGATTGACAGCAACTCCATCGCCCTGACGCACACCTACACGTTTGGCGCTACGCTGACCAACGAGTTCCGCGTCGGCATCACGGACATCAATACGAAGTTCGACATCCCCTACACCACAGCGCTGTTTGACGAATACGGCATTAAGGGTATTCCGAAGGTGAACCTGGCCACTTCCAACGACCATGGCCTTTCGCGTTTTTCGCCGGCGGGCTACACCGAGATTGGTTCGCGCACCTTCTGGCCCAACGTGAATAATCAGCGCACCTACCAGTTCAACGACACCATGTTCAAGAGCTGGGGCAAACACAACATCCGCTTCGGCGGCGAGGTGCGGCGGGAGGACCTGTTCCGCAACTCTTCGCGTTTTGCGCGCGGCCAGTTCGCCTTCAACCGCGAATTCACGGCCAACCCGGCCAACCGCGGGGCGACGGCCGACGGCATGGCTGAATTCATGCTCGGCCTGGCGGCCAACGGCACCGTTGGCAACGAGAACGGCGAGTACCTCGCCGCCACAACCATCGCCGGTTTCATTCAGGACGACTGGAAGGTGACGCCGAACCTGACCTTGAACCTCGGTTTGCGCTACGACATTTTCTATGCGCCAAGCACACCAAACGGCGGCATCTCGTACTTCGAGCTGGATTTCAACAATCTGGGACCCAATGCGCGCCTGAAGCAGACCTTCCTGCAGCCTGGCGAATGTGGCTGCCAGAACGACAAGAACAATTTCGCCCCTCGCCTGGGGCTTGCCTACAAGGTGACTCCGAAGACGGTATTCCGCGCCGGCGCCGGCATGATCTACGCACGTGCCGACGCGCTGCAAACCCAGTGGGCGCGCGCTCAGAACCAGGCGCCCACCTTTGTTGAGGTGTCTTTCGCCACGCTCGACCGCATCAACTCGCGGCTCATCCTGAAGGACGGCTTCCCGGCCGTAACGCTGCCGGCCACCACGGTGCCCGGCCCGAACGCGGTGGGAATCGACGCCCCCAGCCGCTTCCTTCCCACTCAGTACTCGCTGCAGTACTTCTTCGACGTTCAGCGCGAGTTGCCATTCGATACGCTGCTCACCGTTGGCTATAACGGCAACGGCACCCGCAAGATGCTGGGCGGTTTGAACTACAACATCCCCTACGGGATTCAGCCGTCTTCGACGCCTGTGAACAACCTGCGCCTGTGGCCGTTCTATAACGCCGTGAACTCGATGACGCCCTATGGCAGCATGGGCTATAACGGCCTGATCACCAAGCTCGAGAAGCGCTTCAGCAAGGGACTAACGTTCCTTGGTTCCTACACCTGGTCACATGCCATCGACAATTTGGACGAAACCGGCAACGGCGAGGGCACCGGCGCCACCTATGTATGGGACCGTAACCAGAATCGTGGCAGCTCGCTGACCGACATCCGCCATGCCTTCATTTTCAGCAGCACGTATGAGCTGCCGTTCGGCCGTGGCAAGGCGTACATGACCAATGCGAACCGCGTTGTCGACGCGATTCTCGGCGGCTGGCAGGTGGGCGGCGTGCTTTCGAAAACCACCGGCGAGCCATTCACAGTAACCACATCTGGCGGCATCACGAATGCCGGCGGCGCCGACCGTCCGAACCGGATCGGAGACGGGGCCCTCTCAGGAGGCCAGCGCTCCATTGACCGCTGGTTCAATGTCAGCGCCTTCCAGGTGCAGCCGCAGTACACCTACGGCAACTCGGGCCGGAACATTCTATATGGCCCTGGGATCACAAACCTGGATTTCTCCCTGGCCAAGTACTTCAGCATCACGGAGCGCTTCCGCCTGCAGTTCCGCGCCGAGGCCTTCAACGCCTCCAACACGCCGGCCTTCGGCAACCCGAACGCGAACATCACCAGTCCCGCTGTCGGCACGATCAATTCGGCCGGTGAGCCTCGCCGCATTCAGTTCGGCTTGAAGCTGCTCTATTAGCGCCTGAACCGGCAAAGGTACAAGGCCCTGGACCACGGTCCGGGGCCTTTTCTATTGGCGTGGCGGCGAAGAGGGGAAAGTGTCGAACCATGTATAGGCTGCGGGAAAATCGGTTTCGTGCCCACCTTCAAAAATGGTGAGGCGAACCGGACCAGCCGTCCGCCGGTGCAGGAGGGGAGTTCGACGTTTTTCGACAGGGGGTGGCGCATAGCCGGGAGGAAGTTTCTCCGATTCCACCATCGCGGCGATTTCTCCGCCGGCGAAGGCGGCTTCGGACGTCCGGTTGGCTAAGGCCAGGGCGTTAAACGCCAGCAGCGAGTGTGAGATGGGGACCGAGCCTGTATGGCCGTCGTGGATGCCTGTCTGGATGTCGATGGCCAAACCGCGGGCGCGGGCAAGGAAAGGAAGCGGCGAGCGGGCGGTGTATTCCAGTCCAGCGGCGCCGCCCGGAGGTCCACCGGCGCAACCTTCCAACATCTTCCAATAGCGAAGGCCCCGGCGTTTGGTCTCGGCGTACCAGGCGGTGAGGTCGGCTATGGGGACCCAGGCGGAGGCTGCCCGCCATCGCCGGGGAGCATGAGCCGCCATGACCAGCGTCATGTGACCGCCGCCGGAGCCGCCCATCAGAAAAGTCCGGGAGCGATCAATCCGGTATCGGCGGTTCATGTAGTCCACGGCGTCCAGGATGTCCTGCCGGGCTTCTGGCGACGCGCAGGCTTCAGGACGATCATTTGGACCCCGAAACTCGGGTGCGACGAAGGCCCAATTGCGCGCCTGAGCTTCCTGAAGAGCCACCTGCCAGGCTTCGGAACTGTCGAAATGTGACGACCAACTGTGGAGATGCACCACAAGTGGTACGGGGTCCGGAATGCCTGTGGGAAACCACACGAGCAGCGGCTGGACGGTCCTATCCAAAGTGGAAGGAATAGTGATCTTTTCCTGGGCTGGAAGAACTGTGACAAAGAGGAGGAGAAGGTGAGTCCGGCGCATGACAGACGACTCTAGCATGGATCAGTGAGTGAGCAATCCGGTTCCAGACATGGTTCGTGTAATATCTACAAAGTGTTGATAACACAACAGTAATTTCTTTGAAATCAGATGCGCTCAGACCTGATGATTGTGCTAGACTGCACTCTGCAGGTGATTCTGGGCGCAGGTCTTTCGCGGGATGGACCGGCCTGGTGGCGAACAGGAACTACTCCTGAGCGTATCCCCCCGCCTGCCGCTCCACACATGTGAAAATTCTGTGGAAATCATGCGGGATTCTTGTGTGGATCGAACACTTCGGAGATAGGAACAGGCCCGGCGGCAGGCATGCCGGACGGAGCGGGCGGGAAGTCTAGGCACTATGGAACTATGGGAGCAGGTCAAGGAGCGATTGGCGGCGCGTTTGACCTGGGAAGGTTATCAGAACTGGGTGGCTCGAACCACTCAGCACTCATTTGATGGCAACCGGTTGGTGATTTTAGTACCCAACCAGGTGACGCGCGAGTGGCTCGAAAAGGAGTTACAGGCGGACGTACAGGCTACGCTGGAGGAGTTGGGCGCGGGCAAGTTGGATTTGGCCTACCAGGTTGCCGATGCCACCACAGGAAGGCGCGCGGCGGTGGACAGAGAAGCAGCCGCGCCGATTCCCCCGGGCGCTGATTCGCTGTTTGGAGGTCCGGTTGGGGCTCTGAACCAGCGGTATACATTTGAGAGTTTCGTCGTCGGGTCGTGTAACCAGTTTGCGCACGCCGCGGCGCGAGCGGTGGTGGACAGTCCGGCGCGAACCTACAACCCGTTGTTCATTTACGGTGGCGTGGGGATGGGCAAAACGCACCTGATTCATGCCATCGGCCATGAACTGCTGAAGCGCTCGCCCAATTTACGGATTGTGTACACCTCCAGCGAGCGGTTCATGAACCAACTCATCACCTGTATCCGCACGGACCGCATGCCGTTGTTCCACCAGCACTACCGGTCCGCCGACGTGCTACTGATGGACGACGTCCACATTCTCGCCAATCGCGAGCGGACGCAGGAGGAGTTTTTCCATACGTTCAATGAGTTGTACGACCACCAGAAGCAGCTTGTGCTATCGAGCGATTCAGCTCCGAAGAGCACGACGGGCCTGGTGGACCGTCTGCGCTCGCGATTTGAGTGGGGACTCATGGTGGATGTCCAGGCGCCGGACCTGGAGACGAAAATGGCGATTCTCGACAAGAAGGCCGAGCAGGAGGGGATTCAGCTTCCCCAGGATGTGCGCGTGTTTATCGCTACGAAGACACGGTCGAACGTACGTGAACTGGAGGGCGCGCTCATTAAACTGCTGGCCTACTCGAGTGTGACCAATGAACCTGTGACGATCGACATGGCCCGGCAGGTGCTGAAGCATCTGCATGCGGGCTCAGACCGCAGAACGACCATAGATAGCGTTGTGAGGCTGGTGGCGGACAAATTTTCGCTTCAGCCAGGCCAACTCAAGCAGAAGACCAACGCGCCGAACATCGCTTACCCGAGGCAGGTGGCGATGTACCTGGTGAAAGAGTTGACGAAAGCATCACTGCCTGAGATTGGCCGCTACTTTGCCGGAAAGCACCATACCACGGTGTTGCACTCGATTCAGAAGATCGAACAGTTGCGACACCGTGATTCGGATTTGAACAAGCTCATCCACAGCACAATTGATTCATTCAACTAGGTTTATTTGGATTTCCACAGATGAGTGTTCGGAAGGGTAGGGGAAAGGTTGTGGATGGCTGGCCGGGTCTTGGTATCCGCATTGACGTACGGATGTTTTCAACACCGGATCAGGACAAGAACGCTTTTGCTTTTGTATAATTTAGAGAGATATTCACATTTCCACAGCACCGATTCCTACGATAGATACATAGAGGTTCAATCCTGTAAGACAACAGACAGGAGAGTGCCTGTGAAGAGAGTCACAGGGACAGGGCGGCATCGCCCGGAGAGAGGAATATGGAATTCACCATCGCAAGATCCGATTTGGTTCGTGAGCTAGGCCTGCTGCAAGGTGTGGTGGAGAAGCGGACGACGATTCCCATTTTGTCCAATGTGCTGGTTGAGGCCTCGGGTGAGAAGATCACTTTGACCGCCACGGATCTGGAGTTGGGCATTCGGTGCTCGTGTCCGGCGAAGGTGAAGAAGGCCGGTTCGGGTACGATTCCGGCAAAGCGGTTGTTGGACTATGTGCGTTTGCTGCCGGAAGCGGAGATTTCGGTGAAGGTGGGGGACAACCACTGGGCCAATATCACCTGTGGCCGGTCGCGGACGCGGATTGCCGGTATGTCGCGCGATAGCTACCCGGAACTTCCCGCCTCGACGGATAAGGTGGCCGATCTTCCGGTGGGTCTGCTCTCTTCGATGATTCAGCAGACGATCTTCGCCATCTCGAACGAAGAGTCGCGTTTCACGCTGAACGGCGCGTTGATGCTGCTGAAGGGCGACGGGTTGGTGATGGTGGCTACGGATGGCCACCGTCTGGCGATGACCGAACGGGCTTTGGAGACTGAGGGGATCGCGGGTGGCTTTCGTGCGCTGATTCCGCGCAAGGCCATGGGTGAGATTCTGAAACTGTCGGGTGAGGCGGGAAGCGATACGGCGATTGGTTTTTCGGCGACCGACAACCACCTGTTCTTCCAGATCGGCGAGCGGCTGCTCATCAGCCGGAAGCTGACGGGGAATTTTCCGGACTACGAGCGCGTACTGCCGAAGGAGCACCCCCATGCGGTGACTCTGGCCAAGGACGAGTTGAAGGCGGCGATCGAACGCGTGGCGCAGTTCAGCGATGAGCGTTCGCATGCGGTCCGCGTGCAGGTGTCGGCGGGAGAGTTGAAGATCCACTCGTCGCTGTCGGAAACCGGCGAGAGCGAAGACAGCATCGGGGCCACCTACGACGGGCCGAACGTTGAGATTGGATTCAACGCGGTGTACGTGTTGGATTTTCTGAAGGCTTGTGGCGAATCCAACGTGGCGTTCCATTTCAAGGACGCCGCCAGCGCAGGCGAGATGCGGCCCGCCGGCGAAGAGGTGAACTTCATTTACCGCTACGTCATCATGCCGATGCGCATCTGATGGCGCCGCGCGGGCACGGCAGGCGGGAACGGAGCAGGAAGAGTTAAAGGAGTATATGGCAACACCGGAAGCTTACGATTCATCGAGTATTAAAGTCCTGGAAGGGCTGGAAGCCGTGCGCTTGCGTCCGGCGATGTATATCGGTTCCACGCGCGAAGCCGGACTGCATCACCTGGTGTATGAGGTGGTGGACAACTCTGTGGACGAAGCACTGGCGGGCTACTGCACCGAGATCTCGGTGACGATCCACATCGACAACTCGGTAACGGTGACGGACAACGGACGCGGCATCCCCGTGGACATCAAGGAAGAGTTTGGCGTGTCGGCGGCCGAGATCGTCATGACGAAGCTGCATGCCGGCGGCAAGTTCGACTCCAACAGCTACAAGGTTTCCGGCGGATTGCACGGCGTGGGCGTAAGTTGCGTGAACGCGCTGAGCGAGTGGCTGCAGTTGGAAATCTACCGCGACAAAGCGGTTTGGGAGCAGCGCTACGAGGTCGGCGTTCCGAAGGGCCGTTTGGAGAAGACGGGCAAGGCCGGGGCCAAGACCGGCACGAAGGTCACTTTCAAGCCCGACGCGACGATCATGGAGATGACCGAATTCAATTTCGACACGCTGGCGCAGCGCCTGCGTGAGCTCACCTTCCTGAACCGCGGTTTGAAAATCACGTTGAGCGATGAGCGCGTGGATCCGGTGAAAGCGCATGAGTTTCTGTACCGGGGTGGCATCTCCGAGTTCATTCAGCATCTGAACCGAGGCAAGGAGATGCTGCACGACAAGCCGATCGCCTTCGAGGGCGAGCGCGACATGCCGAACGGCGCCAAGGTGGCCGTTGAGATCGCGCTTCAGTACAACGACAGCTACTCCGAGACGCTGTTCAGCTTCGCGAACAACATCAACACGCGCGACGGGGGCACCCACCTGTCGGGCTTCCGCAGCGCCCTGACACGGACGATCAACGCCTACGGGACGTCGGCCAACCTGTTCAAGGAAAAAGAGAGCCTGACCGGTGACGACGTGCGCGAGGGCCTGACGGCCGTGGTGAGCGTGAAGCTGCCTCAGCCGCAGTTTGAAGGCCAGACCAAGGGCAAACTGAATTCCGACATCGAAGGATTCGTGAAGCAGGTCGTAAACGAGAAGCTCGGCGAATTCTTCGACAAGAATCCCTCGGTGATGAAGAAGATCGTCTCCAAGGCGATCGAAGCGTCGCGGGCGCGCGAGGCGGCCCGGAAAGCGCGCGATCTGACGCGACGCAAGGGGGCGCTGGACGGTGGCGGACTGCCGGGCAAGCTGGCCGATTGCCAGGAAAAGGATCCGCAGCGCTGTGAACTCTTCCTGGTGGAGGGTGAGTCGGCAGGCGGAACGGCCAAGACGGGACGCGACCGGAAATATCAGGCGATTCTCCCGCTCAAGGGCAAAATCCTGAACGTGGAAAAGGCCCGTTACGACAAGATGCTCTCGCACGAGGAGATTCGGGCGATGATCACGGCGATCGGCACGGGCATCGGCAAGGATGATTTCGACATCACCCGTCTGCGCTACGGCAAGATCATCATCATGACCGACGCCGATGTGGACGGCTCGCACATCCGTACGTTGCTGCTCACCTTCTTCTTCCGCCACATGCCCGAATTGATCAACCGCGGCCATGTGTTCGTGGCGCAGCCGCCGCTGTACCGGATCAAAAAGGGGAAGAGCGAGAAGTACATCAAGAACGACGCGGACTTCACCAAGGAGATTCTGCGGCGAGCCACCGAGAATGTGAAGGTGACCACGGCGCAGAACGGGGTTCCGGCGCACACGCTGGAAGGCACGGAGCTGCGGAATTTCCTGATCTCACTGGATGAGTTCCAACTGCTGGCCCGGAAGGTGGAGCGCCATGTGCGTGATGCGCGCGTGGTGGACGCGCTGGCTAACGCCTCGTGGAAGATCGATACCAAGGCGGACTTCCAGGATAAGGCCAACCTGCAACCCGTGTTCGACTGTCTGCAGGCGCTGAAACTGGCCCCGCAGTGGTTGGAAGACGAGGAGCATTCGGCTTGGGCGGTTACCTTCCACGACCATCTGAACGCGCTGCGCAAGATCAGCCTGGAATTGGCGGCGACGCCCGAGTACCGGAAGATGCGCTCACTGGCCAAACAGATCGACCGTTACAACCACCCGCCATTCTCCGTGGCCAAGGAGAGCGGCGCGGTGGAGGCGCGTTCGGACTGGAAGGAGCTGCTGCAGTTTCTGAAGGGCGAGGGGATGCGCGACGCGTCCATCCAACGCTACAAAGGGCTGGGCGAGATGAACTCGGGGCAGTTGTGGGAGACGACGATGAACATCGAGTCGCGGACGCTGCTCCGTGTGGAGCTGCGTGACCTCGTGGAGAGCGACGAGATCTTTTCGACCTTGATGGGCGAGAACGTGGAGAACCGGCGAAAGTTCATCGAGGAGAATGCGCTGGAGGTTCGGAACCTGGACGTGTAGAGGGTTCCGGCCCCGCAAAGGGTGGCCTGAATGCAAGGACGGGGATGGCGAGTGCCATCCCCGTTTGTGTCTCTGCTGAACCGCATCAGTGTGAGCGGGCTGTTTGGAGTTCGTTGTCGAGGCCGGATTCGTGGCCGACCATTTCGTGGAAATGGTCGATGGACACCTGCAGGCCGTTGCTCAGCTCAGCCATCTCCTCACCGGCGGCGGCGGTTTCTTCCGCGTTGGCGGCGGTTTGCGAGGTTACATTCTGCATTTGCAGAATGGTTTGGCTGATCTGGGAGATCCCGTGCGCCTGCTGTTCGGAGCTGGCGTTCACCTGGGCGTTCAGCTCGTTGGATTGGGTTGTGTTCTCGGTTACAACGCGCATGGAGTCCACCAGTTCGTTGACCCGGTCGCGGCCATCGCGTGAGCTGCGGATCGAATCCTCGATGAGAGCCGAGGTGTCCTTGGCGGCCTGAGCCGAACGCTGGGCCAGGTTGCGAACCTCATCGGCGACGACGGCGAAGCCCATGCCGGCTTCACCGGCGCGGGCGGCCTCCACGGCGGCATTCAGGGCAAGGATGTTCGTCTGGAAGGCGATCTCGTCGATCACATGAATGATGCGGGAGATCTTTTCCGAGGACTGGTTGATGTCGTTCATGGAGGACTTCATCTGCTCGAACTTTTGGTTGGCGGCGGCTAGAAGGCTGGTGGCGCTTTGAGAGAGCTGAGCGGCGGATTGCGAACTGTGGGCGTTCTGCTTGGTCATGGAGTTGATCTCCTCCACTGAGGCCGAGGTTTCTTCAAGCGAGGCGGCCTGTTCGCTGGCACCCTGCGCAAGCAGCTTGCTGGCCGAACGCACACGTCCGGCGGCGGTGGCCACCTGCATGGCGTCGCGGGCCAAACGTGTCGCCACCGTACGGAACTCATCCCTCACGCGTTTCAGGAGAAACAAGGAGACGATGCCTCCAATGACGGACATGGCGACAAAGAAGGCGACAATCCACTGATTCCACGTGGCGCTGGATTGCGTCTGTTCGACGGAGCGTTCCATCGTCTGGCGCTGGGATGTGGCGAACTTCACCATATCGGCACGAATCACTTGCTGAGCCGGGTTCAGTTGCTCGGTTTGAAGTTTCACGGCGGCGTCGATCTGCTGGCTGTCCAGCTTTTCCGCCATGGACCGGGAGAGCTGGATCATCTTGTCGAGCGAATCGTTCGCCTGGCGGAGCTGCTGCCGCTCGGATTCCGTGGTCTCCATTTTGTGGAGATCATCCATGAGGGAGAGCACCTTGCGTTCAGCCTCGGCCCACTGGGCCTTGAACTGGGCCACTCGGGCGGCGTCGCTCAGCATGGCCTGGAGCATGGCGGCGCGGCGCGCCGCGCTTAAAGTGGACAACTCCTCGGCCAGGCTGCCGGCCAGTTGGGCCTTGCGGGAGGTGACCTGAGCCATCTCGTTCAGGTCTCCGGACAGGCTGTGAATGGCGCGGAATGAAACAAGACTCAACAGGGCTATAGCTAGCACAAGGGAGCCAACCAAGAAGCCGATCTTGGCGGTCACAGTTAATGTCGAAGCATTCGATTTGGCGAGGTCGGACATGAGACACCTTTCTCGAAGATCTGGCGGCGCCGGAAGGCTCTGCCCACCGGCGCCGGGGGATGGTTCCCGCAGGAGGAACGGTTAGGGCCTGAAGCTAAACGTCAGGGTGGTGAGCACCGTCTGTGTCTTTCCTTGTACCTGAATGGGCTTGAAGGACCATTTCTTCACGGCGTCAACCGTGGCGGCGCTGAATACGGCATTGCCTTTGATGACCTTGGCGTCCTGCACCCTGCCGTCTTCGCCGATGACGACATCCACCTCGACATCGCCGGTCAGGCGCAGTTGGCGGGCAACGGCGGGATAGGAGGGAGCAACCTTGTTCGTGGCGTTGCTCATCGCCGTGGGTTGGGGGATGCGAACGGGTTCCTCGGCGGCGATACTCACTGCCGCAAAGCTGAAGGTAACCAGGACAGCGGCGGAAACGTTCCGCAGCAGCTTCCAACTAGAATTCATGAACTTTCTCCTCGATCCTGTTCTTGCCTTTGCATAACACCCGCGGCCAATCTCCGCGCCGCCAGGGAACCGGCGGGAACAGGGATGAACCGCGGGAGGCTGTCCACCGGCGGAGTTGGCTCGGGCGCACAAGGTGCTTATCGGATTTGAGGGGAGAGGATTAGTGATTTTGTGAGGAAGGTTGTGAGAGCGAGGGAATCACTGGGCGAGGCGGGCGTCGAGGAATCGCCAGGCGGCCAGGCGGGCTTCGGTGGGAAAGTCGTGCTCGGAGTCGGGGTATACGGCTTCCAGATTCTGCTTGGGAAAGAGGGGCCCCGCGAGTTGCAGGCAGTCTCGAACGCCAGAGACGTCGAAGTTGGCGTCGTGAAGGGGAGCATTCACGAAGAGCGAGCGGGGTGCGATGGCGGCGAGGACATCGGGAAAGTCGAAGGGCATCTTCCGTGGATCGCGGTTGTAGATGGATGCGATGCGCGGCATGTAGCCGCGGTGGGACCAGCCGGTGAGATCGCCGCCATAGTATTTGGCAAACGAGGTGAAGCCACAACTCGTGACGGTGGCGGAAATGCGCTCATCGAAGGCGGCGAGGAACAGGGCGTTATGACCGCCCAAGGAATGGCCGATGGCGGCAACGCTGCGAATGCCGCGGTGGGAGAGGAGGAGATCGACGGCGCGGCGGTGGTTGACGATGCCTTTCATGGAAGCGCTCTGATAGCCCAGCGCGTAGACGTCGAGGTAGTATTCGCCAAAGTTCGGATAGTCCGGGGAGATGACCAGATAGCCGCGTTCGGCGAGCTCTTTGGCGGTGTGGCGCGAAAAGCGCTGGCCGATGCCGGCGGTTTCGTCCTTGCCGGAGCGTTGAGTTGAGTGCAGGCAGATGGCCGCGCGGGTGGCGGGAGCGTGGGGCTCGAGGAGCCAGGCCGGCACATGGTCGCCTGGCTCGGCTTCGTAGGTGATCTTATGCCGGGTGTAGGAAGGGAACTGTTCGCTGAGGAGCGTGCGCACGCTGGGGGGGCGGGTGGAGGCGGCCGCGGGGAGCGGTCCCATAACCTGCTGCATGCGGGCGAGGGTTTCGGTTCGGGAGAGGAGTGTCATGGTAGGGACGGGCAGATTCGAACTGCCGGCCTTCCGCTTAGGAGGCGGACGCTCTATCCAGCTGAGCTACGTCCCCATACCATAGCTCAATTGTAGACGTGTTGGCGAACGGTGCGCCGGAACGGTTACGCCGCGTCGGGCCATAGCCGGAGCAACAGGTCGTGAATGCAGGTGCGCCGCCGATGCAGCCGCGCCTTGAGTTCGGCGCTGTCCGTGTGACGGATTTCAACGGCGAGTTCGGACCACTCACGGGCGAGTAGTTCGTGAACGATGTCCCATTCTTCCGAGGTGAGAACGGGTTCAAATGCGCTGGATGCTGCCATGAAGATACTCCTGCGCAGAGGTTCTGCAACCACACTGTAGCAATGGGTGCGTGCAAGCGGAAGGGGGCGCAGTGCGCGCATGCGAAGGTGTTTACCAGCGCTTCAGGCCTTTGGCGCCGATGTCCGTTCGTTTTTGCAAGCCGTCGAAGGTGATGTGGGCAACTTCGTGGTAGGCGTTGTGAATGGCTTGGTGAAGGCTGGGGCCACTGTGCGTGACGCCCAGGACGCGTCCGCCGGAGGTGACCAGGGCGCCGTTACGAAGGGCGGTGCCGGCGTGGAACACCTGGCATTGGGCGCGATCCAATCCGGTGATGGCATCGCCGGTGCGGATAGGTCCTGGATAACCGTGGGAGGCAAGGACGACGCATACGGAGGGGGCAGACTTCCAGGTGGGCGTGGAGCCATCGAGCAGAGTGGCAAGCAGATCGGAGTCCATGCGGTGGAGCAGGGCCTGGGTTTCGGGGTCTCCGAGGCGAGCGTTGTACTCGAGGACTTTGGGACCCGCGGCGGTCATCATCAGACCGGCATAGAGAAACCCGGAGTAGGGAGCGCCGCCGGCGTTCATGCCGGAGACGGTGGGCTCGATGATGGTGTCCATGATCTCGGAGGTTTGCCGGGCCGTGAGGATGCGTCCGTCGCAGTATGCGCCCATGCCGCCGGTGTTGGGACCGGTGTCGCCGTCGAAGATGGTCTTGTGGTCTTGTGTGGCTTCGAGCGGGATGGCCTGACCGTTTCGGACATAGACAATAAAGCTGACCTCTTCACCCGTAAGGAATTCTTCGATCAGGAGGGGTGCGTCGGGTAGCGAGTCGAGTGCGGCGGTGGCTTCGGTGAGACTGGCGGCGATGATCACACCCTTCCCTGCCGCTAGGCCATCCGTTTTAAGCACGACGGGGAACCCCAGGGAGGAGAGGTGTGGCGCCGCTTCCTGCCGGGAAGAGTACTTGTGCGATCGAGCGGTTGGGATGTGATGCCGGTCGAGAAATGACTTGCAGAAGACTTTGCTGCCTTCGAGGCGCGCCGCCGCCGCGGAAGGGCCGATGATAGCGCGGCCATGAGACTGAAAGATGTCGACGACCCCCGCCACCAGGGGAGCTTCGGGACCCACCACGGTCAGGTCGGCTTGCACGGATTCGGCTGCGGCAAGGAAGGAAGACGGTGTGAGATCGGGAAGAGGGAGGTTGCGGCCGTGGGTGAGGGTACCGGGATTACCCGGGGCGGTGTGAATTTCCGGCCGGGCTGAACTTTGAGAGAGTTTCCAGGCAATTGCGTGTTCGCGGCCGCCAGAGCCAAGAATGAGAACCTTCATGGGTGGGTAGAGGGGCAGAATACAATAATAGCAATGCGGGGCAGCTACGACGTCATTGTGATTGGAGCCGGACATGCGGGCTGTGAAGCTGCGCGAGCGGCGGCGCGGATGGGTATGCGGACGGCGATGATCACGATGAACGCCGATCTGATCGCACAGATGTCATGCAATCCGGCGATTGGGGGGATTGCAAAGGGCCATTTGGTAAGGGAGATCGATGCCCTGGGCGGGGTGATGGGGGAGGTTGCGGATGCAGTTGGAATTCAGTTCCGGCTGCTGAATACGAGTCGCGGGCCTGCGGTTTGGTCGCCCAGAGCGCAGTGTGACAAGAAGCAATACCGCATAAAAATGAAGGAAGTATTAGAAAAAGAGCCAAACCTCCGTATTTTGCAGGCCGAAGTGGGGTCGCTCATGTTGCGGTCGGAGGGGGCGAATAGGCGGGTAACGGGTGTTGTACTCAGCGATGGGCGTGAAGTTTGTGGTAGTACCGTTGTGGTAACGACGGGTACATTTTTGAACGGTTTAGCTCATGTAGGTGAAAATGTTTACAGTTGTGGCCGAAATGGGGAGCCGCCAGCGCGGGCTTTGGGGGACCAGTTGCGTTCTCTCGGTCTCCGGTGGATGCGATTGAAGACTGGCACGCCGCCGCGTCTCGATGGGCGGACCATCGACTGGCCGCGATTTGAGGCACAAAGGGGTGACGAGGAGCCGACACCTTTTTCTTTTATGACAAACCGGATCGAGCGCGAGCAGGTTGACTGCCACATTGCGTTCACCAATGAGAAGACAAAGCAGGTTTTGCAGGGTGCGATTAGCCGTTCTCCATTGTACAGCGGGCAGATTGAGGGTATTGGGCCACGCTATTGCCCTTCCATCGAAGACAAGATGGTGAAATTTCCTGATAAGGAACGGCATCAGTTGTTTCTGGAGCCAGAGGGACTCGACACGAACGAGGTGTATGTGAACGGAATGTCCACGAGCATGCCCTTGGATGTGCAGGTAGCCATGTTGGAGTCGGTCCCCGGGTTGGATCAAGCTGAGATGATACGGCCCGGGTACGCGATCGAGTACGATGCGATTGATCCAAGAGAGCTGAATCACTCGCTGCGTGTACGGGGCATTGAAGGGTTGTACCTGGCCGGGCAGATCAATGGCACATCAGGGTATGAGGAGGCGGGTTGTCAAGGACTGGTAGCGGGGATAAATGCAGCCAGGGCAGTTCAGGGGCAGGATCCTATCTCGATCGCCCGCACAGAAGGGTATGCGGGGATTCTGATTGATGATCTGGTGACCAAAGGAGCGGATGAGCCGTACAGGATGTTCACTTCTCGTGCTGAGTTTCGATTGCACCTGCGGATTGATAATGCGGATTGCCGGCTTACGCCACTGGGGAGAGCTGTGGGGTTGGTTGACGAGCGTCGATGGGTAGCCTTTCAAGCTCAGGAGGAGGAACGTCGGGTGACGAGGCGGCTCTTGGCGGGACTACGGCTGCATGGCAGTGAGAATGGTGAACTTGGGTTGAGTGAGGAGGATCATCCTACGGCTGAGGTGTGGCTGCGGAGGAGTGGGTCCAGTATTGGTATGGTGCAATCCGCTTTGGAGCGGCTTAGGGGCTCGTCACTCTCCAAGTCTGCGCTGATGACGGTTGAGACGGAGGTGAAGTATGCCGGATACATTCAGCAACAGGAGCGGCAGATCGCTAGGCTGAAGGGGTTGGAGGGGCGTGAAATTCCTAACGCATTTGCGTTTGAGGGGATTCCGGGGCTATCCAACGAGATAGTGGCCAAGTTGAAAGGTGTGCGTCCGAGGACATTGGGGCAGGCGGGTCGGATACCGGGTGTTACTCCCGCCGCCGTGGCTATTCTGGACTGCTATTTGAACCTGAGGGAGCGAAGGTGACAGTCTGGGTATTTGCGAGCGAGGGCTTGAAGGTGCGAGGCAGTTTTGTGGCCGTCGGGAGGCCCGGGGCATGGGAGGTCAAACAGACATATCTTAGTTGATAAGGAGTACCGGATCGGGTGTTCTTACCGTGGTGCAGGTGCTCCCAGCCGTGGCACCAGGCTTCACGGGGGACGAAGGTCGAGTTGGAATTGGCTGTGTCACCCGATTGTGCTGCCGTTGAGAGTGCTGCCATGCCAACAGCGATTGAGGGGTGAATCGTATGCGGTGCGATGATCATGATTCTGTTACAGCCGCCATGGCTGCCATACCTTAGGCTATGAACAGCGAATCGAATGTCGTAGACTTGGCGAGTTCCCAGTTGTGTATTTCACCTATCTATGGGTGTGCGTAGTAAGCGGGAGGAAGCAGGGTGAATCAGTTTCCGGAACTACTTAAGCGGTACGGTGAGTGGCTGCCTGAGGTTGGCGAAGGGGCGATTCAGTTACTGGAAGCGCACTACCTGAAGTTGCTGAGTTGGATGGCAAAGATGAATCTGACGAGTATAACTGATCCTAGTGAGATCGTTCTTCGGCACTACGTGGAGAGTGCATGGTTTGCTGCTCAACTTCCTGAAGGCAATTTGATAGCCGATTGTGGCTCAGGCGCCGGTTTCCCCGGAGTTCCTTTGGCCGCTATTAGACCTGATTCCCGGGTGGTTCTCATCGAAGCCGATCACAGGAAGGGTGTGTTCTTGAAGGAGGCCACTTTGGGATTCCGAAATCTCGATGTCGAAATTTGTCGGTTAACTCAATCCAAGTGCAGGCCGCAGGGGGTGGTTTCGCGGGGGGTGGATGTGGGAGAGGTCCGGGCGTTTGGGGAAGAGAAGGCTGAGTGGGTGGCGGTACTGACGAGTGAGGAAATAGCTGCTAAGTTTAAGTGGGATAACCAGAAGCGGTTACCGTGGGATAAGAACCATGTCGCCGCGTTCCTCAAGGTTCCACGTGAAACACCTTGAATGGACAACACTTGCCGTTCCACGTGGAACACGGGAGAGACTGAATGGGCAAAATCATCGCAATTGCGAACCAAAAAGGCGGGGTGGGGAAAACCACAACTGCGATCAATTTGGCCGCATCGTTCGCCGCCAACGATGTGCACGTCCTGTTGGTCGACATTGATCCTCAAGGCAATGCGACGACAGGAGTCGGCATCGCCAAGGCTGATTTGGAGACCAACTTGTATGACGTAATCGTTGGGAACTCAGCAATCTCCAGCATCATAACCAGGACCCAAATGGAAGGATTGGATCTCGCACCGGCAGACCGCAACCTTGTCGGCGCAAACCTGGAACTCATCGAGGTGCCACGCAGAGAATATAGACTGCGAGATCGATTAGCTGAAGTTCGCGACGCCTATCAGTACATCTTGATCGATTGCCCGCCGGCTCTCGACCTCCTCACTCTGAACGCGCTCCTCGCATCCGATTCAGTCCTAATCCCAATTCAGTGCGAGTTCTTCGCACTCGAGGGAATTTCCCAGCTCATAGACACTATCGACCGAGTCAACGACTCATTCGGGCACCCTCTCCGAATTGAAGGAATTCTCCTGACGATGTACGATGACAGGACCAACTTGGCGCGGCAGGTTGCGGATGACTTGAAGGAGTTCTTCGAAAAAGAGGTATTCCAGACCGTGATCGCCCGCAGTATCCGCCTCGCTGAGGCGCCCAGCCACGGCAAGCCAATCCTCCAATATGATGTGAGATCAAAGGCGGCGGAATCGTACATCAAGTTGGCAAAGGAAATCCTCGAAAATGACCAAGCAGCACGACCCAACTCGGAAAGCATTGGGTAGAGGGATTTCCTCCCTCCTACCAAACCGGGCCACTACGTCGGCACCGATTGAGCCCACACCGCCTCACGCTGAATCGTCGAAAGACTCAGCTATCCCAACTTCTGCTCCTGGGGCCACCGTGGTTCCTATCGATGAGATCGATGCGAACCCACTTCAGCCACGAAGCATTTTTCAGCCCGAACGTCTTCGTGAACTGGCCGACTCCATTATCGCGAACGGCATTATCCAACCACTCATCGTCAGGTCCAAGGGCGAGCGGCTGGAATTGATTGCTGGAGAGCGACGCTGGCGGGCAGCTCGTCTGGCAGGACTCAAGGAAGTTCCAGTAGTCGTCCAGAATTTCGTTGAGGATCGCATTCTCGAAGTCTCACTCATCGAGAATATCCAACGCGAGGATCTAAACCCGATTGAGGTCGCACAAGCCTTCGACCGACTGTGTCGGGAGATGGGTTTGAGTCACGAAGAGATCGCCAAACGTACAGGCAAAGAGCGCTCAACCGTGACGAACATGATTCGTCTGCTCCGTCTACCCGACGCGGTGCAGGTGCTTCTTGCCGAGAGGAAGCTCTCCATGGGGCATGCTCGCGCCATTCTGGGAATAGAAAATCCTCAACTACAATTGTCATTAGCAGACAAGGCCGCTGCCGAAGGCCTATCGGTGCGCCAGGTGGAACACACTGTACAAAAGATGAACGAAGAGCGTGAACCCGACGAGACCAAACCGGAACCGAAGCTCGATCCGAATGTAAAAGCAGCTGTCGAGGAATTGGAACGGCACCTGGGCACCAGGGTGAAAATCGCTGAAAAGAGCGCCGGGCGCGGTCGAATCGAGATCGAGTTCTACTCGATGGATGATCTGGACAGAATCTATACGATGATCGTGGGAGCCGCCGCGAATTGAGGAGTGGTGCCGGCGGTAGGAGTCGAACCTACGACCTACGGATTATGAGACCGTCGCTCTAACCACCTGAGCTACACCGGCGCACCGTCTACCAATATAGCGAATTGCTTCGGGCAACGGTAGGGCGCCTCTCCCGCCGCCGACCCGGACGCCACCACTGTGATTGACAACACGCGCAAGCCTTCCGTAGAGTCGAGTTAGTGTCATCCCTTGCCGCCGAATTCTCCGGCGTCTCGAAGAGTTATCCGATCTATCGCAACCCAGGTGACCGCCTGAAGGAGATCCTGACTCTTCATCGCAAGTCCTTCCACGAGGATTTCTGGGCGCTTCGCGACATTACGTTCGAAATCCAGAAAGGATCCACCTTTTGCATCATCGGCGAGAATGGTTCCGGTAAATCCACGCTGCTCCAGATCCTGGCTGGTATTCTGCCGCCCACGACAGGCGACGTCTCCGTAAGCGGCCGTATCGCAGCCCTGCTCGAACTCGGTTCGGGCTTCAATCCGGAGTTCAGCGGCCGCGACAACGTCTACCTGAATGGCTCCATTCTGGGTCTTTCTCAAAAGGAGATGGAACGCAAATTCCCACAGATTGAGCAATTCGCCGAGATCGGACCCTTCATCGATCAGCCGGTAAAAACCTACTCCAGCGGCATGAGCGTGCGCTTGGCCTTCTCGGTTGCCATCCACGTCGATCCCGAAATCCTACTGGTGGACGAAGCCCTCGCCGTCGGCGACATCTATTTTCGCCAGCGCTGCATGCGAAAAGTTCACGAACTGCGGCAACGCGGCGTCACGATTCTCTTCGTCTCCCACTCCATCGGCGACGTAAAGGAGATTGGCGACCGCACGATGTGGCTCGACCACGGCCGCATTCGCGCCATCGGCGATACAGGCAAAGTCGTCGCTGAGTACCTTGCCGCCATGTCTCAGAAGGACACTGCGTACCTTGAGCTGAAACCCGAAAACAACGCCACGCAGGGACAAGCGCCTCCCCCACCCGAGGTCGTGACTCACATTCCTAACATCGATCACCGCCACGGGGACAAACGGGCAGAGATAGCCGGCATCGCAATCTACGATCACGAACGCCGTCCACTGCATATGCTCCTGCCAGAGATGAAGACAATTGTTCGCATTTCCGTCCGCGCCAACGAGTACCTCTCGTCGCCGAACATCGGCTTCATGATGCGCAACCATATGGGTGTGGACTTCGCGGGAACGAATACTTTGCGGGAAGGAGTCTCCTTGCCCTCCCTGCACCCTGGCGACTACTGCACCGTTGACTTCCATCTGGACGTCCCAACTCTCTACCCAGGCAACTTCTCCTTTTCGCCCGCCGTCGCCAACGGTCCGTTGACGGAGTATCAGATGTGCGATTGGATCGACAACGCCATTACACTGCAAATGGGGCATGGGAGCGGCCCCGTTTATGGTTACCTTCATCTGCCCTGCCGCGTGGAAGTGAACGCGAAACTGCACGGTATGGCACGTCCCGGGGGTGTGATTCTTGGCTGAATTCACGGGCGAAAGGGTAATCCCCGGCCAGGTCGACGCCGACCTTTGGAACGAACACTACGCACGCTATCTATTCGCCTCCCGGTTGGCCCGCGGAAAGCGCGTCGCGGACTTGGGCAGCGGCAGCGGCTACGGCTCGGCGGCGCTGGCCGACACCGCCGTGCACGTCACCGGAGTGGAGGTTTCCGCCCAAGCCGTGGAATATGCTAGCGCCCACTACGCCTCATCGAAAGTGGACTATGTTTGTGCCTCAGCCACGGACACCGGCCTTCCTAAAAGCGCGTTTGACCTTGTCGTTGCCTTCGAGGTGATCGAACACCTGGCCAATTGGAGCGATCTGCTTCGCGAAGCCAAACGTCTCCTAACCCCTGGCGGACAGTTCGTAGTCTCCACGCCGAACCGCGACTACTACGCCGAGTCGCGCCGCCTTGCTGGACCAAACCCATTTCACGAACACGAGTTCAGCTACGAGGAATTCGATTCCGCTTTGCGCGAGATCTTCCCATACGTTTCTCTTTTTGTGCAGAACCATTCGGCGGCCGTGGTTTTTCAACCCCTCGGCAAGACGGCCGGCGTGGACATGCGCATGGAAAAGGCCGCTGCGCAGGCCGAAGGTGCGCACTTCTTCCTTGCCGTTTGCGCCTTGAGTCCGCAGATTGGCTCTCCGAGTTTCGTGTATCTCCCGACGGCCGCCAACGTCCTTCGCGAGCGTGAGCATCACATCCAGAAGCTGGAATCGGAGCTCACCCAGAAAACCGCGTGGCTGGAACAGAACATCGCCGGGCACGCTGAGCTTGTGACGGCGCACCAGCACCTGAAAACCGAGCTGGAATCGCGGAACCGTTGGGCAGAAGACTTGAATGAGCAGCTCAAAGCGGTGGGCCAGCGAGTTGTCGCCTTGCAGGAGGAGGTCGCCGCGGAACAAGCGGCGGCGCGGCAAACCGTGGTCCAGTACGAGTCGAAAATTGTCGAACTGGAAGCCGACGTAACCGCTCGAACCGAGTGGGCGATGAAAACCGAGAAGCGCCTCACTGCCGACTTGCAGGCAAAGCTCCGGGAACTGTCGGATTGTGTCGAACTGCTCCACGAGACCGAGCGGCGAGTTGAGGAGCGCACACAGTGGGCCCTCTCGCTCGAAAGTCAGCGCCTTGCGCTCGAGGCGGCTCTCGGAGCGGTGCGCGGTTCGCGCTGGTACAAGCTGGGCCGCTCGTTCGGCTTGGGGCCGGAGGTTCAGCCCAAGTAGATGGCCTCGCGGTTGTGGGGAGTGCTGCGGCTGCTGCCGCTCTTGATCCTTTCGCCTCTGCTGATTGGCATCCCCGCCGTGGCGCTGGCGATCACCGACCTGCTGTGGTTCCTTGCGGGCAAGCGCAGGCCCAAGCAGGATGTCCAGCCGCGTACCCACTCCGCCAGCGTCGTGATTCCGAACTGGAACGGACGCGACCTTCTGGAAAAGTACCTTCCCAGCGTTGTCGAAGCGCTCTCGGACCATCCCGGCAATGAGGTGATCGTCGTGGAAAATGGCTCCACGGACGGTTCGGCGGAGTTCGTCCGGCAGCATTTTCCCTCTGTCCGGCTCCTCGAGATGAAAACGAATCTCGGCTTCGGCGGTGGTTCGAATGCTGGGTTTCGGGCCGCGAAAAACGACATCGTCGTCCTGCTCAACAGTGACATGCGTGTGGAACGCGACTTCCTGCGTCCCCTTTTGGACGGCTTCACGGATGAACTCGTATTCGCAGTCTCCTGCCAGATCTTCTTCAGCGACCCGGAAAAAAAGCGCGAGGAAACAGGTCTTACTCAATGCTGGTGGGAAGCAGGCGGCCTTCGCGCCAGGCACCGTCTCGACGACCAGGTGACCAGCCTTTTCCCCTGCTTCTACGGCGGCGGCGGCTCCTGCGCCTTCGACCGCCTGAAGTTTCTTGAACTGGGTGGCTTCGACGAACTGCTGCGGCCCTTCTACCTGGAAGACACCGACCTTGGCTACGGCGCGTGGAAGCGCGGCTGGAAGGTGCTCTACCAGCCCAAGAGCCACGTCTATCACGAACACCGCGGCACCATCGGCAAGAAGTTTTCACGCGCCTACATCGATGCCGTCGTCAAGAAGAACTTCATTCTGTTCGCCTGGAAGAACATTCACTCCTGGCGCTCCCTGCGCGGTACGCCAAGCGCCGTCCCCGGTGCGAAAGGACCCTCCCTCCGCAGCCACTTCTTCTACTCCTGGGCGGGTGCGCTGGTGAGCGGAATCTTTGGCGACTCGCCTGAGCGTCCAAACTTCTATGCCCTATGGAAAGCATTCTGGCAAACCGGAGGTGCGATGCGAGCCCGCTGGAGGGCGCGCAGTCTGGCTGTGATTGACGATGCCGAGGCCTTCCGGAGACCTCTGGGCGGCTACTTCCGTGACCGCTTCGCGCCCATGGACGCAAAGCCGGCAAAGCTGAACGTCCTGTTCGTCTCACCCTATCTGATTCTGCCTCCCATCCATGGCGGCGCCGTGTTCATGTCGCAAACGTGCCATCATCTGGCGCGGCTGACCGAACTGAATCTGGTGACTCTGCTCGACTCTCCGCACGAGGAAGAGCCGCACGCCGAACTGGCCGCCCGCTGCGGTTCAGCCGTATTCATGCTCCGGATGGAGGGCCACCAAAAGGCATTCGGCTCCATCCTTCCGCACGCCATCCACGAGTATGCCAGTGCCGATCTGGAATGGATCATTCACCGGCAATTGCTCCTCCGCCGAATCGACATCCTGCAGCTTGAGTATCTGCAACTCGGCCAGTATGCCTGCGATCTGAAGCGCATCGGCGTCTTTCTGTTTGAGCACGACATCTACTTCCAGAGCGTCGGCCGGCAGTTCCGGTTCATGACCGGGATCTCCCGGCGCATCTCAGCCGCCTACGAATACCTGCGCGGCCTGCGTTATGAGTTGATGTTGCTCGGCAGCTTCGACCGCGTTCAGGTGTGCAGCACCGATAACGAGGAGTTCGTAAAGGGTTTTCTGCCTGATGGCGGCGCCCGTCTCGACGCTCACTATCGCGCGGGCATCGACGTGGCCCGCTACGAATACCACTCCAGGCCGCGCACGCCATTCACCATGCTGTTTCTGGGCAGCTTCCGCCACGCGCCGAATGTCGAGGCGTTGGAATGGCTGGTTCATCACGTCATGCCCCTAGTGTTGCGGCGGCAACCCGATGCCAGGCTCACCGTGATTGGCAGCGACCCCCCGCCGCGCCACTCCCTGCCGGAGATGGGCGATGCCATCGAGCTACGCGGCTACGTCGAGGACATCCACCAGCCGATGCGCCAGGCGTCCGTCTTCCTCTGCCCCATTCGCAGCGGCTCCGGGGTGCGCGTCAAGCTGCTGGAATCGTTCGCCAGCGGAATTCCCGTAGTCTCCACACGGCTCGGGGCCGAAGGCATTGCCCGCGACGATGGCGAAATCTGCCGGCTGGCCGACGATCCAGCGGAATTCGCCGAAAGAATTCTGGCCATCTTCCAGGACCCAGCCGCCGCCGAGGCCATGGCGGCGCGGGCCCGCTCCAAAATGGAAGAGCACTGGGACATGGCCAAACGGACACAGGCGCTGGTGGAGAGCTATCGCGCAACGGTGGAAACCAAGCGCCGCACAGCTTAGCTGTTCACCGCCACCGCCTACTCGGGTTTGTGCGTAGCGGCTCCGGAAGCTTTCGCGCGCACGTCCTCCGGCAAGGTGACATTGAACGATGCCCCGTAGCCGTTGGTTTGCCTGTAAGGATATCCGCGCCAGGGATCCTGACCGTTCATGCGCGGATCACCTGTGGCGCGAAGGTATTCTTCGAGGCGCCGGCTCATGTCGAGCTTCAACGCGGCGTGGATGGCTCCTCCGGCCAGGTTGTTCAACTGGCCAGGGTCGGCGGCGACATCGTACAACTCCTCGGCCGGACGCCTGGCGGTGCAAAGATCCACCTCACGCCGGAACTTCACTCTGGTTGCGGGCAGCAGCAGGGAATCCTTCGAAGGTCCTCCGTCTATGTCGCCGTGCGTCGTCTTGTTGGAGCTTAGAAAATCGCCGCCCGTGGGCCATTCATCGGGAGCGAAGTTGCGAATGTAGAGATACTGCCGGTTCCGCAGCGCACGCATCGGGTACCCGGCATAGTTCGGGCGCGCCACCACATGACGCTCCATCGCGGTAACCACGTGTTCGCGCGAGGCGTCGATCGTGCCCTCCCGGCTGGAAAACAGCAGCGGCACAAGGCTCTTGCCCGCCATTCCCGCAGGGGCCTGCAAACCAGCCACATCGAGGAACGTGGGAGCGAAATCCACATGGCTCACCATGTCGTCCACCGTGCGTCCGCCCTTGATCTTGCCGCCCCACCGGATGGCGAGCGGCATGTGCGTCCCCCAGTCATACAGGTTGGCCTTGGCGCGGGGAAAGGGCATGCCATTATCACTGGTGACAACAATGAGCGTATTGTCGAGCTCGCCTTTTTCCTCCAAAATCTTCAGGAACCTAGCCACCTGGGCGTCGAACCACTCGATTTCGGTGTAGTAGTCGAGGATGTCGGAGCGGATCTCAGGTGTATCAGGCAGGAACGGCGGCAGCTCCACATCCTCGATCTTCTTGCCCGCGCGAACGCCGCAGCCGGGGTCGTAGACGCGGTGGGGCTCGGTCGAACCAAACCAGAAACAGAAGGGATCGCCGTTGGGCCGCTCCTTCAGAAAGGCTTCGAAGTTGGCGGCATAGTCACGCTGGTCGCGTCCGGGCGGCGGAGTGGGGGAACGGTTGATCTGGTTGAACTGCCGGCCGCAGGGGTTTCGATCCAGGCCCAGCGCGCGCCAATCGCCGGGTCCCCAGCCTTTGCCCGTGAAGCCCACCCAGTAGCCGCCCTTTTTCAAAACCTGTGTATAGAGCGGCAAGTCCTTCGGCATGGCGCCGTAGAGCTGGCCCGCCTCTCCGGTCTGCCACACATGGCGTCCGCTGAGGATGGCCGTTCGCGAGGGTGTGCAGGAGGGAGACGCGGTGAAAGAGTTCGTGAAACGCACGCCCTCCCGGGCAATCCGGTCCAACGCGGGTGTTGACAGACCCTTGGTTCCATTGCCCGAAGTGTGCAGCCACGATTGATCGTCGGCCAGTATGAACAGGATGTTCGGACGGCCGGACTGGGCCTTTCGCGAGCATGCCGCGCTTGCCGCGGCCACGCCCAGCGATTGAATCAGACGCCGTCGGTTCATTTTGCCGTCACCATCAGAACAGGATCCGGACCAGCGCCCTTGGGCGTCTTAAAGCTGCGCACCAGCTTGCGGTTCTTCAGCGAAATCACGTGCACCATGCCGATCTCCTCGGACGACGCGAAGGCGTACTGTCCATCGCGGGAAACCGAAAGCGAAATGGGGTCGCCTTCCACCGCGATTTGAGCAACGGGACGGCGTGTCTCCAGATCGGCAATCTCGATCTTGTGATCGTGCATGAGCGCATAAACCAGGTAACGGCCGTCGGGCGTGACGTCGCACCGCACCGGACCTTTGCCGCCGGTCTTGATCTCGCCAATCTGCGCGTGCCTGGTGGTGTCAATCACTGTGATGGTGTTCGATTCGCGGTTGGTCACATACAGCTCGTTCTGCTGCACGGAGAGCACGCTGCCCTCGGGTCGCGCTCCCGTGGGCATCACCTTCATCTCGCCGCCTGTGGCCAGTTGGATTGCGCTTACCGTGCCGGAGCCGGAGTTGCTCACATAGGCGTACTGCGCTCCGCCCTTTGTCGGGCCAAACCGGACCATGTGCGGTGTCTTGCCCTTGGTATCGTACGCGCGAAGGATTCGGCGGTCGCGAATATCGAGAAGCAGAAACTGATCGGGATTCTCAACTGTGATGGCGAGACGGTTCGTGGTGGGGTCCAGATCGATGCCATGGGGCCGGAAGAACTGATCGAGCTTAATTACGCCGATGCGCCGGCGGCCGGGAACGTCCACGATGGAGACGGTGTTGCCGCCCTTGCCCGCCTCCTCGATGCGCATGGTTCCGTTGTCGGTGATGTAGACGTAACGGCCCTCGGGCGAGGCAATCATTTCGTGCGGGTGAAGGCCCACCTTCACCTCCCCCACGCGCTGCCCTTCCAGCGTGTAATAGCCAAGCGCGCTGGCGCCCTTCTCCAGCACCAGCAGCCGTGGAGTCTGGCCGCAAAGGGCGGCCGCGGCAAGAATCATGAAGACAAGCAAACGCATGGGACCTTGTCCATGGTGCCACATTGCGCTATTCTCATGGGCTCATGGAGGATTCCTCAGCCGCTCAGGCACACCAGGAAGAACCACAAGGACCGCTGGTAACCGCGCTCATCGTTTCACACAACTCCGGAGAGGCGCTGCGCCGATGCGTCGCGGCCTTGGAGGCCTCCGAGGGGCGTGACCGCATGGAGATCCTGGTGGTGGATCAAGGTTCGCGCGATGGTTCGGCCGCCGTGGATGAAGGCTTTCCCGGCATCACACCCTTAAGACTGCCGAAGCACTTCGGCATGACCAAGGCCCGCAACATCGGCGTGCGCACGGCGAAGGGCGAGTTCCTGCTCTTCCTGGCGCCCGAGGTGACCGTGAAGCCAGACACAGCCATGCGGCTGGCCGAACGGATGCAATCCGAGCCAGGGTTGGCTTTGTCGGCGCCCAGGCTGACAGGCGAGAACGGGCAACCTCTGCCCCAAATCGCTCCGCTTCCCGACGCGGCAAGTCTGTCCGCATGGGTGCGAAGCCGCGTCCCGTGGCAAACGGCTGAGACGGGCGGACGTGTTGGGACGCTTTCCAGCAGAGCCCTGATGGTCCGAAGACAGACAATTGTAGGAATGAACTATTTTGATGAGCGGTTCGGTGAATACTGGTCCGACATCGAGATGTGTTACCGGGTGAGCCGTGGTGGGAAACATGCGACCGTCTTCCCGGATTTGTCTGTAACGGATAGCGGTGAGCCCGCGCGGCCTGCCTCCTGGGGACCAGCTCTTGAGGCTGACTGGCGGCTTGGGGGTATCGCTTTTGCTGGTAAGCACCTGGGGATGGGAGCGCAAATCGGTCTTTATTTGAATGCTCTGCTGGGGGCGTTGGGCAGCGCGGGCGGCTTCGGGGCCTTCAGCCGGATTCTTTCCAGCCAGAAGGTTGATGGAACCGAGCAGTTCGACTGAAATCCTCTAAAGACCGGCCACAAAGAGGCCGATTGATCCGGAAGGAGTGGAACTATGGACGCCATGCTCTGGATGTTTCTCCCGTTGTTTACGGCGGCCGGGAGCGCGCTGCTTTCCTTCTACATCATGCAAGCCAGGATGGAAGTAGCTTTGGCTAAGGAGCGCGAGGCTCTGGTGGAGGCGCGGTCCTCGCTGAAAGGCATGGAGAAAGAGACCGAGGCTCGCTTGAAAGCGACCGAGGAGGAGACCAGGCGCCGGTCCATGGACGATTTCCTGGGCGAGTTCCGCGTGGAAGAGCGGCACTACATGCGGGAAAGCAAGTCCCTGTTCCTGAACAAGAAGTCCATGGTGCTCCAGGAGCGGCTGTACTTCCGTAACCTCCCTCTTTCCAACTGGGTAGAGCACGAGTTGACCGTGGAGGAAGGCGGCGACGTGAGCATGTTGGCCAAGGCGGCCTCCATCTTTACGGCGCGCGGTCTGAACTCGGAAAAAATCGCCACCCCGGCGCTCACAGCGGCCTCCGGTGAGCGCAAACGTCACCGCATGTTGAAGGGGTGACCGTAGACACCGCGTGGTGACCCCCCGGGAGATGGCCACCAGCCACAAAATCACTTACCGGCGGAATGAAACCCCTCGCGTGCGATATGCTGACGTGGGGAGTCCAAAACACCGGCCATGGAGATATCGGAGACCATCGCCCTAGGAATGCTTTGGTACGTGGCATTCCTTCTTTCCACAACTTGCCATGAGGCTGCGCACGCGTTAGCGGCCAAATGGGGTGGGGACCTGACCGCCTACTCAGTAGGCCAGGTCTCACTGAACCCGATGCCGCACATGCAGCGCGAGCCATTCGGCATGATTCTTGTTCCGTTGCTCACATTCATGTTTAGCGGCTGGATGATGGGGTGGGCCAGCGCGCCTTATGATCCATATTGGGCGCGGAGGCACCCTCGGCGCTCCGGTTGGATGGCACTCGCGGGGCCAATGGCTAATTTTGTACTCGTTTTAGTGTCGGGACTCATTATTCAAATCTGTTTGCGGTCAGGAGTTTTCCAACTCCCTGGGGCGTTGGGCATCTCACGATTGGTGGAAGCGAGCGGCGGAGTGGCCGGCGGCTTCGCCACCTTTTTCAGCATTCTGTTTTCGCTCAATCTGATTCTTGCCACCTTCAACCTGCTCCCGTTTCCTCCGCTGGACGGCTTCGGCGCGATTAACGTCCTGCTCTCTGAAAACGCCGCACAGAAATTGATGGATTGGCGCGACCAGATGGGTCCCTACCAAATGATCGGTCTGCTCATCGCCTGGAAGGTATTTGACTCTCTTTTCTCTCCCATCTTTTTGGTGGCGTTGCACATCCTATACCCAGGCGAGGTCTTCGGCCGGTAGGTGGGCCGAATCCCTACTTCTTGACAGAGAAACAGTAGATTTCGATAAAATAGGCTAGACCCACTTTTTCCATGGCGGTCGCAGTCCCCAAGTCTTGCGAGTCGAACCCGGGCAGTCTTCTGTCTCACATCGGGAACACTCCCCTTATCCACCTTCCGCGCATCTCCACCGAGTTCCCCGGCGTAGAGATTTACGCCAAGGGTGAATACTTCAATCCAGGTGGTTCGGTGAAGGACCGCCCAGCTTTGAACATGATTCTGGAAGGGGAACGGAGCGGCGCCCTTACCCCGGACAAGGTGATCCTGGACGCCACCAGCGGCAATACCGGAATCGCGTATGCCATGGTGAGCGCGGCAAAGGGGTACAAGGTGAAGCTTTGCTTGCCTTTGAACGCTTCGCCGGAACGGAAGCGAATCCTCAAAGCCTATGGCGCCGAACTGGTATTGACCGACCCGACAGAGGGTTCGGACGGGGCCATCCGGCGCTGCCGCCAGATTTACGCCGAGAGCCCCGAAGCTTACTTCTATCCGGATCAGTACAACAATAATGCGAACTGGCAGGCGCACTACAACACGACTGGCGTAGAAATACTACAACAATCAAATAATAAAGTAACCCATTTTGTTGCTGGCATGGGCACCTCGGGAACCTTCATGGGAACCTCCAGGCGCCTTCGCCAGGAGTTGCCCGCCGTGAAATGCGTGAGCATGCAGCCTTCGGTCGGCTTTCACGGCCTGGAAGGTTTGAAACACATGCCGGCCGCCATCGTGCCGGGCATCTACGATCCATCGTTCGCCGATGAGAACATCTGGGTGGAAACCGAAGACGCTTACCGGATGGTGCGCCGTCTGGCGGAGAGCGAAGGGTTGCTGGTGGGCATCTCCTCAGGGGGAAACGTGGTGGCAGCCGCGAAGCTGGCTCAGAGGCTGGTTTCAAACGGAGAATCCGGCCTGATTGTCACCATCCTGTGCGATGCGGCGGACAAGTACCTGAGCGAGCACTTTTGGGACGATCCGGAATTTGACTGGCGCCGGAATCAGGGCCGGGGAATGATGGGTGAGGGGATATGATCCGCATTGGCGATGAAGCCTGGCAGGTGATGCGCGCCCATGCGGAGGCGGTGTATCCGAACGAGTGCTGCGGGGCCATGCTGGGCCGGAACGACGGCGATACCAAACATGTGACCGCGGCGCTTCCTTTGGACAACGTTCATGCCGGACCGCGAATGACCCGGTACGAGCTTCGTCCTGAGGATTTGCTACGGGCCGACAAAGTGGCGCGCGGCCGGGGTTTGGACCTCATCGGTATTTTCCATTCTCATCCCGACCACGACGCCTACTTCAGTGAGACCGACCTGAAGAACTCCTGCCCGTGGTATTCCTTTGTTGTAGTCAGCGTGAAGGCTGGCCGGTTCGACCACGCCAAGAGTTTTCTGCCAAACATGGAACAGACTGAAGCGCCCGAGGAAGCCCTCGAGCTGCTGAGCTAAAGAGGAGTGTGCATGCCGAAAGTGATGATCCCGACGCCGCTGCGTCAGTACACGGATAAGAAGGACAGTGTCGAGGTGGCCGGAGTGACCGTGGGCGAGATCCTCGGCGCCCTGACGTCGGCGTATCCGGAGCTGAAGAAAAATCTGTACAACGACGAAGGCAAGCTGCGCAGCTTTGTGAACGTCTATGTGAACGACGAGGACATCCGCTACCTGGGCAAGGACAAGGCGCAGGTGGCGGCCACCGATACGGTGACCATCGTGCCTTCGATCGCCGGAGGCCGGTAACGTGCAGCTTACCAACGACGAGATTCAACGTTATTCACGCCACCTGATCATGCCCGAAGTCGGCATGGAGGGCCAGTTGAAGCTGAAGCAGGCGAAAGTCCTGTTGGTGGGCACGGGAGGACTGGGCGCGCCGATGGCTCTGTACCTGGCCGCGGCGGGCGTGGGCACCATCGGACTGGTGGATTTCGACGTGGTGGATTTTTCCAACCTGCAGCGCCAGGTGATCCACGGTACGAAGGATGTCGGGAAAGCGAAGATCGACTCGGCCATCGAGACGATGCTCGACATCAACCCGTTCATCAACGTGGTGCGCCATGAGACGGCTCTCAAGAGCGACAACGCCCTGGACATCATCAAGGATTACGACCTTGTGGCCGACGGGACCGACAACTTCCCGACGCGTTATCTGGTGAACGATGCCTGCGTTCTGCTGAAAAAGCCGAACGCCTACGGCTCCATCTTCCGCTTTGAAGGGCAGGCGACGGTGTTCGCCTACCCGGGCGGACCATGCTACCGCTGCCTGTACCCGGAACCGCCGCCGCCCGGGCTGGTTCCAAGCTGCGCCGAAGGTGGTGTGCTCGGCATTCTACCGGGCGTTGTAGGTTTGATCCAAGCCACCGAGGTGGTGAAGCTGATTCTGGGCGCCGGTGAGCCTCTCGTCGGCCGGCTGATGCTCTATGACGCCCTCGGCATGAAGTTCCGCGAGCTCAAGCTGCGCCGCAATCCGGAATGTCCGGTGTGCGGAGACAACCCGACAGTAACCAAACTCATCGACTACGAACAGTTTTGTGGAATCCCGGCCGCGCCGCCACCGCCGCCGGCAGGAGGTGCGCTGGCAATGGGCGAAATCGACGCCAAGGGCCTTAAGGCCAAGATGGACTCCGGCAGCAAGTTCGTTCTGGTGGACGTGCGGGAGCCGCACGAGTTCCAGATTGGCCGCATCCCGGGCTCCGTGCTGATCCCGTTGGGCGAACTGCCGAAGAGGCTGGCTGAGCTGAATCCCGCCGACGATATCGTCGTTCACTGCAAGATGGGAGGCCGGTCAGCCAAGGCGATCGACTTCCTGAAGACGCAGGGATTTTCCAACCTGACCAATCTGAAAGGCGGAATTATCGCCTGGTCCGATCAGGTGGACCCGTCCGTTCCCAAATACTAGAACACGGCGGCAAAATGGTTCACAGGACCCTGGCCTCCACCGAGGCCGGGGTTTTTTTGTATGGCGGCGGTGATGAACCGCTTGGCGAGCGCCACGGCCTCCACAAGAGGAAGCCCAAGCGCGAGGCTGGCGGTAATCGCGGCCGAGTAGGTGCACCCGGTGCCATGCGTATGCGGCGTGGCGGTTCGCGGCGCGGTGAACTCGTGGAAACCACTACCGTCGTACAGGATGTCCGTGGCGTCACCCTGGAGGTGCCCGCCCTTCACCAGCACCGCGCGAGGGCCAAGGTCATAAATCGCGCGCGCCGCTTCCCGCGCATCGCCAGAAGTCGCAATCTCACGGCCCGCCAGCAGCGCGGCCTCGAACACATTCGGTGTCACCAGCGCCGCCAGCGGCAGAAGCTCACGCCGTAAACTGGACGCCGCATCCTCCCCCAGCAGCGGCGAACCATGCTTGCTGATCATCACAGGATCGATCACCAGTGGAATCGCAACCGATCGCAAGCGATCCGCCAAAGACTCGACCACGGCCCTGTTGCCCAACGCTCCCGTCTTCATCGCCTGTGGGGGGATGTCCTCCAGAATGGCGTCCAGTTGCTGCAGGACAAGGTCGGGAGGCAGTACCTCCACACGGGACACCCGGCGCGTGTTCTGCACGGTGATCAGTGTCAGCACAGCTTCCCCGTACACGGTGAACTGGTGGAATGTTTTAAGGTCGGCTTGAATACCGGCGCCGCCGCTCGGGTCGGAACCAGCGATGGTGAGAGCGGCCTGCATCACTTCCATGATGAAGCATGGAATGTGAGACTAGAAGACTATCTTTTCGGTTCGCTGGGAACCGGCGGCATTGGTGGCCTCCAGAACCAGGCCCGCGATGTTTTCCGGCGAGCCGCTCACGGGAAACGCGGCACGCAGGGTAAAGCCACCCCCGCCATTGAATCCACTGAAGTAACGCGCAAACGCCGGGCCCACCTGGCTCACCAGCGGCGCTCCTCCAATCACAGAACCGTCCTTGTGATACCAGGTGAAGGAGAGCGCGGACAGCGAACGCGCGTTATCGAAGCCCGACAGCGTCAGTACAACGGTGCTGGACGTCTTTTGCAGTTGCGCCGAAACAAGCTGGGGAACCGCCGCCGGAATGACAAACTCGGCCGACCGGGACGAGGAATCATAGGTAATTGTAAATTGAATCACGCCGGCTGTCGTGCCAGTTTGAAAGAGAATTTCCGGGTTGCCTTTCCAGCGCAGTCCCTCATCGCCGGTGCGGACATCGAAAGAAAGCTTGCGCTGGAAGTTGGACACGAACTGAACGGCGGCATCATCCGGCGCACCCTGTTGCGGCGTGAAGGTGAGTGTCAGAAGCATCACGCCATTCCCGCGAGCGGGTTCTGAGAATCGAACCAGAAGCGGCTGCTGCCGGCCGCTCTCATAAGTGGCCGAGGGGAAGGAGAGGATTGGCTCCGGTAGCGGCGGCTCGTAGGCGCTGCCCGCCAGTTTGATCGTCCGGCCATCCACAAGCAATGTTGAGCGAAAGATCCCCCCGCGCAACGGCTCAAATTGCATCCGGAAAACCAATTCACGGCCCGGCGGCAGCTCAACAGGTAGCGCCAGCGGTTCTGAAAACACGAACGCACCGGGCAGCAACTGCGCACCCGTCACGCGCACTGCCAGCCCTCCTGTGTTTCGGAACGCAAAGCGCAGCGCACTGGTGCCATGGGCCTGAACACGTCCGAAATCCACCTCGTCCTGATTCGTAACCATCCTCCAGGCGCCGCCCTGATCCACCCACACAGATGCCACGTCAGGAGACCTGCCCAGAATAAACACCTGCAGGTCATTCACGAAGAGCGTCCCGCTGAAGGTGCCTGGACCGTTCGGCTGAAAGCGAACGCGGAAGTCCATGTTCAAGCCTGGCACAACCAGGAATGGGAACGATGGCGTACCGGATGTCGTGAAGCCCGCACCGCGAACGTAGGTGCTGTTCACAAAGCCATTTTTCGCACCCGTGTTCCGCAGGCGGAAACGGACCTCACTCGCATCCCCCGCCGTGGTGTCGCTCATGACAACACGGTTCACGACAGGGGTCTCCTTGCCATCGTCACCGAGTTGGTAGAGAACAAACTCTGCATGCAGACGCGGAGCAGACAGCATCAGAGCGAGGAAGGGAAGGCAGAAGCCGTGCTTCATAGACGATCTTCTCCTGGGAGTTGGAAGGACTCGACGCCCGTGGAGGATGGACGAACGGCCAGGGAGTCGCCGTTCTCCAGGTGCGCCGTGAGCCACTGCTGGTTCAGGACCGTAAGCGAAGTCACCCCGGACGGTGCCCTCGACAAGGGCTGGCAGCCGGAAGGTCCACAACGATTCCACGTTGAATCGACAATCGTAATAATTGAATCAGGCGTTAGGACGGCGACAGGGGAGGTAATGGTAAAGGGGAGAAAGTGGGTCTCCCGTACATTTGTATCTACATTAATAGTAATGATCCGATCATCTACAAGAGCCATTAGAGACATCCCCGTCAACCGTAAAGTGCGCACGCCGGACGGAAGCGGTTCTGGGGACTCAACCCAGGCTCCCTGGCTCCAGATTCGCATCATGCCAGTCGAGGGTGAAACGGCGGCGGCGACACCATCACCCGCCGCGAACAGGAGTGGTTCCGCCGTCTCAAATTCGTACTGCTCCTCTCCAGAGAGCAGCACTACGCGATCGCCCGTCTGGTATAGCGTCAATCGTGAGGAGCACGACGCCGACACAACCTCGCTCGTAACGACTTCAGCAAATACGCTGGACGGCACTCCGTACAGTGAACGAAGTGCTCCTGTAGCCGTCACCTGGCAACCAAAAGCAGGCGGTCGCAGTGTTACCTGAGCGCTCAAGCACAATGTTGCCACAGTGATTAACAGAAATGTCCTCATGGCTTGTCGACCGTAATCGTGGGTGGTCCGATGACCACGGGTAGTTTTGATATATCACCTGGGGAAACTGGAGATGTGGAACTTATTGGTGATCGAGCAATCATTTTTGAACCAAAATAGCCCGCCGTCAAAGCTCCCGCAGCCGCCAACGTGATCAGAAACCACTTCTTCTTCCAAAAAGCTGGTGGGTCGTACCGAGGAACCACTAGATCAGCCGACGCTGGTGGCTGAGCCCTAACAGCAATCGCAGCGCCCAGAACGATGGGCTTTCCTAAATCATGCTCCCGGCCCTGTGCTGCTACCTTGCGGCTGGGCTTGGGTGCGATTGAGGCAGGCACTGGCTCCGAGACCAGGGCCTCCCCTACCTCCAAGTCCAGGATTACCCCCGCACGCCGGGAATCCTTGGCCGTCGTCACGCGCAAAGGAACAGTGCCCGTGCCGCCGGACCATCGAATCGCGTCCAGCGTGACTTTGCCGTCCGCATTCGTAATTCCAATTTCGGACCGCAAGCCGTTTTGAAAGAGTCCGGAGGGAGTGGTGTCGGGGAGACGAAAACTGACAGCGGCTCTAGGAACCGGAAGTCCAGCAGAATCCTCAACTACAATGGTAATTTTTTGAGAATTACCATCTGTAATTGACTGTTGTAGTTGATTGGGATTTTCCGGACGAATCCTCAGAACACCAGCCTGGTCGGAAGCGGAAAGGACTGCGCACGAAAGAACAACCGCCAGGAGGCGGCTAGGCCCACCGCAGCAGGACGACTGTAACGTTGTCCGGACCACCAGATTGTCGCGCGGCATCGACAAGGTAGTGGCACTGAGCCTCCAAAGATCGCTCAGGAATCAGGGCGTCCACCATGGTCTCTTGCGTCACCACCCCATGCAGGCCATCCGAACAGAGCAGAAACTGAACCCCCGCGGCCGGACGCACGGAATAGGAGTGGATCCGCAAGGCGGACTCGACCCCGATGGCCATCGTCAGCACATGGCGCATGGGATGTGATTTCAGGCGATCGTCATCCAGGCCCAGACGGCGGCCCACCTCGTTGGCCCAGGTTTGATCCTCGGTGATGGGGAACAGAATGCCTTCCTCGAACAGATAGACGCGCGAATCGCCCACGCTGGCGATCGCCAGCTCCTCCCCGCACACCATGACACCCACCAGCGTGGTGCCCATGCCGTTCAACGAGAGGTCGGTGGCCGCGCGCGACAGCACACGGCGGTTGGCCTCCTGAAACGCCTCGATCAGAACGTTGACATTCCGCTCCGGCGCGCTTCGCACATAGCCGGCAACCGTTTCCACGGCCAGTTGCGACGCCGTTTCTCCGGCTTGCGCCCCGCCCATGCCGTCGGCAAGAAGGTACAAGCCGGCCTCGGGGTCCAGCAGAAAGCTGTCCTCGTTGTTCGTGCGAACACAACCGGGATCGGAAAGCCCGAACGCTTCCAGCATGGTCCTCCGACTAAGCTCGATCTCCACAATGAACAGGCGCCACTCTGGCGCTGAGGGCATTATAAAACCCCTGCAAGCCGGAATGGTATGGCATCGTCACAAGGTGAAGCTCAGGGTGAACTGCAAAACCCGGCCGTCATTCAACGTATTGGTAATCTTACCGAACGATGGAGAGCTCAGGTTGCGCTGCGGTTCGTCGAATTGCGGCGTGTTTGTTAGGTTGTAGGCCTCGCCCCGCAGCAGCGCGGTCCATTCGCGGCGTCCTCCGCCGCGCCACTGTTTGGTAATGGCCGCATTCATATTCGCAATGTTCGCCTTGCGAAAGCTATTCCGGCCCAGCGACCCTCGCACCTCGCCCGGCACAATGAAAGCGAAGCGGTCCCGGCGGAGGATGACAGGGGCCAGATCCGGATGAGAAATCGTGGAGCCCAGAATCGTGGGATCGAGAATGTTGGGGCGGTCGCTCGGTCCGCCGTCCACGTTGCCAAAGCCGGGCGCGTCCGAGCCGATATACAGCGTGAGCGGAGTGCCTGTCCGCAGCATCGACACGCCGGAAACCTGCCAGCCATTCAGTACGGCGGCGCTCCAGTGGCTGGACCGCGCCAAACCCGGCAGATCATACGCATAGAAAAATTGCAGTGCGTGCGTCGAGTCGAAGTTGGACAGTCCCTTCTTGTCATGGCGTGTGTCGTACTGCCACTGGCTGCGGCCCTTTGACAGATCGTTGTTCGCCGCAGTCGCCGTGTAGTCGGGCCCCTCGTCGGTCGCCTTGCCAAATGTATACGTGAGACCGCCGCGGAACCCGCGCGCATAGGGAAGTTCGATGTTGAACTGCCCGGCATTGTAGTAGGCAATCCCCGCGTTCACGATATGGCGGACCTCCGTGTAGCGCGGGTCGGGACGCCGTACATCCACGGTATCCAAGGTAAGCGGCACGCCCGGCAGCGGCTCCGCCCGGTTGAAGATGAACGAATTGATCAGCTTGTACGCGCGGCTGCCCACATACCCGGTTCGTAGGATGAGCCCGCCCGCCAACCGCCGTTCCAATGTAAGCCCGTACTGGTGGCTATATGGTGAAACCAGATCATCCGCCAGATAGGTGGGACTGCCGCGGTAGGCGGCGGGGTTTGCTCCCAGTGAAGACAGCGGATTCACCAGCTTTGGGTTCTGCAACTGGATGTAATGGACTTCCGGTTCGTTATTGCGCACCTGCTGCCAGGTGACCGGCTGCAACTCACCGAAGTTGATGTTGTAGTTCAGCCGCGCCACCCAGCCACGCGGCGCCTGCCAGGCGAGAGACAACCGGGGACTTACGTTATTGCAGTCGCATGGATACCCCGGCGCCCGGTATCCATTCACCTCACTCGGCGTGGTGAGCAGGGAATACCGCACGCCCAGCAGCAGTTGCACGGTTGGTGTTACCCGCCAGCGGTCCGATACGAATGCCGACGCGGCCGTGTTCCGGAAACCGCGATGCAAATCACCCAGCGTCACTTCATAGAACGCGGGAATTCCCAGCCGGAAGTTCTCCACGGCGCTGCGGCCGAATGCGCTGCTGAAGATGATGTACCCACGCTCGTTGTTCGTCTCGCTGCCGTTCAACTGGTATCGCGACGTCTCGCCGCCATAGGTGATTGTGTGGCGGCTTCCGGCGCGCGTGGCAAACGACGCCGCATAGCGGAAGGTGTTGAAGGCGCGGTTGATGGGAAACTCGCTGCTTGGACCCAGCTCTTCAATCTGAAAGCCAAAACGGACACGCGGCCCCACGGCGTTCGGCTCGGGCTGCAACAGCGAGCGGACGCGCTGAAATGAAGCACCAAAATCGGCATCCGTCGCCGCGCTCAACGAACCATGCCAGGAGATTTGCGACCGGTGAGTATGAATCTCAGCGTCGGGATTCTGTCCGGCCACCAATTGAAAGGCGCTCGTATTGCTGCGCAGCAGGGTATGGCTCATGGCCAAACGCCCTTTCGCGAACGTGTTGCGATCCAACCGCAGCGAACCGTCCACCTCGTCAATCCGCTGCGCGGCGTTGGTGTTCAGCGCGCGCGGATCGAAGTCCGGACGGTTCGGCAGCGTATTGGGATACGCATTCAAAAAACGTTGCACGATCGCCCTGGCCGCGGGGTCGTTCGTTAACGGTGTCCTTTCGGAGACCAGCGGCACCAGCACATTGCCATTCACCATGCCGCGCACTTTGCGCTGCGCCAGCGTTCCCGTCAGGTATCCCAGCTTGCCCGCCTCGGCAGTGGCCCGGACGGCATATGAGTTGCGCCGCGACGGCTGTACCGGACCCACCTGGAAGAAGGTGCGGGCGTTAAAAACGCTGTTCCTGTGGCTGGCCGTGATGTCCGCGTGCCACGACGGCGCGCGGTTCGGAGCGGCCAGGAAAGGCGGCCTTACCGCACTCTGGCCAAACTCCAGCCCATAGTAGACTCCATCGGCGGGCATCTCCGTAAAGAGCGCCGTCTGAATACCCAGGCGGATGCCGGCTTCTTTCGCCACGTTGTTGTCGATACGCTGCAGCGCAACATTTTCATTGCGCTGCGCCGACGCCTGCATGCGTCCGCTGCCGCTGGGGGGCGGTTTCGCGACCGGAGTCTTCGGCTCCGGAGGAGAGCTCTGCGCGACGGCGAAAGCGGTTACAAAACAGACGGACAGCAGGCGGGACGTGGGCAAACCATTCCCATTCTACGACCTGTGACGGCTCTGCCTATTTTGCCGCGTGCCGGGCGCCACGGAACTCGGAAAGATCCAGCTCCTCTTTCAACCGTTCGAGGCCCTCGGTGCGCACTTCGCCTTGCCTCGGTCCGCTCTGCTTCAAACTGCGGCCCAACAGCAGAATCGCATCCTGATCGTCATTCACGCGGTCCAGCACGGCGCGGAACTTTTGAGCCGCGGCCTCGAATTCGCCAGCCCGCCATAGCGCATAAGCCACGTTGAAGTGGTAGTCGGGGTCCGAGGCATCCTTGTCGAGCGCCGCCTTGAAATGGCCCAGCGCCTCGGGCATGTCCAGCGCCAACTCCACGGCGCCCAGGTTATTCATCACCTCGGGGACGGGATAGCGCGAAACCAACTTGCGAAAGGCCTCCAGCGCGCCGTCGAAGTTGGCTGACTGGTAGCGGCTGAGTCCAAGGTAGAACTGCGCGTCCCAATAGTGGTCCTGAAAGGTGGTAATGCGCTCCAGCCAGCCGGCGGCCACGCGGTAGTTGTTGTTGTCCCACTGCATCAGTCCCAGGTAAAAACAGGGCTGCGCGAAGCTCGGTTCCAGCAGAACGGCCTGCGCGAAATAGCGGTGCCGCGCCTCCTTCGTGGAGGCCATCAACCCCCGGATGTAATATTCCTTCGCCGTGAGCTTCACCGGAGGATGGCGGCGGTCAAACTCCTCCCGCGACAGACGGAAATCCTTGGCGAGGAACTTCACCAAACGGTACGCCACCAGTGTTTCGAGCAATGCCAGGTCTTCTATGGGACCGCGCTCGATAATCTCGGTCGTTTGCAGCACATGGCGCCGGTCAAAGACACGAACGTCGATCCGCAACTGTCCCTTGGGCGTGGTGTGCATGGGGGGCGCCGGCTCGCCAGCGCCTTCGCCATTCGCAGGCGCCGTCGCGGGAGGGACGCTCACTTTGTCGGTGGCGCCGCTGCCCGGCGCCGGCAGGAACTCAAACTGGCCATGAATCAGAAAATCGGCCGTCAAACTCTCGGTCAACTTCGTCCAGGAAGCGAACGACATGGGTGCGCCAGGCCGGAGCGACAGCCGCTTGATGCCCTCCTCGCGTTCCTCGCGGCTTAACACCGGAAGGTCCGAGGAGTCCATCGCGGCCCGCAGAGACTCCGCTACGCTCTCCCCAATCCAATCCAGATTCGAAGCGGCGGACCTGTTCTGCAAAGGGGCCACCAGATAGGACTGGCCATGGGAAGGAACAACGGCTAGGAGCAAACTGGCGGCCAAAACCGCGGCGCGAAACATCCACCGACCAGTTTAGCAATCGCCATGCACAGCATGACTCAAACAAAGCCGTGCGCAAACAAAAAAACCGGCGTGCGAACCATATGACCGCGGTTCCACGCCGGATCGAAGTTGAAGAGAAACGCACGCCGGGACTCCGGCCCACCAAAAGGCAGCGGACCGGTTACCCTGCGTGCTTTGGAGGAATGAGCCGGAACTCGGGTTCCGGCACGGTTGGGGAAACTAGTTCACCTCGAAGACCAGCTTGGTGCTCGTGCCGCCCAAGCGGATCTCCTTCACACGATACTTGCCGTCGGCTGTTTGATAGCGGACGGAGGTAGCGGAAAACTTCGAATCGGCGTTTTCCACGGTCACGGGAGCTTCCACCTTGTGCTTGCCGGCCGCGATGGTGGCCTTGTTGCCCTCCACCATAACCTTATAATCGCCGGCCTTCAGCGTGGTACCCGAAATCACGGACTCCTGGAACAGCGTGACCTTGTAAGATTCAGCCGCGGCGGCAATCGACATGGCCGCCATCGTGAGAAATACCAGCATCGTTTTCATAGTTTTGGTTAGCTCCTGCTTCGCTCCTTGGCTTGTGCTTTCGCACACTCCTTTAGTACGGGTGAACCAGAAAATTGTTCCGATATTTGATGCGAAAAAATCGCTTCCCAACTTCGCAACAACCGGCTGCTCGCGTACTGAGGCACAATCAAACACGCGCAAGGAACTCGCGCGTTAGCTCAATCGCGCGCTCTTGCACGGAGACCGCGGCGCCGAAGCCATCCAACCAGATCAGATCCGGCTCGCGGCGGAACCAGGTCCATTGGCGCTTGGCATACTGGCGCGTTTGCCGCTGCGCCTCGTCCATCGCACCGGCAAGTTCCGTCTGGCCATGGATGACACGCAGCGCCTGGGCATATCCGATCGATTCGAAAGGCTTCGCGTTCGCTGGATAGCCGAGCGCCAGGATCCCCCGCACCTCTTCCACGATACCCGGCGAGGTGAACATGAGTTCGCAACGCGCGTTCAACCGCTCGTACAGCTCCGTGCGTGGTGGCTGCAAGCCCAACTTCAGCACGCGAACGCCTTCGAGCGGGCTACGGCCCTGCTGAAAAAGGAGCGACATGGGACGCCGTGTGAGCAACCGTACCTCGAGCGCCCGCAGCACCTTTGTCGTGTCATTGGCATGGATGCGCGACGCCGATTGCGGATCGAGCCGTTGCAACAAGCGATGCATCGCGCCCGGACGCGCCCCTTCACGGGAAAGCAGACGGCGGCGCAATTCCTCGTCACGCGGCGGCCCTTCGAACAAGCCATCCAATAGGGCGCGCAGGTAAAAACCGGTTCCTCCGCAAATGATTGGAAGCCGCTGCCGTGCCAGAATGCCCGCCAGCACGGACCGGCCCAGGCGCGAATAATCCCCCGCCGTGAACAGTTCGTCGGGATCCACGCAATCCAGCAGGTGATGGGGAACCCCGCGCCGCCCGGACAATGGTAGCTTGGCCGTGCCGATCTCGAAATGCCGGTACACCTGTACCGAATCACAGTTCAGAATCTCGCCGCCGAACCGCTCAGCCAGCGTGAGGGCCAGTTCGCTCTTGCCGGAACCGGTTGGTCCAACGACGGCGACAAGGGGTGAACCAGTGCGTGACAATCATCCAGTGTACGGCTTACCCAAACGCGAGGGCCCCGGCTAAAGCCATCTGTGGTTTGGCTTAGGGGGGTACGCTCCGGCACAGAGGTACCGCCCAAACCCGGTTGGAGGCGGGGCTATACTAAAAGCCAGATAGGCGTCGGAAACTCCTGGGAACGACAGGTACCCTCCAGGGCGAAGGGGTACGTCTATCCAAGGGTGACGGAAGGAAGTAAATGACTAGGACACGAGTAATCCTCGCCGCTGGACTTGGTTTGATTTGGGGTCAACTGGCCCCGGCCCAGCAGTCTGCCGCGCAGCAAGCCAAGAGCAAGACGCCCGATCACGCGGCATCCTATTATTACTACTCCCTCAGCCATCTCTACACGGAGCTGGCCGGAGCCTACAACAATAGAAGCGAGTATCTGAACCAGGCCATCGACAACCTCCGTCTGGCCATCAAAGCCGACCCTGGCGCGCGCTTCCTGGCCGACGAACTCTCCGACCTCTATATCCAAGGCGGCCGTCTGAAGGAAGGCGTCTCCGAGGCCGAAGCGGCTCTGCGCGAAAATCCGGACGACCTGAATGCCCGCCGCCTTCTGGGCCGCATCTACATGCGTCTGATCGGCGACCCGCAGCAGGGCCGCGTGAATGACAACATGCTGCAAAGGGCAACCGAGCAGTATTTGAAAATCACGGAAAAGGATCCGCAGGATACCGAGGCATGGCTCACGCTGGGCCGTCTCTACAAGATCAGTCAGAACTCGGTGGAAAGCGAGAAGGCGTTCCAGAAGGCTCTTGCGCTGGATCCCGACAACGAGGACGCACTCACCGGCCTGGCCCTGGTGTACTCCGACCTGGGCGACGCGCGCAAAGCAAGCGAGCTACTGAAGCGGGTTTCCGACAAGTCCCCCAACCTGCGAACGTTCATGGCGCTGGCCGGCAGCTATGAACAGATGAAGGAATACGCGCTGGCCGCGGCGACCCTGCGCAAGGCGCTCGAAATGGCGCCGGAAAATCCCGACCTGAAGCGCGCCCTGGCCCAAAGCCTGCTCTATTCCGATCAGTTCGACGAATCGCTGAAGCTCTACAAGGAGCTGATCGGCGAGGACTCGAAGGATGTGCAAAGCTGGCTGCGCATTTCGCAGATCTACCGGGAGCAAAAAAACTGGGAAGAGGCTCGCAAGGCAATCAACGAAGCCAAGAAACTCGAACCGGACAATCTGGAGATCGTCTTCAACGAAGTGGGCATCTACGAAGCCGAAGGCAAGCTGGCCGAAGCCGTGGCGGGCATGAAGAACGTGCTGGATTCGACGGCCAAGAAATCCTATTCGGCCTCGGAAAAAGCCAATCGCGCGATTCTGCTGGAACGGCTCGGCCTGTTGCAGCGCGGCAATGAAGACTACACAGGCGCCGTGGCCACTTTCCGCGAATTGGGCGCGCTGGATGAAAAGAACGGCCCTCGCGCCGAAGCCCAGGTGATCGACACGCTGCGGCAGGGCAAGGAGTTTACCAAGGCTCTGGAGGAGTCCGAAGCCGCTCGCAAGAAGTATCCCAACGAACGGATCATCATCCTGGTTCGCGGGTCGCTGCTGGCCGACATGGGCCGTGTGAATGACGCCGCCGCCGAAGTACGGCAGTTGCTGGGCAAAAAGGAAACCGACCGTGAAACCTACCTCACCCTGGCGCAGTTCTACGAAAAGTCGAAGAACTGGGCCGAGATGGGCAAGGCGCTGGACGAAGCCGCCAGGCTCTCCACCACGCAGGACGAGAAGGAACCCATCCACTTCATGCGCGGCGCGCTCTACGAGAAGCAGAAGAACTTCGAACGGTCGGAAGCCGAATTCCGCAAGGTGCTGGAGATGAACCCGAAGTCGGCCTCGGCCCTGAACTATCTCGGCTACATGCTCGCCGACCGTAACGTGCGCTTGAACGAAGCACTGGACATGATCAAGAAAGCCGTCGATCAGGAGCCCGATAACGGAGCCTTCCTGGACAGCCTCGGCTGGGTCTACTACCGTCTGGGCCGTCTCGACGAATCCGTCGACTATCTGAAGCGGGCCATCCAGCGCAGCGGCAAGGATCCCACGGTGAACGACCACCTGGGTGACGCCTACCTGAAACAGGGCAATCTGAAAGATGCCATCGAGCAGTGGGAGATCTCGCTCCGGCTGTGGAATGCCCTGCCCTCGCCCGAGATCGACGCGGCCGAAATCGCCAAGATCCAGAAGAAGCTGGAAACCGGCCGCGTGCGACAAGCCAAGGAACAGCCGCTGCGTAAGAACCAGCAGTAGACGCGTCTATTTCGACGGTGGCGGCCCGAGCACCACCAGCACCACCAGGTTCACCGCGCCGGTATTGCGCAGCGAATGTACGGCCCCGGCGGGCGCCAGCACCAGGTCGCCCGCGTTCACACGCGCGGCCTCACCGTTCACCATGGCCTCGCCCGAGCCCTCCAGAATTAGGTAGATCTTGTCCTGGCCGGCATGCGTGTGCGCCTTGTGCTCTTGTCCCGGCAAAAAACAGTTCAGCCCGGCGTAGAGATGATCCCCCTGAGCCAACGATACCTTGCCCAGCTTCTCCGGCGTGAAGGCGGCTCGCGAGACGATCTGCGGTAGAACCATGCCTTATGATGGTCGCACGATGTGGCGGACGCGGCTGGTATGGATGGCGGCATTCTGGGGAGCGGCTCTGCACGCGCAGGAGTGGCGTCACTGGGGCGGCGACGCGGGCGGCGCGCGCCACTCCCCGTTGAAACAGATCAACCGGGGGAACGTGTCGAAGCTGCGCGTTGCCTGGACCTACCATACGGGCGAACAGAGCGACGGCACGCGGCTGCCCTACCGCTCCACCTTTGAATCCACTCCGCTCATCGCCGGCGGCGTGATGTACCTGACCACTCCCTTCGCCAACCTCGTGGCGCTCGACCCTGAAACCGGCCGTGAACTCTGGAAATTCGATGCTCAGCTCGACCGCGAGCGTATCGCCAGCGGCCTGTACATCAACCGCGGCGCGGCGTGCTGGTCCGGCGGTGGAAAACAGCGGCTTCTGGTTGGCACGCTGGATGGCCGCTTGTGGTCCATCGACGCGGTGACAGGCAAGCCCGATCCACGGTTTGGCGTGAAGGGCGCCGTGGACCTCCGCGCCGGCGTGGCCGATCACTTTCCCACCCACCGCATGGGCATGAGTTCGCCACCGGCCATCTATAAAAATCTGGCCATCTGTGGTTCCATCGTTCCCGATGGCGAAGCACATGGCCCGGCGGGCGACGTGCGCGCCTACGATATCCTCACCGGCAAGCTCGTCTGGCAGTTTCACACCGTGCCCCGTCCCGGCGAATTCGGCAACGACACCTGGCCCGGCGATTCCTGGAAGGACCGCGGCGGCACGAACGCCTGGAGCGTGTTGAGCGTGGACCCCGCTCGCGGCATCGTGTACCTGCCCCTCACCTCGCCCGCCACCGACTTCTACGGCGGCGACCGCGCCGGCGCCGGCCTGTTCGGCGACTCTCTGGTGGCCCTCGACGCGGCCACGGGTAAACGCCTCTGGCACTTCCAAACCGTCCATCACAACATCTGGGACTACGATCTGCCCGCCCAGCCAAACCTTGTCACCGTCACGCGCCTCGGCAAGCCCGTCGCCGCCGTCGCCCAGGTGACAAAAACCGGCTTCGTCTTCCTGTTCGACCGCGTCACAGGCAAGCCACTGTTCGACATCGAGGAACGCCCCGTGCCGAAAAGTGAGGTGCCCGGTGAATTCACCTACCCAACACAACCTTTCCCCGTCAAGCCTCCTCCCTTCACGCGCCAAAGCATGAAGCCGGACGAGCTCACCAGCGTCACTCCCGAATCGCGCGCCTTCTGCGAGGCGATCATCAAGGACGCCGTCTTCGGCGGCCTCTACACGCCCATCGGTTTCCGGAAGACCGTCCTGTTCCCCTCCACGAACGGCGGCGCCAACTGGGGCGGGGCCAGCTTCGACCCCGAAACACAAACCCTCTTTGTGAATTCCATGGAAATCGGCTTCGTCCAGCAGATGACGAAGCGGCCCGAGGGCTCCGAGATCCCTTACCGTACGCAAGGCGTCCGCACGCCCAATTCACGCTTCTGGGACCCGCAGCTACGCCCCTGCCAGCAGCCGCCCTGGGGATTTCTCACGGCCATCGATTTGGACAAGGGCGAGTTCAAATGGCGCTCCGTTCTGGGCGTGGATGACGAGCTGCTCGCCAAGGGACTGCCGCCCACCGGTACGATGAACCTGGGCGGATCGATCGTCACCGCCGGGGGTCTCGTCTTCATCGGCGCCACCAACGACGCGCGCTTCCGGGCCTTTGACAAGGACACCGGCAAGGAGCTCTGGGTGGCCAAACTGCCCGCCACCGCGCATGCCGTGCCGGCCACCTATCTCAGCCGTAAGTCAGGCAAGCAGTTCGTCGTCATCGCCGCCGGAGGAGGCAACAAATACAACACCACCTATTCCGATTCGCTGGTTGCCTTCTCCTTGGAGTAACCGCACTCTCCGCCGCTGAGTTCAGCCACAAGCGCCATGCTTCCATGAAGCTGAAATGCACCCAGTGCCACGCCGGAGCGGAGAATCAGGACCGGGCCGGATTTCCCAAAGCAACCGTCTGCGCCGTGTGTCACGCGGCCGCCGGATGGTCCGCCCCGGCCATCCCTTCGCAGCGCGTCTACCGGCAACGTGATTTCGTCGTCTTCTCGCACGCCCGCCACGTCTCGGCCGGAAAGGTGGAGTGCGTCACCTGCCACGGCGACGTCAACTTGTCAGACCGCGTGACGCTCCAGGTGGAACACAACATGAAAACATGCATGGCCTGCCACGCTCAGCGCAAGGCCAGCAACGCCTGCAACGTCTGCCATGAGTTGGGACAATGAAAGCGGCCCGCCCGGCGGCCATGCCCAGTTAATTGTTACATTCCTGTTACACTTACAAATCCATGCAACGCAGAACCCTCCTTCCGCTCCTGGCGGCTCTCTCCCTGCCCCTCCTGGCCCAGCCGTCCGGCGCCCCCCCTGCAGCCAAACCGCCTGCCGCCGCCCGGAAGCCGAAACTGGTGCTGATGATCGTCGTGGACCAGTTCCGCGCCGACTACCTGTGGCGCTTCCGCGAGCAGTACAACGGCGGTTTTGCGCGCCTGATGGGTCATGGGGCGATGTTTGTCGATGCGCACTACGAGCACTTTCCCACGGTGACCGCCATTGGCCACTCGACCGTGCTCTCCGGCGCGACGCCTTCGATCAGCGGCATCATTGGCAACGATTGGTACGACCGGGAATCGGGCAAGTCGATCACCAGCGTCGTGGACGGCGCACAGAAACTTCTGGGCGCGCCCGGCGCGGCCTCGTCGCCGCACAGGCTTCTGGTGAGTACCGTGGGCGACGAGTTGAAATCCAACGGACGCGGCAAACCGAAGGTGATCGGCATCTCCATCAAGGACCGCAGCGCCATCCTGCCCGCCGGCCGCATGGCCGACGGCGCCTTCTGGTTCGACAACAAGACGGGCAACTTCGTATCCAGCACCTGGTACTTCCCTGAGCTGCCCCAATGGGTGGCCGGCTTCAACACGTCTCGCGCCGTCGATCAGTGGCTGAACAAGTCCTGGGTCTCCATCGAGAACTCGAAGGCCGAACCGTTCCTCTCCATGGGCGCAGAGGCATCGGAAAAATATTATGCGCAGATGCAGCGCACGCCCTTCGGCAACGACATGCTGGAAATGCTTGCCGAAAAGGCGATTGAAGCGGAACAGTTGGGCCAGCGCGGCGATACAGACCTGCTCAGCGTCAGCTTTTCTTCGAACGACTACGTCGGCCACGAGGTGGGTCCCGACCATCCCAAAGTACGCGACATCGCCATCCGCACTGACCGCACGCTGGCGCGCCTGTTCGCCTATCTGGATCAGAAGGTGGGCATGGCCAACGTCCTGGTGGCCTTCACGGCCGACCACGGCGTGTCGCCGACGGCGGAAACGCAGCAGTCGCGCCGTATGCCCGGCGGACGTTTGTCCGAACCGAAGATGCAGGAGACCGTCGAGAAGGCGCTTTCGGCGCGCTACGGCGGCATGAAGTGGGTGGTCGGCCGTAGTGGTCCCACCATGTATCTGAATTACGATCTGATGCGGCAGATGAAGCTTGATCCCAAAGAGGTGCGGGCCGCCGCCGCCGAGGCGCTGCGCCCGTTTCCCCACATCGCGCGCGTGTACACGAGCGACGATCTGCTCGCCATGGCCCCTCGGGATTTCGTCGACCGCCGCGTGCGTTCCGGGTATCATCAGGAACGCGGCGGAGACATCTTCCCCGTCACCGAGCCCTATTTCACCTACGGCAAGGACGGCGCCTCGCACGGCTCTCCCTATAAGTACGATTCGCACGTGCCGCTCATTCTGATGGGGCCCGGCGTGAAGCCCGGCAGGTACGCGGCGCACGCCGCCGTGAACGACATCGCCCCGACACTTTCGGCTCTGCTCGAAGTGGAGACGCCCAGCGGTTCGGTGGGCCGTGTGCTCCAGGAGGCGCTCCTCACGCGCTAGCCTCTAAGAATGCCCTCGCTGACATCTCCGGCCGCTCCCGGCAACGACGGCATTTTGGCATTTCTCAAAGAAGCGCTCTCGGGCACAAAGCGCGACTTCACCGAAGGCAGCCTTTCACGCGCCGTCGTTCTGCTCGCCGTGCCGATGGTGCTGGAAATGTCCATGGAGTCGCTGTTCGGCTTCGTGGACATGCTGTTCGTGTCGAAGCTGGGCGCCGCTGCCGTGGCCGCCGTCGCCCTCACCGAGGGCATGATGTCGCTTCTGTTCGGCGTCGCCGTCGGATTGAGCATGTCCACAACGGCGATGGTGGCGCGCCGGGTGGGTGAGAAGAACTGGGAAGAGGCGGGCGTAGTGGCCGTGCAAGCCGTGTTCGTTGGCCTGGCCGTGTCCGGCGTGGTCGCCGTCACGGGATTGCTGGCCGCGCCACACCTCTTGCGCGGCATGGGCGCCAGCGAAGCCGTGGTGGCCACCGGCGCGCGCTTCACCCAAACGCTTCTGGGCGGCTCGTGCAGCGTCTTTCTGTTGTTTCTGCTGAACGCAGTGTTCCGCGGCGCGGGCGACGCCTCGGTGGCCATGCGCACGCTGTGGCTGGCAAACGCCATCAACATCGTGCTGTGCCCTCTGCTGATCCACGGCTTCGGGCCGGTTCCCGCCATGGGCGTGCAGGGGTCAGCCATCGCCACCACAATCGGCCGCTCCAGTGGAGTGCTGTTTCAGTTCTATATGCTGCTTTCGGGCCGCGGGCGCCTGCATGTCCATGCGAGCCAGTGGCGGCTTCAGCCCGCCGTCATGGCCAGGCTGGTGCGCATCTCCATCACCGGAATCGCGCAGGTTCTGGTCTCCTCGGCGAGCTGGATCGGTATGATGCGCCTCATGGCCACCTTCGGCACGGCCGCCCTGGCCGGCTACATGATGGCCATACGCACCATCGTGATCACGATTCTCCCCGCCTGGGGCATGGCCAACGCCGCCGCAACCCTGGTGGGCCAGAACCTCGGCGCCAAAAAGCCTGATCGCGCCGAACGCAGCGTCATGCTCGCCGGACTGCTGAACATGTGCTTCCTCGGCTTCGTGGGTCTCTGCTTCTTCTTCTTCGCGCGGCAGATCATCGGCCTCTACACTCACGAACCCGCCGTGATGGAGCATGGCGTCACCTGCCTCCGTGTGATCGCTTTCGGCTACCTGTTCTTCGGCTGGGGGATGGTGCTTGTGCAATCGTTCAACGGCGCCGGCGACACCGTCACCCCCACTGTCGTCAACATCGTCTGCTTCTGGCTTTGGCAAATTCCGCTGGCTTATGCGTTGTCGGTGGTATTCGATCTCGGTCCGCGCGGCATTTTCTACGCCATCACAGCCGCCCACTCCGCCATGGCCGTCACGGGCTTTCTCCTTTTCCGGCGTGGGAAGTGGAAAATGGTAAGGGTTTGACGACACACGTACCGGCGCGCCGCTTCTTCCAACGCGGCGGATTGCTTTCCGAGTGGCATCCTCAGTATGAGTTCCGGCCCGGCCAGTTGGCCATGGCCGAAGCGGTGGAAAAAGCGCTCGCCGACGGGCGGCACGCCATCGTCGAAGCGGGAACGGGAACGGGGAAAACCCTCGCCTACCTGATTCCCGCGATCCAGTCCGGAAAACGCGTCGTCATCTCCACGGGAACGAAGAACCTGCAGGAGCAGCTCTTCTTCAAAGACGTTCCCTTCCTGCAGGAGATGTTCCAGGGCCGCCTGCGCATCTGCTACATGAAGGGGCGCAACAATTACGCCTGCCGCCAGAAAATCTACGACGCCGAACGCGAGCCCGTGCTAGCCGGCCTTGAAGAGGTCGCCGACTTCCAGATCATCCGCGAATGGGAGAAGACCACCGAAATCGGTGACCGCAGCGAGATCAAATCGCTGCCCGCCCACAGCGGCGCATGGGCCAAGATGGACGCGCGCCGCGAATTGTGCAGCGGCCAGAAGTGCGCCCAGTTCGAACGCTGCTTCCTCACCAAAATGCAGCAGCGGGCACACGAAAGCGACATCATCATCGTCAACCACCACCTCTTTTTCGCCGACCTGGCGGTGAAGGAGGAGGAGTACGGCGGCGTCATTCCCGAGTATCAGGCGGTCATCTTCGACGAGGCGCATGAGATGGAAGCCGTCGCCGGGCAGTACTTCGGCCAAAGCGTCAGCAGCTACCAGATCGAGGAGCTGCGGCGCGACATCCTCCAGGTTCTGCGCCGCAAGAGCCTCTCCTCATCCGAGCTGGAACGCGTGCTGATGACCGTGGCCGAATGCTCGGACCGCTTCTTCGCCGGCTTCCCCAGCCGTGAAGGGCGCGCCGGTTTTCCCGACCCCAAGGAGTACCTGCGCGGCGGCGAAAAACCGTACCGCGAGCTTCAAGGCGCTTTTGAGCTGCTGCATACAGACCTGCAACTGGTGCAAGGCGCGCCCGAGGAGATGATCCCCCTGGTGCGCCGCACCAAGGAAACACAGACCAGACTGCGCTGCTGGATGGAGGAGCGCGACGCCAAGTTTGTCTACTGGATGGAGCGCCGCGCGCGCAGCGTCTCGCTCGAGATGACGCCCATCGACGTCAGCGCTCTGCTCAGTGAACGGCTGTTCGATAAGGTGGCCAGCGTGGTGCTCACCTCGGCGACGCTGGCCGTGGCGGGCAACTTCGAGTTCGTCGAGCAGCGCCTGGGAGTCCAGCACGCCCGGACGCTCGTGGTGCCCGGCCACTTCGACTACCCGAAGCAGGCCATCCTGTATGTGCCGCAACACCTGCCCGATCCGCGCGACGCCAGCTTCACCGAAGCCGCCTGCCAGGAGGTGGTCCGGCTGCTGGAGCTTACCAAGGGACACGCCTTCGTCCTTTTCACCAGCTATGCGCAGATGCGCCAGTTCCACGACCGTCTCTGGGACAAGATCGACTACCCGGCGCTGCTGCAGGGCACGTCGCCGAACAACGCTCTTCTGGAGGAGTTCAAACGCACTCCGAACTGCGTTCTGTTCGCCACCTCCAGCTTCTGGCAGGGCGTGGATGTGCCGGGCGACCAGTTGCGCTGCGTGATCGTGGACCGTCTTCCGTTCGCCGTCCCCAGTGATCCCGTTGTCGAGGCGCGCGTCCGCGCCTTGCGCGAAGCCGGCGGCAACCCGTTTTTCGACTACCAGGTGCCCGAGGCGGCGCTTACCTTGAAGCAGGGGTTCGGAAGACTGATACGCACGCGGCAGGACAAAGGCGTGCTCTCCATCCTGGATAACCGGATCACCAAACAAAAATACGGGCAGGTGTTTTTTGACAGCCTGCCCGATTATTCTTTCACGCTGGATCGCAGCGAAGTCGAGGATTTCCTCGGCCGCTAACGGCCCGGCGTGCTAGCGTCCATAATAGGCCGCGTTGCGCTGCGTGAACTCGTTCCACTTTTCGGGCAGATCGTCCAGAGCGAAAATGGCCGAAACGGGACACACCGGCACGCAGGCGCCGCAATCGATGCACTCCACAGGATCGATAAACAGCAGTTCCTCGGTTTCAAACTGCGGTTCGTCCTTCTTCGGGTGGATACAATCCACCGGACACGCGTCGACGCACGCGGTGTCTTTGGTGCCGATACAGGGCTCAGCGATCACGTAGGCCATGGCAATGCTCCTTTCGCCCGGCCAGATTACGGGCGCGGGCGGAAATCACCTTTTTAGCATAGGGAGAATGGGCTGCACAACGGGAGCGCTTTCCTTCAAACGGCGAGAGATGGCCGCCGAATGCGAAGGATCGCCCTCCGGTTGGCATTCCGGGACTGGTCATAAACCGGCGTGGGAACGGTACCAGTCAATGGTGCGGCGAAGACCATCTTCAAACCCGGTGACGGCCCGCCAGCCCATCAGACGCCCGGCGCGGGTGACATCCAGACGGCGGCGCGGCTGCCCGTTGGGCTTCTCCGTTTCCCACACAATGGCGCCGGTGAACCCGCACAGGCGTGCGATCAGGCTGACCAGGTCGCGAATGGAGATCTCCACGCCGCTCCCCAGATTGATGGGCTCACCGCCCGAATACCGCTCGGCCCCGGCGATCAACCCCTCGGCGGCATCCTCGACGTACAGGAATTCACGCGTCGGCGAGCCGTCGCCCCACACGCGCAGCTCCCGGCCGCCCGAAGCCTGCGCCTCCAGGCACTTGCGGATCAAGGCCGGAATCACGTGCGAGGTGTGCAGGTCGAAGTTGTCGCGAGGGCCATACAAATTTACAGGCATCAGGAAGATGGCATCCATGCCGTACTGTTCGCGATAGCCCTGGCACTGCACCAGCAGCGCCTTCTTGGCGATGCCGTACGGAGCGTTCGTCTCCTCGGGGTAGCCATTCCACAGCTCGTCCTCCTGGAAGGGTACCGGAGCGAACTTCGGATAGGAGCAGATGCTGCCGGCGATGATCGTTTTCTCCACTCCAGCGCGGCGTGCGGCTTCAATCAATTGAATCCCCATGATCGCGTTCTCGTAAAAGAACCGGCCGGGGTTGTCGCGGTTGGCTCCGATGCCCCCCACGACGGCGGCCAAATGGAACAGCACCTCCGGCCGGGCGTCTGTCATCAGGCGCGCGACGCCATCGGCGGTGGTCAGGTCGTAGTCGCGTTTGCGCGGGATGAACACCTGGTGGCAGCCGCGCTCCCGCAGGCGTCCGGCCACGAACGAGCCCAGAAAGCCGCCTCCGCCGGTTACGCAGATCCTTTTGGTGGTGAGATCGAGCATGAACGGGCTAGCTTTCCTTGCGCTCGTCGACGGGCGAGAGAATCCCCAACCGCCGCCGCTTCAGATCATCCATCTCAGCGTCCACCATGATGCCCACCAGTTGTTCGAAGCCTGTCTGGTGACGCCACCCCAGCACGCGCCGCGCCTTGGAGGGGTCCGCTTGCAAGGCATCCACCTCGGCCGGACGCAGGTAACGAACGTCGAACTCCACGTGCTCGCGCCAGTCCAAGCCGGCGTGGGTGAAGGCCAGCTCGGCGAACTCCTGCACGCTGTGCATCTCGCCGGTGCCGATCACGAAATCCTCCGGAGTATCCTGCTGCAGCATGCGCCACATGGCTTCGGCGTACTCCGGCGCGTAACCCCAGTCGCGTTTGGCCTCCAGGTTGCCCAGATACAGCTTCTTCTGGAGCCCGAACTTGATGTTCGCCACCGCGTGAGCGATCTTGCGCGTGACAAAGGTCTCGCCGCGCCGGGGCGACTCATGGTTGAACAGGATTCCGCTGACGGCGAACATGTTGTAGCTTTCGCGGAAGTTCACCGTCACGGAGTGGGCGAAGAGTTTCGCGCAGGCGTACGGGCTGCGGGGATGAAAAACGGTGGTTTCGTTCTGAGGCGGAGGCGTCGAACCATACATCTCGCTCGAGCTGGCCTGGTAAAAACGCGCCTTGATGCCGGTTTGGCGGATGCTCTCCAGCAGACGCAGCGCCCCCGTGGCGGTGATGTCGCAGGTGTATTCGGGGATGTCGAAACTGACGCGGACGTGACTTTGCGCGGCGAGGTTGTACACCTCGTCGGGCTGAATGTCATGAAGCAGACGGGACAGGCTGGACGAATCGGCCAGGTCGGCGAAGTGAAGAAAGAAGCGGTTCCGCTTTTCGTGAAGGTCGGCGTAAATCCCATCGACGCGGCCCGTGTTGAAGCTGGACGACCGCCGTTTGATGCCGTGCACCTCGTAGCCTTTCTGAAGCAGCAGTTCGGCCAGATACGAGCCATCCTGGCCGGTGATACCTGTGATGAGAGCTTTGGGCATAGGGCGAGAGCGGCAGGGCCCTCCATTAAGAGAGTAGCGCCCGGCGGGCAAGACTCGCTATTTTCCGATGCAGAAGGTGGAAAAGATCCGGTTCAGAATGTCGTCGGCCGTGGTCTTTCCGGTAATGGCGTCCAACGGTTCCAGGGCGGCGTAGAGGTCCAGCAGCAGCATCTCGTGGGGCAGTGACTGGCCCAGCGCGGCGCGGGCGCGCCGCAGAGCCTCCACGGATTCCCGCAGCAGGCGTTCCTGCCGGAGGCTGGTGATAAAGCCGGACTCCAGTCCGAGGCGTCCTTCCGGCGTCGCGGCTTCGACAATTTGCTGTCGCAAAGTGTCGAACCCTGTCGAATGGAGAGCGGAAACGGGCAGCAAAGTTTCAGGCGGGGCGAAGGACAGGGGAAGATCGCACTTGTTCCCCACGAGCAGTGTGTGGCCCTGGGCGCTGGCGCGCTCGAAAATCTCGTGGTCTCCGGTTGTGAGAGGTTGAGAGAGATCCCAGACGACGAGGGTCAGGTCGGCGTCGGCGATGGCTTGCAGGCTGCGCTCGATGCCGAGGCGTTCGACGGGGTCCCGCCCTACGCGAATGCCCGCGGTATCGACGAGGCGGACGGGGATGCCTTCGAGGGAGGCGGTCTCGCTGACGGTGTCGCGCGTGGTGCCGGCGATGTCGGTGACGATGGCGCGGTCCTGGTCGAGCAGGCGGTTGAAGAGGCTGCTTTTGCCGACGTTGGGCCGGCCGGCGATGGCCAGAGTGAGGCCGGAGACGACCAGTTTGCCCCAGGCGAAGCTGCGGACGAGACGGTCGAGTTCGGCTTCGAGCGGGGCGATGCGCGCGTCGATCTGGGCGTCGGTGGCCACGGAGATGTCGTCTTCGGCGAAGTCGATGCCGGCTTCGAGCAGAGCGATCAGATCGAGATATTGCGACTTGAGCGGTTGCAGCACGCGCGCGAGCGATCCTTCGCTTTGCCGGGCGGCGACGCGAGCCTGGTACAGCGTTGTGGAGTGAATGAGGTCGTGGATCGCCTCGGCCTGGGGCAGATTAATGCGGCCGTTGAGGAAGGCGCGCAGGGTGAACTCTCCCGGCTCGGCGAGGCGGGCGCCGTGCGCGCAGGCGCGGTCAACGGCGTGGCGCAGGACGACGGGCGAACCGTGGCAGGAGATCTCCACGGCATCCTCGGCGGTGTAGCTGCGGGGGGCGGCGAAAAACGTGGCTACGACATGGTCGATGGTCACTCCGGCGGCATCAGTGAGGCGCGCCAGGCGAGCCGTCCAGGGGGCCCAGGAGGAATCCGCCGCGAACGAGAGTATCCTTTCCGCGATGGGGCGCGCGCCGGGACCGCTGATGCGAATTACGCCCAGGCCGCCACGGCCCGGAGGGGTTGCAATGGCAACGATGGTGTCGCCGATCTGCACGGAGAAACTCCGCTCTGGCTAGGAACGTGGACCGCGGTCGCCGCGATCACCCCGGGGACCGCGCCGGTCGCCGCCGCGTCCTCCACGATCACCACCGCGGCCGCCACGATCGCCTCGAGGACCGCCGCGGTCACCGCCTCTGCCACCACCTGGGCCGCCACCGGAACCGCCACGGCCACGCGGCGGGGGCGGAGACGAGGGCCGTGGCGAGGAGGGCATACCGGCCGGGTAGATGACCACGTTGCGGCGAGGCTCCAAGCCCTCGCTCTCACTGCGGATATCCGTCTGGTCGCGCAGAACGAGGTGGATCAGCCGCCGCTCGCGGCTGGACATGGTATTAAACCGGAAGGGGCGATGCGCCTCGCGCACCTGATCCGCCGCGAACAGCGCGTTGGCGCGCAGCTCCTCGATGCGCATGAGCCGCATATCGTTTATGTCGAAGCGGATGCGGCTGTGGTCGTCGTGCGGCACCTTCAGCGCTTCAATGGTCAAGTGTTCCAGGGCCAGAAGGGCTTCGGCCCGGTTCTCCTGGAGCAGTTCCACGTCGGCGCCGGAGAACTTCACGACGATATCGGGGTTTTCGATCTCCGGGTGCGGGTCGTTGCCGACCTCCATCTCCACCTGAAGTTTCCATCCCGCGATGCCGAAGAGCTTCTGAAGAAAAGCCTCAATCCTGGGGCCGTGCTCGTCGAGGGTGTATTTGCGGTTGCTCACACTCACATCCCATCCGGTTCAAGTCTCGCTGGCGGGGCCTTACTTCTTGGGGTTCCGCTTGGCGGCCGGCACGGTGGCCGGGGCGGGAGCAGGAGCCATCCGGTTGAAGAACCACTGCTGCAGAATGCCAACCAAGTTGCCGGTCAACCAGTATAACACCAGGCCGCTGGACTGGCCGTAGAACATAAAACCTAGAAACAGAGGCATCATCAGCAGCATCTTTTGCTGCGCGGGATCGCCGGAGGTGTTCGGCGTCATCTTCTGCATGACGAACTGGGAAGCGATCATCAGCAGCGGCAGAACGCGGATGGCCAGATCTTCAGGACGTGACAGATCGCTGACCCACAACCAGTGCGCACCGCGCATCTCGATGGAGACGCTGAGCACCTTGTAGTAGGCGAAGAAGAAGGGAATTTGCAGCAGCATGGGGACACAGCCGGAGGCCGGATTCACGCCATGCTTTTTGTAGAGGTCCATCACCTCTTCCTGCTGCTTCTGCTTGCGCGGATCGCGCATGCTCATGCCGGAGTACTTGTCGTTAATCTTCTTCATCTCCGGCTGCAACGCGCTCATGGCCCGCATCGACTTGAGCGAGGTGAACTTCAGCGGCAGCATCAGGAAATTGATGATGATCGTGAGGATGATGATGGACCAGCCGTAGTTGTGAACGTACTTGTTGTTCAGCCAGCTTAGGGCCAGGAACAGCGGCTTGGCGATGACGCCGAACCATCCCCAGTCCACCAGTTGGTCGAGCCTGGGCGAGATGGCGCGCATCAGGTCGAGGTCCTTGGGGCCAACGAACAGTTGAAACTGGTTGGTTGCCTCGCCGCCCACGGATACTCCGGCGAAGTAGTCCTCCTTTTCGTCGATGGCGTTGGGAAGGTGGTCGTTCACCATGTGGACTTCAAACGGAGCGTTCTCGGCGGGAAGAGCGACGGCGGCGAAGTAGGTGTCCTGGAGTCCGGCGAAGGTGAAGTTGCCCCGCTGGATGTAGACTCCTCCGGGAACATCCTTGCCTATGTGGCTGACGAGTTTCTGGGCGTCGCGGTCGAACAGCACGGCGTGTTGAGAGGCAGCGGCGCCGATGACGGTTTCATCGCCAAACCCGCCGCGCCAGCTCAGCAGGTGCTGCCGGGGCGCGTTGTTTTCCCGCAGCTCGCTGGTGACGCGCGCCAGGTAGCTGGCGCCGGAGAAACGGAAGGTCTTGCGTGCGAAGGCGCCGCCGCTGGCGTATTCAAAGTCGATGCCCAGATTGTCTGGCGAAGGTTTGGCCTCGAACAGGGCCTTGTTGATCTCATGCGCGCCCTGGCCGTCGCGGTAGCGGATGGCAAAGGGGAAGTTGGCCTTGCCGGCGGCGCGCGTGTTCACCAATTCCAGAGGTTTGCCTTTGCTGTCCTTGTACTTCTTGAGAATCCAGCTTTTCACCAACGCGCCACGGTTGGTGAAGGTGATCTTGTAGAGAGCGGTTTCAATGACGTAATCCTGTTCGCTGGCGGCCGTGACGCTGGCCGCGGGCTTAGTCGCGGCGGCGGACTTGCCGTCCGTTTTGGCGGCGCTCTTGCCTGTGGCCGGGCCAGCCGGTTTGTCAGCCGGCGGCGCCTGTTGATCATCTGGCTTGGCGGCGGCAGGCGCGGCCTTGGCCGCTGCTTTCTTGGGTGGTTCGGGGGGCTGCGGCAGGATGTACTGCGAGACAAGGAGCACAACGCCCATCAAGCCAAAGGCGAGGAGAAGGCGGCTCTCCATGGAGAGATCCTTTTTGGCGCCGCCCAGCGATGGCTTGGGTGTGAGCTCGCCGGAGTTCTGTTCACTCATGGTACGGGATCGAAACCGCCTTCCTGAAGGGGATGGCACCGGGCCAGGCGCCGAAGACCAAGCCAGACTCCGCGCCGCACGCCGTGGCGGCTAACCGCCTCGGACATGTAGACGGAACAGGTGGGATGAAACCGGCAGGCGTTGGGCAACAGTGGGGAGAGCCACCGTTTGTACAGACGAAGAATGGCGACTACCAAGTTCCGCATACGCGAAAAACCCTTTCCACTTCCCGCCTCAACTCGGTGAAGGGAGCGGCCGGCACGGCGCTACGGGGGTGGAACACAAGATCGCGGCCCGCCGCCAAATGGGCCAACTCCAGCCGGACGGCCTCGCGCATCCGCCGCCGGATGCGGTTGCGGACAACGGAATTGCCGAGCCGCCGGGGAACGGTGAAGCCAATTCGCGCCGGCGCCGTATCCGGCCTGGTAGCGCAGATCACCATGAAAAACGGGCCGCTGATCTTCCTGCCGCGATCATAGACCCGTTTGAATTCCGGAGTTTTCAACAGCCGCGCCGCTTTGGGAAACGAGTTTCCCGCGCGCGGTTGTGGTGAACTAGCGCTTGCCGTAGCGGACGGCTCGCTCGTCACTGACAGTGAGCTTCCAGCGGCCCTTGGCACGGCGGCGCGACAGGATAGCCTGCCCATCCTTTGTCTCCATGCGGACACGGAAACCGTGTGTTTTAGCCCGCTTACGATTGTTCGGTTGAAAAGTACGTTTCGGCATTGTGGTTCTTCCCACTCAGAGACGGCCAACCCCCGCGTCACGGCTGGGGAGACACACAAACCCTGAGGTTCGGTGGAAACCGAATCCTTAGAATAGCAGGTTTCCCTCTGGCGTGGGGCGCGGCCGGGGCGGGGCACGGGGCCACGCCGGGCTTCACCTTTTGATATGGTATTACGGCAGGTCCATACAGCCATGAACCAAGAGAACTCCCGCCGTACATTCATTCAGACGGCCACCGCCGGGGCGCTTGCCTCGGGCGCGGCGCCGTCCATTCTGGGCGCACAGAAATCCGGATCGAAGAAGGTGGTCACCGGCTCCGGCGACTATTCGTACGAGGTTCAGCACGACTGGGGCGAGCTTCCCAGCCGCATTCAATACGGCAACACGCACGGGATTGTCGAGGATTCGCAGGGCCGCTTCTATGTCTTCCACACCGTGCACAAGAACAGCGTCTCGCCCGACGCGATGGTGGTGTTCGACAGCAAAGGCAAGTTCATCACCAGTTGGGGCGGCGAGTTCGCCGGCGGCGCGCACGGCCTGCACATTCAGAAGGAGGGCAAGGAAGAGTTCCTCTATCTGTGCGACACGAAGCGTTCGGTGGTGGTGAAGACGACGCTGGACGGCAAGGTGCTGATGACGCTCGGCTATCCGAAGGAGTCGGATTTTTATAAGCTCGACGCGGACGGCAAACCGCTGGTGAAGTATGTGCCGACGAACCTGGCCGTGGCGTCCAACGGCGATATCTATGTGGGCGATGGCTACGGTTCCAGCTATGTGAACCAGTACGACAAGACGGGCAAGTTCATACGCACCTTTGGCGGCGGCAAGACGAAGGACCCTGGCTCGCTGAACTCTCCGCACGGCATCTTCATCGACAAACGCTCGGGCAAGGAAGAGCTGGTTGCCGCGGACCGTTCGAACAACCGGCTGCAGTACTTCGACCTCAGCGGCAAGCACCTTCGCTTTGTCACGCAGGACATGAACCTGCCCTGCCATTTCAGCTTCCACAAGAACCTGATGCTGATTCCCGACTTGGGCGCGCGCGTGCTGATTCTCGACAAGGACAACAGAATGGTGGCCGGCCTGGGCGACGATTCCAAATCCGACTGGCGCAAAACGCGCGTGCAGGCCCGCGACACATTCACGCCGGGCAAGTTCGTGTGCCCGCACGGCGGATGCTTCGACCACAAAGGCAACGTCTTCGTGGCCGAGTGGGTGGAAGTGGGCCGCATCACAAAAATGACGAAGGTGTAGGCGCCGGCATGCCGCCGCCGCACGGGGACGGCGCGGCCAGGCTGCGATATGCTGGCCCGAACGGAGCATCCCCGTATGATCTCTCGCCGAACAATGGTTCAATCCGCGCTTGGGCTCGGCCTGCCGGCCGTGGTGCTGGAGCCGTTGCGCGCCGCCTCGGAAAAAGCCAAGCCGCTGAACCTGAAAATCACCGGACTGAAGACGTTCATCGTGAACGTAGGCAGCGTGAACTGGGCCTTCTGCAAGGTCTACACGAACCAGGGGCTGACGGGGCTGGGCGAAGGCTCCATCACGTCGAAGGAGGCCACGCTGGCGAGCGCCATCATGGAGCACGAGCGCTATCTGTTGGGTAAGGACCCAACCGATATAGAGCTTCATTACCAGGCGATGTTCCGCTGGCCGCGCTGGCGCGGAGGTCCCATTCTGAACAGCGCCATCAGCGCCGTGGAGATCGCGCTGTGGGACATTCTCGGCAAGGCGCTGGGGCAACCCATCTATAAATTGCTTGGCGGCAAGGCCCGGCAGCGCGTGCGTTTGTACAAAGATTGCGGCTCCACGCCCGAGGCCTTTTTGCAGGCCAAAAGCGAAGGCTACACAGCGGCCAAAAGCGGTTTCATTCGCGTGGACAATGACGTGGTGGTTCCTTCGTTCGCCGTGCGCGAGGGGGCGAAAGCGCTGGAACGCGTGCGCACCGCCGTGGGGGACGATTTCGACATCTGCATCGACGCCCACGGCAAGCTGACCACCGTGATGGCCATCGGCTTCTGCAGGCGGATCGAGGAGCTGCGGCCGCTCTTTGTCGAAGAGCCCACGCAACTGGAAGACCTGGGCGAGCTCGCGCTCTTGCGCCAGAAGACGAAGGCGCCGCTGGCCACCGGCGAGCGCTCCTTCACCAAGTACGGCTTCGCGGATTTTTGTTCGCGCCATCTGGTGAACTACATTCAGCCGGACGTGTGCCACGCGGGCGGCATTCTCGAAATGAAAAAAATCGGCGTGATCGCCGAGACCTATCGCGTGGAGATGGCGCCGCACAATCCGCAGAGCGAGGTATCGACGCTCGCTTCTCTGCACGTGGACGCGACCACGCCGGCGTGCACGATTCAGGAGTACAACCCGAACTCGCAACAATGGGTGAAGGATCTGTTCCACGGCGGGGCGGTGGAGGTGTCTGGCGGCTTCGCCGCGCTCCCCGAAAGGCCGGGACTGGGCGTGGAGCTGGACGAGAAAGTCGCCGCCGCGCATCCTTACAAGCCCGTCACCCGCCCGGCGTACGTTTTTCAGGATGGAGGCATCGCGGACCATTGATGACGAGGCTTCTGGCTCTGGCGCTGTTTGCTTCGGCCGCGATGGCGGCGGACACGGAACGTTCGCTCGCCGAGTGGATCATCCGCTACGGCGGAGGCGTAACTCTGGAAGGTTCGCCGCGGGAGATTCGCGAGCTATGGGCGCTGCCCGAAGACGGCGTGAGCGTGGTGGCGGCGGACCTGACGGGCACGTTGATTACGCCGGAGGATCTGCCGCGGCTGGCGCAATTGCGCGGCCTGCGCGAGTTGTATCTTCCCGGCCCGATGTGGAACGAAGGCGCCGGCAGCCGGCAGGATTCGAACAAGGATCTGGGGGCGCTGAATGCCCTTGCCTCGCTCGAAAAGCTGTACTTCAGCATCCACTTCCTCACCGATATCAATATTCAGGACAAGGGCATCGAACAACTCGCGGCGTTGACGAACCTGCGCGAATTGCGTTTGCAACAAACCAAGGTGAAGGGACGCACGCTGAGCGTGTTTCCATCGCTCACCGCGCTGGATCTGACCTACTCGCGGTTCGACGACGAAGGCATGGCTTCGTTGGCACACATGAAAAATCTGCGGCGGCTGCTGGTGAAGGACACTCTGGTGAGCGACGCCGGGCTGCATCACATTGCGGAGCTGACGAAGCTGGAAGAGTTGGATCTGTATGGCTGCCGCGTAACCGATGCCGGGCTGGCGCAATTGAGCGGGCTTACGGCGATGAAGAAGCTGAATCTACTTGGCGCGCCCATCACCGACGAGGGATTGGCGCCGCTGGCGGGCATGCACGATCTGGAGGAGTTGAACCTCTATCGCAGCCGGGTAACGAACGCCGGGCTACGGCTGCTGGCGGGAAAGAAGAAGCTCCGTTCGCTCGATCTGCGGTACACGCGCGTGACCAAGGCGGGCGTGGACGAACTGCAGGCGGAGCTGCCCGGTTTGAAGGTGAACTTCCTGGCGAGCGCGCCGCCGCTGTCGAAGAAAGCCGTCGCGCCGCCGCAGGTGACGGCGTCGTCGATGAAGAGCTTCATCGAGGCGCTGGGCGGGCAGGCCAGGCTGGAAAAGGGCGTGCTCACGGCGGTTTCGCTGAGCGCGACGCCCGTGCTGGACCGGCATCTGGAAACGCTGGCGAAGTTGAAAGGCGTGCGGAGGCTGAACCTTTCCGCCACCGAGGTGGGCGACGTGGGCGTGGCCTTCCTGGCGAGGATGACGTCGCTTGAAGAGCTCGACCTGAGCCAGACGACGGTGAGCGATGCGGCGATGCCGGCGCTGGCCGCGCTGCCGAAGCTGCGCAAATTGGGGTTGAATAACTCGGGTGTTCGTGGCGCGGGTTTGGCCGGCTTTGCGGCGCTGGAAGCTTTGGAACTGTCGGGCGCGCCGGTGGGCGACGCCGGGCTGGCCGTGATCGGCAAACTAGGCGCGCTCCGTTCGTTGAAGCTGAGTATGACCGACATCACCGGCGCGGGCGTGAAGAGCCTGACGGGCCTGACGAAGCTGGAGACTCTGGACATGGCCACGACGGATATCGGCGATGAGGCGATGGAAGCGGTGGCGGCGATCCGGACGTTGAAGTCGCTGAACATCAACTACAACGCGATCAACACGCATGGCTATGTGTTGTTGTCGGAGCTGCCGGCCCTGGAGGAGCTGCAATCGGTGCGCACGCGGCTCACCGACGAGAGCCTGCGGCATATCGCGGCCATGAAAACGCTGCGGACGTTGAATCTGAACTATACGCAGGTGACCTCGGCGGGCCTGGCCTTGCTTGCGGGGCTGCCGGAGTTGCGGGACCTCCGGCTGGACTCGGCGGCGGTGGGCGACGCCGACATCGATCTGCTGTCGTCCTTTCCAAAGCTGGAATACCTGAACGTGTACCACACGCTGATCGGCGAGAAGGCGCATGAGGCGCTGCGGCGGAAGCTGCCCAACTGCCGCATCATCTGGGATGGCGAATCCTCGCTGCCCACGCGGAGGAAGAGCTGATGCGGATGGCGGTGTTGCTGATGGCGCTGGCTGGCATGGCGGCCAACGCGGATTGGATCGATGAATTAAACGGGAGTGTGGAGCGTGCCCCCGGCGGCGCGGTGACCGCGTTGAGCCTGCGGCGCGGATGGGTGAGCGATTCGGACCTCGACCTGATTGCACGGATGGACGGTTTGGAAAAACTGGATCTGTCCGAAACGCGGGTAACCGACCTGGGCCTGTTGAAGTTGAAAGATCTGCGGAACGTCCGGGAGCTGAACCTGTTTTATGCCGAGCTGGTGACCGACGAAGGGCTGGCGGTGATGCGCGCGTGGACGAAGATTGAACGCATCAACGCGCGGGGCACCAAGGTGACGGACAACACGCTGGCGCTTCTGGCCGGCAAGGCCAGCATCGCATCGCTGGACATAGGGTATGCGGAGGTGACCGACAGCGGGCTGCAACACCTGTCGACGCTGCCCAATTTGCGCGAGCTGACCTTCGGCGGCAACAAGCTGACCGAGGTTGGGCTGCAGGTGCTGCGCACGCTGCCGCGTTTGCAGTCGCTCAATCTGAGCGGGAAACAGCGCACGGACTCCGGCCTGTGGACTGTGGGGACGACCGACCTTGGCCTGGATCCGGTCGCCGCCGTAACGGAGCTGCGGGCGTTGAACCTGAGCGGCTTGGGCATTTCGGGCCGCGGACTGGCCCGGTTGAAGCCGCTCGAGAAACTGGAGCGGCTGGACGTGCACGGTTGCAAGCGTGTGGGTGATGAGGCTGTGGAGGCGCTGGCCGGGATGAGCGCGCTGAAGTGGGTGGACGTGCGCGATACGGGGTTCACGGCGGCAGGCATCGCGGAACTGAACCGCCGGCGTCCGGAGCTGCGCGTGGCGGGTGCGCCGGAAGCGGCAGCAGCGCCGTCCGCGCGCTAAATCGTCACGCGATCCCAGGGTTTGCGCGCCTTGCGCCCCAGCAGCAGCGAGGCTTCCTTTGGCGCGCCGATGAAGTTCTCCTTCTCCGCATCCCACCTCAATTTCAACTTCGTCTTGTAGGCGATATTGCCGAGCAACGGCACGACGTTCGAGCGGTGGCCGATGGCGGCCGTGGCGCGTGGGGTTTTGCGCGTGCGGAGGCAATCGACAAAGTGCTGGGCGTGAACGCGCGTGGCGTCGGTGGTGTTCTTCCAGGTGCGCTCCGGACCGCCCTTCTCGGGGTAGACCTCGTAGCCGATCCGGTCGGCGAAAATCGATCCGGTTGTGCCATAGAAAGCCATGCCGTTGGGACGGTCCATTTCGCCCCGGGCATTGTAATAACGCATGCCCGGCTGGCGGCCGCCCAGCCCATGCCCGTTGGTCAACACGGCTTCATAGGTGAGCACGAAGCCGGGGTAGTCATAGGTCACCTGCAGCATGTCGGGAATGTCGGAATCGTCCTGCAAGTTGAAACGGCCGCCGCTGGCCGCGACCGCCAGGGGTGCATCGGCCCCCATAATCTGATGGACGGTGTCGAAGCGGTGCGCGCCATAATCGGTGATCCAACCGCCCGAGTAGTCGAAAAACCAGCGGTAGGTGCCGGAGTGGCGCTGCGGCGCGTACGGCACGAGCGGGGCGGGTCCGCAGTACATGTCCCAATCGAGCCCGGCGGGCGTTGGTTGCGGCGTGAGCTTGCCGACACCGTGCGGCCACCGGTTCACAAAATTCCACACGCGCACATAGCTGACCTTACCGATCGCGCCGCCCTGGATCATCCTGGCCACCTCAGGAAAGTGATCGGCGGAACGTTGCTGCGTACCGGCGCAGACAATCCGTCCCGACTTCTCAGCGGCCTGCACCATGGCGCGCCCCTCGCGGATGTTGTGTGAGAAGGGCTTTTCGGTGTACACATCCTTGCCGGCCTCAACCGAAAGGATGGTGGCCAAACAATGCCAGTGGTCGGGCGTGGCCACTAGGACGGCGTCCACGTCCCTCAGATCCAGGAGCCTGCGAAAATCCTGAAAGACACGGGCGCCGCTTTGCCCGCTCCACTCCCTGGCCCGATCGGCAAGCGGCAGCGAGACATCGGCCAGCGCGGTGAAGTGAGTGTTCGGCGTCTCCTTCATGAATCCGCCCACATAGCGGCCACGGCCGCCGCAGCCGATGAGACCGAGTTGGATACGGTCGTTGGCGCCGCGAACGCGGTCCGCGGGATCGAAGTAGGGCGCGGCCAGCGCGACGGGAGCCGCTGTGCTGGACAGGAAAGCGCGACGGTTCATTATGGGGAGAGCTTATCGCAAACTTTCTAGAATGGGGGAGTGAGCGAGCGGTTCCGCATTTTTCGCGCTCCGGCGGGAAGCATCCTCAGCCGCACCTCGGGTTTCATCGCCACGGCCGGCTTCACACATTCGCTGACCCCGGCGCGCAATTGCACCTTCGGCTGCACCTACTGCTATGTGCCGACGATGCGGATGCAAGGCGGTTTGCAGCCGGACGACTGGCGGCGCTGGGGGCAGTTCACCACGTTCAAGGAAAATGCGGCCGCACTGCTTGTGCGCGCATTGCGTCCGGAGCAGCGAATCTATTGTTCGCCGCTGGTGGATCCGTATCAGCCCGCCGAGGAGAGCGAGCGCCGCATGCCGGAGTTGCTCGACGCCCTTCTGGAGCGCCCGCCCTCGGTGTTTGTGCTGCAAACGCGCGGGCCGCTTGTGTTGCGCGATCTTAGCCGGCTCGCGGCGCTGAACCGCCGCACGACGCTACGCATCAGCTTTTCCCTCACGACGAATCGCGACGAGGTGCGCCGGTGGTACGAACCGCATTGCGCGCCGTTCGAGGAGAGGCTGGCCGCGGTGGCGGCTCTGTGCGACGCCGGACTTGCCGTGCATGCCACGCTGGCCCCGCTGCTGCCGTGCGATCCGGAGATCCTCGCCACGGCCGCACTGCAGGCGACCGTGGAGCCGTTGATCGCCGACCCGTTTCACGTCCGCTCAGTGAAGCGCCATGGCGCCACGACACGGCCCGAGTCCGAAGCCATCAGCCGGGTTCGAGGGTTCGAATGCTGGCACGAACCCGAATTTCAGCGCGGCATCGTCGAGCGGATCGCCCGCGTGGCAAGCGCCGCCGGGCGGGAGTTTGGCGTGGGCGCGGAGGCGTTCGCGTGGCTGGCCCGCGAGCGGTCACTACAATGGACAGAGTGATCCTGGAACGTCTCGGCATCGCCGCCGGTCATCCTGGCGCCTGCGCGCGCCAATGGATCTCCACCAGCGGCGAACCGCTTGCCCCCTTCAACCCGGCCACTGGAAAAACGCTCGCTCGCGTGAACCAAGCCACGCGCCAGGATTATGAACGCGTGATGGAGGAGGCCGGCGAGGTGTGGAAACGGTGGCGGCTATTTCCCGCGCCGAAGCGCGGCGAGATTGTGCGCGAGTTTGGCGATGCGCTGCGCCACGCCAAGGATGACCTGGGCGCGCTGGTGACGCTCGAGACGGGCAAGATTCTGGCCGAGGGGCGCGGCGAGGTTCAGGAGATGATCGACATCGCCGATTTCGCCGTCGGGCTGTCGCGCCAACTGTACGGTCTTACCATGCCCAGCGAGCGTCCGGGCCACAGGCTGTATGAACAGTGGCATCCGCTGGGGCGCGTGGGTGTGATTACGGCGTTCAACTTTCCTGTGGCCGTATGGGCGTGGAACGCGATGCTGGCCGCCGTGTGCGGTGATTGCGTCGTGTGGAAGCCTTCGCCGCGAACGCCCTTAACGGCGCTCGCCGTGCAGCATATCGCGCACCGCGTGCTGGCGCGGCATGGTTTTGAAGGCGTCTTCTCGCTGGTGGCCGGATCTGTCGAGGAGATTGGCGAGCCGATGATCGGCGACGCGAGGCTGCCCTTGATCAGCGCCACGGGTTCGTGCGCCATGGGGCGGCGCGTGGGCGAGGTGGTGGGCCGGCGTTTAGGACGCACGCTGCTGGAACTCGGCGGCAACAACGGGGTGATTCTCATGGATGACGCTGATCCGGACCTGGCTCTCCGCGCGATTGTCTTTGGCGCGGTGGGCACGGCGGGGCAGCGATGCACGTCGATTCGCCGCCTCTTCGTCCAGCGCGGTGTAGAGGCCGCGTTCATGGAACGGTTGCAGCGCGCCTACGCGCAGGTGAGGATCGGTGATCCCATGGCGGAGTCTACGCTCATGGGTCCGTTGGTGGGTCCGGACGCCGTGCAGGAAATGATGAACGCCATTGAGACGGCGCGGTCGCAGGGAGCCGAACTGCTGTACGGCGGCCGGCGCCGCGATGATCTGCCAGGAGGTTGCTTTGTGGAGCCCACCATCCTGCGTTCGTCGCCCCGAATGCCGGTGGTGCGCCAGGAGGTGTTCGCGCCGGTTCTCCATGTGATGACCTTCGATACGTTGGACGAGGTGCTGGACTGGCACAACGATGTGCCGCAGGGCCTCAGCTCTTCGATCTTCACCACGAACCTGAGCCACGCCGAAGCTTTCCTGAGCGCGCGCGGCAGCGATTGCGGCATCGCCAACGTGAACATTGGAACCAGCGGGGCCGAAATCGGCGGGGCGTTCGGAGGGGAGAAGGAGACCGGCGGCGGACGCGAATCCGGCTCCGATTCCTGGAAAGCCTATATGCGCCGCCAGACCGTGACCATCAATTCCTCACGCGACCTGCCTCTGGCGCAAGGCATCACATTCGAATTGGACTGACGGAAGGAACGCACTCGTTTGGCCATCTACACCTGCTTCGACATGATCACCGATTGCCGCCAGGGCAAGCCCGAGGGATGGCGCCACTTCGCGCGGACCTTCCTGCCGCCCTTGCGGCGCATTGTGGCGCATTACGGCGGCGGCGAAGAGCAGGTGATGCACCTGGTGGAGCGCCTGCGTGAAGCGAAGAGCTCGCCGCTGAACGGCATGCGGCCGATGACCGAACGGGAATTTCTCGACAGCCTGCGTCCCCTGGTGTTGGAGTTGACACGGACACCCGTTCGGGAGCCCGCGCCGAGCTTGGAGCTGGTGCAGGAGGCGCTGGCTCCGCTGACGGCGATCGAGCGGCAGACGGCGTGGCTGGAAACCTTCGGCTATCCGGCGCGTGAAGCCGCACGGATCATGCGCATGGCGCCCGAGACGGCCGTGAAGCTGCGCGAACGTACGGGAGAACTGCTGCGCGCCAAGCTGGACGATTGGTCCGCGGATATGCTGGCGCGGCACGGGTATGCGCTAGGCGCGGAGGTGGAAGGGCAGCCGCCGGCCGAGCCCCTGAGTTATCGCGATTTCTTCGATGTCATCGACGGACGCAACACCTGGCAGCACCGCACCACGTTCGAAAGGACGCTCGAAGAATCGTGGTTCGAGGTGCACCGCGCCTGCCGCATTCGCGAAGCCGATGACGCCATGGACAAGGCCAAGCCGCTCGACGGCGATGCTTTGCGGGCCGTGCTTGGCTATCTGCGGATCCCCGCGGCGAAAACGGGCTTCTGGAAGCGGGTGCTGGCGGGGAAGTAGCCGGAAGCCCGCCGCCGTGTTCTCATGGAAGAGGCGTGGCGCAAACCCCGCCTCCGAAGCTCCCACCATGTCCGAACCACTCCGCTTGCCGTCGATCGTCGTTGTCGGACGGCCCAACGTAGGCAAGTCGACACTCTTCAACGCCATCCTCGGCAAACGCCGCTCCATTGTGGGCGATGAGCCCGGCATTACGCGTGACCGGATCTCCGGCATCGCCGAGTATCGCGGCAGGCGCTTCGAGTTGATCGACACAGGCGGCATCATTCCGGACGACGACGAGATGATCCCGGCGGAAATTTTCAAACAGGCGCGCGTGGCGTTTGAAAATGCCGGGCACATCATCTATGTGATCGACGGGCGCACCGAGATCACCGGCGTCGACCGCGAACTGGCGCGGCTGCTGCACACCCTGTCGAAGCCCGTGGCGCTGGCGGTGAACAAGATCGACGACGTGAAGGTGGAAAATCTGGCCGCCGAATTCTGGTCGCTCGGCTTCGACTATCTCTTCCCCATCTCGGCCGAACACCGCATTGGGATCGACGACATGCTGGATCACGCCACGGCCGGCATGCCACTTGCCGCCGAGCCCGAGGAGGAAGCCGCGAAACCGCTTCGCATTCGCGTGTCGATCATCGGGCGGCCGAACGTGGGCAAATCGACTCTGCTAAACGCCTTGTGCGGCGAGGAGCGGGCGATCGTCACGCCCATCGCGGGCACCACGCGCGACGCCGTCGATGAAGCCGTCATGCATGATGGCGCCGAGTACGTCTTCATCGATACGGCGGGCATCCGGCGCAAAGGGAAGACGAAACTGATGGCGGAAAAGCTGAGCGTGCTGATGGCGCGCCGGCACCTGGAGGAGTCCGACGTCGTGCTGATGGTGATTGACGCCACCGAGGGCGTGGTTGCCATCGACGCCAATATCGCCGGCTATGCGCACGAGGCCGGGCGGGCCATCGTGATCGTCCTGAACAAGTGGGACGCCGTGGAGAGCAAGGACAAACGCGCCTTTGTGCAGAAGGTGCGCGATGAGCTGCGCTACCTGGATTACGCGCCCATCGCCTTCATTTCGGCCAAAACGGGCGCCGGGGTGAGCCAGCTTTTCGGCCTCATCCGGCGCGGCTATCAGGAAGCGTCCAAGCGCATTTCAACATCCGATTTGAACAAGTTCTTCCAGTCGCTGGAGACCGACCTGGAGTTGAAGGTCCGCTATCTGACGCAGACCGGGGTGCGCCCGCCCGTTTTTGTTCTGTTCAAGGACAGCACGAAGGCCATGCATTTTTCCCATGAGCGCTATGTGGCCAATCAACTGCGCGAGCGGTTTGGCTTCGCGGGGACGCCGCTCGTGATCAAGTCGAAATCGAAGAATGCGAAGCGTTCGCCCGGACCACGCTCAGCTGGAGCCGGTCGAAAGAAGAAGCTGCTACCTGCCGCGCCAAAGACGGAAAGCTGAGCAGCGCGGCCTGCTCGCGCAGAGCCGCCGCTTCGGCTTGTGTGAACGGGACGGCATAGAGGTCGGCGCGGGCGCGATAGGAGTAGGACTCGTAGACGAGGCGGGCGGAATGTTCGAGGACGGCGTCCCAGAACGAACGGCGCCGCAGGAAACGCCGCCGCGCGGCCGCCTCGCGCGTAAACTCCAGCCTGGCCGCCGGGCCGAGAAAAAGAAGCCCGCGACAGTCCTCCGCACGGAAGGGCCTCGCGGGATCGGGGTCGGGAAAGCGGGACAGCAACGCCGAGAGGGTTTCGAACTCCGCTTCGAATCCCTCCCAGCGCAGCCGGGATGCGCCGCTGACCAGCGTGCCGCGCCGGAGCGTCTCTCCAATCCGCTCCAGTTGCTTGCCGCCGGTTGAGGCGAGCACATGCTCCAACAGATCGGCCAGCGCCATCTCCTGCACGACAACAGGCGTGATGGCGATCGATCCAGCGGCTTCCGAGCTCAACTTTACGCGAACCTGCGCCGGTAGGCCCATGCCCGCATCTTACAATGTTGACTCAGAGTGCCGTCTCCGTTTTCTCTCTTGCTTGCTGAACAACTACGCGATGCGATCGCGCGGGAAGGATCAATTCCCTTCTCAAAATTCATGGACGCGGCGCTCTATCATCCCGAGCTCGGCTACTACACGCGCCCTGGCGCGCAGCCGTTCGGACGCGAAGGCGACTTCTACACCGCGACGCAGGTGCAGCCGGTATTCGGACGGCTTCTGGCGCGGCTGGTGCAGCAGTGCGGCGAGGAGCTGTTCGTCGATTGGGGCGCGGGCGCAGAGGCGTTGCGGCCCTTTTTTGATTCCTACCTGCCGGTCGATGCGCGGCGTGGCGCGTTGCCGGAGCGGTTTCGAGGCTTCGTGTTCGCCAACGAACTGTTCGATGCGCTGCCGGTGGATGTGTTTGTCCGGCGCGATGGTGAGTGGGTGGAGCGGCGCGTCACATTTCATCAGGGAGCGTTCGCGTGGAGCGAAGAAGGTGCGCCATCGCGTGAGCAAAGCGAGTGGCTCTCACGCTACGCGTTGGATCAGGAAAATTTCATCATCGAAGTGAACCTGGGAGCGGACCGGTTGCTCGCTGAACTCGCCGCGCGCATGGAGAGCGGGTGGCTTCTTGTGATCGACTATGGCGTGACGCGGCGCGAGTTGATCCGTTTTCCCGAGGGCACGCTGATGAGCTACCGGCGTCACATGGCGTTGGACAACGTGCTCGGCTCGCCGGGCGATCACGACGTGACGGCGCATGTGCACTTCGATGCTCTGCGCGCCTCGGCGCGGTCATACGGTTTTCGCGAGGAGCGTTTCGAATCGATGGCGAGCCTGCTGTCGCGGGTAGGCGAGGAGGACCATTTCGCATCGGCGCTGGACGCTCCGGAGCCAATGCCGGCGGGCCTCCGGATGCAATTGAAGACTTTGCTGTTCGGGATGGGAGAAAGCTTCCGCGCGGTGTTGTGGAGGCGGGACAAGACGCTCTGAAAATCGAAAACCCCTCGCTTTCGCGAGGGGCTCTCTTTGGAATTGTTTGCTGCGTCCCCTTCCGGGGTCCGAAGCTTACTTCTTCTTTGCGGCCTTCTTCGTGGCCTTCTTGGCGGCTTTCTTGACAGCTTTCTTCGCTGCCTTCTTGGCCGCCTTCTTGGTCGCGTTCTTCATCGACTCATTCTCCCTAACATCAAAATTTGCGATCCCTTGTGAGATCGCAGCGTGCTTTATATATAAGGTCTCTGAATTGCAATGTCAAGAAAAAAATCGCGCGCGTGCGCTTCGTGGCGCGGAACGAAACACGCGTTCTCTGTTTTACAACGTTTCTTTCTAGAATTGTTTTAGAGGTCTCATGCCCTTTCCGCGGGTTTTGCTTCCCGCCGCGCTCGCCGCCGCGTTCATCGCTGTCACCGCTTCCTCATGCGGCGGCAGACGCGCGCGCGTTGCGAAGACGCCGCGCACCGGTGCGTCGCAAACAGGCATCGCGAGTTGGTATGGACCTCCGTATCACGGACGGCGCGCCGCCAACGGAGAGATCTATGACATGGAGCGGTACACCGCGGCGCATCGAACCTTCGCCTTCGACACATGGGTGCGCGTTCGCAATCTCGACAACGGCAAAGAGGTGGATGTCCGCATCACGGATCGTGGTCCGTTCGTGCGCGGCCGCGTGATCGATCTTTCGAAGGCGGCGGCGCGGCAGATCGATATGCTCGGTCCGGGTGTCGCGAAGGTGAAGTTGAAAGTGATCGATGCGAGACAGGCCGTGACGCCTCGGCCGGCAAAGCCGCCCGTTGGTCCGTCCGAACCTCCCTCGCCTCCGGCACCCTTCGAGGGCAAGACTTTTGGTGTTCAGGTGGGAGCGTTTCGCGACCATGCGCGCGCCTCCAAGCTGCAAACGGCGCTTCAGGAAAAATACGGCCACGCCGATCTGGTGGTTAGGGAGGGCGATGCCCCTACCTGGCGGGTGATCGTCGGCGTCTATGCGGACGAGGCGTCCGCAGTGACGGCGGCGGGTGTTCTTCGCCAGGATTTCCCTGAAGCCTTTGCGGTGCGGAGAGATACGGTTTCGGTGCCCTAGTCCCGGTTCTCTCAAGGAAATACCCCTAGCTGAGGGTGGGCAATGGCCTCAATTGACTTTGAGATATCCACCCTGTGTGGACTTGAGGCAATACCTGATTCTGCCCTAGAGTAATCCCTTAGTCATCGCACTAGCATTTTGGTAGTTGCAGTGCCCTACTTGGAGGGAGTTCAGGGTTAATGAGGGAAACGACACGAAACCAGCCTGTGGGAATTGTCGGCCGGTCTGTAAAGACCCGGCAAGTACTCCACAATGTTGAAAAAGTTGCAGTTGGCCGCTGGCCCGTACTGATTCTGGGGGAGACCGGGACGGGAAAGGATCTGGTGGCGCGTTCCATTCACGAAGCAGCCGGGCAAGGACCATTCGTCACCATCGACTGTTCCAGCCTGGTCGGTCCATTGATGGAGAGCGAACTATTCGGTCATGCGCGCGGTGCATTTACCGGGGCCGTGGGCACGAAACTCGGTTTGATCGAGATGGCCAACGGTGGGACAGCTTTTTTCGATGAGATTGGTGAGTTGCCGCTCGACTTGCAGGCAAAACTGCTTCGCGTGTTGCAGGAGAAGGAGTTTCGTCCGGTTGGTTCGCTACAGCAGAAGCGTTCGGACTTTCGGGTGGTGGCCGCCACGAACCGCGATCTGGCCAAAGAGGTGGATCGGGGCACCTTCCGGCGCGACCTATATTATAGATTGAACGTGGTGCCGCTCCGTCTGGCGCCTTTGCGCGAGCGGATGGAAGACCTCGACCCGCTCATCGAACACTTCCTGCGGTTGTATGGCAACGGTCATCTGCTGACGCCGGAAACGCAGGAAGCCCTGCGCGCTTATGAATGGCCGGGTAACGTGCGTGAGCTGGAAAACTGTATTCAGCAGATGGTGGCCATCAACACAGGTCCGATGCTGCACGTGCACGACCTGCCATCGCCGGTGCAAAACTCCGTGCACGCCCGGCGAGCCCACTGCATGGCGGCGGCCGTTGGCTCCACCGCCATTATGAAGCCTCCGGCCCGGGCGGAACTGCCCGAACGGCCGGCGGCAACCGAAGTTCCGATTCTCCCTCTCATTGAAATGGAACGGCGCGCCATCCTGCAGGCTCTGGAGTATACCAACGGAGACCGCGGGGTGGCCGCCCATCTTCTGGGAATCGGACGCACCACTCTCTATCGCAAATTGAAGGAGTACCAGTTAGCGGTTTGATTCTGTGAGAATCTTCTCACCGGTCCGGCACTTCACCAATCGGGAACACGGGGAGCATATCATGCCAAGCCAGATTGTTGAGATTCTACTCGTTGATACGATGCCGGACAGCATCCGTCTGGTGCAGGAAGCCTTCGCGGAGTTCGAGGAGACCAGGTTCCGCCGCGGATGGACGCAGGCCATGCGCATGATTCTGGCGGCCGATGGCGTGGAAGCGGGCGAGCTATTGAACGCGCAGCGATTTGAAGCCATTCTGTTGAACACAGCCGGGGCTGACGGGGAACCGCTGCCGCTGTTCCACTCCTTGCGGGCATCGGCGCCCGATACGCCCATTGTGCTGCTGGCGCCGCTGGACGATGAACCGCTGGCGCTGAGTCTGCTGCGTCAGGGGGCGCAAGATTACCTTCTGCTGGAGGAGCTCGACTGCTGGCCGCTCATGTGCGCCATACGCAGCGCCGCCGAGAGGCACAAGGTGCTGCGCGCCCGTCAGTCGCTGGCGCTGCACGACGAACTCACCCAGTTGTACAACGACCGTGGATTCCGCCATCTGGTGAACCGGGAGGCGCAACTGGCCGCGCGCCACGGTCTGCACCTGGCGCTGGCCGTGATGGTTCCGCCGTCGCCGGCGGAGGGTGACGACCTGGCCGACCTGGCGATGGCGGAGCAGTGGCGGGCCTCGTTTGAGCCGGCCGATCTGACGGCGCGCATCGGGCAACGTCAGTTCGCCGCGGCGTCCTTGTTAGGGAATTACGACGAAGCGCTGGCGTTGGAACGCCGGTTGAGCATCCGGTTTCCTGCTTCGGCGCTGAAGCTGCTCAGTCCGGTGCTGTGCGCGACCGAGTTCGAGCAGCATTTGAACGAGATGCTGCATGCGCACCGGCGGCTGGGGGCCGTCGCTCCGCCGTGCGACAATATGACGTTTGAGAGTAGCGCTGGACGCCACCTATAGCGTAGGCGACCGCCTTTCCGGCGTGGGGGTTTATTCGCGCCAGCTTCTGGACGGTCTGGCCACGCACCATGCCGAAGCCAACTACCTTTGGTGCTATCGTCCGCACCGCTTTGTCCGCAGCCTGCCTTTGATTCCGCCACGCCATGTCCGGCGGCGGCTTCTTCTGGATTCCTGGCCTCCCGCCTGCGATGTGTTTCACGGCTTGAACCAGCGGCTCCCCGTACGGCGCGCGGCCCGGACCGTGTCGACTTTTCACGACCTGTTCGTGATGACCGCCGACTACTCCACGCCCGAGTTTCGCGCCCGCTTCGCCGCCCAGGCGCGGGAGGCGGCCGAGCGAAGCGATCTCATCATCGCCGTCTCGCAGTTCACCGCGCAGCAGGTGGAGGATCTGCTCGGCGTGCCCGCCGCCCGCATTCGCGTGGTGCCGCACGGCGTGCCGCAAAGAGAGCCCGGGCCGCCGCAAAGTGAGAGGGCGAAAACCATCCTTTCGGTGGGCGCGCTCCAGCGGCGCAAGAATACGATGCGTCTGGTGGAGGCCTTTGAGCGCACGCCGCCTGGCTGGAAGCTTGTGCTCGCCGGTTCGACAGGTTTCGACAGCGAACGGATTCTGAGGCGGATTGCGGAGAGTTCGCGTTCGCGGGATATCGTGCAGACAGGATATGTCTCCGACTCCACACGGGCGCGGCTGTATGAAGAGGCCTCGATTTTCGCTTTTCCCTCGTTGGATGAGGGGTTTGGGATACCCGTGCTGGAGGCGATGGCGGCTGGCGCGGCGGTGCTCACATCACATAGTGGCGCCTTGCGCGAGGTGGCGGGCGGTGCGGCGATGCTGGTTGACCCGCTGGATGTGACCTCAATCTCCGATGGGTTGGCGGCGCTGATGAGCGTGCGGGCGTTGCGGGAACAATTCAGCGCGGCGGGCTATGAGCGAGTGGCGCGGTTCACATGGCAGTCCGCCGTGGATCAAACCTGGAATGTTTATCGCGAACTGGCCGCGTCCGCGGGCGGGCGTTAGTCGCTGTACTCTTCTTCGGCGGTAATTTTGAGAGCCCGAAGGAACTTCTGGTCCTGCGAGGTCCAGACGAGTTTGCCTGGCGAGGTGCTGACTGCGGCTTCCGCTGATTCCTCGAGCTCCGCCTCGCCATCGTCGGTGCGCTTGTTGAATCCGATGGTTGCTTCCAGGACGAGGAAGACGTCGTAGCCGGCGCGCCGGATCTCACCGATGGCCGCGGCGATCCTCTCCGAATCGGACAGCGATTCGTTAATCGCGTTGCCCAACTCCTGCATGAGTTCCTTCAACTTCTCGTCCAAAGCGATCCCTTTCTCCGAATCAATCTCAGCATACCACCGCGAACGTGCGCGGCAGCTCGAGTTTGGAGGCCACTCAGGACCCGGCGGTGATCCCGTCAAACCCTCTCGTTCAGGATTGCTCCGTGGAATCCCTCTTCCGCACCCGCTGGATTGCCGTTACCCCTCATATCGACCGCGGCCGCCGAGTTCTACAGAGGGTTGGGTGCAGATGCCGCCGGATCAATCCCTAATTTTTTCTTCAGGTAATCGTGGCTCATGATGGCGCTCTGTAGGGGTGGACGGAAGGGGGAGCTGTCCAGTTCCACAGTCAACGCGCCTTTCCAGTGAATCCGTTCCAACTCGCGCTTGATGCCGGGGAAATCGACGCCGCCGCTGCCGAGCGGGAAGAAAGGCGGGTCGTTCATCATGTCCGGTTTGTCCAGGCGGGCGCGGGCGCCGCCGCGGTTCTCAGGCTTGCAATCCTTCAGGTGGAATTCGACGATGCGGTGGCCCAGGGTGCGGGTGAGTTCCACGGGGTCGATTCCGGCCATGGTGATGTGGCCCGTGTCCAGCACGAACCAGACGCGGCGCGGATCGGTGTGCCCCAGGACGGAGTCGATCTCCTTCCGGGTTTCAAACTGGGACCACATATGGGCGTGGATGGCCAGACGCACTCCCTCTTCGTGCGTGGCCTTGCCCACACGGTCCAGCACGGCGGCCATGTGGCGCAGATCCTCGTCCGTTGTGCCTGTGGGGCGTCTCGGACCGAGGTTGATCTTCAGGTGATCGCACCCCAACGCCCGGATGAACCGCGCCAGCTTGACGTGGCCGGCGACGATGGCGTCGTGCCGCGAGGGGTCCTGGAAGTTCATCTCCATGGGGCCGGAGTTGGATATGGTGGTGAACCCCAATCCCATATCGTCCACGCGTGACTTCAACTCGGCGGGCTTGCCGTCGAATTCGGTGAGGTAGCCCCAGAAGGTCTCCACCCAGCGGTATCCCGCCTGGCGCGCCTCACGGAAACTCAGCCAGACATCCTTTTCCCATCCACCGCGTGTGTTCGTGGTGATTCCCACCTTATAAGGGCCTTGGGCGGCCGGCAGCGGCAGGACGGCGGCGGCGCCCAGGAATAGACGGCGGTTCAGTCTCATGAAGAATCCTCCCGGCCCAGAGGCTATCACCGCGGCCGGAAGGCTGCAACGCGTTTTGCCCGGATTTGCCGCGCCGCGCCCCGTACACTGGAGAGATGTCCTATCGTCTGGCCATCGACTATCAACCGCGCGGCGATCAGGGTAGCGCCATCGCCCAACTGGTGCGGGGCGTCAACGATGGCGAGCAGCACCAGGTGCTGCTGGGCGTCACGGGGTCGGGCAAGACCTTCACGATGGCCAAGGTGATCGAGGCCACCTCGCGCCCGGCGCTCATCCTGGCGCACAACAAGACGCTGGCCGCGCAGCTCTTTCACGAGTTCAAGAGCTTCTTTCCGCACAACGCCGTGGAGTATTTCGTCTCCTACTACGATTACTACCAGCCGGAAGCCTACATACCGTCGTCGGATACCTACATAGAGAAGGAATCGACGATCAACGACGAGCTGGACAAGCTGCGGCTGTCGGCCACGCGGTCGCTGTTTGAAAGGCGCGACTGCGTCATCATCGCCAGCGTCTCGTGCATCTACGGTCTCGGTTCTCCGGAAGCCTACTATGGCATGTTGCTGATGCTCGAGAAGAGCCAGCAGATCTCCCGCCAGCAGATTCTTTCCAAGCTGGTCGAGATCCTGTATGCCCGTTCGGAAGGGGCATTCGACCGTGGCAGCTTTCGCGTGCGGGGCGATGTGATCGAGGTGTACCCCACCTACGACGACTACGCGTTCCGTATCGAGTTGTGGGGCGACGAGGTGGAATCGCTTTCGCAGTTCGATCCGCTTACGGGGCAGATCCGCCAGACCTACCAGCGTCTGCCCATCTATCCGAAGTCGCATTATGTGATGACGCCGGAGGCGAAGATCAACGCCGTCGCGTCGATTCACAACGAACTGCAGTGGTGGACGGCCGAGTTGTTCAAACAGAACAAGCACATCGAAGCCCAGCGGCTGCATCAGCGGACGATGTTCGATCTGGAGATGATCAAGGAGGTCGGCTACTGCCACGGCATCGAAAACTATTCGCGCCATTTCACGGGACGCCTGCCCGGGGAGGCGCCGCCGACGCTGTTGGACTATCTGCCGCACGACGCGCTGGTGCTGATTGACGAGTCACATGTCACCATCCCGCAGTTGCAGGGCATGTTTCACGGCGACCGTTCCCGGAAGGAGAATCTGGTGGCGCACGGCTTCCGTCTGCCTTCGGCGCTGGACAACCGGCCGCTCACCTTCGAGGAGTTCGAGAACAGGGTTCACCAACTGACCTACGTCTCGGCGACGCCAGGCCCGTATGAGCTGACCAAGGCGGGCGGCGTCGTTGTGGAACAGGTGATCCGGCCCACGGGTCTGGTGGATCCGCAGGTCGAGGTGAGGCCCATACGCGGGCAGGTGGACGATCTGCTGAAAGAGATTCGCGGCCGCGTTGAGCGCGACGAGCGCGTGCTGGTCACGACGCTCACAAAACGGATGGCGGAGGATCTGGCGCAGTATTACACCGAGGCGGCCGTACGCTGCACCTATGTTCATTCGGAGGTGTCCACGCTGGACCGCATTAAAATTCTGCGTGATCTGCGGCGCGGGGACATCGATGTGCTGATTGGCGTGAACCTGCTGCGAGAGGGTCTGGATCTGCCCGAGGTATCGCTGGTGGCCATTCTCGATGCGGACAAGGAAGGCTTCCTGCGCTCGATGGGGTCTCTGATTCAAACTATTGGACGTGCGGCGCGCAACGTCAATGGCCGCGCAATCTTGTATGCCGATGTCATGACGGAATCCATGCGCCGGGCCATTGACGAGACGGGACGGCGGCGCGCGCTGCAAAGCGCTTACAACGAGGAGAACGGAATTACTCCTCAAACGATTGTGAAGCCCATCGACATGCAGTTGGTCGCCGTGGCCGAAGCCGATTATGTAACCGTGCCGCTGGACGAACCCGAGGGAGAGCCCCATACTATGTCAGAGGAGGAGCGGATCCGCTGGCTTTCCCAACTGGAGTCGCAGATGAAAGAGGCCGCTAAGCGCTTCGAGTTCGAAAAAGCGGCTCAGCTACGGGATAAGTTACAGGCGTACCGTTCCCGTTTCATCAATGAAGGAATCCTTGAACCTGGCTCTCCTGACAGCCGGGTCCATAACCCATAACCCGGTTTCCCGGTATCCGGGAATCGTCAAATTGATAGGCCCCGTCAAAGCGCCGACTTTTCGCGAGGCCAGCCGCGCGGTGAACGCCATGAAGGGCGGCACGGCGGTGCGTTCGATCGAAGAGATGCCGTCATCGAGCCTGTTCCTGCTCTCGGCGCCCGAACGATATATTCCCAAGCTGGTTCGGGACATGGTGGATGCCGTGCCGGACTGGCGTGGCCGCGACGTGGCGTTGTGCTCGGGGGCGTTGGACAGCCGCGACCTGGAGCCGCTTGCGCGGCGTGGCGCGCAGACGGCTTCCATTACGCCGTTGGAACTGTTCGACAGGCCGGTGTTCCTGGTGGAGGGTCATCCGCACGCAGTGCAACGGTCGCGCTCCGTGCTGACCGCCACGCGCGGCCGGGTTCTGGACATTTGTCTGCAAGGGCTTCCCCTGTTTACGACGGCGTCGGACCTGACGAGCCTCATTTTGCTGCCTCTGTTGGAGGCGGCCACCGGTTCGCTGCGCCAGGCGGGCATCCCGCTGGCCGATGCGCAAAAGATGGTGGAGCGCATGGTGAGCCGCACGGTGCGGAACCATGTCAAAAGCGGCAGCAAGACGTGGCGCGTGCCGCCGCACGGCGCGGCGCGGCTGCGGCTGGAACGGCAGATCGCGGCATTGGCCGAAACCGGCGCCCGGCTGGATGCTTTCTATCAGGATTCGCTGGACGCCGCCGTCCGATTCATGGGACGCGCGGGTCAATCGAGGCGCAAAGCGGCGGGCGCATAAGCCCCGTGGGCAAGTCCGCGTCCCGCAGAACGGAAAGCCGGGCTAAGCCCTTGGTTTCGGAGGCGGCAGGTCGCGCGCCTCGCACACGCTGGAGAAACCATTGCGGGCGTGCGAACCATCGCAGAAAGGCTTGTTGCCGGAAAATCCGCAGCGGCACAAGCTGACCACGGTCCTGCCTCCCAGGCCGAATTCGCGGCCTTGCGCATCAACGAGGGTGAAGTCGCCCTCAACGCGGAGCGAGCCATTCTCATTCACCGTTATCTTGGTAGAAGCCATGTTCCGGATGGTAGCATTCTGGGCCTGTATTTCCGCCGTCCTCTGCGCGGCCGCGGCCCAGGAATCCGCTCCGGCGCCGCCTGCGGAAACGGTGCTGCTGGCGCGCGTGAAGCAGCACATGCGGCAGTTGCTTGTGCGGCAGCCCAACTACACCTGCCAGATGAGCGTGGAGCGGTCGCGGAGGCGCAATCCGAAACGGGCGTTCGAACTATTGGACCGGCTGCGTTTAGAGGTGGCGCTGGTGGACGGCAAGGAGCTCTACTCATGGCCCGGCGCGCGAAAGTTCGACGAACGGGAGCTGCGCGACATGGTGGGAGGCACGTCGGCCACCGGCAGCTTCGCCCTGCACGCGAGGGCCGTCTATTTTGGCGCGACGGCACGATTTCACGATGCCGGTGAGACCATGGAGGCCGGCCGGCCGGTGCGCACATGGCGCTTCGACGTGCCGCAATTTCTCAGCGGCTACATGCTGCGCGTGGATGGCGGAGCGGGCGCGGCGCACCAGGCCATCGTCGGCTATCACGGCGAGATCGTGATCGACGCGGCGACGCTCGACATGGTGCGGCTCTCCTACACGGCCGATGTCATTCCGCCCGAACTTGGCATCGAGTCCACCACGGGTTCCATCGCCTACCAGCGCTTGCGCATTGGCGAGGAGGGTTTCCTTCTGCCCGTTTCCTCGGAGCTCGCCATCACGGACCGCGACGGCTCCACCAACTTCAACCGCACACGGTTTCACAACTGCCGCCAGTACGCGGGTGAATCGTCGTTGATTTTCGATGAACCTCCGGAGCAGACGCCGCCGGCGGCAACGGCCGCGCTTCCCCCAACGGAATTGCCGGCGGGGTTGGTGTTGGAAGCGGGGCTGGAAGAGGCCGTCACGCACCCGGCCATCACCGGCGACCCGCTCCGTTTGGCTCTGGAGCGTCCGGCGCGCATGAAGGGCCGCGTCTATCTGCCCAAGGGAGCCGTGGTGCTGGGGCGGATTCTGCGCAGCGGCACGCTTCCGGCCCGCATGCCGCTCACCTATTTCACCATCATGTTCGAGCGCATCGAGGTGGGGAACAGTTCCTTCGAAACGCCTGTGCGGCTGGACGAGGTGCTGCCGGCGCAGGTGGGCGTCTCGCGCCAGATGGTGCTTGATTTCGAGCCCGGGGAACGCAAACCGCTGCCCGGCCACTACACCATCGCCATCACCGGGAACCGTCCGGCTTTGCGCAAGGGCCTGCGGCTGGTGCTTTCCGTCATTCCGTCCCCGGACGCCTCCTCTTCGCGGAAATGACTGCGCTACCCTGAGATCTGTGATCCACTTTGAACTTGACTCTGATCGCGCCTTGTTTGAGCGCACGATGGATTTTGCCCAGAAGCAGGTGCAGAGCCTTGTGGAACGGCATCCGGACTTCTATCCGATGTACACGAAGGACGGCGTATGGCGGCACGACGGTCCCAAGTGGACACACTGGTGCGACGGCTTTTTCCCCGGCATGATGTGGCTGTTCTCGAAGTATGAGGGTCCGGAATCGGCCGAGGGGCGCTACTGGTCCGATCTGGCCATCCGCTACTCGCGTCCTTTGGAACCGCGCAAGTTTGACCGCGAGGTGCACGACCTCGGCTTCATCTTCCTGAGCACCTATCACCGCTGGTACCGGCAAACCGGAGACAAGGCGTTGAACGACGTGCTGATCCAGGCCGGCCAGACGATGGCCATGCGGTTCAAGGAGAAGGGGCAGTATCTTCGCAGCTTCGTTTCGGACGATTCGCTGTTCATCGACATCATGATGAACGTGGGCATCATTTTCTACGCCGCGCGCGAAACCGGAGACCGGCGCCTGCGCGACGTCGCCATCCGGCACTGCCTGACGACGCAGCGCACGCTGGTGCGCGGGGATGGCTCCACGGCGCACGAAGGGCTGTTCGATCTGGACACCGGAGAGTTTCTGCGGCAGACGACTCATCAGGGCTTCCGGGGCGATTCCTGCTGGTCGCGCGGCCTCACGTGGGCGTTGTATGGGTTTGGCACCGCGTACGAGTATTCGCGCGATCCCCACTTCCTGCGCACGGCCGAGGCCTGCTGCGATTACTACATTACTCACACGCAGCCGAACGGCGTTCCTCCGTGGGACTACAATGCGCCCGCCGATTCGCGGAAACAGGTGGACAGCTCGGCCGGCGCGATTGCCGCGGCGGGTATGCTGCGCCTGTCCCGGCTGCTGTCGGACCCTGTGAAGGGCCATTTCTACTGGTCCACGGCGCTGCGCATCCTGCGCACGTTGTGCGAGCAGTACACGGCGCAGAACGATCCGGACTGGGAGGGCGTGCTGAAGGGCGGGGTCTACCACATTCACAAGGTTCTGGGCGTGGACGAAAGCGTGATGTGGGGAGAGTACTTCTTTATCGAAGCTCTCGAGCACGCCTTGCGAAGCGCGAATCAGCAGGCGCGTCCGTAGCGGCTCAGGAGGCCCAGTTTTCCCGGAACTCGGCGAAGAGCGTCATGCCTCCGCAGGCGTACAGCGTCTGGCCCGTGATGTAGGAGGCCTCGTCGGAGGCGAGGAAGGCGAACACGGCGGCAATCTCCTGGGGCTGGCCCACGCGGCCCATCGGAATGTGGCTTTCCACGTTGGCGCGCGCCGTGGGATCGTGCACCCACGCATCATTGATGGGAGTCACGATGGCGCCCGGGCCAACGGTGTTCACGCGAATGCCGCGTCCGGCGTATTCGAGCGCCAGCGTGCGCGTCATATTCTCCATTGCGCCCTTGCTCATGGAATAGGACACGTAGCCGGGCTTGGGAATGATCTCGTGCACGCTCGAATTGTTCAGAATCACTCCCGGCTTCCGCGAGGCCACGAAATGGCGCAAGGCTTCCCGGGCGCATAAGAACGCCCCGCGCATGTTCACGCCCAGAACGCGGTCGAAGGCGGCCATGTCCACCTCGTCGCTGGGGCTCTCCATCTGAATGCCCGCGTTGTTGATCAGCACGTCGAGCCCGCCGAACTGCGCCAGGGTTTCGGCGAACACGGCCTTCACCTGCGCCTCATCGGAGACGTCACCTTTGACGATGATCTCCTTCCCGCCCCGCGTGCGCGCCGCGGCGCACTGGCGGGCGGTCTCTTCGGCCTCCGCGGTTTTGCGCGAATAGTTGATGGCGACGTTGGCGCCTTCGGTAGCGAAGCGCACGGCCGTGGCCCGGCCGATTCCGGTTGACGCGCCCGTCACAAGCACGTTCTTTCCCAGTAGACTGTCATGCGTGGTTGGCATTCCATTAGGGTATACTGGCCGCTTTCCCAGGCATGCCGGCACTTCGCAAGCAGGATCTCCCCACGCCCGCGCTCGTTCTCGACGCGGAGATGTTCGAACGGAACCTGGAGCGTATGCAGCAGCACGCCGCGGCTTCGGGCAAGCGGCTGCGTCCGCACGCCAAGGCGCACAAGTGCGTGGAGGTGGCGCGGTTGCAGGTGGCCGTGGGCGCTTGCGGGGTGTGCGTGGCCACGGTGGACGAGATGAGCTGGATGGTGGGCGCGAAGCTGCCGGGCGTGCTGCTTACGTCGCCGCTGGCCAGCGCGGAGAAGATGGCGCGCGTGGCCGCCTGGTCGCAGGAGCACGGCGTGATGGCTGTCGCCGACCATCCGGTTCAGGTTTCGATGTGGCAGGCCGTCGCCGTCACGCTGGGCGCGCGGCTGGATCTGCTGGTGGATCTCGATGTGGGCGACCACCGCACGGGCATCGCCTGCGGCGAACCGGCCCTTGCGCTGGCGCGCGCCATCGCCGCCGCCCCCAACCTGCGGCTGCGCGGCGTTCAGGCCTATTCGGTGAGCGGGTCTCATATGGAAGATCCCGAGGCGCGCAGGATCCATTCGCTGAACGCCTTGCGTCCGGCTATGGAGACCGTGCAAGCCATGCGCGCCGATGGCCTGCCCGTGGAGATTGTATCGGGCGCGAGCACGGGCACATGGGAGATCGACACGGAGGTTCCGGAATTGACCGAGCTGCAAGCCGGCTCCTACATCTTCCACGATCTCGCCTACTCACGCATCGGCGTTTCTTTCGAGCCCGCGCTGCGCGTGCTGGCCACGGTGATCAGCGCCAACCATGACGGCCGCGCCACGGTTGACGCCGGGTTCAAGGCGCTTTCGACGGACCGGCCATTTCCGCCTGAACCGTATGGCCTTCCCGGCGTGCGGTTTCAGTTCGCGGGCGATGAGTTCGGCTTCCTGCTGTCTGAGGAAGGATCGCCGCCGCGGCTTGGCGGAAAGGTCGAGCTGCTGCCGCCGCACATCGACCCCACGGTGAATCTCCACTCGCGCATTCATGTCTGCTACGGCGATATCGTAGAAGAGATTTGGCCATTGAAACAGTGAGTCCGCCCCTGGCCAGCCGCGTGCGGGATCTCCGTCCCACGGCGGTGAACCGTGTGCTTGCCGAGGTTCGCGCCGCGCAGGCCCGTGGCGTTCGCACGGTTTCGCTGATGCGCGGCGAACCCGACCTGCCCACCCCGGCTCACATCGTCGAGGCGGCTGCGCGTTCTCTTCGCGACGGGCGCACAGGGTATCCGGACAATCGCGGCGAGCTGGCGTACCGCGAAGCGGTTGCTTTGAAATTGGAGCGCGACAACCGCCTGCGCTACGATCCGGCGACGGAAATTCTCGCCACCAGCGGCGCCACCTTCGGCATTTACGCCGCGCTGATGGCCGTGCTGGACCCCGGCGGCGAAGTGCTGCTGCCGGATCCAATCTACGACGCCTACGCCTCGCCCATACGGCTGGCCGGCGGCGTGCCCGTGCGCGTGCCATGCCCGCTGCGCGGGCTGCGATTTGAGTTGCATGCCGAAGCGGTGGCCGGGCAGATTACGGCGCGAACGCGCGCGCTGCTGTTGAATACGCCGTGGAATCCCACCGGGACGGTGTTCGGCGAGGGCGAGCTGCGGGCCATCGCGCGCGTGGTGATGGAGCGGAACCTCTGGCTGTTGAGCGATGAGATCTACGAGGCGTTCACGTATGGCGGCGCGCGCCATCTTTCGCCGGTGGCCGCCGCGCCGGAGCTTCGCCCGCGCACCATTCTGATCAACGCACTGTCGAAGGCTTACTCCATGACCGGCTGGCGCGTGGGCTATTGCGCCGCGCCCCCGGAGGTGGCCAGCGCCATGTTGCTCGTGCTGCAACAGTCCAGCCGTGGTCCGGCCACGTTCGTTCAGGATGCGGCCACCGAGGCTCTGCGAGGAGCACAGGATGCCGTCGAGGCGATGCGGCGCGACTATGACGCGCGCCGCGCGCTGGTGCTGGAGCGGCTCGCTGGAATGAGCGCCTGCCATCCACTGCCACCCGAAGGAGGCTTCTTCGTGATGGCCAGCCTTGCTCCCTCCGGCTGCACGTCGGACGAGGTGCGCCGGAGGCTGCTCGAGGAGCATGGCGTGGTGGTGATTCATGGCGCGGCCTACGGGGCGTGCGGCGAGGGCACATTGCGCGTGTCGTTCGCCGCCGGGGGCGAAGCGCTGAGCGAAGGACTGGCGCGGTTGCGCGCCGGGTTGGAGGCGATCGCCGCCGAATGAGCCTCGTGCCGCTTCCATCGGGAACGCCCGTACCGCACGCCGATGCCGGGCGCGTGGACCGTGAGGCGCTGCGCCGGGAACTATCCGCGTCCATCACGGGCGAGGTCCGTTTCGACGCCTTGTCGCAGTCGCTCTACGCCACCGACGCCAGCGTTTACCAGCAGAAGCCACTGGGTGTCGTGATTCCGCGGACGCGCGAGGAGCTGGCTCGCGTGGTGGCCATCTGCGCGCGCCACGTGTGTCCGCTCACGATGCGCGGCGGCGGCACTTCGCAGGCCGGACAGGCGATTGGCGAGGGCCTCATCGCCGATCAGTCGAAGTACTGCAACCGGCTGCTCGAGGTAAACGCCGGCGAACGCTGGGCGCGTGTGGAACCGGGCATCGTGCTGGATGAGCTGAATGCGCAGCTCCAGCCGCATGCGCTGCGCTTTGCGCCCGACATCACAACGGCCAGCCGCGCCACGCTCGGCGGCATGATGGCGAACAACTCCTCCGGAGCGCGGTCGGTGCTCTACGGCAAGACCGTGGACCACGTGCTCGAACAGAAGGTGGTGTTGAGCGACGGCTCCCTGGTTCACTTCGGGCCGCTCACGCCGGGGGAATGGGAGGCGCGTGCGCAAGGCGAGTCGCTTGATGCGCGCGCGCACCGCGCCGTGGGCCGGCTGGGCGCCGAGCTGCGCGAGGAGGTGGAGCGGCGCTATCCGAAGGTGCTGCGCCGCGTCGGCGGCTACAATCTCGACGGTTTCACCGATGACGGGCAGGTGCGCAACATGGTCCGCATGATGGTGGGCTCGGAGGGCACGCTCGGCGTTGTGTTGGAGGCCAAGATAAGGCTTGTGCCGCTGCCCCGGCACAAGGCCGTGGTGGCGATCGAGTTTGAGACTCTGCTCGACGCGCTTGGGGCCACGCCCGCTGTGCTGGCGCATCGTCCTTCGGCCGTCGAGGTGATGGATGAGTTCATCCTGCGCCACACGCGCGAGAATCCGGCGCTGGACAAGCTGCGCCGGTCCTTCATGGAAGGTGAGCGCACCTCGCTGCTGTGCGTCGAATTTTATGACGATACCGCCGAAGCCTTGCCGCCGCGCATGAGGGCGCTGGAAGCGGACCTGGCCGGGCGCGGCTTGCGCGTGCGCTGCCACCATGCGCTGGCGCTGCCCGACCAGGCGCGCATCTGGAGCCTGCGGGAGGCCGCCCTGGGACTCTCCATGGCCATGAAGGAGGATGCGAAATCGGTGAGTTTTGTCGAGGACACGGCCGTCGCGCCGGAGCGTCTGCGCGAGTACATCCACCGTTTCCAGGGCATCCTCGCGAGTCACGGCACGACCGCCGGCATTTATGCGCACGCCAGCGTGGGCTGCCTGCATGTGCGTCCGGTGGTGAATCTGAAAACCGAAGAGGGCGTGCGCATGTTCGCCTCCATCGCCGGTCAGGTGGCCAACCTTGTGCTCGAATTCGGCGGGGCGCTTTCCGGCGAGCACGGCGACGGCTACGTGCGCAGCCCGTTTCTGGAGCGCATGTTCGGGCCGGTGCTGTATGAGGCTTTCCGGACGATCAAGCGGACCTTCGATCCGCAGGGCATCCTGAATCCGGGCAAGATTGTCGATCCGCCCGGACTCACGGCCAACCTGCGTTTCGGTGCGGGGTACCGCACGCCCAACCCGGCCACGTACTTCGACTGGTCCGCTCACGGCGGATTTGGCGGCGCGGTGGAGATGTGCAGCGGAGTAGGCGTTTGCCGCAAGAAACGCGACGGCGTCATGTGTCCTTCCTACATGGTGACGCGGGAGGAGCAACACACCACGCGGGGCCGCGCAAATGCGCTGCGGCTGGCCTTGAATGGATCGCTGGAGGGTACGGCGCTGGACGATGCCGCGGTGCAGTCGGCTTTGTCGCTGTGCCTGGAGTGCCGTGCGTGCAGAAGCGAATGCCCCGTGGGCGTGGACGTGGCCTCCTTTAAGAGCGAGTTTCTGGCCGGGTATCATGAGCGACACGGCTTGCCGCTGCGGTCGCGTCTGCTGGGCAACGTGCATGCGTTCGCACGATGGGGAAGCGTGTTTCCGGCGCTCGCCAACTTTGCGCAGGGAAATCCGCTGTCGCGGCGCGCGCTGGAATGGCTGGCCGGCATCGACAGAAGGCGTCCTCTGCCTCGCCTGGCGCGGCGGACCTTCCGGCGGCAATGGCGGGGCGATGCGCATGCCAGCGCGCTGCTGTTCGTGGACACGTTCACGAACTACTATCATCCGGACACCGGCCTGGCGGCCGCGCGTGTGCTGCGTGCTTCTGGCTGCTCCGTGGGCGATGCGAACAATGTCTGCTGCGGGCGGCCACTCATCTCGCAGGGAATGCTGCGCGAGGCGCGTGCACTGGCCGCGGCCAATGCCGTGCGGTTTGGCGATGAGGGTCCGCCGCTGGTGTTTTGCGAGCCCAGTTGCCTTTCGGCCATCAAAGAAGATGCGCCCGCGCTGCTTCGGGGCGAGGAGCAACGCCGCGCGCGCGTGATGGCGGGCCGCGCCGTGCTGTGGGAGGAGTTCCTGGAGCGGCGCCTGGTCTCGGGCGTTCCGCTGGCGCTTCGCGAAGGGCCGCGCGAGATTCTGTTGCACGGCCACTGCCATCAGAAATCCATGGGACTGCTTGCGCCCGCGAAAGCATTGCTCGCGCGCATACCCGGCGCCACTGTGGCCGACCCCGATGCCGGATGCTGCGG
>JADLCT010000005.1 GCA_020847045.1 Bryobacterales bacterium | reverse complement strand
TTTTGCAAGCTACCGCGCTGGTCCATGGCCGCTGCCGCGATCACGCCGTTCTCGTTCGAGAGTGCTTTCAGATGTTTGATTTTGCCTTGGGAAAGTGACATGAGATCACTTAGAATTATAGCAATTCAGCTTCCATGCCCGGCCCAGCCAACCCACCGCGGCCACCATCCCATTCGAAATCAATCGCTTACACACTGCCCCACCCACCGCTTCGCCCGCCTGCGCCAAGCCTGCGCGCGCGCTACGTCACGCAGGATTTGGGCTTTTAGCGCCGCCGCATCGGCAAAGCCACGCTCGGCCCGCAGGCGCAAGTGAAACTCTACCCGGATCCTCTCCGGCTGCTTTCCGTCGAACGGCGACAGCACAAAACTCTCGATGGAGAGCTCCTTCCCGCCAAAGGTGGGGCGAAATCCGACATTCGTCACAGAAGCCCATCGTTCCCCCGTCGCCAGATCCAGCACCGAACTCACGTACACTCCGACCGCCGGGAGGATCTCCGCCGCCGTCTTCAGGTTTAGGGTAGGCACCGTCTGCGCGCGTCCAATGCCGTGCCCCCGCACCACCTCGCCCGACAATCCGTACGGGCGTCCCAGCAAGCGAGCCGCCCGCGCCACCTCGCCCGCCTCGATCAACCCCCGGATCTCGCTGGAACTGGCCGTCATGCCGCGGATGACCAGCCCGGTCACAATCCCCGTCGCGAAGCCATACCGCCGGCCCATCTCAGTCAGCGTCTCCACATTGCCGGCCGCGCCCTTGCCGAACCGGAAGTTGTCGCCCACCACCACGAGCCTGGCATCCAGACCTTCGTGCAGCACGCGCCGCGCAAACTCCTCCGGTCCCCAGCCGGCCAGTTCCTGCGTAAATGGCAGCACAACGGCGCGTTCGACGCCCGCTTCGCGCATCCAACCCAGCCGCTGTTCGAGCGTGCTCAGCAGCCGGGGCGCCCGGTCCGGCCGCAGAATTCTGGCCGGATGCGGAGCAAAGGTCAGCGCCAGGGAAACCCAGGCGTTGCGCCGTGCCGCCTCGCCCGCGTGCGCAAACAGCAGTTGATGCCCGCGGTGGACACCATCGAAGTTGCCCACGGCCACGGCCGAGGCCGCGCGCGCCGCCCGCGCCTCCTCCCATGAATGCAGAACCTGAAAGCTCATGGCGCCGGCGGCAGATCCACCGTGAACTCCATTCCGTCGTATGCCAGACGCACGTTGTCCGGCAGCAGTTCTTCGGTCCGCGCATGGCCCAGGTCGTGCGCAATGTGCGTGAACAGCGCCCGGCGCGGTTTCAGCCGTTCCACATGCCGCAAGGAGCGCTCCACGGTGGAATGCGTCGGGTGCGGTTTGTGCCGCAGGGCATCCAGAAACAGCACCTCCAGCCCCTCCAGCAACGCGTAGGACTCCTCGGGAATCTCGCTGTGGTCGGTCAAATAGGCCACCGGCCCGATCCGGTATCCATAGATCTCGTTCTGTCCGTGCAGCAGACGCACCGGCGTCACCAGGCGGCCGAACAGGTCGAACGGTTCGCCGCTCAGGCGCACGGGAGCCAGCTTCGGAATATGCGTCTTTACGGTGTGCTCGATGAACGCATAGCGGAACACGCTCTGAATCGCATCCATGGTCGGATCCGAGGCGAAAATCGGAATCGGATCCTTCTGCCGGAAATTGTAGGGCCGGATGTCATCCAACCCCAGAATATGGTCGGCGTGCGAGTGCGTATAGAGAATCGCGTCCACGCGGGACAGCCCGTGGCGCAGCGCCTGCTGGCGGAAGTCCGGCGTAGTATCCACCAGAACCGCCCGCCCGCCGTACTGAAACACAATGGAGGGCCTGAGACGGTTGTCGCGAGGGTCCGCCGAGGTGCAGACGGCGCAGTGGCAGCCGATGGTCGGCACGCCCACGCTCGTGCCACTGCCCAGCACGAGCACGCGCAACTGGTTTTCGCCTGGCCCCATGGGTGGCGCTACCGCGTTTCGGCGGCGGATCCGGCGCTCCCCCCGGCCTTTTCGCCGGCCATCACGAACCGGAACCGCAACTCGGTGACCGAGTTCTCCAGCATCCGCGACTCGGACGCCGTCAGGTTCCCCTTCGTCTTCTCAACCAGCATCGCCAGCACGTCGATAAAGTGGCGCGCCACGGGCAGGTTCGCCGGAAGCGCCTTCTCCTCGCCGGGCATCGGCATCAAACCCAGATGCATCTCGGCCTGCATGCGCAATGTCGCCACCAGGAATTCAAAGGTTGGCTCCAGAGCAGGTGTGTCGGGCGCCGTTTGACTCATCACAGTACTTGATCTTACCCCCGGATCCGGGCGCTCCGCTGACCGCCGGGAGCGTTGCCGCCCTTCCATGCAACTTGCGTGCGGATAACCGCCGCCCGCTGTGATAAGCTTCGCGCGGACGCGCGTTTCGCCGCCCTGCCGGACTCAACCGGACCGTGGCTCGAAGAAGCAGCCGTATCATCGGGCTTCCACGGATCAGAAAAGGATCTGAAACTGAATGCCCTATATATGGTTTTTCTTACTTGGCCTGCTTGCCATGCTCGCCCGGGGCTACGCTGCCGAACGGCCCGGCATGATCATCACCGGGGCCGGCATCGCGGGCCTCTCGGCCGCCCTCGAAGGCGCCCGCGCCGGTCTTCACATAACCGTCATCGAGCAAAACTCGGTCTTCGGAGGACATGCCGTGATCTCCTCCGGCGGCTTGTCCCTGGTCGGCACGCCTCTTCAAGAGAGGCTGAAAATCGCCGACTCGCCCGAACTCGCCGAACGCGATTTCCGAACCTGGGGCGAGGATCCCAACGAGGCTTGGGTACATTATTACGCGCACAACTCCAAAACCGGCGTCCATGACTGGCTGACCGCGCTCGGCGTGGAGTTCCTGGGCGTCGGCCAGGGGAGCGTGGGCAACAGCGTGCCCCGCTTTCACGGGCCCCGGAATCAGGGCCTTGGCCTGGTCCTTCCTCTCTACCGCGAACTCCTGCGGCTGGGCCGGACCACCTTCCTGTTCAACACCCGTGTGACCGGCCTGCTCACCGAAAAAGGCCGCGTAACCGGCGTCTCGGTACTGAACCTGCGGACCGGCGTCAAAAGCCGGCTGGAAGCCGGCGCCGTACTGCTGAGCACCGGCGGGTTCGCCATGGATCTGGACCTGGTGCGAGCCACCTGGCCGCGCTCCATGCGCGTGCCCGATCGCGTGCTGGTGGGCGGCGGCTTCTTCGCCACCGGCAGCGGCATGGAACTGGCAAAGCCCGCCGGCGGCACTGCCAGCCGGCTCGACCATCAATGGAACTACGCGAGCGGACTCCCCGATCCATTCGATCCCGACGGCAAGCGCGGCTTCTTCACCATGGCCAACGGGGCCATCTGGGTGAATACCCTGGGCAAGCGGTTCGTCCTCGAACAACATGAACCAAAGAGCACCGTTCCCGTCGTGGCCGCGCAGCCGGGCGGGCATTTTTGGGCGGTTTTCGACGCCGACGGCAGGATGGGCTTCCGCGTCGTGCACTCCGGCTACACAATGGACCGCGTGGCGGAACTATTCGAAGTGCCCGGCTTCATCAAGAGCGCACCTACCCTGGACGCTCTCGCCCAGGAGACGGGCATGCCTGCCGGCGCCCTCAACGCCACCATCGAACGCTACAACCGGATGATCGAGGCCGGCGCGGACACCGACTTTGGCCGCTTCGGCCCGAAGGTGAGGAACGCGGAATTCGCCCCGCCGCCGCGCCCCATCGTGAAGCCGCCCTTCTACGCCGCGCCGATGTACATCCTGGTGCGCAAAAGCATGGGCGGCATCACCGTGGATGCGTCATGCCGTGTGCTCAACAACGCGGGCAAGCCCGTCCCTGGCCTTTTGGCCGCCGGAGAAGCCACAGGGTTTGGCGGCATCAATGGGAAAAACGGGCTCGAAGGCACCTTTCTCGGGCCGTCGATCCTGATGGGACGGGTGGCGGCGCAAACGGTGATCGCCGAACGCAAACCCGAGCCGCCCCCGCCCTCCTCCGCCGTAGTGCGCACAACGCCTCCCGCCGCCAGCCCGGCGCTTGCCACCGCCTGCAAGTCGTGCCACAACCTCCCGGCCATGATTGCCAAGGGCCGCCCCGGCTACTGGCACTTTGAACAGGCGCACCGCCTGGTGGTCAGCCGCGATCTGAACTGCACCGGTTGTCACGCCGAGATGGCGCCCTTCCGGGCGGACGCGCACCGGGTAGACCCCCAGTTGCAGACGGCGGTCTGCCAGCACTGCCACGTCAACCCACCCCGGCCGGCCCGCCGTCCGGGGTGATTTTGACCGCCTGTGGTATATATGCGGCCGCCTCGAAATTTGCTAGGTTGGTAGATGCGCTCCGGCGCCGCGTTGAGATGTGGTCATGTGCCGGGCGGGAGGGTGCATTGTGATTCGACGAAGCCTTTGGGCAAGGCTGCGTGCCGTTCTTCCTGCGTTCGGCGCCCTGGCTGTCTGCCTGGCGCAGAATGGCTCGGGTTCAGGCGCCAACTGTTCCTATACGGAAAATCCTGAGCAATTCCTGGAGCAATCCGGACGCGCGCGAGAGGACGCCTTTCAGCGCGCCGCCCACTTTGGCGTCCGCCGCCGGGCGGGACAGCAGCCGCTCGCCGTTGCCGCCTCCTCCATTCCGCGCCGCAACCTGATCGACGACGCCATCTTTGGCAAACTCGAACAGGCCGGCGTTGAATCGGCCCGGCTCACCACCGACGAGGAGTTTCTGCGCCGCATCACGCTCGACCTCACCGGCCGCATTCCCACCTCCGAACAGGTGCGCACCTTCGCCGCGCAGGATGACGCCTCCAAGCGCAACATCGTCATCGACCAGCTTCTCTACTCGCCCGAGTTCACCCATAAGTGGACCATGTGGCTCGGCGACCTGCTGCAAAATACGCGCAACTCGGCCAACTTCTCCCGCCAGTTCCGTGGCCGCAATGCCATGTATGACTGGATGCGCGGCGCCATCCACGAAAACAAGCCGCTGAAGGACATCGTCTACGAGGCGATCACGGGGCGCGGCAACAACTTCGAATCCTCCACTGGCGCGGCCAACTATGTTTTAGGCGGCATCTCCACCGGCCCGGCCCAGGACACCTACGATCTGATGTTCTCCCGCTCGGCCTCCATGTTCCTCGGCATGGGACATTACGATTGCCTCGTCTGCCACGATGGCCGCCGCCACCTGGACGCTCTCAGCGTCTGGGGCAAGTCCGCCACCCGGCTGGACGCCTACCGCATGGCCGCCTTCTTCTCCCGCACGCGCCGCGTGCAGGACAACAACACGGCCAGCGACTATTACCAGAGCAACGCCGTCTCCGACGCCACCACCGGCACCTATGACCTGAATACGAATTACGGCAACCGGCCCAACCGCGTGGCCATCGGCTCGCTGCGCAACCTGACGCCGGAATATCACGTCACTGGCGCCAAGCCCGATACGGCCAACTGGCGCGCCGCCTTCGCCGAAAACGTCATGAACGATCCCATGCTGGCGCGCAACTTCGCCAACCGGCTATGGAAGGAGATGTTCAATCACGGTCTGGTGGAACCCGTGGAAGGGCTCGATCCGGCGCGGCTCGATCCTGACAATCCGCCGCCCGCCCCCTGGGCGCTGCAGGCGTCGCATCCCCGTCTGCTCGAGGATCTGGCCCGCGTGCTGCGCGAGGAGAACTTCAACCTGCGCGAGTTCCTCCGGCTGCTCGTGCAATCCTCGGCTTACCAGTTGAGTTCGCGCTACGACGCCGCGTGGGACCTCACCAAGGTGCCTCTGTTTGCCCGCCACTATCCACGGCGGCTGATGGGCGAGGAGATCCACGACGAACTGGCCAAGGCCACCGGCGTCATGACCAACTACACCGTCGAGGGTTGGAGCGATCCGGCCCGCTGGGCCATGGAACTGCCCGAACCCGTGGAGCCGCGCTCCAACGGCGGCGCCAACGCGTTCATGAACACCTTCCTGCGCGGCAACCGCGACACGATCGAGCGCCGGCAATCGGGCAGCATCCTGCAGCAACTGGCCCTGATGAACGATGCGCAGGTGATCAACCGCGTGCGCATGACCGCCTCGCCCACGCTGCAGCGCGTGGCCAAAATCGCCGGTAACGGCGAACTCACCGACGAGATGTTCCTCACCTTCCTGGGCCGCATGCCAAGCGAGTATGAACGCGAACGGGCGCTGGCCTTCCTTGCCCGCTACGCCACTTCGGCCACGGCGCGCAATATGGCCATCGAGGATCTGGCCTGGGCCTTGGTAAACAAGGTCGAGTTCCTGTTCAGCTATTAAGTACGAAGGCGGAGAAAAGTACATGCGCGACCGTTTTGGAATCGACTGGAACCGGATCTCCGGCGTTCACCTGCTGCGCCGGCGCCATCTGACGCGCCGCTGCCTGTTCCGCCACGCGGCGTCGGCTCTGGGCGGATACATGCTTCTGCCCTCCCGCCCCCTGGAGACCGTGGCCCGCGCCGCCTCCCCGCCCAAGGGCACGGCCCGCTACTGCGTGCTGGTGAACATGACGGGCGGACCATCCCACACCGACACCTTCGACCTGAAGGAAGGCGCCTGGACGCCCACGGCATTTGATCCCACCAGCTACGGCGGCGTGCGCTGGCCGCGCGGCCTGTTTCCGAAACTCGCCGGCCATCTCGACTCGGCCGTCCTCCTGCGCAGCGTGCTCTCCTGGACGGCGGTGCATGGACTGGGCCAGTCGTGGCTGCAAATCGGCCGCAATCCCGTGCCCTCGGTGAATAAATTCGCCCCGCACATCGGCTCGGTGGTGTCGCTCGAATTCGCCCAGGAGAACGCGGGAAAGCCGCTGCCGGCCTTTCTGTCGCTGAACTCGGGCAGCGGTCCCGAGAATGGATACCTCGCCTCCGAGCATGGCCCGTTTTATGTAAACCCCGGCGGCAACGGACTGGGCAACACCACGCACCCCAGCGGCGGCGACGCTTTCCTGCGCCGCTGGGAACTGCTCATGCAACTCGACGCCGAAGAGCGCTCCCTGCAAACCCTGGGCGCCGGAACCGCCGAGATGGTGAACTGGAACCTGAGCGCGCGCCGCCTGATGTACAACAGCGAGGTCGACGCCGCCTTCCGCTTCACCACGGAGGAGCGCGTCCGCTACGGCAACTCCGGCTTCGGCAACGCCTGCCTGGCCACGCGGAATCTGCTGAAGGGCGGACTCGGCCCGCGTTTCATCCAGATCAACGTCGGCTCCTGGGACAACCACAACAACATTTACACGGGCGCGTTGAACGCCTCCAATGCCGCCTCGCTCGGCCGCCAGTTCGACGGCGGACTCGGAACGCTGATCGAGGACTTGAAAAACGAGGGGCTATTCGACAGTACGCTCATTCTCGCCCTGGGCGAGTTTGGCCGCACCACCGGCAATCTGAATACGACCTCGGGCCGCGACCACTTTCTGCAAACCGCCGTGTTCATGGCCGGCGCGGGCATTCGCGGCGGACGGGCCATCGGCGCCTCCGACGCCCAGGGACGCTCCACCGCCGAACCCGGCTGGAGCCTGGGCCGCGACATCCGCAGCGAGGACATCGAGGCCACCATCTACTCCGCGCTGGGCATCGACTGGACCAAGGTCCGCTATGATTACCCTGCCGGGCGTGGCTTTGAATACGTTCCGCGCGTGAACAACGAAGAATTCTACTTCCCGATTCACGAGTTGTGGGCCTGAAACGGCCGCCGCCCGCGCCTCAGCCCTTGCGCGCCGCCAGCACCCGCGAGTGGTAACCCGACTGCCGCACGTGCCTCTCATCGTAGACATGCAGGCGGCAGGCGTGCACCAGTTCATTCACGCGCCCGTCCACCGAGCGCCCCCAGAAGGCCGGCGCCAGACGCCCCGCAAAGCGGTACAGGTGCGAGAAGATCGGGCCGTTCACGCCAATGTTCACCAGGGTCAACGTTCCGCCCGGCCGCAGCACGCGCCGGATCTCCTCCAGCGTCAGAATGATGTCGGGCGTGGAGAGCAGCTCCAGCAGATAACAGCACACCACCGCGTCGTAGGCGCCATCGGCGAAGGGCAGATACCGCGCATCCACCGCCTGGCAGTGCGCGTCCACGCCCGGATACTCGGTCCGCATCTGCCGGTAGGTCTTCGAGGCCATGTTCGGCGAGAGATCCACGCCCACCGTCGAACCGTGACGGTTGGCGCGCACCAGGCGGCGGAACATCTCGCCGCTGCCCGTGGCCACCTCCAGCACGCGCATTCCGTTCCGGATGCCCGACACCTCCAGCGCCGTTTTGTGCGCCCGGGAATGGAAGCAATAGGTGGATAACGGGTAGACGGTGGAGAGGATGTCGTAGATTCTCCGCGTCTTGCCGGCAATCGTCCGAGGCAGCCGGTTGTCGCGCGTAATCGTCAGAATTGGCGCCTCGAATTCCTTCAACAGGGGTTTGATCATGTGTTGTCGTTACCGGCCTTCCTCAGGACACCGCCGCCAGGCTGGTAGCCCCGGAAGGAATTTCGATGCCCGTCCGCGTCCCCTCGCCCGTTTTACTGTCAATCCACATACGGTACTCATCTCCGAACAGAACTTGCAACCTCTCATTCACATTACTTACACCGATCCCCTGTTCGAAGATCCGGTTCAGCCGGGCCTCGGGAATGCCTACACCATCATCTTCCACTTCCAGGTGCAGCTTGCCTTCCCCCAGCCAGGCGCGCACGCGTATGGTGCCGCCCTCCACCTTGCTCGCCAGCCCGTGCTTCAAACTATTCTCCACAATTGGCTGGAGAATCATGCTCGGCACGCGCGCCTCCAGAACCGCGCCCTCTACATCCTTCACATACCGCAGCTTGCTGCCGAACCGGACCATTTCAATGGCGATGTAGTCCTCAATGAAATTCATCTCCTCACGCAGCGAAGTGACGTTCTCGGTCTTCTTCATTAATCGGCGCAGGATGTTGGAAAGCTTTACGATTACCAGCCGCGCCCCATCCGGATCCGTGCGTACAAGCGACGCGATGGAGTTCAGCGTGTTGAAAAGGAAGTGCGGATTGATCTGGCTGGTCAGCGCGCGCAGACGGGCCTCCTGCAGCAGGCGCGCCTGAATCTCCACCTGCCGCTCGGTCCGCGCATTGGCCCAGATCTTCAGCGGCAGCAAAACGGCGAACATCGTGGAGAACCACACGGCAACGTAGTTCCAGAACTCCGCGCCCTCGGGATACAGCACAAACACGCCGCCCTCGTGCCGCAGGTGGCTCATGCCAAAGCGCAGCGGCTCCAGCGACATCAGCGCCGCGATGAGAATCAGGTGAAACACCAGCCGCCGGTTGCCGCTCCAGTTGCGGATGGCGCGGATGAGGTTCATCTCAAGAAACGGCGAAACGCGCCAGATCTCCTCCAACTCGGGCGCCGCGTCGCGCAACATGCCGGCCAGTACGCCCACGGCCGCATACAGCGGCATCGTCAGCATCTCTCCGCCGAACATGGCGGGCAGCGAAATCAGCACTCCGCCGAGCAACCCGGGCACATAGCCACCGAGCAGCCCGGCCAGAAAACTTGCCTCCAAACCGAGATCGGCCGCCTTGTAAGTGCCGGTGGCCACGCGTACGGCCACGCCCGCGCCGAAAGCCGCGGCCAGCGCCAAAGTAAGCTGCAACCGCTGGTAAATGGTGCGCTCTTCGCGCAGCAGCAGGCGCTTGAATGCCTCAAAGCGCACCAGAATACTCGCCATGCTGGCCGCGATGGCCAGCTTTACCAGCAGAATGACGAGGTGCTGATCGACCATTGCGGCGTCCCTCCATTATAAAATGGTGGATTCGGTGTCAAACGACAATCTGGCCCCTGTGAAGGTCGCCGAGGCCGACTTTCCCACCCGGTTTGGCCATTTCCGCCTCTTCGCCTTTCGTATGCTCCTGCCTGACGGCGGGGAGGAGGAGGCCATTGCCGTGCGCATGGGCGACCTCGCCGGCGAGCCGCCGCTTGTGCGGATCCACTCCCAGTGCCTGACCGGAGACGTCTTTCACAGCCTGCGCTGCGACTGCCGCGAGCAGTTGGAGATCGCCCTCGCCCTCATCGCCGGCGAAGGCCGCGGACTCATCATCTATGAACCGAAGGAGGGGCGCGGCATCGGCCTGATCAATAAGGTCCGGGCCTATGAGTTGCAGGATCAGGGCGCCGACACCGTGGAGGCCAACGTCGCCCTCGGCTTTGCCGCCGACCTGCGCGAGTATCTGCTGCCGGGCCACATTCTGCGCTACTTTGGCGTGGAGCGGGTCCGGCTGCTGTCGAACAATCCCGAAAAGATTCAGGCCATCGAGCGCGCCGGCGTGACGGTGGCCGAGCGTGTGCCCATTGTGGCCTCCGGCGCCGAATATGCCCGCCGTTACCTCGATACCAAGCGGGACAAGATGGGCCACCTGATTGACGGTTTCTGACGCGCTTCCCTGTCGCGATTCCTTCCGCCGTCCGATAGGGAATTGAATGCGGATTCTGTTGGCCCTGGCGCCTGCCCTGCTCCTCGCCGCCGGTTCCCCGGAACCACCCGAACAGTATCGCGCCTTCTGGGTGGACGCCTATCACGCCGGGTACAAGAATGCGGCCGAGGCGGACAAGCTGATTGAAGACGTGGCCGCTTCGCACTGCAACGCCATCTTCCTGCAGGTGCGCCGCCGGGCCGACAGCTACTATCTGAAGACGCCCGAAGTGCCCGCGCAGGACCCCACCTATTCGCAGGACTTCGACGCGCTGGCCTACATCGTTGACCGCGCCCATGCGCGCGGCATCGAGGTGCACGCCTGGTTCGTCGTCTACCCGCTGTGGCAGCCGAACATACCGCCGCCGGTGAATCCGGCGCACCTGTACTACAAACACGGTCCCGGCCAGTTCGGCCGCGATCTGTGGCTGACCTTTTCGAGCACCGGCCGCACCGGCAACTCGCTCGACCCGGGACACCCCGCCGTCCAGCGCTATCTCGCCTCGGTCATCACCGGACCGTTGCGCGACTATGACATCGACGGAATCCACCTGGACTATATCCGGTACGAGGAGAGCGCCGACTCCGGATACAACTTTGCCGCACTGGAACGCTTCCGCCGCCTCGCCAACGCCTCCCCCACCGAATCGCCGCGCAATGACCCCGACTGGAACGGCTTTCGTCGCGGCCAGGTGACCTCGCTCGTACGGCAGATCTACCTGCGCGCTCATGAATTGAAGCCGGCGGTCAAGATCAGCGCGGCGCTCATCAGTTGGGGCGATGCCCCGGCCGGCGCCGAGGCGTTCCAGCGCAGCGCTTCTTATGCCAAGGTGTTTCAGGACTGGCTCGGCTGGATGCGCGAGGGCATCCTCGACCTCGGCGTGCCCATGCACTATTTCCGTGAGCCGGGCGCCGCGTCGCGGCTGGAACGCTGGTATGATTTCACGCGCGCGCATCAATATGGACGCCGCTATGTGCCCGGCATTGGCCTCTATCTGAACCCCGTAAGCGCGTCGCAGCGCCAGATGACGCGCCTGCTCAAGGTGAATTCGGGCGGCTCCCCACCGGCCGGCATCGGCTTGTACAGCTATGCGAGCACCAGCCGTTTGAACGCCGCCGGCGCGCCCACGCAACCACACCGGACCTTCCTCGACACCGCCGCCTCCTTCTTCCGCCAGCCTGCGGCCGTGCCGCGATTGCCCTGGCTGGAGTCGCCCGTCACGGGCCACCTCGCGGGCGTCTTGGTTGCCCCGGATGGTCCCGAATGGTGGGTGGACGGCGCGCGTGTCCTGCTGCGTACGGAAACCGGAGCCGAACCCGTGCGCGAGACCACCACGGACGCCACGGGCTTCTATGGCTTCGTCGATCTCGATCCTGGCCGCTATCGCATCACCATTCTGCGTGGGGCTAGCATCCTGCACGACATCGCTTCCGCCACCGTGGTTCCTGGACGCGTCGCCCGGTATGACGTGGCGCTGAGCCGCGCCGATGTGGAAGCGGCCCTGCCACATGTGACGGGAGCCCGTCAGAGCGCGAACGCGCCCGGTGGCGTCTTGTCTCTGCTGGGCGTGAATCTGGCGCCAGCGGAAACCACTGCGCCGGACGGCGCCGCCATGCCGCTTCTGGGAGGAGTTCGCGTCTTCCGCAAGGATGGCGCTTCGCTCCCGCTGCTCTATGCCTCTCCCACGCGGATTGACGTGCTCTTGGCAGGCCCATCCCATGCGCCGGAGGTCTTCACCGTGCGTCATTCCGGGATGGATGCCGCCGGCTTTGCCTACAGCGCCTCACCCGCGCCCCCGGTCATCGAAGAGGTGAAGTCTCTGGGACAAGGGGCCTTCAGCCTCTACGCAAGCGGGATGGGCGCGGAGCCCGGACGCGTGCGCGTGCTCTATTCCGGCGGCGTCGCCGACATCCTGGACACCGCGCTCGTGGAGGGACGCCCCGGCATGCGCCAGATCAACGTCATGATCGAACCCGCCGCGCACGGCGCTTTCCGCCTGGAGGCTTCCGGCGCGGTCTCGCCTCCGTTTCCGTTTTAACCCCCGGATGCCGCAAGCGGCTCGGACAACCCCGCCGGAGCGACAATGGCTAGGTGAGCCGTTTCCTCCTCGCTCTCGCGCTGACAGCCCCGCTGCTAGCCGAAACACCCGATCCTGCCCAGTGGGAGTACCGCAGACGCCTAACCGTATCCTCGCCCGGCGTGCTCCACCTGGTGCGGCTCGGTCCGGACATCCTCGCCCATGCGCGGCCCGATCTCGCCGACCTCCGCATCTTCCATCAGGACACGCCGCTGTCCTACTCCATCGAAAGCCTAGCGGGATCGGCCACTGAACAGAGCTACGCCGCCACCATCATGGACCGCACGCCCACGGCCGGCGGCGAACTCCAGTTTGTCGTGCGAGCCCCTGCCGCTACGCGCCATTCGCGCCTGCGCCTCAGCGCCGCCGGCGGCGGCTTCCTCCGCCCCGTTCACCTGGAGTCCTCCCTCGACGGCAAGTCGTGGGAGACTCTGATTGACCGCGCCTTTATCCTGGCGCACGAGCAGGACGGCGTGACATGGAGGGCGCTCGATCTCGTCTACCCGCCGTCCACGCAGCCCTATCTCCGCGCGCGCATCGGCGATTGGCCTGATCCGCGCACGCTCACCGGAGCCACACTGCTTCTGCGCCAGGAGACCCGGCCGCTCATGCAAACCGTGCGCGAATTCACGCCTGTGCCGGAATCCCCGCCCACCCCAACCGAAACGATTCTCCGGCTGGACTTCGGCGAGAAGCCCGCCCCGTGGTCGCGGCTGCGCGCCGACACGAGCAGCCAGTCATTCCTCCGCCCCGTGCGCGTCACCCTCAGCAACGATGGCAGGTCCTGGCGCACCGCCTGCTCCGGCATGCTGTTTCACACCAACGCCGCGCAGGAACTCACGCTTCCCTGCGGCAGCCAGCACGCCCGCTACGCCCGCCTCTACATCTATAACCTCGGCGGCCCCCCGCTTCAGATCAGCCGCATCGCCGCGGAGTCCCTTGTCCGCATGTTGCGCTTCGTTCCCCACGAGCAGGGGGAGCATTCGCTTTGGTATGGCAACCCCGAAGCAAAACCAGTCTCCTACGGCCTGGCCATCATCGCGGACCGCAACGCGCCCATAGAACGCATCGTCCTGGTGCCAGGGCCCGAACGCCGCTACGGCGATGTCCTTGGCGCCATTCAGCCCTGGACCAAGGAGCACCCGGCGATACTATATGGAGCCGTGTTCGCCATCGCCGCCATCATCGCCGCCTACACTCTGCGGCTCCTGAGAAAAACCGCCGCCAAGCCCGGCGCGGAAAAGGCGGGTTCCTGAAGCGTGCGCATCTTCGTTCTCCTCTGCCTGGTCCCGGCGTCGCTACAGGCCCAGTTGGTCACCGCGACGCTGTCCGGCTATGTGCGCGACGCCTCGCATGCCTTCATTCCCGGAGCCGCCGTCACGGCCACCGCCTCCAGCGCCGGACTCACCGTGGAAGCGCGCGCCAACGCGGCCGGCTACTACCGCCTGCCCGCGCTCGCGCCCGGACGCTATACCGTCACCGCCACGCATGATGGCTTCGCGCCCCAGCGCGAGGAGGTGACGCTCACGCTCGACGCGCGCCTCCGCCTCGACTTCACTCTCGCCCCGGAGGCCGGCGCCACCAGCATCACAGTGGCCGAACTGGTGTCCGAATCGCTCTCCACAGGACTCACGCTCGACCGCGCGCGCCTGGCCGGCCTGCCGCTCAACCGCCGCGACTTCCTGCAACTCAGCCTGCTCGCACCCGGCGTCGTCCCGCCCGTCCCAGGCTCCGAACTCAGCACCGACGGCTCCTTCGCCATGCACGCCTCGGGGGCGCGCGAAGAGTTCAACAACTTCACCATCGACGGCGCGGACAACAACGACGGCTACACGAACCGCTATGTGCTCCAGCCGCCCGTCGAATCCATTGCCGAGTTCCGCGTGCTCACCGGCTCCTATACCGCCGAGTACGGCCGCAACGCCGGGGCGCAAGTGAACGTTCTCACCCGCTCGGGCACGAATGCTTTTCACGGGGCCGTGTATGAGTATCTGCGCAACCGCCGCCTGGACGCCCGCAACTTCTTCGACGCCGCGGCCAACCCGAAGTACGCGCGCAACCAGGCCGGAGCTTCGCTGGGAGGCCCCATCCGGAAGGACCGCGCCTTCTTCTTCGCCAACTACGAGGGCCTGCGCGAGCGCCAGGGCATTACGCGACTGGCCACAGTGCCCACCGCCGCGCAGCGCGCCGGAGATCTCTCCGCTGACGGCGCGCCGGTGATCGATCCCTTCACGCAACAGCCCTTCCCCAATGCGCGCATCCCCGCCGCGCGCATTTCGCCGCTTGCCCCGCGCGTACTCGCGCTGTTTCCCGCCGCCAGTAGCGGTGCGGCTTCCGGCAACCTTCTCGCCCAACCCGTGCTACGCGACACGCTGGACCAGGCCATTGTCCGTTTTGACCAGCGCCTCGCCACCCACGGCGATCTCACGCTCCGCTACGGCTATGGACGGGGCCACCGCTACGATCCCTTCTCCGCCGGCGCGGCCACCGTCCCCGGCTTCGGCAACTTCAACGAGAACTCCGGCCACAACCTCACGGCCCAGCACACGCACACGCTGTCGCCCTCGGCCGTGTGGACCCTGCGCGCCGCCTTCGCACGCTCCTTCCGTGAGGCCCGGCAGGAAAACCACGCCACCAACGTGGGCGCGGCCTGGGGCGTCAACTGGCTGAACGTGCCGCCGCGCGACTTCGGCTATCCCTCCATGGAAATCGCCGGTCTGTCCTCCATCGGCGACGCCGATCTCTTCCCGCTCCGCCGCTCCACCACGGCATGGCAGGCCCAACCGTCCCTCCAGCTCCTGCGTGGCGCCCACGCCCTCCGCTTCGGCGCCGACCTGCGCCGCTTTCGCGCCCACGGCTATCTCGACTACTTCGCCCGCGGCTCGCTCAACTTCTCCGGCGCGCTCACCACCAGCGGCGTAGCCGATCTCCTGCTCGGCCTTCCCATCCTGGGCATCCAGGCCCAGTTCGATAACCGCCAGGACCTCCGCACCCACGCGCTCAACTTCTACGCGCAGGACGACTGGCGCCTCGCCCCGCGCCTTACGCTCACCCTCGGACTGCGCTACGAATACAACTCTCCGCCCACCGACCCGGACGGCCGCATGTACGCGCTGAATCCCGCCACCATGCGCCTGGAACGGACCGGCGCGAACGGCGTGCCACGCGGCGGGCTGCGCCCGGACCGCAACAACTTCGCGCCGCGCATTGGTCTGGCCTGGACGCCGGTGCCGCGCACCACCCTCCGCGCCGGCTATGGCTTCTTCCACGACGCGAACATGCTGGTGGTGTCAAGCTCGCTCTACTTCAATCCCCCCCTGTTCAACATCCGCGTCTTTTTCCCTTCCGAAGACTCCCTGCTTACGCTGAACGATCCTTTCCCCACCGGCGGTGGCTTCGCGCCGCCGCCCAGCCCCACCACGATCTCCCCCGATCTCAGGACGGCTTCGCTTCAGCACTGGAATCTGGCCATCGAACGCGAACTGGACGCCGCCACCTCGCTCAGCCTCGGCTATGTGGGGTCGAAGGGCACGCACCTGAACCGTTCGCGCGATCTGAACCAGCCCGCTCCCGGCCCCGGCGTCGTGGATGAGCGCCGCCCGTCGCCCGATTTCGGCAGCATCTTCTTCACCGAATCCGGCGGCAATTCCATCTACCATTCGCTGCAAGCGCTCGTGAACCGCCGCCTGGCGCGCCGCGTGTCCCTGCTCGCCTCTTACACGTGGGCCAAATCCATCGACGACGCCTCGGCGTTCCTCGCCACCAACGCCGATGCGAACTTTCCCCAGAACAGCCGCGATTACGCCGCGGAACGCGCGCGTTCCAGTTTCGACGTGAGCCACCGCCTGAGCGCCGCCGCTGTCTTCGAAGCGCCGTTTGGCATCGTGTTGCGCACCATCACCACCGCGCAAACCGGCGCGCCGTTCACGCCCATCCTCCGCTTCGACAATTCGAACACGGGCAACGCCAGCGGCAATAACGGGTACGACCGCCCCGATGTGTCCGCCAATCCCCGCCTCGACGCGCGCACGCCGGAGCGCTGGTTTGATACCGGCGCCTTCTCCCCGGCCCGGCCTTTCACGTTCGGCAACGCCGGACGCAACATCGTCGAAGCGCCCGGCCTGGTCAACTTCGACGTTTCCGCCGCGCGGCTCTTCCGGCTCACCGAAACGCTGCGTCTCACGGTCGAGGCGCAGATGTTCAATCTCACGAACACCGCGCATTTCAACCTGCCCGAACGCTACGCCGATGAGCCGTCCACCTTCGGCCGCATCCTTTCGGCGCGTTCGCCGAGGCAGTTGCAGTTCGCCCTGCGGCTGCACTTTTGACGCCGCCCAGCGGCGGCCCGCCTACGCGAGCAGTTCCTTCACCACGTTGCCGTGCACGTCGGTGAGCCGCATGTCGCGCCCGCTCCAGCGGTAGGTCAGCCGCTTATGGTCCAGCCCCAAAAGGTGCAGCATCGTCGCGTGTAGGTCGTGCACGTGAATCTTGTTCTCCACCGCGAAATAACCGAAATCATCGGTCGCGCCCACCACCTGTCCGCCCTTTACGCCGCCGCCCGCCATCCACATCGTGAACCCGAACGGGTTGTGGTCCCGGCCCACGTCGCTCGCGCCGCCCTTCTCGGAAAACTGCGCGCACGGCGTGCGGCCAAACTCGCCGCCCCACACCACCAGGGTCGAATCGAGCAGCCCGCGCGACTTCAGGTCCTTCAACAGTCCCGCAATCGGCTGGTCGGTGGACTGCGCGTTGATGCGGTGCCCTTTCTCGATGCCCGAGTGCTGATCCCACCGGTCCAGACCGCGCCGCTCCGGCGTCAGCAGTTCAATGAACCGCACGCCCCGCTCCACCAGCCTCCGGGCAAGCAGGCACTCGCGTCCGAATTCGCCGGTCCACTCGCCACCGATGCCATACAGCTTCTTCGTCGCCTCACTCTCCTGGCTCAGATCGAGCAGGCCGGGCACCTCTTTCTGCATCTTGTAGGCAAGCTCATAGTTGGCGATGGTGGCCTCCATCTCGCTTACTTCGCCAAACCTTTTCACCACGCCTTTGTTTAGTTTCGCCAGCAGATCGAGCTTCGCCCTCTGTCCCGCCGCATCGCCTCCGGCCGGTTCCAGATCGGCAATCGGATGCTCACCCTTGCGAAACAACGTGCCCTGATAGGTGGCCGGCAGAAAGCCGCTGCCGAAGCAGTCCAGTCCGCCCGGCGGAATCAGACCGCTCTCCAGAACAATGAAGCCCGGCAGGTTCTCGCTTACGCTGCCAAGGCCGTAATTCACCCACGACCCCATGCTCGGCCGGCCCTGAAATCCGGAGCCGGAGTGCATGAAATAGTTGGCCGCGGTGTGCTCGCTATGGTCGGCCACCATGGACCGTATGATGGCCAGATCATCCACACATCCGGCCACATGGGGAAACAGATCGCTCACCTCGGCGCCGCTTTGTCCATGCTTCTTGAACTCGTAGGGCGAACCGAGAATCTTGTCGCTGATATTGAATACGGTGGTTGGCGGCTTGAACGGCAGCGGCTTGCCATGGTCGGCGCGCAGACGCGGCTTCGGATCGAAGCTATCCATCTGCGAAGGGCCGCCGTCCATGAATAGGAAAATGACACTCTTCGCCTTGGCCGGGAAATGTGGCGCACGCACCGCGCCACTGGCCGTTTCACGGGCCAGCATCGACAGCAGCGCCATGCCGCCAAAGCCGTTCGCGCACCGGCACAGCGCCTCGCGCCTCGTCATCGCGGACCGCATATGACTACTGGACATAGAGAAACTCCGCCGAATTGAACAGTGTGTGCGCCGCTTCCTTCCATCCCCGTTCGCGCGCGAATGCGGCCACCTCACGCACCTCCCAATCCTCGGCCGGCCTTGCGAAGGCCTCCTCGAACATGCGCCGCACGCGGGCCTGCTCGTCCGGCTCCTCCCGCTCCAGCCGCTGAGCCCAACGCCCGGCGCACAGCAGTACGAATTCGTTGTTCATCATCATGAGCGCCTGCGACGGCACGGTCGAGGCGCCCCGCGCGCCCGTGGTCGAAACCGGCAGCGGATAGTCGAACGCCAGAAACATCGGCGTCAGAAAGTTGCGCCGCACCTCGATGTAGAGGCTGCGCCGGTTGGCGCCGTCGAGCGGACCCGTTTTGGGCTTGCCCCGCCCGTCCTGATATTTGCTGATGTAGGGCGGCACGCTGCGTCCATACATCGCCGGGTCCAGCGAACCCGACACGGCCAGCAACGCATCGCGAATCGCCTCGGCCTCGAGACGCCGCACCGGCAGATTCGCCGCGCGGTACTGCGGGCTCAGCACAATTTCGCGGTGCACCGCCTTCACGCTCCAGCCGCTTTCCACGAACCGCGCCGCCAGCCAGTCCAGCATCGCGGGATTCGAAGGCCGCTCGCCCGTCATGCCAAAGTTGTCCGGCGTCGGGACAAGACCCTTGCCGAAATGATGCGCCCAGATGCGGTTCACCATCACGCGCGCCGTCAGCGGATTCCGTTCGCTCGCCATCCATTCGGCCAGCGCCAACCGCCCGCTCCGCCCCGGCTCGACAGGCGTCTGATCCTCACCTGCAATTACGCGCAGAAAGCGGCGCGGCGCAATCTCGCCCAGGTTCTTGTGCGACCCGCGAATGTGCACCCTCGTGTCACCCGGGTCCTCGTCCATGGCGATCATGGCGAAGGTGGAGGGCGGCAAGGATGGCTGGGCGGGCACAGGCGCCTCAGGAGCGCCCTCCGCCGTGGCCCCTAACGGCGGCGCCTTCTCGTCGCCGGACAGCACAATGCGGTCCACCTGAAGATAACCGTCGCGCGCGCGGTCCACAATCTCGAAGTAACAGATGCGCCCGATCTCCTTCGTCATCCGCACCGTCACCCATTCCCACCCCTTGCCGCCGGGAAAAAAGTGCTCGCTCTTGTGATCGTCGGCCACCACCGTCACGCGCAGCGGAGCGCGCTCGCGCAGAGCCTTGTCCGTCTTCGTGCCCCGCAACAGCACATGCACCCAAAGCTGCTTCAGCGCGAACTTGCGCGACGTGTACGAACCCACGAACTCCTTCGCGCCGTGCGCATCCGGCACGCCCTGCGCCGTCCAGCCGTCCGGCGTGCCACCGCGAAAGCTGGCGAACAGCACATCGTTCTCCCGCAGACTCGTCTCCGGACGCCGCTCCTGCCTGTGAGGAACTTTGGCCGCCGCCTCGCCAATCGCTCTCCCGCGTCCCGGCGAATCGATCACGGCCTCCTGCATCGCCGTGCTATGCAGATAGCCAGCCAGCGAGTAGTAGTCCAGCGTGGGAACCGGATCGAACTTGTGATCGTGACAACGCGCGCACGCCACGGTGAGCCCGAGAAATGTTTTCCCCATCACGTCGATCTGGTTGTCCACCTGGTCGCTTCTCGACTTCACCGAATCCACTGCGCTGTTCAGCACCTCGCCGAACCAGTAGAAGCCCGTGCCGATGGGCGACTCATAAAACGACCCGTCCCGCGACAGGCGCTTCACCGGCATCAGATCGCCCGCGATATGTTCCCGCACGAACTGGTTGTACGGCACGTCCTGATTGAACGCGCGAATCACATAGTCGCGGTAGCGCCAGGCATCCAGCTTGTCGTTGTCGAACTCGTGTCCGTTCGTTTCGGCGAACCGGACCAGGTCGAGCCAGTGCCGCGCCCACCGCTCGCCATAGTGCGGCGAAGCCAGCAGCCGCTCCACCACACGGCCGTCAGACTCTGTGGAGGAGTCGGCCAGATACGACGCCATCTCCTCGCGCGAAGGCGGCAGGCCGGTGAGATCGTACGTCACACGCCGCAGCCACACGCGCTTGGACGCGGGTTCTCCCGCCGCCATCTCGGGCTTCGCCGCCGGCTTGGCCACGGGCCGGAAAGCCCAGTGCCGCTTGCCACGCTCCACGTCCAACTGCCGTGAACCGGCCAGCCCGCCGGCAGCCGTCCGCGGGTCGGGCGCGCCCATATCGATCCACCGCCGCAGATCGGCAATCTCGGCGTCGCTCAGCTTGCCCGTTGGCGGCATGCGCAAATCCAGGTCGGTGTAGGAGACGGCCTTCATCAGCAGACTCTTTGCCGCGTCGCCCGGAACAATCGCAGGCCCCGAATCGCCACCCTTGCGCATTCCCTCGCGCGAATCCAGACGAAGATGCGCCCGCACCGGACTCGCCTGCGGACCATGGCACCCCATGCACTTCGCCGCGAATACCGGCCGGATCCGCTTCTCAAAAAATTCCAACTCCTGAGCCGTTTGCGCGTACAACGCACTGCCAAGAAGTAAGAATGCGGCCCAACGCATGCGGTCCATTTTATACATTCCACCGCAAGCGTCCTCGCCCGGAGAACAAACGGCGAATCATACGGGGGTTCACCCCATGACCTCTCCTTCCCCAACGCCGTATAATAGACGGAGGCTCATTTTTATCTACTGTCTGCCATCCACATGACCAGCGCGCCGCTTCCGTTTGCGTTCTATCTTGCAGGTTCGCTGAGCGATCAGATTTCGCGTTCGCTCTTTGACGACACGTTCGCCGGTATCCACCAACTCGCATGGTTCGACTATGCTCTGTTGGCGCCTTACTTTCTTTTACTGACGATTCTCTCGTTCTACGGTTTGCACCGTTACGAGACCATCCGCGGATATCTGCGCGGACGGAAGAACATTCCGGCCGCGCCCCCTCAGCGCTACGCCGAACTGCCTCGCGTCACCATCCAGCTCCCGCTGTTCAATGAGCGCTTCGTTGTGGAGCGTCTGCTCGACACGATCACGCAGATGGACTATCCGAGGGAACTGTTGCAGATTCAGGTGCTCGACGACTCCACCGACGAGACACACCCCTTCACCGAACGGCTCGTCAACGAATACCGCGCCGCCGGACACCCCATCGAATATCACCACCGCACCAACCGCCACGGCTTCAAGGCGGGCGCTCTCGAAGAGGGGCTCAAGACCGCCACCGGCGAGGTGGTGGCCGTGTTCGACGCCGACTTTGTTCCACCCAAGGACTTCCTGCAACGCACGATCCACTACTTCGCCGACCCCAAGGTGGGCGTCGTACAAACGCGTTGGAGCTACCTGAACCGCGACTACAACACGCTCACCGAAGTGCAGGCCATGTTGTTGGACGGCCACTTCGTTCTGGAGCATGTCGCCCGCGCCGGCCATGGGCTCTTTTTCAATTTCAACGGTACGGCGGGCTTGCTGCGCGTGGCCATGATTCGTGACGCCGGCGGCTGGCAGCACGACACCCTCACGGAGGACTCCGACCTCAGCTACCGTGCTCAGCTCAAGGGCTGGCGCTTCGTCTACGTCCCCGATGTGGAGTGCCCCAGCGAATTGCCCGTGGATCTGCACGGTTTTCAGGTGCAGCAGTTCCGCTGGGCCAAGGGGCTCACGCAGGTAGGCGTGAAACTGTTGCGCGGCGTACTGCGCTCGCCCGTGCCATGGCGCGTGAAGTTGGAAGCCTTCTGCCACATGTCGCCGAACATTGCCTACCCGATGATGATCGCCGTCACCGCGCTGATGCTGCCGGTGATGATCGTGCGCTTCTACACGGGCTGGCAGCAGTTGGCTCTCATCGACCTGCCCTTCATGCTGACCAACTTCTTCAGCGTGTTCGTCTTCTACATCTACGCCCAGTACGCGCGGCCGGAAGGCAGCGTGTGGAAGGCCATCAAGTACATGCCGGCGCTGCTTTCGGCCGGCGTCGCCCTGACGCTTTCCAACACGCGCGCCGTGGCTGAGGCCCTTCTCGGCCACCAGACGGCCTTTGTCCGCACGCCCAAATACGCCATCACCGGCGATGGCAAGAAGGCGGCCATGCCGGCCAAGTACCGTTCCAAGGCCGGCTTGCTGCCCTGGATCGAACTCTGCTTCGGCACCTATTTCCTGGTGATGATCGTGTACGCGATCGACACCTACAACTTCATCGCCGCGCCGCTGCTCAGCATGTTCGTCGTGGGCTACTACTGGTCCGCCTTTGCCAAGCTGCACAATGAATTCAGGAGCCGTCTGGCCTGGGAACGCGCCCGGCGTCTGGCCGAGCAGTCACAATAGTTCGCCGGCCAACCGTCTTTTTCGCTCCGGCGCGCGTCTGATCCTGCAACGGATATGATCATGAGCATGGCGCGCACCCTTGTCCCCGCCCTTTGCCTGGGGCTTCTCCTGACGGCTTTGCCACCCTCCGCGCGGGCCGAAGATGCGAGCCTCGCCACGGTGCAAACCATCTATGTGCTGCCCATGAGCAGCGGCATCGACCAGTTCATCGCCCACCAGGTGGCGCGCCATCACGTCTACCAGGTGACCACCGACCCGCTGCAGGCCGACGCCTTCCTCAGTGATTTCGTCGGGGCATCGTTTGAGATGCGGGTGGACGACCTGTTGAAGACCGCTCGCGAAAAGGCCGAACTGGCCGCACAGGAAGAAGCGAAAAAGGAACAAGCCCGGAAGGAACAGGAGACGAGCAAGAAGACGGACGCGAAGGGCAAGGACAACGAGAAGAGCAAGGACGCCAAGGACAAGGACACCGAGGACACCGAAGCGCCCGGCGGCTTCCAAACCGCCGGCGCCGTCACGCGCATTCAGAGTTTCGGCCGCGGCAAGGGCAACGTCTTTCTGGTGGACGCCAAGAGCCGCCGTGTCCTGTGGACCGGCTTCGACATTGCCAAGAACACGCGCGCGGAGTCACTGCAGAAATCGGCCAGCCGGCTGGTTTCGCAACTGCGCAAGGTGAAGTCCGGCAAGTAGCCGCGGCGCTTTCCCCGCGCGGTTACTGCTTCACGGCCAGCACGGCGTTCTCCGGATCGAGACTCACCTTCGACGGCGCCGCGCGCAGCGGAACCGTCATGGCCGCCGGCTCCGGTCCGGTTTGCATCCAAATCACGCGGGGCTTCTGGCGCGGGGTTTCAATCACCACCGGCGCCACCGTGCTGAAGTGCTCCTCGACGCCGGACTGGCGCAGCGTCAACTGGAGGCTGAGCGCCGGGGCCTTGCCCGTCAGCTTATGCGAAAGCAACAGCGTGGGAATGCCGGTGCTCTCCACCCAGCTTTCAAAAAACGATTCCAACGAGGCATCCGGCGCGCCCCTCGGCATATGCGCGGCGGCTGTTTCGCGAAACTGCCCGGCCGTCACGGACTGAAACCGGTGCTGGCGGGCAAACTCGCCCAGCATGGCGCGAAAATTCGCGTCTCCCATGCGCGCGCGCAGCATGTGCAGAATCCAGGATCCCTTGTCGTAAACGATGTTCCGCCACGCCGCCGGATTCTGCGAGCTCTGCAGCCGCAAACCCAGGCGGATGGGACCCGTGGATTCCACCGTCGCCCCATCGGCGTCCTTGGCCAGCAGCATCTCGCGATACTGCGCCAGCACGCGCTGCATTTCCTTGGAGCCCTTCTTCTGCTCCAGCATCATCAGAGCCGAATAGTTCGCCAGCGCCTCCATCAGCCAGTCGTCCTGTTGCGCCGTGCTGGTCACCACGTTGCCCCACCACTGGTGCGCCGTCTCATGCGTGTGAAGCAGTTCGCTGAAGAACAGGTTGTTCGATGAGTTGCCGGCCGCCGGACGGTCGCGCACATCGAGATAGCTCAGCGTGGAGAGATAGAGCAACCCCGGGAAGCCCTGTCCGAAGCGGCCCGGAATGGGCGACACCAGCAACTGCGGCAACGCCGGGGGACCGAAGTGGCGCGAGAGCTCCTCGAAGGTGTCCGCGATTCCCACGGCCAGCGTCCGCAACCGGGCGGCGGGGTCCGGCGGCATCACGGGCACAGTGACGATCTCCTGCGTCCGCGGCCCGCGTGGGCGCGGGAACGGAGATACGGGCAGCGTGAGAATCACCTCGGGCGGCCGCTGCAGCGCCTGCTCGGCCTTCTGATTGGCGAACACCTCGACGGTCAGCGGCCCTTTCACCACGCGCTCGGACTCATACCGGCCCAGATTGAAGCCCGCCAGGCGGATGGGATCAGAGGGCACGCGCCGCGTCGTGCGCAGCCCCGCTTCGGTCCTGTCCTCCTTTACGGCGCCCGGAAACAACAGTTGCAACTCCGCCGGATAGGTGAACGTCACGTCGTGCCGCGCGAATACGAAACCCGCTCGCGGATACCAGTTCGCCCGGGCACCCACATAGTACACATCATCGCCAGCCTTTTGAATCACGTCGCCTTCGTGTTCGAACTCCACCTCGTAGACACGGCCCGGCTCCAACGGCCAGGGGGGCGAGATGAGAAATACGGAGGACCCGCCTCCGCGCAGCAGGTTCGCGCGCAGCGACTCCCGTTCCAGCACCTCGGACTGATCGCCGTTCACACGAACCGCGCCAACCTTCATCCGCGATGAGATCTCAAACGCCAGCATCTTCAACTGCCGCTCCGGCGCGATGGCCGCACGGGTCACGGCGCGCAGATGAAGATTCGCGTCGAGCACCGCTTCGATGCGGATATTGTCCATGCGGAACGCGGGCGTCTGCGCCTTGGCCTGGCCGGAGCGGCTGGCCCGCGAAGGAAAGGTCGTCCAGATGTCGTAATAGGGCACGTCGCCGCGGTAGGCCAACCGTCCGGCGTAGATCTGTTCCGTCGCGCCGGGGTCATGCAACAGATCGAAGTTCCCCAGGGTGCGCCCGGCCACGCCGGCATAAAAGAAGCCGCGCTCCTGCGGCTGGCCGCCGTAGACGTCGTCCACCAGTTTCGTCAGGAAACTTGTGTTCAGGTTGGTCACCGGCTCCTGCCACTTCCGCGCCATCAGGTGGCCCATTTCGGCGCTCGCCTCCGGTTCTCCACGCTCGCGCAGCAGCCGCAGCAGGCGCTCGCCCGAGCCGTCTGAGAAGATCATCACGGCGTGGCGGAAATGCTCGTTCAGGTTCGGCGAGCCGGTGAACTTCGCCAGTGAGAGCCGCTCGCCCTTGGACGGGGGCAGCAACAGCACCTCGGCGTCGCCCCCCTCGCCCTCCCGCTCGAACACAGCCGTATGGATCTGGCTACCCACAGGCTTGCCGAAGATCAGCCATCCGTCGGTGAAATAGAACCGGATGTCCTCACGCGAGAAGGCCAGATCGCGCACGCGATAGCAGGCCGCGGCGTCCAACTCTGGTTTCCGCAACTCCTCGGCCAGCTCGTGCGCGGTCTGCGCCACGCACAACGGCCACGCCGCCGCCAGAATCAGAAGCCACTTCACACTCTCAGTCTAATGCGGCGGTCCCACGAACACCCGCCACCGGGGAGTAAAGGCCAAACCGGAAGCCACGTGCCGCGCCTACGTCCAGAAGCGATACCACTTCCGTTCCCCCTCGCCGTCTCCGGCCGCCAGCGGCGGCAACGGCTCGTCCCGGATGATCGCTCCGGGGTTGGCCTCGCACACCCACCCGGCAAAGGCCTTCGACATCTTGCGTGACAACCAGGCATGAGCCTCTTTCATGTTCGGCGGGCGGTGCCGGGTGTCGTGCGCGTCGCTGGCCACCACATGGACCATCGACTCATCCAGCAGCACGCGGCTGAACCGCTCCGCACGCCGTCCGAACCGTCCTGTGAACGATTGCGCCGTCACCTGCATCAGGCAGCCCATCGCCGCCCATTCCTTTAGACTGTCCAGACGCAGTTGCAGCAGGGGATTGCGCTCCGGATGCGTGATCACGGGAACCATGCCCGCCTCGATCAGCCGTCCAAGAATCTCCGTTGTGTTGGGGAAGATCACCATGTCGCTGAACTCCACCAGCAGGTAGCGTCCATGGTTGATCGTGTACCGCCGGGGATGCTCGATCGCGTCCCGGATATTGTCAAAGGACAGGTGAAAATCGCAGCCGTAGTGCAGCCGCGGAGCCCTGTCGCCGGCGGCCTCGCGCAGTTGCTGGATACGCTCCTCGACCACATCGGGATCGAAGCTGTATTCGAGATTGGAATGCGGAGTGGCGACGATGTCCGTGGTGCCCCACCCGGCGGCAAGCTCCACCATCGCCAGACTTACTTCGAAGCTGGCGGCGCCGTCGTCCAACCCATGCAGAATATGCGAGTGGACGTCAATCATGCCGGGGCCCTTACCCCGTCAAATAAACATCTCTTCGTCGGCCGTGGCCTGCGCCACCGACGGCCGGCCACCCTTCAACAGGGAACTCAACGCGGCCCGCACGCCCTGCGCCAATGCGTTCACCTCGCGCACGGGCTTCAGAACGCCGTCATTCAACTGCATGACCGTGCCGTGCACCCGGCTCAGCGTGTCGTCGACAATCATCTCCACGCGTTCCATCTGCACCTTGGCCCGGCCCGTGGCGTCGCTCACCACCGAATCAATGCGGGTCAACTGCGCCTGCGCCGCGTCCATCATCGTCCGCGCCTTCGCCGTGATTTCCTTGATCTCGGCCCGGCTTTCATTCAGCGATTTCTCAGCCGAGCCCAGCAAACCTTCGGCCTTGGGCAGGAAGACGTTCATCTTGTCGCGCAGATCCCTGGCCGCTTTATACATGCCAAACACCATGGCGGCCTGAAACAGCACGGCGACCGCGACGATGCTCATCGCGATGGCGACAATGACATTACTGGTGTGCGGATCCATCTGAGGTCCCCTGCCTTCTTGATCGGTTCCGCCACCCGGTTCCATTAGGCGGCGGCCCAAATTACCTTAGATTCCCGGCCTTCCCAGGCCCGGTCAGCCAACCTCGGCTTCGCCGGTGACCGCATCCCGGTAAGCCTGTTTGCCGGCCTCCACAGCCGCCGACAACTGCTCCCGCTGACGGCTCACCGCCGTGCGTCCACGCTCCATCCATTCAGTGGCGGATTCGCGCGCTTCCTCGCCCCGGCGCTTCAAAAAATCCTTGCCCTCGCCGGCTTTGCTGCGGATCAATTCGCGCGTTTCCTCGCCCGACTTCGGCGCAAACAACAGGCCAACGGCCACGCCAATCCCCACTCCGAGGAAGAAATACGATAGCTTCTTGTCTTCGTCCATGGCGCAATCCTTTCTTGGTGTCTTCAGTTTACTCCAGTAGTATGAGGGATGTCAGGTCACAATGGGTTTCAAGAATTCACCCGCCAGACGGACGCCGCCCGCCCGCCTGGACGAGGCCAACCTCCTCGATTACGCGCTCAAGTCGCTCAGCCATCGCGCCCATTCGGAAAAGGAGCTCCGCACCCGCCTGAACCGCCGCTCCGCTTCGCACGCCGCCACCGACGCCGTTGTGGCCAAGCTGCGTGAATACGGCTACGTCGACGATTCCCGCTTCGCCGAGAGCTTCGCCACCTCGCGGCTGGAGGGCCGCGGCCATGGCCCCCAACGCGTCCTGCGCGACCTGCGATCCCGCAGCGTGAGCGCCACCAACGCCGAAGCCGCCGTGGACCGCGTGTTTGCCGGCGCCGACGAAGCCGCGCTGGCCGCTCAGTATCTCACCCGCAAGTTCCGCGGCAAGAACCTGCCCGAATTCCTGGCCGACCCCAAGAATTTGAACGCCGCCTTCCGCCGCCTGCGTTACGCCGGTTTCTCGTCTTCGGTCTCGATCAATGTCCTGCGGCGTCATTCCACACTCGCCCAGGAGTTGGAGGATGACCCCGGCGGCCCGCCGTCCGAAGACGAATAGTCCCGCCGCGTGCGTTTTGCATCCTTCCGCTTTCACGCCGCATCCATATCGGTATAATGGGCCGCAGGGCTGCGCCGAGTGGCTCGCCCCGTAATCTGCACTCTCTGGTACAATTCGAAGAGGGAGATTGGAAGGATAGATATGTCGGTAACTCTCACCACCAAAGCCGTAGACAAAGTGAAAGAGATTCTAGGCATGCAGGAGCCCAAGCCGGCAGGCTTGCGCATTTCGGTCGTCGGTGGCGGCTGCTCCGGTTTCAGCTACTCGATGGCTTTTGAGAGCGCACCCAACATGCTGGACAAGACCATCAACTACGATGGCCTCAAGGTGTTCGTCGATCAGGCCAGCCTGCTCTATTTGGACGGCGCCGAGGTTGACTACGTGGAAAGCATTGAGGGTTCGGGCTTCAAGTTCTCCAATCCTCAAGTGAAATCCACCTGCGGTTGCGGCAGTTCGTTCAACGCCTAACCGCGAACAGATTTTCCGGCCACTGGCCGGGCCCGGTCAGATCCCCGCGAGTCGAACTGAGAACTCATCAGCCGGAGAGGTGTCCGCCTCTCCGGCTCATTTCTTTTGCGGCGCGTTCCTGCCCGTCCGCCGCCCCGCGCCTCTGATGCTACGATGAAGACTCCGATGCGCAGCTTCCTAGCCGCCGTGGCTGCCGTTTGGGCCCTGGGTTCCCTGGCTTCGTTCGTTTACTCCTCCCAACTGGGCATGCCACCCGCGGCCGCCGTTCCCACCGCGCTCGCCTTCTTACTGGAACTCACTTTCTATCTCACAACCGGCTTTGACGCCATTCGCCGCCGCTGGCGTCCACTGACGCTGTTTGCCAGCGCCCTGGCCCCGTTCTGCCTGGCCAGCCTCGCCATGCCGGAGTTCCACTGGAGGCAGTTGGCGCTGCTCGCCACGGCCGCCGCCGCGGTCTGCTTCTGGTTTGAAGGCGGACGCCGCGCCGCCTGGCGTGAAATCCTGCTGCTGGTTCTGATGGCCGCCGTCGCGCTCGCCAAACCATTTCGCGGCCTCTACGCCGATCCCTTTCCCGGCCTCCGCATCGACTCGCTCGGCCAGTTGATGTGGTTCCGCATCGGCCTGGTCACCTTTCTTGGCAACGGCGGCCCGCCCCTGCAACTCTCCTTCCTTCCTTCGGCCCGGGCCTTCAAAACCGGCGCCCTCTACTTCCTCGCCTTCATGCCCGTGGCTCTCGTGCTGAACCACTTCCTCCAGTTCACCCGTCTGCAACCCGCCCCTGGTTTCTGGTGGAAGGTCCCGGCCACATTCCTCGCCTTTCTCTTCTTCGTGGCTTTCTATGAGGAGGTCTTTTTCCGCGGCATCCTCCAGCAGCGCCTGATGCAATGGTGGGGACGGTGGGCCGGACTGCTCGCCGCCAGCGCCCTGTTCGGCTTCGTCCATCTCTGGTTTCGCGGCTTTCCCAACTATGACTGGGTGATTCTCACCTTCTTCCTCGGACTCGCCTGCGGACGCGCGTTTTTGCAGGCAGGCATTGGCGCCTCCATCGTCGCCCACGCCCTGGTTGTGGCCGCCTGGCGGGGTTTCTTTGCGTAAACTCTTCCCCCCTCCGGTCCTTTTTTACATCCGCCTGTCTACGCCGTTCCCTCCCACGCCCTTATCCTGAGTGTGTGGTGAGAACGATCTTCCTCGGAGGGCTCCTGCTGCTGCCGCTGGCCGCCGCACAAAGCCCCCCGGCATCTACAAGCGGCTACGTTGGCTCGAACGTCTGCAAGACCTGCCACGCCCCCGTATGGGCCAACTTTTACAAGAACCCCCACTACCGCGCGCTCGCCTCCGGCGCCGAAGCTCCCGAAAAGACCGGATGCGAAAGCTGCCACGGTCCGGCCAAGGCCCATGTCGAGGCGCGTGGCGGCAAAACCACCATTCCGCGCGCCTTCTCCCTCATGCCTCCCTCCCAGGCGCTGAACACCTGCCTGGCCTGCCATGAACAATCCATCGGCCGCGCCCAGATCCGCCGCTCCTCCCACACGCAGGCGGACGTCGCCTGCAACTCCTGCCACTCGATTCACAAACCGGCGCAGGCCAAGTCCCTTCTGGCTGCGCGCCAGACCAATCTCTGTTATGGCTGCCACAACGCGGTCCGCTCGCAGTTCGCCATGCCGCACAAACACCGCGTGAACGAAGGCGCCATGCAGTGCACGGACTGCCACAACCCGCACGGCGCCGCCGCCCCTACATGGCGCGCCGGCCTCCGCCCGCGCATGGTGGAAACCACCGCCGGTGGCGAAGAGCCCTGCCTGCGCTGCCACACCGACAAGCGCGGACCGTTCGCCTTTGAACATGCCCCGCTCCGCGTGGAGGGCTGTGAAACCTGCCATGCGCCGCATGGCTCCATGAACCCCCGCCTGTTGAAACGTCCTTCCGTGTTCACGCTGTGCCTGGAGTGCCACAACGGCGCCACCGGCTTCGGCCTGTCCGGCGATGGCATTCCCACGCAAACCTCCTCGCACAACATGAACGATCCGCGCTACCGCAACTGCGTCACCTGTCATGTGCGCATCCACGGTTCCAACTCCGACCCGCGCTTCCTCAGGTAACGGCCATGAAGATGACTCCGCGCACGCTCGCTCTGACCGCCGCCGCCGGCGCCGTTCTGTACGCTCAGCCGCCCGTGGCCCCCACGCCCGAGTCCGTTGGACCCATCCGCGGCGATGAGGTCCGCGGCTACAACGTCACCAACTCCGTCGAACTCGGATTCCGCGTTCACGGCGTCAACGGCAACGAGGCCGCCTACCGCTCCGACGTCAACTACGGCAACGGACTCCGCCTGCTCGGCTCGTCACTTACGGTCAACTCCAAGGACGGCCACGGCAGGCTGTTCGACGAGGTTCTGTTGAACACCCAGGGGCTCGGCAACGATCCCTACCAGTTCGCCACCTTCCGCCTCCGCCACAACCGCTGGTACCGCTATGACCTGAACTGGCGCATCTCGCGTTACGCCAATCCTGGACTCACACTGCCGCCGGGAACCCACCTGCTCAACACCAGCCGCATGTGGCAGGACCATGACCTCACGCTGCTGCCGGAGAGCCGCATTCAGTTCCTCATGGGCTACAGCCGCAACTCGCAGGAAGGCGCCGGCTTGTACACGCAGAACCTCTTCGACCAGCACCGCGGCGACGAGTTTCCTCTATTCGCCAACATCAACCGGCGGCAGCGGGAGTTCCGGCTCGGCGGACAGTTGCAGTACCGCAAGCTCAAGCTGATTCTGCTGCGCGGCTGGCAGCGCTATCAGGAAGACGCGCCGCTCTCGCTCGCCAACGGCGCGGGCTTGAACGCGGGCGACAACACGGCGCTCAACAGTTTCTCGACGGCCAACGCCTACTCCGGCGACACGCCCTTCTGGCGCGCTCATCTGCTTGGCGAGTCCGGCCGCTGGCTGGCCCTTAGCGCCCGCTTCACCTACGCCGGCTCGCGACGGGGCTTCGCCATCGATGAATCCGCCACCGGGACCTCCCGGCTGGGCGCCGCCGCCAACCGGCAGTTTTTCGCCGGCGGCTCCGGCACGCGCCCCGTCACCACGGCCAATTTCACGGTCAGCCTCTTCCCCGCCGAATCGGTCACCCTCACCAACCACACAGCGTTTCACAACGTCCGCATGGACGGCAACGCCACTCTCACCCAGCTCCAGAACGGGTTCGGCGGCGCCGCCATCGTCGACTTCCGCTCGCTCGGTATTCGCAGCTTCATCAACGCCACCGACGCTCTCTTCCGCCCCGCCCGGTGGCTGGGCTTCCGCGCCGGATATCAGATCTCAAGCCGCCGCATCCGTTCCGTCGAGGCCGAAACCATCGGCGCGTTCAATGACCGTCTGTTTCATGAGCAAACCAACCGGGTCCACGCCGGGCTGCTCGGCGTCCGCCTGCAACCGCTCAAGCCGCTCACGTTCAACTTCGACCTCGAACTCGGCCGCGCCAACCGCCCCTTTCTCACCCTCAGCGAGCGCAACTACCACGCCTTTGGAGCGCGCGGCCAGTACAAACGCGGCTCCCTCCTGCTTTCAGCGGCTCTGCGCACCAACTACAACACAAACTCGGTCTCGCTGTTCAGCCATAGCTCCCGTTCGCGCAACTATGCTCTGGACGCCTCCTGGTCCGCGCGCCGCTTCGTCAGCTTCGATGCCGGCTACGGCAAGCAGCACCTGGACACCCTCACCGGCATCGCCTACTTCGCTTCCGGCGAACTCGCAGGTCCCCAGAGTGCCCTCTACGTCTCCAATGTCCATTCCGGCCACGCCACCGTGCGCTTCGCCCTCGCCTCGCGCGCCGATTTTTCGCTCGGCTACATGCGCGTGCAGGACACCGGCGACGGCCGCGCGCAACTGGCCACCGGCGCCGGCGCGTTTCCCAGCGTCCAGGTGCTGCCGCTCACCTTCGACTCCCCTCAGGCGCGGGTATCGATCCGGTTCCATGCACGGCTACGCCTGAACTTCGGGTACCAATACTACCGCTACGCCGAGGAGTTTTCCGCCCTGCGCGGCTACCGCGCCCACACCGGATTCTCCTCCATGCTATGGTCGTTCTAATCGTTTGTCCCTGGGCATCCGATAGACTCCGGAGGACCTGGATTCGTGCGCTACGCTGCCAGCAACGTCACCACCTTCGTGATGCTGATGTTCACCGTGTGGATCATCATCACCCGCTTCCGCTCGAAGCCCGACACCAACTGGCCGCTGTTCTATTACCCGGCCGTGATTGCCTTCCATCTCTCCGTGCCCGGCTTTCTGAACGAGTGGATCCTTTACGCGGGCGTGGTCAGCGCGCTCCTTCTCCGCTTTGAATTCCTCGGAGGCTTCGCCGGCGGCTTCGTCCGCTTTTTGGAGCTGTTGTGCCTGATTGGCCTCGCCTACCAGTTCGGCGGCCGGGTCACCATGTAATCCCCGCCGCCCGGGCGCTACCGGTTCGCGCCCGGGTTGCGCGCATCCAGCGGAACGCGCGGCTTCTCGGCCTCGAACGGTTTTGTATCGGCAACCGGGGTGAACACACGCACCATGGGTGTGGCTCCGGCGTCGTAGTGGGTCATGGGGTTCAACCCGAGAATCAGCTCCATGGTCCGCAGCATCGATCCCGTCGTGTAGAGGGTCGAATCCACCGCGCCGCGCCTGGTGTATGGCGATATCACAAACGCGGGAACCCGGTGGGCATCCACGTGGTCCACGCCCGACGCCCCGTCGCTTTCGGCCACGAAGATTGCCGTCTTCGGCCAGTACTTTGATCGCGACACGGCCTCCACCAGCAGACCGAGCGCGTAATCGTTATCGGCCACCATCGACCGTGGCGACGCCTTCCCCGCTCCGGTTCCCGCCGTCCTGCCGTTGCCCAGGCGCACCACCATCAGCCTTGGCATCGGTCCCGCCGCTTCCCATTGCGCCACATCGCCGAGGAACGCCTGCACGCGGTCCGTGTCACGATAGTCCGGACCGGGCCCCCGGAACTTCAGATTCGTGACATGGCTCAGTTCGAGGTCGCGCAGCAGCGCCACGTGCGCGCCCTCGCTCACCGCCGCCTGGGTTGTCACACCGAAGCCATAGTTCCGCACCGCCAGTCCCGCCGCCATCGCCTGGTGCCAGATACGTCCGGACGGCGGCAGCGACGCCGGATCACCGTCCAGATCGAGACCTTTCCTGCGCCCCGCCCGCACGCCGGGCCAGAGCTTTTGCACGAAGTCCGGAGCGATGGAGGCCGTGGCCCAGTGCCAACCGTCGGCCTCGCCCTCTCCACTGGCATAGAAGTTGTCCAGCAAGGCGAATTCGCGCGCCAGTTTGTGCTGGTTCGGCGTCACCATCTCTCCGTACACCGCATAGCGCGCCTCGCCCGCGCCCGAGGCCATGTCGCCCAGCACATGGTCGTAGGTCTGCCCTTCTTTCAACACGTAGATGACATGCTCGATGGGCGTCACTTCGCCGCGCACGCGCGGCACGGGATGGCCCGGAAGTTCGTCATGGGCCGCATCCAGCTTCTCTTCGCGAAAGGCCGTGTTCTCAATCACCGTGCGCGAATATTGCATCAGCCGCGCCGCGTCGAAGGGCTCAACGAGGGAGAGCGAGCCGGCCTGCCCGCCCGGCGCCGCGCGCCCGCCGCCGGCGTCCAGCCCCACCCCGCGCGCATTGAACACGAGCAGACGGCCATCGGCCATTCCTCTCGCCGCCAGCGGATACCAGCCCGCCGGCACGAAGCCTTCCACCTGCGGCACGCCGCTGTTCACGGCTACGACGGCCACGGCGTTGGCGTCCGAGCACACCACGAACAGTTTGTGCTTATCCGCCGACAACGCCAGCCCGCCCGGCGTCATTCCCGCGGGGTGGCGCGGATAGATGGCCACGTTCACCGTTCCGATGCGCCGCAACTCCTTCGACTCGCTCACCCCCGCCACGGCCACCGAGTTCGTGTTCGCCAGGGCCACGAAGAGACGCGCCTTCCACGGAAACGCCGAATCGCCCGTGGCCGCGGCCGGACTTCCAGCCTCGCCACCGGCCGCTCCCTCGGCCTCGTCCGCCGCCAACCGGTCACGCCACACCATGCCGGTGGGGTGCGGACCCACGCGCAGAAAATTCAACTGCCCCCCGCTGGCCGTCTCATGCTGGTACACGGCCGCATCGGCCCACGAGGAGACGAAAAACGACTTCCCATCCGGGTGAAACAGTATCCGGTACGGACGCCGCCCCGTCTTGAAACGCTCAATCACGCGCCCGGACGACGGGTTGATCACCACCACGCTGTCGCTGAACAGGCCCGCGACATACAACAGCCGCCCCTCGGGATCCAACTGCACGTCGCCCGCGAAGTCGCGCACGGCCGGCTGGTTCTCAAACGTCGTGAAGGTCCGTTTCGGCTCCAGCCGCCCCGCGTCATCCAGCGCGAATTCGTACACTTCGCCACGCGCGCCGCCCGACACATACAGCAGCCTTCCATTGGGGGTGATTGTCAATCCCAGCCAGGCATCGGCCAGTGGCGCCATGCTCACCCGGCGGCCCGTCTTGGCGTCGAGCACGGCCAGCGCGGCCCCGCCCGCGCCGCTGCTCAGCACGGCCAGAAACCGCCCATCCGGAGTGGCCACGCTCGCCATGGGATAGCCGTCCAGGGCCACCTGCGTGCCGGCTGGGCGCACCAGCCACCCCGTGGGCAGCAGAGCGCCGCGCCCGCCGGCGAGCGGCCCCACGCGCACCGTGCGCGAAGCCTGCGGCCACAACACGCCGAACGCGCCCAGCGTTCCCGCCAGGCACACCACCGCGCGCCACGCCGCCCTCATTCGGAGAACCTCTGCGCGATGGGAAACCGCCGTCCCATGCCAAACGCTTTTGTCGTCACCTTCAACCCCGGCGCCGCCTGCTGCCGCTTGTACTCATTGCGGTCCACCTTGTTGATGATGTCGCGCACCAGTTCCAGCGGCAAACCGCGCCTCCCGGCGATCTCGCGCGGCGTGCGGCACTCCTCCACATAGTCGCGCAGGATCGCGTCCAGCACCTCGTAAGGCGGCAGCGAGTCGGTGTCCTTCTGGTCCGGCCGCAGCTCGGCTGAAGGCGGCTTGATGAACACGTTTTCCGGAATCGCGTTGTTGTGCCGCTTGTTGGCCACACGCGAAATCTCGTACACCAGCGTCTTGGGCACGTCGCTGATCACGGCCAGTCCGCCGCACATGTCGCCGTACAACGTGCAGTAGCCCACCGCCAGTTCGCTCTTGTTGCCCGTCGTCAGCACCAGCGCGCCCCATTTGTTGGAGGCCGCCATCAGCGTCACGCCGCGCAGCCGCGCCTGCAGGTTCTCCTCGGTCACATCACGCGGCACGTCGCCGAACACCGGATCGAGCGTCCGTAGAAACGCCTCGTACTCCTCCTTTATGGGCACCAGTTCGAACCGTATGCCCAGCCGTTCGGCCATCGTCCGGGCGTCGTCCACCGAATGGCCGCTCGAATACGGACCCGGCATGCCGAACCCGGTCACATTCTCACGGCCCACCGCGTCCACGGCGATGCAGGCCACAATCGAGGAATCAATGCCGCCCGAAAGCCCGATCAGCACTCGCTTGAAACCGCACTTGCGCAGGTAGTCGCGCGTGCCCAGCACAAGCGCCTCATAGACGGCCTCGGTTTCCACCGCCAGGTTCGCGTGCCGGTCTCCCACGCCCGCGTCGAGATCCACGAACACCAGGTCCTCGCTGAAGCTCTTCGCGGTGGCGATTTCGCGGCCCTCGGCGTCCATCACAAAGCTCGACCCGTCGAACACGAGCTGATCGTTGCCGCCCACCATGTTCACGTAGACGAACGGCGTATTGTGGCGCTTGGCGGCCGTCGAGAAAATCTCGCGCCGTTGCTCCCGCTTGCCCATGTGGTAAGGCGAGGCATTAATTGAAATCAGAACCTGCGCTCCGGCGCGCGTCAGATCCTCCACCGGGTCGGCTTCGTAGAGGCGCCGCTCCCAGAACTGCTTGTCGTTCCAGGCGTCCTCGCACACGATGAGCCCCGTTGGCTTGCCTTGCAGCGTCGTCAGCGCCTGCGCCGGCCCCTCGTCGAAGTAGCGGCCTTCATCGAACACGTCGTAGGTGGGCAGCAGCCGCTTGATCTGGACAAACACGATCTCGCCGTTGCGGATCACCACGGCGCGGTTGGTCACGCGCTTTCCGGTATCGTCGATCGAGGGCCCGATCGTGCCCACGATCACGTCCAGGGCCAGCCCGCGCGTTCCCGCCGTCAGACGCGACAGCTCCTCCTGCGCCCGTTCGAGAAAGCTCGGCTTTTCCAGCAGGTCCCGCGGCGGATAGCCCGTGATCGCCAGCTCGGGAAACACGGCCACCTCCGCACCGCCGGCGGCGGCGCGCCGCGCCGTCTCCAGAATCAGGCCGACATTTTTCGACAGGTCTCCCACTGTCGTATTGATCTGCGCCAGGGCGATTTTCATGCGGGAAACCACTATTGTAGCCGCCTGCGCGCCCGCAGCCGTGCGCCGCCGCGCGCTCCGCGGCCACCTCATTTGTGGTAAAGATTCTCCATGACCCGTTCATTTGACCGCAGGGGTTTCCTTCGCGGCGCCGCCGCGGTTTCGGCCGCCGCCCCGCTGGCCTCTGCCTTGGCCGCCGCCCCGCAGCCCTCCACCAAACGCGCCTGGGAGGGCATTTTCGTCATCATGCAGACGCCCTTCCACGACGACCTCTCCCTCGATGAGGAGTCGCTGCGCAAGGAGACCGACTTCCTCGCCCGCGGCCGCGTTCAGGGCGTCGTATGGCCCGCCGGCGCGGGCGAAACCAACTCACTCTCCTACACCGAGCGCATGCGCCACTCCGAGGCCGTCGTCAAGGAAGCCAAAGGCCGCACCACTGTCCTCATCGGCGTGCACGGGGCCAACAAGTTCGAGGCCATGGACTATGCCCGCCACGCCGAAAAGATCGGCGCCGACGGCCTGCACGTCCTCGGACCCACCGACGGCACGGGCGACAACGAGATCCTGGCCGACTACTTCACCTCGGTCGCCTCGGTCTCGAAGCTGCCGATGTGCATTCAGGTCTCCAACGCCGGCATGTCCACCGACTTCCTTCTGCGCATGGCCGGCCGCATCCCCTCCTTGCGGATTTTGAAGCTCGAGGCCGGCGACGTGCCCCAAGACGTCACCCGCGTGGTGAAGGAGCGCAAACGGCCGCTCATCCCCTCCACGGGCGGCGGCGCCATGTACCTGTACCAGGAGATGGAGCGCGGCTCGGGCGGCACCATGGCCGGCGCGGGTTTCGCCGACATCCAAACCGAGATCTGGGACCTGTTCCACGCCGGGAAAAAACAGGAATCGCTCACACTGTTTGAAAAGTTCCTGCTCTCGGCGGTGCTCGAACGCCGCACCACCTTTGTTCTGCAGAAGGAGATTCTCCGCCGCCGCGGCATCTTCAAGAACACCGTCATGCGCCGCACGCGCCGCTTCACGATGGATGCCGCCGATCTTCACGAACTCGACCGCATCATGGAGATGCTGAAGCCGCACTTCCGCGTGTGAGCGCGAGGCGCGCGCACGGGTCACCTTACGGCGTTGGGAGGCGCATGCTGTCGCGGTACACTGGTGGCTCTTATGGTGAAACGGCGGAGTTTTCTCGTATCGGCGGCAACGGCGGCCGCCTCCCAGGGGTGGGCGCAAGCGAGCGACCGCTTGCGCGTGGCGGTGATTGGCGTGGGCTCGCGCGGCTCAGCCCATATTCGCGAGATGGCCCCGGAGGCCAACATCGAGGTGGCCGCGCTGGTGGACCCCGATGGCAACCGGACGGAAACCGCCGCCGGAGAGATTTACAAACGCACGGGCAAGAAGCCAAGGATTGACGCCGACATGCGGCGGATCTTCGACGATAAGGAGATCGACGCGGTCACCATTGCGACCACCAACCACTGGCACACGCTGACGGCCATCTGGGCCATGCAGGCGGGCAAGGATGTTTATGTCGAAAAGCCCGTGTCGCATAACGTGTGGGAGGGCACGAAGCTGGTGGAGACAGCGCGGAAGTACAAGCGTGTCGCCGCCGGAGGCACCCAGCGCCGCTGGTACGGAAGGTTCCGGAAGGCGATCGAGGTGATTCATGGCGGCGGCATCGGCGAGGTCTACCAGGGGAACTTCACCTTTCCCGGCAACCGCGATTCCATCGGCTTCAAACCCGTGAAGGAGCCGCCAGGGTGGCTGAACTGGGACCTGTGGGTGGGGCCTGCCCCCATGCAGCCGTATCACGAGAACCTGGTGCACTACAACTGGCACTGGTTCTGGGACTTTGGAAACGGCGAGTTGGGCAACAACGGCATCCACATGATCGACGTTCTGCGGTGGGGCATGAAAAAGCGGATGCCGGTGACGGTGGAGTCCACCGGCGGACGCTTCGGATACAAAGACCAGGCGCAGACGCCGAACACGCAAAATGTTACATGGACCTTCAGCGACGGAGCGATGATGGTGGGGCAGTTGCGCGGACTGTACACAACCGAGCCGATGTCATGGGATTTCTTCGGAACCAAAGGCCACATGCACATCGACGCCGACGGCCGTTTCCGCGTGCGCATGGGCCGGAGCAAGGAATTGGAGCCCGAGACGCAGTACCCGGCAAACGAGAGCCACTTCGGAAATTTCGCGGCGGCGGTGCGGGCGCGCGACCCGCGGTTGCTACGCGCCGAAATCGAGGAGACGGCGATCTCCACGGCGTATTGCCATCTGGGAAACATCAGCTACCGCGTGGGACGGAAACTCAGGTTCGACGAGTCCCGGATGCAGTTCAGCGGCGACGCCGAAGCCAACCGGATGTTGACGCGCGACTACCGGAAACCGTATGTGGTGCCGGAGAAGGTATAGGCAACCAGCAGCGGCCGGCACGCCCGCACAGGCAACTACTGCTGGAACGGATACGATACTCTTTTGAATCGAATGGCGCTTGAGAAACCGGCGCGGGAACCGCGCGTGGTGATTATCGGCGCGGGGCCGGCGGGCCTGACCGCGGCGTATGAGCTGTTGCGTTATGGCGTGCGCTGCACCATCGTCGAGCAAGACGAGGTGGTGGGCGGCATCTCGCGCACGGTTTCGCACCAGGGCTATCTGTTCGACATTGGAGGACACCGCTTCTACACCAAGGTGTCGCTGGTGGAACGGATCTGGCGCGAGGTATTGGGCGACGATTTGTTGACCAGGCCGAGGCAGTCCAGAATCTACTACCAGGGACGGTTTCTCGACTATCCCTTGCGGCCCGCCGAGGCGCTGCGGAAACTGGGCCTGGGCGAGAGCATACGGTGCGGCCTCAGTTTTCTGAAGGCCCGGCTGCTGCCGCTGCGGCCGGAAGCGGACCTGGAAACGTGGATCACGAACCGGTTCGGGCGCCGCCTGTTTGAGATTTTCTTCCAAACCTACACCGAGAAGGTGTGGGGCATGAGTTGCAAGGAAATTGGCGCGGACTGGGCCGCGCAGAGAATCAAGGGACTGTCGCTGGCCAGTCTGGTGAAGAACGCCGTGTCGCCGCGCAAAGGCAAGCCGGAGGAGATCAAGACGCTGATCACCTCGTTCCTCTATCCGCGCAAAGGGCCAGGCATGATGTGGGAGCGCCTGCACGGAATCCTGGAGGCTGGCGGCTCGCCTGTCGTCTTCCGGGCCGGAGTGAAGGCGATTGAGTGGAACGGTGAGGGTGTGCGCGGCGTGGAGACCGAAGCGGGCTGGTTCCCCGCCACGCATGTGATCAGCTCGATGCCCGTGCAAGGGCTCGTGCGCGCGCTGCGGCCAGCGGCCCCGGAGTGGCTGCGCCCGGCCGCGGACAGTTTCCGGTACCGGGACTTTGTTACCGTGGCTCTGTTTCTGGAGGCGGCGGACCTGTTCCCGGACAACTGGATCTATGTGCATGACGCGGGCGTGCGCGTGGGGCGGATTCAGAACTTCAAGAACTGGAGTCCGGAGATGGTGCCCGAGGCGGGCAAGTCCTGCCTGGGGCTGGAGTACTTCTGCCAGCAGGGCGATGCGTTCTGGAACACTCCCGATGACGCTCTCATTGGTCTGGCCTCGCGCGAGTTGGAGCAGTTGGGGCTGGCCTCGCGGCGCGCCGTGCGGGGCGGCGCAGTGGTGCGCATGCCGAAGGCGTACCCGGTCTACGACGGACACTACAAGGACGGCTTGGCGCTGGTCCGGCGGTTCGCCGCGGAAACGCCGGGGCTGCAATTGATCGGGCGCAACGGCATGCACCGCTATAACAACCAGGATCACTCGATGCTGACCGGCGTGTTCGCGGCGCGGAACGTACTGGGCGCCCACTACGATCTGTGGGAGACCAATGTCGATGAGGAGTACCTCGAAGAGGGGCGAATGGTGAGCGAGGAGGACTTGCGGGCCATGGACGCCTCGCAACCGGCGGTGCCGGAACGGGTGGACCGCCAGCCCTTCAGAACAGGCGTTCCTGGCGCTTGAGCGTGCCGAAGCTGCCGATGTTCGAGATGGCGAACGCCGCCCGCCACTGGTTTTCCTTGCGCGGGCCGACATCGAAACGCCGGAACTGGAAGCTGATCCCGCAGCAATCCGAGTTGTAGCTGACTTGCGTCGTATTGTAGGTGAGCTTGGCGACGCGGAAGTCGTACACGGCGCTGAAACCGGCGCTCCAGCCGCGCAGGTCGGAGCGTCCCACGCCGAGCAGCCCGATGAACTGGTTCGACGAAGACGACAGCACGGGCGAACTGCGCACATGATTGTGCCCGGCGGAGATGAAGAACGACTGCGTGCGGATGTTGGCCTGGAGCGAGGAGTTGATCACGCGCCGGCGAATCGTATCGTAGTCACTGCGCCACTCCACTCCGATCAGGCGCGTCGGGTTCACCTGCAGCGAACTGACCACGGGCGAGTATTTGCGCGCGCCGTCCAGGAAGGCGAAGCCGGTCATGGCGGTTTGTGTGAGCAGGGTGTTGCGGACGCCGGGCTCGATGGCGCCGCCGAACGTGGGGTCGAGATACCGCTTCTGCCAGAGCTGCCAGCTCAACAGTTCGCGCACGACGCCGCTCTGTTTGACATAGACGCGATTGGAGAGCGAGTAGTCGATCTCCTCGGTATTGGAGAGCAGCTCGGTTTCATCGAAACGGATGTAGCGGTCGAAGTCGCCGATGCCGCGTACGCGCCGGTAGCCGCCACGGGCCTCGATGACGTGCTTCAGCTTCTCGCCGCCCAGCCACTTCGGGGCGGCAAACACGCGTTCGAGCGCGGGCAGAATCAACTCGGCGCCGTACTCCTGTGAGCTGCGCAGCAGACCCTGGCCGGTGATGTCGAGCGTGCCCAGCGCGACGCTGGGACGCTGCTGGAACGAGGAGCCGTAGTGAGTTTCGCGAATCCCGGCGTAGGGCAGCAGCGAGATGTCCTTCCAGCGCAGCGCGCCCATGACGCGGGGCGCGAAATCGGCCCGCTCCACGAACTGCCGCGTCTGGAACAGCGGCTGGCTGCGGCGCAGCAACCCGGCCACCGACTCGAAGGAGAACCAGATGGGGACGCCCCGGAAAATCTCGCGGTCTCTCTGGCGAAACTCCACCTGGGGCAGGTGGCGGATGGAGATGCGGTCGTCCAGCTTCTGGCCCTGGTAGTTTTCGCTGCGCTCGAACCGCGCCGTAAGACTGTAGCCGGACCAGTCCTTGCGGACAAAGCCCCGCGAGTGGACCTCGCTGAAGACGGCCTCGTTGAAGCTCTCGGTGAAGGACTGGCGGAAGAGGAAGGAGCTGAGGTAGTTCACCTCGCCGCGCGCGAAGAAGCCCTTGGGCAGTTCCGCCCGGCCATTGAACGTCAACAGGTAACCGCCCTCCTTGACGCGCGTGCCGTCGGATTGCTTGCGTCCCTTGTCCTGCACGCCGTAGAGGATCAGGTTGAAGTCCGCCTTCTGCATGGGCTTTCCGCGCAGGTCCACGTGGTGCGCAAAGCCGCGTTGCGTGAAGTATTGGGAGCGGTAGGTGACGTCGTAGGAGCGGTTGATCGCCCAGAAGTACCCCAAACCAACCATCTTGCCCCGGCGTGAGCTGGTGCCGATGTTGGGCATCAGAAAGCCGCTCTTGCGCGGCTGGTCCTCGAGCGACTTGTAGAAATATGGCAGGTAGAACAGCGGAATTCCTTTGAGCCGGAACACCGGGCGGCTGGCAATGGCGCGCTCGCCCGGGATAATGTCAAAACGCTTGCCACGCAGGACCCACCACGGGTTGGGCAGCTTGCAGTTGGTGATGAAACCGTTGTGCAGAATGTAGCGGCGGCCGAGCCGCTCCGCCCATTGGCCCCGGAACACGAACGGGTTGGCGGTGCGGAGCAGGCCGGGGCGTAGCTCCACTTTGGCTGGCGTGGAGCCACGGACGCCGTAAAATTTGCCGCGCTCTTCGCGGAGGTTGTACTCGATGCGGTCGGCTTCGAGGCGCTCCTCGCGCTCAAAATTCTCGAAGTAGGCGTTGCCGCGCGCCTCGACGTCTCCAGTCTCCTGGTTATAGTCGATTTCGTCGGCCCGGAGTAAGGTGTCTACCGTTTCGACCGCAGCCGCGCCCCGCAGGCGCACCCATGGGCCCTCGCTGGCCTGGGTTACGGCGACAACGTTGATTTCCTGGGGAGAAAGAGTGACGATCCGGGGCACTCTGATTACGGCAGAAGGAGCCGCCGCCTGCACCACTGGCGGCTCTCCAGCCACCAGGAGGCCTGTGGAGGGGAGCCCGGCCGGGCCGGCGCCTAACGATTGTACCGGATCGGCCCCCGGTTCCTGTACTACCTGTGGTACTAGAACCGCAACCATGTTCCAAATCAAGAGGATGCGAAAAGAAACGTGACATGACACTCGAAATATGTTACGAAGTGTAGTCAGGGTATTTTCAGGTACTTTTTTGGGGAGTGTCAAACTGAACCCTTAGTATGGCGTAAGTTTGTCGGCCCAAACAACCGGCTGTGACGTGTGAACCCCGGAGTTGCGTTTCCGGGATATGGATGGAAGGATAATGACCTGCCGTTATTGCCAGGCACAGAATTCGGAAGGGGACCATCGCTGCCTCCGGTGCGGACGGCGGCTGGAGTCCGGGACGGCGCGTCCGGCGCCTGCGGTGTATCCGGTGGCCCGGGGTTCGGCTGAACCGGCGCCCGAGACGGCTCCGGCGCCTGCGCCTCCCCGCCCTCCCGAAGCACGCCCCCGTCCGGAAGAGGTGGTGCGGACCGGGCCCTACCAGCCTGGTTTATTCGCGGCGGCGGAGATGCGCGGGGCGATTCCAGCGTCCCAGACGAACCGTTCGCGGGTGCTGTCGGCGAAGATCGTTTCCATGGCCGGGTACGTGCCTCCGGGCGAAGAACGGCGGCGAGGCCAGCAACGCGATACTCAACCCGATCCGGGACGGCGCGCGAAGCCGGACCCGGCAGTGTCATCCCAGCAGGTGCCGTTCGGTTTCCAGACCGCAGAGATCGCGCCGAGGGTGATTCCGGCGCATCAGCCGGAGCGCTGGTGCTCGGCTCCGGTGGCCTTGCCGGAGCACAGGGCCATCGCGGCCTTTCTCGATTTCAGCATGATGACGATTGCGCTCTGCCTTTTACTGCTGCCTCTGGTGTTCACGCAGGCCGGTGACCTGCTGACGCTGGAGACGCTGCCCGTCGTTCTCTCGGCGGCGCTGTGCGTCGGCTTTGCGTACAAGATGCTGTGGGTCTTATTGGACACCGACTCGCCGGGCATGCGCTGGTCTTCGGTCCGCGTGTTGAACTTCGATGGCCAGAAGCCGACGCGCGAGCAGCGAATGGCGCGGCTATTCGCCGGGGCGCTGAGCTTTCTCGCCGCCGGGTTGGGCCTGATCTGGGCCCTTGCCGATGAAGAGTCGCTAACCTGGCACGACCACATCTCGAAAACCTTCGTCTCCACCGGCGCACGGGGATAAGCCCTCCGGCCCTCATCAGGGGCGCACGACAGTTTCCTCGAATCCCGCTAGACTGATACAGGCAGCCCGCTGGCGCGGGGGCTTGGGATCGATCTATGCGCATTGCATTCGACGAACGAAATCTGATGGCCGACATGGCCGGCAAAGAGAATGGCTTGAACGCCGCCGATCTGCGTGCGGGAGCCGGACTCGCCAAACGGGCGCTGGCGGGATTCCGCGCGTCGTGGCAAAAAGGACTGTACGGCTTTCCGGACCTGCCGGATCAATCCGAGACGATTGCCGCGATTCGAAGCTACGCCAAATCGGTGGCCGGCAAGTTCGACACGATTTGTGTGGTGGGAATCGGCGGCAGCGCGCTGGGGGCATGGGCCATCGACTGCGCGCTGCGCGGCATGCATCCCGTGCAGAAGGAGTTCTCGCGCAAGAATCCGCGGCTGGTGATTCTGGATAACGTGGATCCCAGCTTCGTGATGGGCGCGTTGAAGACAATGGACCCGAAGCGGACGCTGGTTGTGCCCATCGCCAAGTCCGGCGCGACGGCCGAAACCGTCGCGACGCTGCTGATCGTGACCGCCTGGTTGGAGTCCACGCTGGGCAGGAAGGCACGGAATCATTTCGCTGTGGTGACCAGCGCCGGGCGCGGAGATCTGAAGCAACTCGCCGAGCAGAGAAAATACCCGACCTTCCACCTGCCGGAAAACGTGGGCGGGCGCTTCAGCGTGCTTTCGGCCGTGGGACTGCTGCCGGCGGCGTTGACCGGAGCCGACATCCGGCGGCTGTGTTCCGGAGCGTCGGCGATGACGAAGCTCTGCTGGCTACCGGACCTGCGCAAGAATACGGCGCTGCGTGCCGCGCTGTGCCATCATCTGCTGGCTGCCAGAAAGTCCAAGTCCATCCAGGTGGCGTTTCCCTATTCCAATCGCCTGTGGGGCTCAGCGTTCTGGTTCCGGCAGTTGTGGGCCGAGTCGCTCGGCAAGCGGACGGACCGGAATGGGACTGTGGTGCACGCCGGACAGACGCCCGTTGCGGCGCTGGGCACAACGGACCAGCATTCCCAGGTGCAGTTGTACATGGAAGGTCCGAACGACAAGGTGTTCAGCTTCTGGGCTGTGCGGAACCAGCCCGACGCGGGAGCCATTCCCAAGACCCCCACGGGGTTTGAAGCGATGGACTACCTGTGCGGGCAGAGCCTGGCCCGGTTGCTGGACGCCGAAAGGCGCTCCACCGAAGCGGCGCTGACGGAGAACGGGCGGCCGAATTGCACCTTCACGCTGGACCGGGTGGATGAAGAGCACCTGGGCGCGTTCTTCCAGTTGATGGAGTTTGAAACGGCGTTCGCCGGCGAGATGCTGAACATCAACGCGTTCGACCAGGAGGGCGTGGAACTGGGCAAGAAGTTCACCTTCGGCCTGATGGGGCGCAAGGGCTTCGGCGACTACAAATCCCGCTTCACCGCATATGAGGCCAAGCGCAAAACCGTGAAGACGGTGTAGCCTGGGCACTCCATGCTTCTTCTGTTGGCTGCCATCACCTTTACTTCTTCCTACGAAGGAGGCGCCCTGGGGCGTGTCGAGCGCGCCGGACCGGATCACTACCGCTGCTCCGTTCCCGGCCAGAGCGATCAGGACAACCGGAACCGCCAGGCGAGCTGGTACAACTTCCGCGTGGATGGTGCGGCCGGAACGCGGCTGACCATCGACCTGGTGGAGCTGCTGGGCGAGTATAACTACCGCGCCGGCACGCACGCTGTGACGGCGAAAACGCGCCCGGTGGTGAGCACGGACGGCGCGCACTGGACCCACCTGCCCGATGGCGCCGTCGAATGGGTATCCTCAGGCCCGGCGCTGCGCCTGAAGCTGGATGTCAAGACGCCACGGCTCTGGATTGCCCACCAGGAACCCTACACGAACGCCAGGCTGGCGGCGCTGGCCCGCGAGTTTGCCTCCCATAAGAGTCTGAAGGTGGAAACCATCGGGCGGAGCGTGGAGAAACGTCCTCTGTTTCTGTGGACGGTCCACGACGCGCACGCAGGCAGCGCCACGGCGCCGGCCGTGTGGCTGATGTTCCGGCAGCACTCCTGGGAGTCCGGCTCTTCTCTGGCCGGCGAGGGCGTGGTGCGCTGGCTGCTGAGCGCCACGGCGGAGGCCGGTGAGGCGCGGCGGCGGTTTGTGTGGAAGATACTGCCGGCGGCCGACCCAGACGGCCTGGCCCATGGAGGCGTGCGCTTCAACCGGAACGGCTACGACCTGAACCGTAACTGGGACCTCGTGCGGCCAGACAAGATGCCAGAGATCGCGGCGCAAAGACAGGCGATTTTCCAGTGGCTGGATGCGGGCCGGAAGATCGCGCTGTTCCTCAGCATCCACAACACCGAGACCAGTGAATATCTGGAGGGCCCGCCCGCCGATTTCGGCCAGCGCTGGTTCACCCTGCTGCGCGAGGGAACCACGTTTCACCCGTCCCGCCCGGACTACACCGTGATGACGGCCACCACGACGGAGGGCAAACCCGGACGCATGAACGTCGCCCAGGCGCTGTGGCGGGAACGTAAAATTCCCGCGTTCCTGATGGAGCAGCGGGTGGAGTTCAACGAAAAACTGGGCCGCTACCCGGTGGCCGAGGATAGATTGCGCTTCGGCGCCGGGCTGGCCCAGTCAATTGTCAAATTGTTCGCAGGCGAACGCTAGCCGCCGCTATTTCACGCGTTTGGCTGTGAATTGAACGTCCCGGTTCATCATCGTCGTGGTGAACTGGATCTCGTCGCCCGCAACCTTTCCCGTGTACTTGGACGTGAAGTCGCCCTTCTGTGTTTGACGCTTCACCGTGAAGGTGATGGTATCCCCGTCGATCTTGCCATCGGTGATTTCAGTGTCACCGCGCCGTCCGGAGATGGTTCCCGTCAGCGTGGCGCCATCGGCCTTGAAGTTCATGGTGGTTTCGATGGTGCGGTCGCCGAAGGTTTGGGTGGCCGTCCATTTGCCGTTCACATCGGCGCCGAACAAAAGCGCCGACGTGGCGAACAGGGACAGGAGCATCGTGAGAAATTTCATGACAACAAGAACCCGCCGGCGGCGGCAAGGTTACGGTTCGGGGATGTGAAGAAAAACTAAATTTCGTATTCCGGGGCCTTGGAACGCCCGAAAGGGATGCGTTGCCAAACACGCTCATGAACGAAGAAGAGGACAATCTTTACAACAGAGTCAAGGATTCCGGCACCCACGGAGACCTTGGCCGAGCCGGTGAAAAAATAGACCAGCGCCGCCGTGGACATCGATCCAAAGAAGCGGTAACTGATTGCCTTGGCGAGACTGCGCGAGTGCGACTCCATGCCTAGGCCAGGATAACACAACAATCTCGATCAAGTTAAGGGTGTTTCGACGTTTCCAGATCCCCCTTGCTATCCTAGGGTTGTGGAGACCATCAAGTTGACGATTCTTCCCGAGAACCGGGTAATCGAGTTCGATCCTGCCGCGATGCCTTACTCCGAGCACGGCAAGCGGGGATCGATCCTGGACGTCTGCCTGAATCATGGGGCCCACCTGGAGCACGCCTGCGGCGGCAGTTGCGCCTGCACCACCTGTCACGTCATTGTGAAGGCGGGCGAGGAGCACCTGAGCGAGATGGACGACGACGAGGCGGACCGGCTGGACATGGCGCCGGGCCTTACCCTGCATTCGCGGCTGGGGTGCCAGGCAGTGATGTCGGGCGACGTGACCGTGGAGATTCCGGGGTGGAACCGGAACTATGTGAGCGAGGGTGGCGGCAGCATGAACCTGGGCGGCGCCATCCCCCCGCCGAAAGCCTGAGGCCCCCAACAGACTGCGGCGGCTCAGCGGCCGGTTTCACTCCGGCGGACGCCGAGGGCTCCGGCCAGCAACCCGGCCAGATCCGCCGGAAGGTTGGCGTTCACGGTGACGGTGCGTTCGTTTTGCGCCACCTGAATCCGGTCCAGCGCCGCCAGCAACCCCCGCTCTCCGGACGGCGCCGACAGACGCGCCATGCCGAGGAGTCCGCGCAGAAGGGTCTGGATCTGCCGCGCATCATCTTCGGTTGTGCATGCCGCCGCCATCCGTAGTTTCACGCCGCGGCTGAGGTCGGCGGACGCAGTGGCCAGTTCGACATGTTCGAGCGCGCGGGGAAGGTTGGCGAGGTTGCTGCGTTCGGGGACCGGGAGTTGGGGAAGCTGGCCGACGCTGATGACCCAGGCATGGCTGGAGGCGGGGATCTCCTGCGCTGGTTTGAAGAAGCGGGCCGGCAGCGCGACGATATGCCCGGCGCGGCTCAGGGCGTCTTCGACGAGCGTCCGTGCGCCGGCCAGGGCATAGCCGCCATCGAGCGGCACAAATAAGGCCCCGCTGCCGCCAAACGCCTTACGCCCGGCGACACTGGTTTCGGCCGCCCCGGTCTCCTGCAGCTTCCTCTCCACGGCTGCGCGATCAAAACGTCCGCGGGCCAGCAGCAGTGTCTCGCGTCCGGTGACGGCGATGAGCAGTTCATCCACCTGCTCCTGGAATCGCATCAATTCGCCGGCCGATTCGCCGGCGCCAGGCAGACGTCCGTGAAAATACTCTTCGTAGAGCGGGCTGGTGCGGATGCGGTCCATGCGGAAGCCAGCCAGGATGGTGGTTTCTCGCGGAGTCATGGCGGCCAGTTGTGCGTCGATTCCGAGAGGGGGCGTGGCGGGCGTGCGGGAGCAGGAAACGGCCGCCAGCGCGGCCAGACAGACGACGAGAGATTTCCAGTGCATTCTGTCCCAGCATACGTTGCGCACCGGGGCGCTGTTCCGGGAAGCTGAAACTGTGAGACTCGACGCCAGCATTCCTCTATTGGACCAAAGCCCGGAGACGCTTTGGCCTATTCTCCGCCGCAACCGTTTTGATGGCGCGCTGCTGTGCCCCTGGCGTTACACGCGCGAGGAGACCAGCCAGCATCTCGAACTGGCGTCGCGCGTGGAATGGCTGCGCGGCGTGTGTGGGGCGCCCGGTGCGCCGGATCATCCGCGCCTGGTGGCGATCGAAGCGCGATGGCCCAACGTCGAGGCGATCCACGAAGCAACGGCGCGCGGACTGATGGCCGAGGTCGCCTGCGGGATGTTATCGCTCGGCGCGGTGGCCCGGTTCGCGGCGGGACATCCCCGGGCGCGGATCACCGTGCTGCGCGCGGGCGGAGCGCGGTTCGAGCCGGCGGGGCCGGCGCGCCCTGATCCCGTGTGGGAGGATGGCATGGCCCAACTGGCCGCCTGCCCGAACGTGCGCGTGAAAATCAATGGACTGTTAAATGATGCGCCTCCGGGCGATGCCGGGGGATCGGGGCCATCCAGCGTGGGGTGGCGCGTGGAGTGGTACAAGCCGTGGGTTGCGGAGGTGCTGCGGCTGTTCGGCGCGGGGCGCGCCATGTATGGAAGCGACTGGCCGGTTTCGCTGGCCAAGGGAGCCTCGTGGAAAGAGTCGCTGGCCTGCTTCACACAGTCGATGGGGCCACGGACGATGGCCTACCGCGAGGCGGTGCTGGGTGGAACGGCGGAGGAGTGGTACGGGATTCCGAACGGCTAGCGGCCGCCGGTAATGACGCTGATCTCTTTGAAATAGACGACGGAGGCGGGGTCGTGATTCTGGAGGCCGATATAGCCGGAATCGGGGCGCGGGCCGCGGACAGGCTCGTACCACATCTTCCGCTCAGGCACCGGCTGGCTGCCCTCGAACTCGTTGATCACCTCGCCGTTCAGGCGTACCGTGGTGCGCTGGCCGTCCAGCGTGATGTCCATGGTGTTCCACTCGCCGGGCGGCTTCTGAAAGCCCTTCTTCGTCTTACTCAGCGAGTAGAGCGCACCTGTGGCGTGCCATTCATCGCCCTGCGAATCAATCTGCACCTCGTAGCCGTTGTGAACGCCATACCAGGCGTCGGTGGGCCGTTCCGGCATGCGGATGATGACGCCGGAATTGCCGTGCGGGCCGGTCGTTTTGAAGACGGCGCGAATGGTGCAGTTACCGAACCGGGAAGGCTCGTAGTAGAGCAGTCCCATGCCGTCCACGGTTTTCAGCAGCCCGTTCTCCACGGCGAAGCTGCCCCATCCGGTCATCTTCCAACCGGTGAGGTCCTTGCCATTGAAGAGGAGCTGCTTTTCCGCGGCGGCGGCGGGCGCGCACAGCACGGCGGCGAGCACGAAAGCCGCTGCCCACCGCGCCGTTCGCATGGTGCTAGTTGACCTTCCTCTTGGCCTCGGCGGTGGCGCGGGCCTTCTCGTACTTCTTGGTGAACCGCTGAACACGGCCCTCGGTGTCGATCAGCTTCTGCTTGCCCGTGAAGAACGGGTGGCAGCTGGAGCAGATTTCCACGCGGATGTCGCCCTTGTGGGTCGAACCCGTCTTAAACTGACTCCCGCAGGCGCAGACCACATTGACCTGCTCGTAGGCGGGATGAATTCCGGCTTTCATGGAAGGGGAAAATCCTTTCGTGCAGACTACCAGACTAGTGTAGCAAAGCGGTCAAAGGTCCGGCCCGCCAAGGGGAAGCCCGCCGGGCGCCGCGCCGGGGGCAGAGGAGGCCGGATGGGGGCGGTCAAACTCGGCCTTCACGCCGGGACGCGTGAGTTTCCAGATCATCCAGCCGAAAAACACGCCCAGCAGCGCGGTCTTCACGCTCACCATCACCAGGACAAACGCCGCCATGGCGGGCAGTCCCGATCCGGCGCCCAGTTTTTCCAAACCAGCCTGCGCGGAGCGGAAGTAGGCCGCCAACGCGGCCGAGGCCGCCAGGGAGAAAGCCACATATATAATTCCCGCTCCACCGGCCAGGATGAAGGCCACGCGAGCCCAGGGGCGGCGGCGGATCAGCGCGAGGGAAGCCAGCATCAGCCCGAGCGCGCCGGCAAAGCTGAGCGGCAGCCAGAGCCCCGCGTACCGCAGCACATGGCGGATGGCCGGAGGCGTGTGCGGGTTGGCCTCCACGTCGCCCATGGAGATCCCTCCGGGCCGCATGGCCGATAGAAATCCGAGGAAGGCCCCTTGCAGCACGGCGCCGAGCAGCCACATGCCGCCGAGCGATAGAAAAAGGACGCCCAGGACGGTGACGGCTGACGAGCGGCCCGGCGGCGTCATAGCTCGACTCTACCCGATGCGGCTACTCGATCACGAGCAGTAGATCCTTCGGCTCGACGCTCTGGCCCGTGTGGACGCAGATGCGCGACACCCTGCCCGCCACGGGGGCAGAGACGGTGGTTTGCATCTTCATGGCCTCCATGATGAGCAGTTTGTCGCCCTTGGCCACCTTGGCGCCAGGCTCGACACTGATGCTCGAAACCGCGCCGGGAATGGGCGCGCCGACGTGCCCGGCGTGGTTGGGGTCGGCCTTCTCCGCCGTGGACTGCTGCACTTCGAGCGTCTTGTCGCGGACGGTGACCTCGCGCGGCTGTCCGTTCAATTCGAAGAACACCGTGCGCGTGCCATCGGGATGAGGTTCGCCAATGGTGAGGAACTTGACGATCAGCGTCTTGCCGGATTCGATCTCGACGGTGATCTCCTCGCCGTTCTTCATACCAAAGAAAAACTGCGGCGTGGGCAGCACATCGACATCGCCCCAGTGGGCTTGGTTGCGCGCAAACTTCGTGTACACCTCGGGGTACATCAGGTAACACATGAGGCCTGTGGAGGCAGGCTTCTGGCCGAGTTTCTTTTCGAGCGTGGCCGCGGCGGCCTTCAGATCGGCCGCGGGCATGCGGGCGCTGGCGCGTCCTTTTTGCGGCTTGCCGCCCTTGAGAACCACCTGCACGGCCTTCCTCGGCCAGCCGCCGGCGGGTTCGCCGAGCGAGCCCTGGAACATCTCGACCACCGAGTTCGGGATATTCACGGAGTGGTCGGGCCCCAGGTTCAGGAACTCCGCAACGCTCATGCCGTGCGAGATGAGAAACAGCGCCAGGTCGCCGACGACCTTGCTGGACGGAGTGACCTTGACAATGTCGCCGAAGGCCATGTTCACATCGGCGTACATGCGGGCGATCTCGGGCCAGCGTTCGCCCAGCCCCATGGATTCGGCCTGCGCTTTCAAATTGGTGTACTGGCCCCCGGGCATCTCGTGCAGATAGACCTCGGCCGTGCCGGACTTGGGCGCCTCGTCGAACGGGGCATACCAGGTGCGGACGGTCTCCCAATAGTCGGCGCACTTTTGCAGCGCCGCGGCGTCCAGTCCGGTTTCGCGGGGCGTATGGGCGAAGGCCGCCACCAGTGAGTTCAGGTTGGGCTGCGAGGTGGTGCCCGACATGGACGAGATGGCGCAATCGACGGCGTCCACGCCGGCGCCGGCGGCCTGCACATAGCTGGCGGCGGCAATGCCCGAGGTGTCGTGCGTGTGGAAGTGGACGGGCAGGCCCACGGCGTCCCGGAGAGCCTTCACGAGGCGCTGCGCGGCGAACGGTTTCAGCAGCCCGGCCATGTCTTTGATGGCGAGGATATGAGCGCCCATGCGTTCAAGCTCACGCGCCATCTTGACGTAGTACTCCAGCGGATACTTGTCGCGCCTGGGATCGAGAATATCGCCCGTGTAACAGACCGCGGCTTCGCAGACGCGCCCGGTTTTGCGCACGGCCTCCATGGGCACGCGCATGTTGGGCAGCCAGTTCAGCGAGTCGAAGACGCGGAAGATGTCGATGCCCTGGGCGGCGCTTTCGGCGATGAACTCGCGCACGACGTTGTCGGGGTAGGCCGTGTAGCCAACGGCGTTGGAGGCGCGCAGCAGCATCTGGAAACAGATATTGGGGATGGCCGCGCGCAGTTTTCGCAGGCGCTCGAAGGGATCCTCGTGCAGAAAGCGCATGGCGACATCGAAGGTGGCGCCGCCCCACATTTCGATGCTGAACAACTGCGAGAGATGCTGCGCCACATAAGGCGCGATGGCGAGCATGTCGTAGGTGCGCATGCGCGTCGCCATCAGGGACTGGTGCGCGTCGCGGAAGGTGGTGTCGGTCAGCAGGAGCCGCTTTTCCGAGCGCATCCATTCGGCCAGCGCTTCGGGCCCCTTTTCGAGCAGCAGATCGCGCGTGCCCTTCGGCGGGCCCTGCGGCAGAAGGTCGAACTCCGGAATGGGCGCGGCGCGGAAGACCGGAGGCTGGGCCTTGCCCGCCACCTCGGGATTGCCGTTCACGCTCACCTCGGCGATGTAGGTGAGCAGCTTGGTGGCGCGGTCCTTGCGGGCCTTGAACTGGAACAGATGCGGATTTTCGTCGAGGAAGCGCGTGGTGGCGCGGCCGGAGACAAAAGTGCCGTCGTTGACGACGTTTTCGAGGAAAGGAATGTTGGTTTTGACGCCCCGGATGCGGAACTCGCGCAGAGCGCGGTCCATGCGCTGGCAGGCCTGCGGGAAATTCTGGCCCCAGCCGGTGATCTTCACCAGAAGCGAATCGTAGTAGGGGGTGATCACCGCGCCGCCATAAGCGCTGGCGCCGTCCAGACGGATGCCGAAGCCGGCCGGAGAGCGGTAGGTGTGGATCTTGCCGTAGTCGGGGACGAAGTTGTTGGCCGGATCCTCGGTGGTGATGCGGCACTGCAGGGCGTAGCCGTGCAACTCCACGGCCTCCTGCTTGGGGATATTGATTTCAGGCCCGTTCAGACTCTCGCCCATGGCGATGAGAATCTGCGAACGGACAATGTCGATGCCGGTGACCACCTCGGTGACGGTATGCTCTACCTGCACGCGCGGGTTCACTTCGATGAAGAACCACTCGTTGGTATCGGAATCCACCAGAAACTCGACCGTGCCAGCGCTATAGTAGCCGGCCGCCTTGCACAGCCGCACGGCGGCGGTCGTGATGTCGTCGCGCACGACGCGGTCCAGCGAGACGGCGGGGGCAACCTCCACCACCTTCTGATGGCGGCGCTGCACGGAGCAGTCGCGCTCATAAAGGTGGACGATGTTGCCGTGCCTGTCGCCGAGGATCTGCACCTCGATGTGGCGCGGGCGGCGAATGAAGCGCTCCAGGAAGACCGCGCCGTTGCCAAAGGCGGCCAGCGCCTCCGCCGTGGCCTCTTCGAGCAGACCTTTCAACTCAGCGGCCGATTCCACCACGCGCATGCCGCGCCCGCCGCCGCCGAATGCCGCTTTGATGATGAGCGGGAATCCGATGCGCTGCGCGGCCTTTTCGGCCTCGGCCGGACGGGTGACCGGTTTGGCGGTGCCGGGAATCACCGGGATGCCGGCCTTTTCGGCCAGCCGCCGGGCGGCCGTCTTGTCGCCGAGCAGGTCAAGAATCTCCGCCGATGGGCCGATGAAGGTGATGCCCGCGGCTTCGCAGGCGCGGGCTAGCGCCGGATTCTCGGAGAGGAAACCGTAGCCTGGATGGATGAAATCGGCCTCTTTTTCCTTGGCCAGCGCAACGATGCCCTCGACATCGAGATAGGCCTGCACGGGCCCCAGTTTGCGCCGCCCGCCCGAGCCGTCCCCGATCAGAAAGGCCTCGTCGGCCTTGAAGCGGTGGAGGCTGAGACGGTCCTCCTGGGAGTAGACGGCGACGGTGCGCATGCCGAGTTCATTGGCCGCGCGGAAAATTCGAATCGCGATTTCCCCTCGATTGAGGGCAAGAACCTTCTTCATAGTGGAAAGACCCAACTGAAACCAGGGGGGAGATTTCCAGACTAGCACGCAAGGGTGGACCGGCCCCGGAAGCTCCGCCGCTTCCCGCACAGACACATTCACGGAACAAACTTCCGGCCACGTTCGTCCGTACTACTCAACAAGGAGTTCTTACGATGCGATTCCTCCGTCCTGCCACCGTCATCTTCTCCCTGCTCGGCCTGTCCGCCTGCGACCTGGCCGAAGTAGTGGACAACGGCCAACGCTTCCGCGAACCATTCGACTACGCCTATGATTTGAAGCCCGGCGGGCGGTTCACGCTGGAGGGCTTCAATGGTTCGGTCGAGATCTATGGCTGGGACCAGGACAAGGTGGAGATCCGCGGGGAGAAGAGCGCCAGCGAGCAGAGCCGTCTGGACGAGATCAAAGTGGACGTCATGCACACGCCGGATGTGGTGTCAGTAAAGGCCAGCCGGCCGCCGGGGCCGAATTGGAGCGGCCATGCCGGGGTGAAGTTCGTGGTGCGGCTGCCCCGGAAGGTGGTGCTGGGCGAGGTCAGAACTTCGAACGGACCGATTACGGTGGAAGGCACGGAGGGGCGTGCGCGGCTGACGACATCGAACGGCCCGCTGAAGGTGCGCGATCTCAAGGGGGATCTGGACGCGCGCACCTCGAACGGCCCACTGACAATCAGCGGCTTTGCCGGAGCGCTGGTGGCCGAGACCTCGAACGGCGCGGTGAACGCCGATGGCGTCGAGGGGGCGGTGGACGTGACCACCTCCAACGGACCGGTTGATGTGCAGGCCTCCGGCCTGAGTTCGTCGGGGCCGGTCAAGATCCGGACGTCGAACGGCGGCGTGCGGCTGGCGCTGGACAAGGTGAGCACGGACGTCGAGGTGCGCTCCTCCAACGGGCCGATCAGCCTGAAGGTGCCCGAGTCAGGGATGTACTTGACGGCGTCCACCTCGCACGGCCGGGTGCGCAGCGATTTTCCCGTGCTGGGGCAGACGGAGTCGAAGTCCGAACTTGCGGGCAAGATCGGCTCAGGCGGGCCGACGGTGCACCTGCGCACCTCGAATTCGAACATTCAGATCTCTCGGCGCTAATCCGGCGTCTGCCGCAGCCGGGTGGCAAGCGCCTCCAGATGGGTGGCGCGCGTGCCGCAACAGCCACCGAGCACGCGCAGCCCGAACTCGCGCCGCAGGGCGAGCAGGGACTCGGCAAAAAGTTCCGGAGCCTCGTTGGCGAAGTCGCGCGCCTGGGCAAAGTCGCGCGCATCGAGAGGAGACGCGTTCGCCTGAATGCCCAGCAGGCGGCGGAGCTTCCCGCGCTCGGACGCCCTCCGCAGCCCGGCCAGCGCGGTCCCGGCGTGCGTGCAATTGATCCAGTAGCCCTCTGGAGGACGCGCCGCGGTCTGGTCCACCTCCGCCATCGCCTGCTCGAGCGGCGTGCCGTCGAGCAGCGCGCCCGAGGCCGTGAGAACGAAGCTCACCACGGCCGGAGCGCGCAGCACGTCGAGAATGCCCAGCGCCTCGCTAACGGCCGGGAAGGTGGCCAGCATCACCAGCCGCGCGCCGGACAACTCCTCGGCCTGCCACTCGTGAAAGCTTCGCGCGGCGGCGCGGTCCAGGGCCGCCCGCGGCGTGTAGCAGTCTCCGCGCGGACCCATAAGAGCGGCATGCCAGGGCGAGAGTTCTGAAATGAAGCGCAAAGCCCGCGCGTTCCCGCCCGGCTGGGCGCGTTCGCGATTGGCCCTCCAGGTGGGCGCGCAGAGCAGGATGGGCAGGCCATGGCGCCGGGCCACGGCGGCATATTCGTCATAGACGGCGCGCAAGCGCGGCTCCTCGCCGGGCGAGGACAGCATCGCCATCGGATCGCCGCCCACACGCTCCCACACGGCGGATTCGGTGACCATCGGTCCTGGCGGCCACAGGGCGGCGGGCATGGTTCTATTCTCTCCTGGCGCCATTGACTCCCGTCCCCGGCGGCGGCGGCGCGGCCCGCTGCGCTATCCTGTTCCCAGAATGCTCATGCGGGCCAAGCGGCGAATTACGATCCGGCTCACCGGACCCGCCTAAGCCTTGCGCATTCGACTGAACATCGACACTCCGAGGCCACCGGCGGCATCCCCGCGCGGTGGCTTTTTCCTTTAGGAGGGACGGCATGATCACGGTCCACGACGTTGAGCAGGCGCAGGCGCGCATCCGCGACTCGATCTACCTGAGCCCCTGCGTTCGCTCGCAGACGCTGTCGCAGATGACGGGGGCCTCCCTGTTTCTCAAACTCGACAACCTGCAGATGACCGGAGCGTTCAAGGAGCGTGGCGCGCTGAACAAACTCCTGCTGCTCAGCCAGGAGGAGCGGGCGCGCGGGGTGATCGCCGCCTCGGCGGGCAACCACGCCCAGGCGGTCGCCTACCACGCCACGCGTCTGGGCATCCGTTCGACGATCGTCATGCCGCTGGCGACTCCTCTCGTGAAAATGTCGCAGACGCGCAACCACGGCGCCGACGTGATTTTGCACGGCGCCAACTATGACGAGGCCTATGAAGAGGCTCGCCGGCGGTGCGACGAGGCTTCGCTTACCTTCGTGCATGCCTTCGACGACGACGCGGTGATCGCCGGGCAGGGCACGCTGGGGCTCGAGATGATCCAGCAGAACCCCATGTTCGACGCCATTGTCGCGCCCATCGGCGGCGGCGGCCTGATTGCCGGCATCGCCTGCGCCATTAAGGAAACCAACCCGCGCATCCGCATGATCGGCGTGCAAACCGAGCGTCTGCCCTCGATGAAGCGCGCCGTGGAGGCGGGCTCGCCCGTGGTGCTGGAGGCGGCCACGACGATTGCCGACGGCATCGCGGTGCGGCGCGCCGGAGACCGGACGCTGCCGCTGGTGAGCAAGTACGTGGATGAGATCGTCACCGTGGGCGAGGAGGAGATCGCCAGCGCGATTCTGCTGCTGCTGGAGCGCGAAAAGACGATCGCCGAAGGCGCCGGAGCGGCCGCGCTGGCGGCCATGCTGCATCACAAAATCGGCCTGGCCGGGCGGCGTGTGGCCGTGCTCGTGTGCGGCGGCAACATCGACGTCACGCTGCTGAGCCGGATCATCGAGCGCGGCCTGAAGAAGGACGGGAGGCTGATCCGGCTGAGAATCCATCTTCCCGACCACCCCGGCTCGCTGGTGCGCGTGGCGGCCATCATCGCCGAGCACAAGGCGAACATCGTGCAGACCATGCACGACCGCTCGCACTACGGGGTGAGCATCAGCGACACGGTAATCGACATTCAGATGGAAACGCGCGGGCCAGAACACGTGGCTGAGTTGTGCCACGCGCTGCACGAGGCCGGATACGAGTATGAAGAGGTGACCTGAGCGCGGCGCCGGCGCTCAGCTACGGGCCGGAAAGTGGATGTGAAACGCCGTGCCGCGTCCGGCCTCGGAGGTGAGCCGGATGCGCGCGCCGTGGCGCTTGGCGGCGCGCTCGACAATGGTGAGACCCAGTCCGCGGCCGGATTCGGAGCCTTCGCGCGTGGTGAAGAAGGGCTGGAAGACGCGCTCATGCAGCTCGCTCGGAATGCCCGGGCCGTTGTCCTCCACTCGCAGCAGCGCTCCGCCGTTTTCCATGGCCGTGGCCAGCAGAATGACGCCGTCCACCGCGCCCGAGGCGGCCATGGCGTCGCGCGCATTGGCGGCCAGGTTCAGCGCGAGCTGGTGCAACTCCACGGGATCGCCCATGACGGGCGGGAGAGCCTCGTCCATCTCGGTCCGCAATTGGACTCCGGCGGGCAGCGTGGCGCGCAGCAGTTCGGCAATCTCGCGCACGGTGGCATTCAGGTCGACCGGTTCATGACGGGGGGGCTCCAGGCGGGCGGCCCGGGAGAGGTGCGCGGCCAGTTCGGTGGCCCGTTCGGCCGCCCGTTGAATGATGGCCGCTGTTTCGGCCGCCTCGCTGCCTTCGGGCGACATGGTTTCGAGCAACGCCGCGTTGCCCAGGATCGCCCCCAGCAGATTGTTGAAGTCGTGCGCGAGCGAACGCAGATAAAGCGAGAGACCGGCGTCCTGCGCCAATGGCTCCGTGCGCGCGGTCCCCGCTTTCATGGTGGAGAGTTCTCTTCCGTGCCGCGTTCTAGAACTCGTAGAGCAGAGTGCCCGGCGCAGGGCCCGCTGTCTCATCCGGCCCGCCCCCGGCGACGCCGACCGGAACCTCGCCTTCGGCGTTCATCGGACGGCAGAAGATGCCGTTATCGCCCAGGTACACCTCGAGCGTGCTGGGCCGCGGCAGAGCGCCCTGAATGATCGCCTCCGACATCGGATCCTCGATGTACTTTTGCAGGGCGCGGCGAAGCGGACGGGCTCCGTAGCTGCGGTCGCTCAGCGTCTTTTCCAGAACGTAGCGCGCCGCCTCGTCGGTGAGCGTGATCGAGATCTGCTTGGCCTGCAAATTGACGTTGATCTGCGCCACCAGCAGGGAGATGATCTTGATCAGATCGTCGTCGGTGAGCGAAGTGAACAGAATCGTCTCGTCCAGGCGGTTCAGAAACTCGGGATTGAAGGCGCGTTTCACCTCCTGCAGCACCATGTCCTCGATTTTCGGCGGCACGCCCGCCGTCGGCGCCGAGAAGCCCAACTGGCCGCGCTTTTCCAGGAACCGCGCGCCGAGGTTCGATGTCATGATGATGATCGTGTTCTTGAAATCGACCGTGTTGCCCAACCCGTCGGTGAGCTGGCCGTCTTCAAACACCTGGAGCAGAATGTTGTAGATGTCCGGGTGAGCCTTTTCGATCTCATCGAGCAGGATGATCGAATATGGCGAGCGCTTCACGCGCTCGGTCAACTGGCCGCCCTCCTCGTAGCCTACGTAGCCCGGAGGCGAGCCGATCAGCTTGGAAACCGAGTGCTTCTCCATGAACTCGGACATGTCGAACCGGATCAGCGCCTTCTCGCCGCCGAACAGGAACTCGGCCAGCGCGCGCGCCACCTCGGTTTTGCCCACGCCCGTGGGGCCCAGGAAGAGGAACGATCCGGCCGGACGCTTGGGCGACTTGAGTCCCGCGCGCGAACGGCGGATGGCGCGGGCCAGGGCGCTGATGGCCTTCTCCTGGCTGACGACGCGCTTGTGCAACTCCTCCTCGATGCGGAGCAGCTTGCTCACCTCCTCCTCGCGGATGGCCGTCATCGGAACGCCCGTCCAGCGGGCCACCACGTCCTCGATATCGTCCTTGGTGACGATGCCCGTGGAGGTGTCGTCCAGGTTGTACTTCTCGCGCAGCAGGCGCAGGTTCTCCCGCTCTTTGCGCTCCTCGTCGGAATAAAAACGCGCCTTCTCGAACTCGTGATTGGCAATGGCGTTCTCCATCCGGTGGACGATGAACTTGATGCGCTTCTGAATGTCGGCGATCTCGGAGGGCAGCGTGGTTTGCCGCAGTTTGACGCGCGCGCCCGCCTCGTCGATCAGGTCGATGGCCTTGTCGGGCAGAAAGCGGTCCGGAATGAAGCGGGCGCTCGTGTACACGGCGCCTTCAATGGCCTCGTCGGTGTAGGCGACGGCGTGGAACTTCTCGTAGCGCTCCTTGATGCCGAACAGGATTTTGACGGCGTCGGCCTCGCCGGGGGGCGGCACCTTCACGGCCTGGAAGCGGCGTTCGAGCGAACGGTCCTTCTCAATCGACTTCCTGTATTCGCCCGGCGTGGTGGCGCCGATGCACTGGATTTCGCCCCGCGACAGCGCGGGCTTCAGGATGTTGGCGGCGTCGAGCGAGCCCTCGGCCGAACCGGCTCCGACCAGCGTGTGCAACTCGTCGATGAAGATGATGGCGTTCTGGTTCTCCATCAGCTCTTTCATGATGGTCTTCAGCCGCTCTTCAAACTGGCCGCGGTACTTGGTGCCGGCGACGATGAGCGACAGGTCCAACGCCAGAATTCGCTTCTCGCTCAAGAACGAGGGCACATCGCCATCGGAGATGCGCTGAGCGAGCCCTTCGACAATGGCGGTTTTGCCGACACCGGGTTCGCCGATCAGCACTGGATTGTTTTTCGTACGGCGGCACAGGATCTGCACCACACGTTCCAGTTCGTGGTCGCGGCCGATGAGAGGATCGAGCTGGCCATCGATGGCGGCCTGCGTCAGGTCCCGGGAGAACTCAGCCAGCAGCGACGATTCCTTCGGCCGGTTGGTGGTGATTTTTTCCGAAGAACTGCGGGCGATCTCTTCGCGTACCTGGCTCAGGCGCAGCCCGCGCTCGTGTAGAATCTCAGCGGCGAAGCATTTCTCCTCGCGCAGCAGGCCGAGCATCAGATGTTCGGTGCCGATGTGTTTGTGGTTCAGCCGTTCGGCTTCTTCGGCGCCATAGGCCAGCACGCGCTTGCACTCATGGCTCAACGGGAGGTCGACCGAGGTCGAGACTTTCTCACGGATGGTGGTGTGCGCCTCGATCTGTTTCCGGATGGATTCAATGGCGGCGTTGGACCGCAGAAACCGGTTAGCGAGGGCCTTGTCTTCGCGCAGCAGTCCGAGCAGCAGATGCTCTGTTTCGATATAGGGACTGCCAAACTGGGAGGCTTCATAGCGGGCGAAGAAGATCACCCGGCGCGCTTTTTCTGTATATCTTTCAAACATGGCTACTCCCCGGCCGTGACATCGGCCAGACCTCCGTGCTGTAGACGCAAAACCCGGTCACAGGACCGGGCAAAGTCACGGCTGTGCGTGACATAAATGGACGTAAGCTGATGCGTCTGGTGCAGCTCCGCCAAAAGATTGGAAATCATAGTGCCCGTCCGTTCATCGAGATTCCCGGTGGGCTCATCGGCGAAGAGATAACGAGGCCGGCCGACAAGCGCCCTCGCCAGCACGACCCGCTGCTGTTCGCCGCCGGAGAGTTCGCCGCTCCGGTGATGGGCTCGTGCTCGTAA
>JADLCT010000004.1 GCA_020847045.1 Bryobacterales bacterium | reverse complement strand
TTACCTCTCGTTATCTCGTTGTGTGTGCAATAGTTGCCAGCGTCGCACCCCGGATTCGGGGTGCCCGTGAACACACCTAGTTCGTGAGCTTTTTGTATCCATTTGAACCACGGGTTGCTGGGTTGGACGTCCGGATAGTACGGAAACGGAGAATAGTCCGTGAAATAGTTGTCCACGCCGCCAAGTTTGGCCACCTGGCGTCCCCTCACCACAAATACCGCCAGGGCGCCCTTGGCCACTGTCTCATCGGGGCAGAACCTGTCGACGTCGCAACCGGCTGTAATCCCAAGATCCAGCGCCTTCCGAATCCAAAGCTTCGGCGCTTGTGAGAAGTTACCCACCGCTGCTCGGATAGAGTGGGCCAGGGACTGCGCGAGGTCCGGAACGGAGAAGGGGCGGCGCAACATCATCCACGCCGTCAGGCGTGCTTGTGTGGTTGTTGGGGGAGTAGCTGAGTAGCAACATCATCCACGCCGAAGGCGTGCCGGCTATCGGCCGCTGGAGCGCTGAATGGCAAGCCAGTGGGGCAAGCGGTAGCGGAGATACCGATAGTAATCGGACCCAACAGGCGATTCCAGGACCTCCTGGATCACCGGACCGAAGTAAGCCAGCGAGCGGATGACGCCTAGCGGCGGGGCGTCGGGCGGGCGCACAATTCGCCTCGAAGCGGCGAGCACGAAAGCGTTCTCGACGGCCTCCAGCGGCACGCCGCGAGTAAACAACGCCAACGCGAAGGCGCGGTCCGGCCTGCGCACCACCCCGCAAGTGCCAGGTGTAGCGCGATAGGCCTCAAGCACGCGTCGTACGTATTCGGCGGCGTCCATGAAAGATCAGCCTTGCGGCTCGCGCAGCGACTTGCCGTCGATGGCTACCGTATGGCAGTAATGCCGCAAACGGCTGAGCAGCGCCTCCACCATCGACTTGTTGCCGAGGAAGTTGTGCCACTCGTCGTAGCCCAAGTTCGTAGTGACAATGGTGGAACGCCGGTGATAGCGCTCTTCCATCAGCTTGAAGAAGGCATTAGACTGTTCGGCCCTGAGGGTCAAGTAGCCGAACTCGTCGATCAGCAGGACGTCGAGGCGCGCCAGATGGTTGATCAGCTTTCGCGTGGAGCGATCGGCGAGGGAAGCGTACATCTCGTCGAACAGGTCCTGCGCGCGAATGAACTGGCCGCGCAGCCCGTTCTGTAAGGCTTTCAGCAGGATGCCACAGGCCAGCCCGGTCTTGCCCACGCCGGTGGGGCCGACGAAAACCAGATTCTCGTGTTTGGCCACGAAGTCCAGTTCGGCGAAGCCCTGGATCTGCTTGCGCTTCACGCCGGGCTGGCGGCTGTAGGGGAAGGTTTCCAGCGACCAGCGCTCGGGGAGATTGGCGCGGCGGATGCGCCACTCCAGAGCGCTCTCCTGGCGGTGCTGCCACTGGGAGCGGAGCAGCGCGGCGACGAACTCCGAGTAGGAGACCTGCTGTTTCTCGGCGGCGCGCAGTTGCTCGTCATAGATCGAGCGCATGCGGCCGAGCTTGAGGTTCTTCAGCAACTGTTCGATCTCGTCAGTCATCGCTGTCCTCCAGGCGGAAGTACTCGCGCGTCACACGGCGCAGGATCATGCGTTCGACGCGGTCCAGATCGTACAGGCCATAGCGGTCCGCTTCTTCGATGGCGCCCAGGAAGGCCTCGCGCGGATAGTCGCGCAGCATGCGCAGCAGTTGCCGCAACAGCAGCGCGATCACCTTGCGGCCGCGGCGTTTCAGGTTCTCGACATAGGAAGCGATCTCGGGTGCGGCGGCCAGCAGCGCGGTTTCCTCCGGATGCGGATCGCGCTTACAAGGCCCCTGGCCGCGCGGCGGCCGGTGCTCGGGCAACGTCACACGCACCTGATCGGGCGTGGCGATACGCCGGTGCCGGACGATGTGGCGGGCATCGAGTTCGATCTCGACGTGATCGCGCGTTTCGCGTACTTCCACCTGGCGGCCGATGAACGACGGCGGCACGGAGTAGCGGTTGGTGTGCAGCGACACGTAGCCTTCGACATCCACCAGCCGGTGATGCAGCCGGTAGACCTCGGGGAGCCAGGCCGGCAGGGGCTTCAGCAGTGGACGTTCGACGGCGTAGAGTTCGCGCGGCACGGCGCGGATGTGTTTCTTGTACGTCGCGTTGACGCGGTCGCACCATTGGCGCGCCTGGTGGTTCAGATCCTGCCAATCGACGAACGTGCGTCCGGCCAGAAAGTTGTTTTCGATGAAGTGGAACGGCCGCTCGACGCGGGCCGAACGGTTCGCATCGCCGATCTCGTGGGCCACGAATCGAAAGCCGAGACGCTCGGCGAAGGCGGCCATCTCCGGCACCGGCTCCATCGCGCGGCCACTGCCGCGCAACACGACCACATGCGTGTTGTCGATCATGACCCGTTCGGTCGTGCCATCCATATATCGGGCCGCGTCGGTGAGAAAGACCTTGCAGTCGAAACGCTGGAAGGTGGGCAGGATCTCAAAGAACAGCAGGCGCGAGTAACACAGCGTCGCCGAGGCGGTCTGCGCTTGGCACTTGCGCCCGCCCAGGAGGACTTCATGCGGCGAGGTGTCATGCTGCGTTTCCTGGCCGGGGGAGAACTCATAGCGGCCCGCCGGCACGACGGGCGCTTGCCCGATTCCTTCCCGGCGGCAGAAGGCGGTGAGCGCCTGGTAGGAGAACGTGGCGCCGGCGCTGAGGAGTTCCTCATGGACTCGCACGAGATTGCCTTTGCACTGCGGCAGTAACTCGAGGATCTGTTGGCGGAACGGCGTGGCTTTCTCGGCCCGCTCGATCTGCGGTACGGCGCTGGAGTTGGCTCGCAGCACTTGGCGGACGCTTTGACGCGAGACTTTCAGCAGCCGTGCGATCTCGCGTTTGCCCACTCCCTGCCCATGGAGTTCGAGAATCGTGGCGCGTTGCGCTTGGCTCAGCATGGTTGGTTTCGGGCTCCTCGATGCGTTGGTGGAGTTCGGTCAGCAGTTCGATGGCGCGTTGGATCTTACCCTGCACGGCGGCGCGGTTCGGCGATGGCGACTCCGGATGCTCCAGCGCCCGCTGCGCGATCGCCGCGATCTGGTTCAGTTCCTGGTCCAGCGTGTCCGGTTGCGCTTGCGCCTTGGCGAATAACTTCGGCGCGGCCAGGATCCGCTCGCGCACGGCGCCGCTGGCCCGGCGCCAGGCTTGGTAGAACTCACCGGCTTGCCGCGCGGTCCACGGTTGTTCGGCGAAAGCGGCGGCCATGCGCTGGCAATGCTCCAGGCTGATGCGCGCCACCGGCGTCAGGTAACGCATGGCCAGCGCAGCAGCGACCTTGCCTTCGCGCACCAGTTGCTGTACCGATTCGGGCAGCGTCTCCACCAACGCCAGGCGGCCCGCCACCCAGGTCTTGCTGCGGTCGAAGCGGCGCGCCAAGTCCTCGATCGAGCAACCCAGGCGGCTTTCCATATCCGCCAGCAGCCAGCCTTGTTCCAGCGCACTTTCCGGCTCGCCCATCCGCAGCGTGCGCTCCAGCACCAGCGCGTCAGCTTCGCTCATCTCCCACACCACCGCCTCGACCGTGTCGCGCCCCAGTTGCTGGAGCGCGGCGATGCGCTTGTGACCGTCGATGACCAGATAGCGGCCTTCGTTTGCGATGACGATGATGGGCGTCTGCTGCCCGCTTTCAGCCAGCGAAGCGAGCAACCGCCGCTGGCGCGCCGGATGCCGCACCCGGAGGCTTTCCAGGCGGCGGTCCAGTTGGTGAAACTCCAGTCGCATCGGCTCGGGCTCCAGTATGCGCCGGCGCGGATCTGGTCTTTTCCGGCTGGGGAGGAAGTGTGCCGGAAAGCCCCGTGCAATCAATCCGATACGCCTGGAACTGGTCTTTCGCCGTGCGCAGGATTAGTGTACCCAGAACCCCAATGAAATCAGCGCCTTGGCCTCCGAACTGGTCTTTCGCCAGGTCCCAAGGAAGTCGGTTCAACGGCGGGGGCGTGCGGACCGGTTCGGCAGCCTTGTCCGCATTGCGCTGGGTGATTCGATGGGCGGTGGCGTAGCCGGGGTTGCGGGCGCACCAACCGGCTTGCGTCTTCTGGCGGCGGGCTCTTTGACAGTCCGGCCTACCGCAAGCGCGTTGGCGGTCGCCGACCCTCACGTCTGGGCGGAACCACCGCCGGCAGATCCGGCACGGCCTCTTCCGGGCATCGGGCATGCCCGTTCATCGTCACCGGCCAGGCGTGGTCAATTTCTGGCGAGCAGGGGTGGGTCAGTTCTGGCGAGCGCCGAAGGGAATTGAAGCAGGAACTCGGTTTGGGGCACTACGAAGGGCGCGGTTGGCGCGGATTTCATCATCACGCCACCTTATGCATCGCGGCTTATGGATTCCTGGTGGCCGAACGGAGTCGTTTTTCCCCCTCAGCCCAAGTCGGCAATCTTGGATTACCAACGCCCGAACCGCCGCCAGACTTCCGGCCCCGTGGCTCGCCGCGTTCGCCCCGAGCGGCATAATCCGCGCTCCATCACCACCTTGAGAATGGTCCTGGCGCGACACCTGATCGGCGGGATCGCTCAGTGTCCCTTCTGCGGGTCACGCTCCGGCTGATCTTCGACGTCGATATCTGCGTCGACGACACACGTGGCCGGCCGGGAGTGATTCGGCCCAGTCTTCCACGAACCGTTCAACAACTCCCCCCGGCGCAGCTTCTCGAAAACAACGCAACGCCAATTCTCCGGCGACCCGATCGGCCCCAACCCGCTCTCGCT
>JADLCT010000003.1 GCA_020847045.1 Bryobacterales bacterium | reverse complement strand
TGCGGCCTCCTCAATCGTTGAGTCCAGGCTGGGACCGCACGCCGGACACGCAACCGGCTGCGCGTGGAACCGCCGGTCGGCAGGATCCTCGTACTCGCGCCGGCAGGACTCGCACAGCGGGAACTCAGCCATGGTCGTGTTGGCGCGGTCGTAAGGAATGTCGCGCACAATCGTATACCGCGGGCCACAGCGTGTGCAGTTGGTGAAGGGGTAGCGATAACGGCGCTGCGACGGGTCGCCGATCTCCTGGAGGCAAAGTCCGCACGTCGCCAGGTCCGGCAGGACGGCCGCGGTCTTGGCTTCCGAGCCGTCGCTGTCCCGGATGTGGAACGAATCGTAGCCCGCCGCCGCAAGCCATGCTGTCTCGCGGGTGAGGATCAGCGCGGCGTCCGGATGGCCGTTCTCCAGGCGCTCCAGGAAGGCCTCAAGACGGTCCGGTTCTCCTTCGGCTTCGATCCACAGCCCGGTGGCGGCGTTCATCACCCAGCCGCGCAGATCCAGTTCCCGCGCCAGGTTGTAAACGAAGGGGCGAAATCCGACGCCTTGAACCGCGCCCCCGTAGTGAATGCGCACTCGCTCGAATTCCGCCATCGCCGGACTGTCTCAAGGTTATCTCGCGCGCGCCCTATGCTACTGTCACGTCAATGAGCCCACGTTCGCTTTCGAGGAGGGACATGCTGATGACTGCTGCCGCGACACCGCTCTCCGCCGCGCCGGCCCCGCCCGGCATCTGCTACCTGAGCGCCACCGAAATGGCGCGCCTCATCCGCGACCGCAAGTTGTCGGCGCGCGAAGCGCTCGAAGCCCACCTGAAGCAGATCGAGCGGGTCAACCCCCAGGTAAACGCCATTGTGACGCTGGTTCCGGAAATGGCGCGGGAGGCCGCCCGGAAGGCGGACGACATGCAGGCGCGCGGTGCGGCGCTCGGCCGTCTTCACGGACTGCCGGTGGCGCACAAGGACCTTGTCGAGACCAAAGGGATTCGCACCACGTTCGGTTCACCGCGATTCAAAGATTACGTTCCCGAGGCCGATGACCTGATCGTACAGAGGATTCGCGCCGCCGGGGCGATCACCCTGGGCAAGACCAACACGCCGGAGTTTGGAGCGGGCTCCCAGACTTTCAACACGGTGTTCGGCGCGACGCGAAACCCGTATGACCTGACCAAGACGTGTGGCGGCTCGAGCGGCGGCGCGGCGGTCGCGCTGGCCTGCGGCATGATCCCGATCGCCGATGGCAGCGATATGGGCGGTTCGCTGAGAAATCCCGCCGCCTGGTGCAACGTCACCGGATTTCGTGTTTCTCCCGGGCGCGTGCCCAATCCGATGGCCATGTTTGCCTGGTCGGCGCTGAGCACCGCCGGACCGATGGCGCGCACCGTTGCCGATGTTGCGCTGCTGCTGAGCGCGATGGCCGGCCCCGACCCGCGCGCGCCCCTTTCGCTGTCCGAGGAGGGCGCCGCGTTCACACGCCCGCTCGAACGGTCCTTCCGCGAGGTGCGCGTCGCCTGGTTCAAAGACCTTGGTGGCCTGCCTTTTGATTCGCGCGTGCTGGCCGTGGTTGAGGCGCAGCGCAAGGTCTTCGCAGACCTGGGTTGCATCGTCGAGACTGCGGAGCCGGACTTCAGCGGCGCAGACTACGCGTTCAAGACCCTTCGTGCCTGGGGTTCGGCGGCCACTCACGGCGAAGCGTTTCGCGCCAACCGGAAAGCCTACAAGGATACGCTCGCCAGTGAGATCGAGTCGGGCCTCCAGTTGACCGGAAGCGAGGTGGCGCGCGCCGTAACACTGCACGGACAAGTCTGGCGCCGCTTTCAGGCGTTCCTGGAGCGTTACGAGTACTTTGTGCTGCCCACCACGCAAGCGCCGCCGTTCGACATCAACCAGGAGTTTCTCCGCGAAATCGGCGGCGTCAAATTGGACAGCTACATCGATTGGATGAAGGCTTGCTGGTATGTGTCGGTCACAGGCAACCCGTCCATTTCGGCGCCGGCGGGGTTCACCTCCGAAGGACTTCCCGTGGGCCTGCAGATCGTGGGCCGGAATCACGCCGACTTCAGTGTCCTCCAACTGGCGCACGCCTTCGAGCAGGCTACGCATCACGTCCGGCGGCGTCCCCCCGTGGTCTAGCGAGCAGCCTTCCGGCGTCGTTGATGACTTGCTCGACCACCGCCGGCAGGGCTGCCTGGACGGATTCAGTCAAGGGCGCGCCGGGCTCGAAGCTTCCGGCTTCTACGCCGATCACGATCACGGCCGGGGGAAGGTTGCCGAGAATGCGTCCGAGTTCGAGCGCCTCGCGGACACCCAAGCCGTGCGTTGATCCGGGCGTCGATGCGAACTCCGGCAACCGGTCCCAGCGGTGGACAGTGCCAGGCTGGGCGCCGGTCACCACCGCATCGACGATGATGACCCAGGGAGCGCCCGTCCAGGCATCGAGCAAAGCCGCGGCGTGGCCATCAACCAGCGTGACGGGTATCCGGCGCGCTTGAAGGCTGTGGGCTACCGCCGGACCGGCGCCGTCATCGCCGCGCTCCGGGTTGCCGCAGCAAAGGATCATTCCCGCTCCAGCTTGAGTTTCAGGAAGTGGGTCGCGCAGGAGATACAAGGATCGTAATTGCGTATGGCCTGCTCGCAGAGCCACGTCATGCGCTCCAGCGGTTCGCCGATGACAGTGGGGACGAATTGCCACAAGTCGTCCTCAATCCGCTTCTGGTTTTGCGACGTCGGCGGCACGATCCTGGCGGAGAGCACGAGCCCCGCCGCATCGAGGATGTAGCGGTGGTACAGGAGCCCGCGCGGAGCTTCAGTCGCAGCCTGGCCGGTAGAGGCTTTCGGTTCGGCGCGGATGTAGGGCGCCTTGGGCGGCGCATACTCATCCAAGATCCGCAGCGCCTCATGACAGGCAAAGACGAGTTCAACCGCGCGAACCACGATGCTCTTGAAGGGGTTCAGGACCGGCGGTGTGAGTCCGGCCTCGATTGCCGCCTGTCGGGCGATTTCAGGCAGCCTGTCAAAGTTGAGGTTGAACCGCGCAACAGGACCCGTCAGATAGGACCCGCGTTCCCGCAGAACGCTGTGGAGGGCGTTGGAGTGCTTGACGTGCTGCTCGATAAAATGGTCTTCATACTCAGTCACGTCGATGTCAAGGCCCTTGCTTGAAACGATGCGTCCTTCGTTGAGCGGGTACTCGCCGGGGTGCCGCAAGGACACCGATTCATAATCCTGCGTGAAATCGGGGAAGGAAAACGAGGCCACCAGTTTCACAGACGCCAGGGCCGCTTCGAGCGCCCACTGCAGGTCGTCACGAAGCCCGGCCAGTTCCCGGCGCGACGGCATACGGTGGAAACCGCCCACCCGGGCGGAGACAGGATGGATCTCGCGCCCGCCGATTCTG
>JADLCT010000002.1 GCA_020847045.1 Bryobacterales bacterium | reverse complement strand
GCAGCGGGGAAGCCGAGAAACTGGCCGAGCCGCCCTCGGCGCCCGAAGCGCTACCGCAGGCCGAGACGGTGTAAAGGTGGAGTGGTGAGCGCGGAAGGAATCGAACCTTCAACCTACTGATTAAGAGTCAGTTGCTCTGCCAATTGAGCTACGCGCCCGGTTCGGGGGACAACCTTTCCACGATAGCACGCGCATGCGGGAGCCGCAACGGAATCAGGCTCGTGGCGAGCGGCGGCGTTACAATGTAAGCACGCCATGACCCAGTCCTCCAGACGCCGTTTCCTGCAATCCAGCGCCGCCGGCGCGGCCCTTGCGCCAGCCGCCGCGCAAGCCCAACGCCCAGTGGCGGCCAACAACAAACTGCAAACCGCGCTCATCGGCTGCGGCGGCATGGGCCATGCCGATCTGCAATCGTCGCTGGCCACAGGACAGGTGGAGGTGGTCGCCGCCGCCGACGTCTATCAGGGCCGCCTGGACGCCATGAAGGAACAGTACGGCGCGCAGGTGTTCACCACGCGGGACTACCGCGAGGTGCTGGCGCGCCCGGACATCGACTTCGTCATCGTGGCCACGCCGGATCACTGGCACCAGAAGATCGCCATCGACGCGATGAACGCGGGGAAGGATGTCTACGTCGAAAAGCCCATGGTCCAGCAGGTGGCCGAAGGCCGGGCGCTGGTGGAGGCGCAGGCGCGCACCAAGCGCATCTTGCAGGTGGGCAGCCAGCGCGTCAGCTCGGTGGTCTATGCCAAGGCCGGCGAACTGGTGCGGGCCGGATCCATCGGCACATTCAACATGATCGAGGCCTGGTGGGACCGCAACTCGGCGCTGGGCGCCTGGCAGTATTCGATTCCACCCGACGCCACGCCAGATCACATCGACTGGGACCGTTTTCTCGGCTCGGCCCCCAAGCACGCGTTTGACCCGGTGCGCCTGTTCCGCTGGCGCAACTACCGCGACTACGGCACCGGCGTGACGGGCGACCTGTTCGTCCACCTGTTCAGCGGCATGCACGCGATCACGGGCGCCCTTGGGCCCACGCGCGTGTATGCCACCGGCGGCCTTCGCTATTGGAAGGACGGCCGCGATGTGCCCGACGTGATGGCCGGCCTGTTCGACTATCCCGAGACGAAGAACCATCCTGCGTTCAACCTGATTCTGCGCGTGAACTTTGTCGATGGCTCGGGCGGCGGCCATAGCTTCCGGTTCATTGGAGATGAAGGCGTCCTGACGGTGAACCCCGGCGACGTGACCGTGGCGCGGCAGCCCAAGGAGAGCGAACCCGGCTACACGATCAGCACCTTCGCGCAGGCCACGCAGGAGAAGTTCCTCGCCGGGTACCGCAAGAAATATCCGCCGCAACGCGTGACGGCCGGCGCCATGCGTCCGAAGACCATGGAGCGTTATCCGCAGCCGCCCGGTTACAGCGATCACCGCCACCATCACGAGATCTTCGTGAACGCCGTGCGGTCGCGCCAGCCCGTCGTGGAGGACGCCGCCTTCGGCTTCCGCGCCGCCGGGCCCGCGCTGCTGTGCAACCAGAGTTACTTCGAAAAGAAGATCGTCCGCTGGGACCCCGTGAAGATGGAGATCGTAGGGTAGGGAACGGCCATGGCACAATCACCGAACGGCAGGATTCAATTCGCGCTCATTGGCTGCGGCGGCATGGGGCAGGGCGATGCGCGCAACGCCATCGACCACGGCGGCGCTCAGATTGTGGCCGCCGCCGACCTCTACGATGGCCGGCTGGCGCACATGAAGGAGAGCTTCGGCGCGCACCTGTTCACCACGCGCGACTACCGCCAGGTGCTGGAGCGCAAGGACGTGGACGCCGTCATCATCGCGACGCCCGACCTGTGGCACTCGCGCATCTCGATCGACGCCATGAACGCGGGCAAGGACGTCTACTGCCAGAAGCCCATGGTGCAGAAGATCGAGCAGGGCTACGGCGTGATCGCGGCGCAGAAAAAGACGGGCCGCATCTTCATGGTCGGCAGCCAGTATGTCAGTTCGCAGACCTACCACAAGGCGAAGCAGTTGCTCGCCTCGGGGGCCATCGGCGAGTTGAACATGGTGGAGTCGTGGCTGGACCGCAACTCGGCCGTCGGCGCCTGGCAGTATTCGATTCCCCCGGACGCCACGCCGGAAACCGTGGACTGGGACCGCTATCTGGGTGATATCGCGCCGAGGCGGCCGTTCGACGCGATGCGTTTTTTCCGCTGGCGCAACTATCAGGACTATGGCACGGGACTGGCGGGCGATCTCTACATACACCTGCTGAGCGGCCTGCACTTTGCTCTGGACTCACTGGGGCCGGTGCGCGTATTTTCCACCGGCGGCACGCGTTACTGGAAGGACGGCCGCGATGTGCCTGACGTGAACCTGGCGCTGCTGGATTATCCGAAGACGGCGTCGCATCCGGAGTTCACGCTGACGCTGAAAGTGAATTTTGCCAGCGGCGGACAACTGGAGAGCTTCGGCACGCGGCTGACCGGCAGCGAGGGCGTGATCGAGATTGGCTATACGACGGTGAGTGTGCGGCGGCGTCCGCCGGAAACCGAGCCAGGATACACGGTGAGCACGTTCACCAAGGCCACGCAGGCGAAGTTTCTGGAAGAGTACCGGCGCAAGTATCCGGTGCAGCGGCCCTCGGCCGCCGGTTTGCGGCAGGACAAGGAAGACGTCTACAACGCCGGGGCGGGCTACAGCGCCCATCACGATCATCACCGCGCGTTTTGGAACGCCGTGCGCACGCGCAAGCCGCATCTGGAAGACGCCGTGTTCGGCATGCGGGCGGCGGCGCCGGCGCTGCTGTCCAACCAGAGTCTGTACGAGAACCGCGTGCTTACTTGGGATCCCGCGGCGATGAAGGTGACATCGTAGCGCGGCGGCGCAGGTGGCGCGCCACGGCTGTCATCAACGCCGCTCCGCACAGGGCGGGCGTGATCAACAGCCAGTCGGCGCGGACCGCCGTGTTTTTCGGAACGCCCGTTTCGTAGACGAGCGCGGCGGCCACAGCGGCGGCCATTCCCCACAGGCCCACGCGGGGCTGGCGGAAGATGATGGCGGTGAGCCCGGCCAGCGGCGCGCCGAGAATGGCGAGCATCAGCAGAGGGAACTGAATCCAGCGCGTGCGCGGCCCGGCGGCCATGTGCGCGCGCACATAGCGCACGTTTTCCTCGTTGGCCTCGAAGGTGTGCAGCGGAAAAATGATGCGGCCGCTGTCGCGCGAGCGTGCGTAGAACAGCAGAAGCCGGTCGCCCGGGCGGGCCGGGAATGAGCCGAGCGAGGCCTGCCACCGGCCTTCGATATGGTCGCCGCGGACGCACTCCACGACTTCAACGGCGGTCCAGCCAGGCGCCTGGCCGGGTCCGATCACCTCGACGATCACGATGGGAAACCAGCCCTGGCCGAGCGGGGCGTTGCCAAAGCGCGCCTTGTCTTCTGGCGCGGCCATGGCCAGCGCGCCGGCCGCCAGCAGTGCTGTCAATAGTGCCGCCAGACGGCGCACGGCCGGCCTAGCCCGCGCCTCCGGTTTCCACGTGAGGACGCTCGGCGAAGGCCGCGCAGAGGAAGTCGCGGTGCATGCGCGCGATGTTCTCAATCGAGATACGCTTCGGGCACACGGCTTCACACTCGCCGATGTTGCCGCAGGCGCCGAAGCCTTCGATGGCCATCTGGCGCACCATGCCCAGCGCGCGCTCGTGCCGCTCGGGCTGGCCTTGCGGCAGCAGTCCGAGATGGGACACCTTGGCCGAGGTGAACAACGAGGCCGAGGCGTTCGGGCAGGCCGCCACGCAGGCGCCGCAGCCGATGCACTGGGCGGCGTCCATGGCGCGCTCGGCGTCGCTCTTGGGCACAGGCAGCGCGTTGCCGTCGGGCGGCGCGCCTGTGGACACGCTGACGTAGCCGCCGGCGGCGATGATGCGATCAAACGCGCTCCGGTCCACCATCAGGTCTTTCAGAACGGGGAAGGCCATGGCGCGCCAGGGCTCCAGGTAGAGTTCGTCGCCATCTTTGAAATGGCGCATGTGAAGCTGGCACACCGTGGTGCCGGGCATGGGGCCGTGGGCGACGCCGTTGATCACGAAGCCGCAGCAGCCGCAGATGCCTTCGCGGCAGTCGTGCTCGAAAGCCACGGGGTCGTCGCCCTTGGCGGTCAGGTCTTCGTTCAAGACGTCGAGCATTTCAAGGAAGCTCATGTGCTCGCTCACGTTGGGGCATTCGTAGCGGACCAGCTTGCCTTCCGCGTTGCGGTCTTTTTGCCGCCAGACATGCAGGATGATCTTCATTTGGTTCCGGGCTCCCTCTATTTGTAGCTGCGCTGGCTCGGGTGGACGTATTCGAAGGCGAGCGGCTCCACCAGGCGCTCGGGCGTCTTGCCAGGCCCCTGATGGAGCCAGGCCGCGGCGTGCGAGAAATTCTCGTCGTCGCGCTGGGCCTCGCCTTCCGGCGTCTGCCACTCCTCGCGGAAGTGGCCGCCGCAGGATTCGCGGCGCTGCAGAGCGTCCAGGCACATCAGCTCGCCCAGTTCGAGGAAGTCGGCCACGCGTCCGGCGCGTTCCAGCGCCTGGTTGATCTCCTCGCCGCCGCCGGTGACGTTCACGTTCTTCCAGAACTCGTCGCGCAGTTCGGCGATCTTGCCTTGCGCGTGTTCGAGTCCCTTTGCGTTGCGGGCCATGCCGCAGTACTCCCACATGTACTTGCCGAGCTCCTTGTGGAAGCTGTCCACGCTGCGCTTGCCCTTGATGCCGAGCAGTTTCCGCGTGAGCTCGCCCGCTCCGTCCAGCCCCTGGCGCGCGGCGGCGTGACTGGCGTCGAGTTTTTCGAGTTTCGAGCTGGCCAGGTAGTCGCCGATCGTATAAGGCAGCACGAAGTAGCCGTCGGCCAAGCCCTGCATGAGGGCGCTCGCGCCCAGGCGGTTGGCGCCGTGATCGGAGAAGTTGGCTTCGCCGATGACGAACAGGCCCGGGATGGTCGATTGCAGGCGGTAGTCCACCCACAGTCCGCCCATGGTGTAGTGCACGGCGGGGTAGATGCGCATGGGCAGCGAGTAAGGATCCTCGCCGGTGATGCGCTCGTACATCTCAAACAGGTTGCCGTAGCGCTCGCGGATCGTATCGGCGCCGAGGCGGTTGATGGAGCCGGCGAAATCGAGGTAGACGCCGAAGCCGGACGGGCCCACTCCGCGGCCCTCGTCGCACACCATTTTGGCGTTGCGCGAGGCCACGTCGCGCGGCACGAGGTTGCCGAAGCTTGGATAGCGGCGTTCAAGATAGTAATCGCGCTCGGCCTCGGGAATCTGGGCGGGCGGGCGCGTATCGCCCTTGCGCAGCGGGACCCAGATGCGGCCGTCGTTGCGCAGCGATTCGCTCATCAGGGTGAGCTTGGACTGGTATTCGCCGGAAACCGGAATGCAGGTGGGGTGAATCTGGGTGAAGCAGGGATTGCCGAAGGCCGCGCCGCGTTTATAGGCGCGCCAGATGGCGGTGGCGTTCGAGTTGCGGGCGTTGGTGGAGAGATAAAAGATGTTGCCGTAGCCGCCCGTGCCGAGCACGACGGCGTCGGCGACGGTGGCCTCGAAGCGCCCCGTCACCATGTCGCGCGTGACGACGCCGCGGGCCACGCCGTCGATGACGATCAGATCGAGCATCTCCCGGCGCGGGAACATCTTCACCGATCCCGCCTGGATCTGCCGCTCCAAAGCCTGATAGGCGCCCAGCAGCAGTTGCTGGCCCGTCTGGCCGCGGGCGTAGAACGTGCGCGACACCTGCGCGCCGCCGAAGCTGCGGTTGGCCAGCATGCCGCCGTATTCCCGCGCGAACGGGACGCCTTGCGCCACGCACTGGTCGATGATATTCACGCTGATCTGGGCCAGGCGGTAGACGTTGGCTTCGCGCGCGCGGAAGTCGCCGCCCTTCACGGTGTCGTAGAAGAGCCGGTAGATGGAGTCGCCGTCATTCTGATAGTTTTTTGCGGCGTTGATGCCGCCTTGCGCGGCGATGGAGTGGGCGCGGCGCGGCGAATCCTGATGGGAGAAGCAGAGCACGTTGTAGCCGAGCTCGCCGAGCGTGGCCGCGGCCGAGCCGCCCGCCAGTCCGGTGCCGACGACGATAACCGTGTACTTCCTCTTATTCGCGGGATTCACCAGCTTCATATCGAAGCGGCAGTTGTCCCATTTCTTCTCGATGGGACCTGAGGGGATGCGGGAGTCGAGATTCATGCCGGGATACCTCTTCTACTTCACGACGCCCGCCAGCACGGCGAGCGGGATGGCGCAGTTGCCGGTGAGCAGCGCATAGGACGCGGCGCGCGCCAGCGAGCGCAGCGCCGGGGTGTAGCGCGGATGATTGAGGCCCAGGGATTGAAACAGGCTCCAGGCGCCGTGGTGGATGTGCAGCATCAGCACGATCATGGCGGCGATGTAAACGAGCGAGACAACCGGATTGGAAAATCCGGCGACGACGTTTTCGTAAGGCGCCGGGACCCTGTGCAGAGCGTCCTGATAGTGAAAGTTGGGATGGGCCACGCCGGAGGTGAAGTGGAGCAGGTGATAGATGATGAACAGGGCGAGCAGAGGTCCGCTGACGCGCATGGTGCGCGAGGCGTAGCTCGACCCGGCGGGCGTCCATTTGGCATAGCCCTTGGGCCGGGCCTGCGCGTTCATCCGGGACAGTTGCACGGCGGCGACGATGTGCAGGGCCAGGGCGATCAACAGCACGGTGCGCGCGCCGTACAGCAGCGGCGGCGATTCGTGCAGCTTCATGCCGTAGGCGTTCATCACCGCCGGACCGAGGAACACCTGCAGGTTCCCCAGCATGTGGGCGATGACGAAGCCCGCGCCGATGAGGCCGGTGATGGCCATCACCGCTTTCTTGCCCACAGGAGAGTGATAAAAGCTAAGCAGCTTGCTGGTGTCGGCGCTCCTGGCGCCGGCGGCGGATGGCGCCGCGCTTCCCACGCTCATTCAGATGGCTCCCTTTCCAAGTGTGATTGAACCTTACATGATAGCGCCCGGCGGGCCGGCGGCCCGTTCACGGCCGGGTGATGGCGCGCACGGCGCCGATGCCAGAGGCCAGCGCGTTGGAATATACGGCCGCGTCGGCGCCGTAGGAGATGACGCCGTATCCGGCAGCGGTCCATTCGGCGGCCTGATCAAGCGAACCCGGTTGGATGCCGGCCAGCTTGCCGTGCGCCCGCGCCACCTGGGGCACGCGGCGCAGGGCTTCCAGAAACCGGGGGTCGTGAAACCGTCCCGGAATCCCCATGGACTGGGAGAGGTCGAAGTGTCCCACCCAGAGAATGTCGATGCCGGGCGTGGCGGCGATGGCCTCCAGGTTCTCCATGCCGGTGACGGATTCGATTTGCGCGATCACCGTCGTGTTACGGTTCACCAGGCCGAAGTAGGCGTCCGGGTCGGCCGCCTTCCAATCGGTGTGCGCCGTGCCGATGCCCACGCCGCGTTTGCCATGCGGGGCGAACTTCACGGCGTCCACCAGCGCGCGCGCCTGCTCCGGCGTCTCGACGTTGGGGTTCATGATGCCGAGCGCGCCGGCGTCCATGGCGCGGGCGATGAAGTGGTAGAGCGTTTGAGGAACGCGCACGAACGGCGCCACGGTGGTGGCTTTGAACCAGCCGATGAGGGCGGCCACGGTTTCGTTGCTGAAACCGGAGTGCTCCATGTCGATCAACACGAAGTCCGCCCCCGCGTTGGCCACCATGTGAGCCACGCCGGGCGAATGAAACTCCCACAGCATGTGGCCGACGGGCAGGCGCCCTTCGGCCACCACCTGTTGCAACCGGTTCGGCTTCATCGCCGCCGCTCAGCCCACCTTCACCCAGGCGCGCTTCTCGCCGCTATCCATGACGGCTTCAATGCACTTCATGCCCCAGGCGCCGTCCTCGAACGTCGGATAGTCGATGGGCGCACTCGGGTCGGCCACGCGCCGGTAGAAGCGGCGGTAGAGCTGTTTGTGCGCGTCGTCGTAGCCTTCGCTGTGGCCGCCGGGCAGGTCGGCAAAGGCCGCCGCCTCCGGTTTCATCAGCGAGGGATCCTTGACGATGATCTGGTTGGGCGAGTTGCGGTGGCCGATCCACAACTGGTCGGGTGACTCCTGGTTCCACAGGACGCCGCACTTGGTGCCGAAAATCTCCATCTGGAAACGGTTCTTGCACCCGGCCGACATCTGGCTGACCGTGTAGGCGCCGCGCGCGCGGTCTCCCAGACGCACCAGTACGCTGGCGAAGTCTTCGGTGGTGATGGGAATCTCCTGGTAATCCTCCGGGCGCAGCATCTTGCCGGTGAAGGTCTCCACCTGTCCCTTGGGCTTCTTGCGCGTCTTGTGGAAGATGGCCGTGTCGGCGCACACCTCGGT
>JADLCT010000001.1 GCA_020847045.1 Bryobacterales bacterium | reverse complement strand
GGCCGCGCGAGATTCTGTTGCACGGCCACTGCCATCAGAAATCCATGGGACTGCTTGCGCCCGCGAAAGCATTGCTCGCGCGCATACCCGGCGCCACTGTGGCCGACCCCGATGCCGGATGCTGCGGGCTGGCTGGCTCGTTCGGCTACGCGCGGGAAAATTACGAAGTTTCGTGCGCCATCGCCGCGCGCAAGCTTCTGCCCGCCGCGCGCGCGCTTGCCCCCGGAGCCGTGCTGGTGGCCTCCGGAACCAGTTGCCGCCACCAGGTGGACGATTTGGCGGGCCTTGGCGCTCTGCATCCGGCCGAACTGCTCGCTCAACTTCTTGACATTCCCTCATGACACCCGCCACAACCTCACTTCTTGCCCTGTTGATTGCCGTTCTTCTCAGTTGCTTCGCGCGGGTGAACATTGGCATTCTCGCGCTGCTGCTCGCCTGGATTGTGGGTACCGCTTCGGCGGGCATGAGCATGAAACAGGTGGCCGCGGGCTTTCCCGTCGAACTATTCCTGACCATCGCGGGCGTAACCCTGCTGTTCACGCAGGCGCGCCTGAACGGCACGCTGGAGCATGTGACGAAGCGCTCCGTGCGTTTGTGCCGCGGGCGCGTTGGGTTGATTCCGGTGATGTTCTTTTTCCTGGGAGCGGCGCTGGCCACACTGGGGCCCGGCAACATTGCCGTCGCCGCGTTGCTGGCGCCGATTGCCATGAGCGTCGCCGGAGAGTTCGGCATTCCCGCGTTTCTTATGGCCCTCATGGTGGGCAATGGGGCAAACTCGGGTTCGCTGTCGCCCGTTGCACCCACGGGCATCATCGTGAACAGCTACATGGACCGCATCGGTTTGCCGGGCCATGAGTTCATCACATGGTGGTTTGCCTTCTCCAGCCACGCCGCCGTCGCCTTCCTGGGCTATGTTTTGCTGGGCGGTCTGCGGCTGCTCCGGCAGGCGCGCACGGCCGAGGTGCGCACGGTGGACGAGCCGCTCACCTGGAGGCACAAGCTGACGCTGTGCGTCATCGCGGCCACGCTGCTCGCCGTCGCGGTGGCGAAGGTCCCCATTGGCATGGCAGCCATCGCGGGCGCGCTGGTCCTCGTGTTCGCCAGGGCGGCGGATGACTCGGCCGCGCTCGCCGAGGTGCCCTGGGGCACCATCGTCATGGTGTGCGGGATGACGGTGCTGATCTCCATTCTGGAGCGCACGGCGGGAATCGATCTGCTCGCGTCGCTGATGGCCCGCGTATCCACGCCCGGCACGGCAACCGGCGTGTGCGCCTTCATCACGGGCATCATTTCGGCCTACTCGAGCACGTCGGGCGTCGTGCTTCCCGCGTTTCTGCCCACCGTGCCGGGACTGGTGCGCGAGTTGGGCGGCGGTGATCCGTTTCTGATCGCCTCGTCCATGAACGTCGGCGGCCACCTGGTGGATGTCTCTCCGCTGTCCACCATTGGCGCGCTTTGCATCGCCTCGGCCGCGCGGGACGTGGATACGCGCCGCCTGTTCCATCAGATGCTCGCCTGGGGCATGTCCATGACCGTCGCCGGCGCGGTGCTCTGCTGGCTGTTTCTGCGATAGGCGCGCCGGAGCCGCCGCGCGGGCTAAGCTGGTGTGAACTTGCTCTCCATACTGCTCTCCGCCGCCATCGCGGCTTCCCTCACCGCATGGCTGGCCCACCGGCACTCTTCCCCGTTGCCGCTACCACGGCCACAGCCTCCACCGGACCCGGAAGCAGCCCGTCTGCTTGCGCTGAACGACGACGACGTACCGGCCGCGGCCATGCCGCTGGCCGTGACGCGCCCGCTGGAACCATGGGCGCGCGCCGCCGCCGAGCGGGCGTACGCGCATCCCTCGCTTGAGCAGGTTCGCCGTTTGCGCATGTGGGAGCGCCTGTGCGATACACCGGCGTCCACGATTACCATCGGCTGGCACCATGGTCTGCGGCTGCCGCTGCATGTAGGCTCCGAACTGGCTCACCTGCTGTATGTCCAGGGCGCATACGACCCGAATGAGTTCGCGTTTCTCGACGGCTTTCTCCGTCCCGGAATGGTGTTCGTCGATGCCGGCGCCAACGTTGGCCTCTACACACTGTTCGCTGCGCGCAAGGTGGCGCCCGGTGGGCGCGTGATTGCCCTGGAGCCATCCGCCCGCGAGAGAAGGGCCTGGCGGGAGGCCGTCCGCCTGAATCATGTCAGCGCGGAACTCATCGCCGCCGGGTTGGGCGAACAGGACGGTCAGGCCATCCTGCATGTGGCGCAGATGGAGCGCTCCGGCCACAACACCATGGGCGCGTTTGTCTGGGGTGGAGTGCAGGAAATGAGCAGCGAGGATGTTCGGATGCGGAGCCTTGATTCGCTGGCGCATGAGTTGCGCCTGGAGCGTCTCGACGTGTTGAAGCTGGATATTGAAGGCGCGGAAACCGCCGCCCTGCGAGGAGCCGGCGATGTGGTGCGCCGCTTCCGTCCCGCACTTGTGCTGGAGCTCTCGCCCGCCAGTTTGCAGGCACAGGGCTCCAGCAGTGAAGAGTTATTGGAGCTGTTGGACGGGTATGGCTACGCGGTCCACCACTTCGACTACACGACGGGCGTGCTTACCGAGGGAACGGCGAATCCCAGCGGGGAGAATCTGATCGCGCTGCCACGCGCATAGAGGTCACACGGCGAACTGGTCGCGGCACTTCTCCGAACAGAAGACGTGCGTCTTGCCATCCACCGTCTTGCGGTAGGCCGAGGTTGACGTGACGTAGGTGCCGCACACAGGGTCCTTCACCAATTCGCCCCCCACCTCTTTCGGCCTGCCCGCACCCGGACCGGACGCGCCCGCCTGCTCTTCCTTGAACAGGTCGGACACACCTTTCGTCAGGACTCCTACGACACCCCTTATAAAAGTAATGAGCAGGATGCTCAGCAAGGCGTAGATCAGTCCCCGCAGCATCCTGCTCCTTTTCTAACCCGCACGGACTCGCCGCGCCTACTTCTTCTTCTTCGGCGACTTCTTGGCGTCCGGATTCTGGTACGACGTGGAAAGCGTCGAGTCCATCATCTGGATCATCCCTTTTGCCGAATCGGCAAAGGGGCCGGTGGGCTTCAGCTCAATGTACTTCTGGAAGGCCTGCAGCGTCCCATCCGGCGGAATCACTTTGCCGTCGGCGGTGGTGGTGGCCTTGCTCATCAGGTAGATGCCGTACTGATACTGCGCGTCGGCGTGGCTCGGATCGGCCTCGATCGCCTTCTTGAACGCGGAACCCGCCGGCTCAAGCTGGCCGATGTTGGTAAGCACGGCGCCGAGATTATAGAAGTAGGTCCCGGCTTTGGGCGGGTCCAGTTGCGCCGCTTTGGTCAACTCAGCTTCCGCCTCGGTGTACTTCTTCGCCTTGGCCAGCGCGAGCGCGTAGTTGTTGTGGTACTCGGGAGCGTCGGGCTTCAGCTCAATCGCCTTGGCCCAGGCTTCGAGGCCTTTCTCCGTGAGCGGCTGCGCCTCGGCCGGTTTAGCCCCGGCCTGGCCAATGTAGCTTTCGGCCAGGTTCGCCCAGATGACATGCTGCTTGGGGTCCATCTCGGAGGCCTTGGCGAACTGCGTCACCGCCTCGTCCCAGTTCTTCGCGCTCAGCGCCGTCATGCCGGCGTTAAACGCATCGTTCAATTCCTTGTTCTTGGCCATCGCCGCCGCGCGCTCTTTCATCTGCTTTTCGAGCCGCTCGCGGTCTTCCTTCGACATCTCGCGCGACATTTCAGCCGTCAACTGGCCGGTTTCAGCGGCCTTCTGCATGGCCTTCTGCTTGGCGGCGCGCTCGACGAGGCTGAAGTTCACTTCCACCGGATCGCCCAGGCGGGTGCGGACGCCGTTCATCTGGTCCACCACCTGGCCGCCTTCAATTTTTCCCTTCGTCTTTTTGCCGCCCACATTGCATTGGACGTTATAGGTTCCCAGCGGCAGTCCGGCGTGGAAGTACTCGCCCTTCTTGTTGGACTCCACCATGTAATCGCCCTTGATATCGGTGCGCGTGATCACAATCCAGGCGCCCTTCATCGGCTGGCCGTCTTCGCCAATCACCTTGCCGGCAATCGCGCCCGTTTGGGCCAGCGCCACCCCCATGGTCAGGGCGGCCAAACCCGCCATGCCAAGAACTCTCCGCACAATGGCTCGTTGCAGCATTGCAGGAACCTCCATATCTAGATAGTCAACACTCCAGCATACTACGCCGCCCCTCCACCGCTTCGGGCGCGGCGAACGGCTGTACCTTCCGGCCCCCCTTTGCGCATCCAATGCAATGAAGCGCTAGTAAGGAAGGGTGGCCCGGCTCCGCTCCTGTGTCAAAGGATGCATCTATACTGAAAGAAGTTACCTTCTGGCAGCGTCTCCTGATATGAAAACGGTACTCATAGCCGCGTTGGTGGCGGGTTTGCCTCTACAGGCCGCCGATTTGAGCCGCGCGCAAGCTCTTTATGAGCGCACGGAATACCGGCAGGCGCTGCAACTGCTATCCACGAAGACATCAAAAGATCCGGTCGAGCTGCTTCTGGCCGGAAAGTCGTTGTTCGGCGTGGGCGAGTTCAAGAAGGCCGTGGATACGTTGAACCGCGCGGCCAGTCTGGCGCCGTCGAATTCGGAGATCCAGCATTGGCTGGGGAAGTCCTACGGCCGCCTGGCGGAGACGTCCAGTTTCCTTACGGCGCCGGGCCATGCCGCGAACTGCCGCCGGGCATTCGAGAAGGCTGTGGCGCTCGACGCGAAGAACGTGCTGGCGATGAACGATCTGTTCGAGTATTACCTGGAAGCGCCGGGGTTTCTCGGCGGCGGTGTGGACAAGGCGGAGGCTCTGGCGCGGCGCATCGGCGAGCTGGATCCCGCTGAGCGGCACTATGCCCTGGCCAAACTCGCCGCCAAGCGAAAGGATCCGAAGACAGTCGAGAGCCAGCTCCGGCATGCCGCGCAGGCCGCGCCGCAACAGGTGGGGCGGTTGATCGACCTGGCCAAGTTCCTGGCGCGCCAGGGCCGTCTCAAAGAAAGCGATTCCACCTTCCAACAGGCGGAGCGGCTGGCGCCCGGGGCGCCGGTACTGTTGTTTGAAAAGGCCAGCACGTTGATTGAAACCAACCGCGACCCGGCAGAAGCCAGGCGGCTGCTGGAGCTCTATCTGCGGGCGCCGCTGACTCCGGAAGAACCATCCGCCGCCGAGGCCCGCAAGCTTCTGGAACGCCTTTCCGGCGCATAATCCGAGCATGAAGCCTTCGCCGCGCACGTCGTACCCATGGTCCGAAGCGCTCACATTTTCCTGGGCCGCCCTGCGCGCGAACAAGGTGCGCACGCTTCTGACGGCGCTTGGGCTGGTGATTGGCAACGCCAGCGTGATCCTGGTGGTCACCATCTCGCTGACCTCGCGCGACTACATTCTGGAGCAGATCCGCGGCATTGGCTCAAACATGATCTACGCCTTTTATGAGGCGGGATCGCAGACGGCCACCAATATCGACGCAGATTTCGTGAAGATGGCCGACGTGGAGGCCGTCCGCGAACAGCTTGGTCCGCGCATTACGGCGGCCACGGGCATCATGTCGAACTACGACCGGCTGGTGATCGAAGGCCGCGAGCAGGACGTGGCCGTGCTCGGCACGGATGAATACTATGCGCCGGTGCGCAACCATGTGCTGCTGGCCGGCCGTTTTCTTGAAGCGAGCGACGTGGCGCTGCGGCAGAAGGTGGCCATGCTCACCGGACGGCTGGCCGAACGGCTGTACGGCTCGCCGCGCAACGCTGTGGGCGCCGTCATAAAGGTTCACGGACTGCAGTTCACTGTGATTGGCGTGTTCCGCGAAAAAACCAGCACGTACGGCCTGTCCGAGCTGGCCGGCGAAACCATTGTCATCCCCATCTCCGTGATCCGTTATTTCACGCCGGTGGAGCGTATCGACCCGATGTATGTGCAGGTGCGCACGCCGGACGATGTGGTTCCGGTGACGGGCGTGGTGCAACAGATTCTGGAGAGCCGCCACCGGCCCGGCGCACGCTACCGCGTGGAAAACCTGACGGCGATTCTGGAAGCGGCGTCTTCCATCGCGCTGATCCTTACGCTGGTGCTGATTCTGGTGGCCGCCATTGCTTTGATCATCAGCGGCATCGGCATCATGAACATCATGCTGGTGACGGTGACCGAGCGCACGCGAGAGATCGGCATCCGCAAGTCGATTGGCGCCACGCGCGGCGAAATTTTGCGGCAGTTTCTGCTGGAAGCCGTGCTGATCAGCGTCGGCGGAGGTTTTCTGGGTATCGCGTTGGGAGTGGCCGTGCCGCTCAGCGCCCGCTATTTTTCAGACGGCCTCGACATTCCCATCTCGGGCGTTTCCGTCGCGGTCGCCTTTGCCGTTTCGTTTCTGGTGGGAATCGTGTTTGGCCTGCTGCCCGCCAACCGGGCCTCACGGCTCAGTCCCGTCGAAGCGCTTCGCTACGAATAGGAGCCACTTCATGCGTATCTCCGCAGCATTTGCCCTGCTCTGCCTTCCGCTGGCCGCCGAGGTCCACACGCTGACGCTGCGCCAGGCCGCGGAGCGGGCGATGACACAAAATCCCGGCGTGGTGCTGGCGCGCATTGAGGAGCAATCGGCGGCGCAACGGGTGCATGTCGCGCGCGACGCTTTTGTCCCGAAAATTTTCGCCGGCTCGGGGCTGGCCTACTCCTATGGCTTCCCGATGAGCATCGAAGGCTCAGCGCCCAGCATCTTCCAGGCGCGCGCGGTGTCGAGCGTGTACAACCGCTCCAAGAGCTACGCGCTGGCCGAATCCAAGGAGGCCGCGCGCGGACTCACCTTTGTTACGCAGGCGCGCTCCGAGGAGGCCGTGCTGCGCGCCATTCAGGTGTGGCTCGACGCGGAGCACGCCGCACGCGCCGCCGAAGCGGCCACGCGGCAGGCGGAGATGACGGAGAAACTGGAGGCAGTGACGCGCAACCGTGTCGAAGGCGGCACGGAGTTGCCGATCGAGCTGCGCAAGGCGCTGTTGGAAACAGCGAAGGCGCGCCAGCGCGCGCAGGCCTTCGATTCGCAGCGCGACGTGCTGGAGGCCACGCTCGCGACACTGCTCGGCTATGAGCCGGGCGACCGCGCGCGGCCGCTGGCGGGTGACCGGGCTCAGCCGGATGTGCCCGATTCGGAGGAGGCCGCCAGGGCGCAGGCCTGGAGTCAAAGCAAGGAGCTGCGCAAGCTCGAATCCGATCTGCTGGCGGCGGAACTTTCGGGCCGGTCGGCCCGCGCCACGCGGTTGCCCACGCTCGACCTGGTGGCGCAATACGGACTGTTCGCGAAGTTCAACAACTATGAGGACTATTTCAACCGGTTCCAGCGCAACAACGCTCAACTGGGCGTCTCCATCACCGTGCCGCTCTACCTGGGTCCGGCCGCCTCGGCGCAGGCCACAATCGCGACGTTGGAGGCCTCGCGGCTGCGCGCGCGGATTCAAGCCGCCCGCAACGACATCGCCGTGGGCGTGAACGAGGACTTTGCCGCGCTGCGGCGCACGCAGACGGCTCTCGAAGTGGCCCGTCTCGATCTGGACGTGGCCAGGGAATCGCTGAACCTTCTGATGAAGCGCCACGAACTGGGCGAAGCCACGCTGGCCGAGGTGGAATCCGCGCGGCGAATGGAATCGGAAAAATGGCTGGCCTGGTTCGCCGCCCAGCATGATAACGAAGGCGCCCGTTACGCGCTTTTGTACCGCACCGGCGCGCTGCTGGCCGCCGTACGGTAGGGCCAGGCGCGTGGGATGGCCTCCGGCGCGGTCTCCGCAACCCGCCCACGCGCGCCGGGTTACTATAGATCGTCCATGTGGTGTGTCCGTAGCCTCGCCCTTCTGCTCGTCACCCTTCCTGCTGCTTTTCCGGCGACTTTTGGCACCGTGGTCGCCGTACCGGGCGGCGCCTCGGATCTGGTGATCGACGACGCCCGCCAACGCCTCTACCTGGTGAACTCCACGCGCAACCAGATCGAGGTTTACTCCATCCCCCAGCGGCGCTTCCTCGATCCCGTCGCCGTCGAACGGCTTCCCCTGTCGGCCGCCCTGTCTCGCGACGGCCAGACGCTCTATGTCGTCTGCAACGGCGCCTCTTCGCTGGTGATGGTCTCCACGTCGAGCCTGCAAACCACGGGGCGGCTCGCTTTGCCCGCCCGTCCCGAGGGCGTGGCCGTGGGCAACGATGAGCGCGTACTCATTTCCACGGTGGGTACGGGGACGAATAACGCAAATAATGTTCTGCTGCTGTACGATCCATCCGCCGGGGGCTCCAACCGCGCCATCACGGCGATTCTGATTACACCACCCGCGCCCGCCAATCCTCTGCTGCCGCCGAATAACCTGGGCCGTCCCGGCCTGATCCCGCGCAGCTTTCTCGCCGCCAGCCACGATGGCCGTTACATCGTCGGCGTCAACCTGCCCAACGCCAACAGCAATGTGGCCTTCGTGTACGAGGCCGCCAGCGGCACGGTTCTGCGCAGCCGCCAGTTGACCGGTGTCAGTCCCGTGGTGAGCGTGGCGCCGGATGGGTCGAAGTTCATGGCCGGACTGAGCCTGCTCGACGCGAGGACGCTAACCGTGATGGCCCAGCAGAACGCGGCCAACGCCAACTATCCCTTTCCGAGCGGTACGAATTTCAACCTGCAACAGAACCAGGGCGGCAGCGTCTTCACACTGGACGGCTCGCGCCTTTATACAGCCTTCAACATCGCGCCGGTTCAGGTTCCCGCCGCCCGCCCCAATGTCAGCCAGTTGATGGTGAACGATCCGGACAATCTGCTGATCCAGACCGCCTATCAACTGCCTGAGAACGCGGCCGGGCAGATGGTGCTGAGCGCCGATGGCAATACGATCTATGCCCTGTCGGAGTCGGGCTTCATGATTATTCCCGTGGGAGCGGCGCAGAACAACCCCATCGCCGCGCTCGACGCGAACGTGCAACTGCTGATCAACGACCAGTGTGGCGTGCACGCGGGGCAGCGCTCCGGCTCGGTGTTTCTGCGCAATCTGGGCCGGGGCCGGATGAGCGCTACAGCAACCGTTCAGCCCGAGGCCACCAACGCGGGGGCGATCATCGGGCCGGGAGGCATCGGCGGCGGCGGCGGCGCCGGCGGCGGCATTGTGGGCGGCGGCGGCATTGTCATTCCCATCCCCGGCACGGGCGGCTCCACGGCGGCCACCATGGCCACGGCCCCGCAGGTGCGCCCGGCGCCCGCCCCGGACGGAGTCAACCTCAGCTTCACCTACAACCCGGCCGCGGCGCGTTCGCTGGGCACGACCACGCCCACACACCTTTTCCTTGTGCAGTCGAACGAGGCCATCAATATCCCGCCCGCCGTCCGCATCTATCAGAACAACAGAAACTCCGAGGCCGAAGGAACCATTTTCCAGATTCCCATCAATCTCACACCGGCTGAGGGGCTGACCGACATGGTGCAGGACACGGCGCGCCAGCGCCTGTACATCGCCAGCTCGGGGCTGAACCGCGTCGAGGTGTTCGACCTGCGCACGCGAAGCCTGCTGCCTCCCATCAAGGTGGGCCAGCTTCCCCGTTCGCTCGCCATGTCGCCGGACGGCCTTACGCTCTATGTGGCCAACTCCGGCGGCGAATCCATCTCCATAGTGGATCTCGAAGCCCTGGCCGTCACCGGCAACGTTCGCTTCCCGGCGCTACCGTTCAACACCAACGTCACCCTGGTGACGCCCCGCCTGATTACGCCCACGCAGCGCGGACCGCTGGTGATGATGAGCAACGGCACGCTGTGGCGCATCGTTGGACAGGATGCCGTTCCCCGCGCGTTCAACACCGCCGTGCTGCCGCCGAACAACCAGGGCATTCAGATTCTTCCGCCGCCGTGGACCATGGCTTCCTCGCCCGACGGCGATACCAGCATCGTCCTGGCGGGCAATGGCAACGCCTACCTGTACGACGCCCTCATCGACGATTTCATTCAGAGCCGCCAGGTGATTACGCCGCCGGTCACAGGCTATTACGGTCCCATCGCCGCCGGACCGCGCGGCCAGTACTTCCTGGTGAACGGTCTGGTGCTGAATCAGGCGCTGACACCAACGGCAAACGCCGGCACGGTTCCTGGCGCGGGGCAAACCACCGTTTCGCGGCCCGTGGCCGCCGTGGCCGCCATCAGCCCGGCCTTCTTCGCGCGCTTTGCTCCTCCGGTGGTGGCCAACGCCAACGCCGCCGTGAACAACACCGGTTTGATTGAGCTGGTGAGTGTGAATACCGGCGCGGTGATGCGCAGCGCCGCACCGTTGGAACGCCCGCTCGCCACGCCCACGGGCAATCAGCGCGCCAATATTGATGGGCGCACGATGGTGGTCGATCCCTCGGGCTCCTACGCCTACGTGATCACCACCAGCGGCCTGTCGATCGTCTCGCTGGCCCCCGCCGCTCCGGTGGCGCGGCCTTCGGTGAACCCCGGCGGCGTGGTCAGCATCGCCAGCTACACGCCGGATCTTGCCCCTGGCGGTCTCTTCTCGGTTTTTGGCCGGAACATGGGCGACGCGGCCACGTTCTCCTCCACGCCGCTGCCCACCGTCCTCGGCGGCGCCTGCGTAACGTTGAACAACATACCCATCCCGTTGTTGATGTCTTCCGACGGGCAACTGAATGCGCAGGTTCCCACGACGCTCGCTCCCGGCAGCTACCCGCTGGTGGTTCGCAACCTGAACCTGCTGACGGCCTCACCGCCCACCACGGTCCGGGTGGCGAGGTACGCCCCGGCGGTGTTCGTGGACACCCTGACGAACCTGCCGGTGATTCTGCACCCGGACGGAACGCCTGTTTCCAAAGACCGGCCCGCGCGGCGCGACCACCGCCTGACGCTGTACGCCACCGGACTGGGCGCCGTCACGGGAGGCCGCGTATCAACGGGTATGCCGGCCCCGTCCGAGCCTCTGGCGGAGACCGCCGAAGTGAAGGTCTATTTCGGCGACCCCACCATTCAAGGCACTGAAATGATTGTGGAATGGAGCGGTCTGGCGCCTGGCTATGTCGGCCTCTACCAGATCAACCTGATGGTGCCTGGCGCCCGCTGGCGGGGCGAGGAGCTTCCGGTAACCGTCAAAATCGGCGGCGTCTCCAGTCCCACCCGGGGCCCCGCCGTCCCTTATGTCACCGTCGAGTAGCCGTACCAGTCCCGGCAAGCCCTTCCCCACCTTGGGACCTATTGTCCGCCGGGGGAAGGTATGATGAACTGATTAGGTAGGAAACCCATGTTTAGGGCGAAACGGACTACTATTCACGTCATCCTGGCAATTCTCGCCATCCTTTCTCTGGCGGCTTGTGGAAGCCCCGAGACGCAGAAGAAGCGACTTCTGGAGGCCGGCAATAAATATTTCAAAGAGAACAAGTTCAAAGAGGCGAGCATCATCTACCGCAAGGCCCTGCAAAAGGACGCGCGGTATGGCGAGGCTTACTACCGCCTTGGACTGTCCGAACTCCGCATGGGCCGTTTCGGCGAAGCCCTCCGCGCGTTGGAGCGGGCCTCCGAGCTGCAACCCGAGAACGAAGACGCCCATTCCCGGCTGGGCGACCTTTACCTGAGCATCTACCTTTCCGACAAGAACCGCTTCAAACAGCTCCTGGGAGATTTCAGCGAGCTGGCCGACCGCATGCTGAAGAAGAACCCCAACTCCTTCGCCGGATTGCGCATGAAGGGTTACCAGTATGTCGCCGAGAACAAGGTGGCCGAGGCCGCCAGCTATTTCGAGAAGGCGCTGAAGGTGAAGCCCGACGACGCCTCCATACTGCTGGCTTACGTGCAGGCGCTGTCCCGGGGCGATGAACGGCCGCGCGCGCTCACGCTGGCGCGAGAGGCTCTGGCCAAGCACAAGAGCTTCGGGCCGCTCTACGACTTCCTGTATTTGAACGCCCTGGCCGACAAGAACATTCCGGAGGCCGAGTCCATTCTGAAGAGCAAGGTGGACAACAACCCCAGGATCGCCGTCTATTACACCGAGCTTGCGGCCCATTATCTGCGTGCCCGCAAGGACGCCGAGATGCGCGCCACGCTGGCCCGCCTCACATCGAACAAGAAGGATTTCCCCACCGGCCATAAGACGGCGGGCGATTTTTATTTCCGCATCGGCGCGTTCGACTCGGCCATCACGGAGTACGAGGCGGGTATCCAAACCGATCCCGGCGCCAAGAAGGACTATCAAAAGCGCATTGTCGAGGTGATGAACCTGCAGGGACGCCGCGGCGAGGCGGTGGCGCTGGCGAACAAGGTGGTGGAGGAGAACAAGGACGACGCCGAGGCGCAGGCCATCCGGGCCAGTCTGCGGATGCGCGGCGGCTCGAAGGAGGATGTCGACACCTCCATTCGCGAGTTCCAGTCGATCATCGCCCGGATGCCGGAAAACCCGGTGGTGCGGTTCAACCTCGGCGAAGCGCTGATGGCCAAGGGGGAACTGGAGCAGGCGCGCGTCCAGTTTGAAGAGGCCATCAAGCTGCGTTCTTCCTATCTGCCGCCGCGCCTGGCGCTGTCCCGCGTGTACCTGGTTAAGCGTGAATTTCCCAAAGCCAAGCAGATGTCCGAGGAGATTCTTCAGCAGGCGCCGCGCAGTATCCCCGGCCACCTGATCCGCGCCTCGGCCCTGATGGGGCTGAATGACCTGAAGGGCGCGCGCGAGGAGCTGGGCGTCATCTTCCAGCTCAGCCCCGACAACAACGACGCGTTCTACCTGCGCGCCATGATCGACTACTCGGAAGGAAAGCTCGGCGACGCGGAGGATGCCTTCCGCCGCCTGTATAACGCGAAGCCAATGGACCCTCGCGGCCTGCTGGGACTGGTGGAAATCGCCATGACGCAGAACAAAGCCGCCGAAGCCCGCGCGCTGCTGGAAAAAGAGCTGGCCGTCTCCAAGGACGCCCGCGTTGTGCGTCTGGCGCTGGCCAACGTGAATGTCCGGTCGGGTGATTTTGCCCGCGCCATGCAGGAGTACCAGATTCTCCTTGAAAAATCGCCCGACTCCGAGGATCTCAACCTACGCATGGGCGAAGCCAACCTGCGCGCCCGCCAGTTGGGCAACGCCATGAAGTATTTTGAGAAGGCGTCCCAGATCAACCCGCAGAATCCGCTGCCGCTGCTCAAGATCGCCGTCATCCACGAGTTGTCGAACGAGAAGAGCAAGACCAAGCCGATCTACGAAAAGATCCTCCGCATCTCGCCCGACAACCCCGTCGCGTTGAACAATCTGGCCTACATGATGGCGGAAAGCGGCGTGGACCTGGATCAGGCCCTCACCTACGCTCAGCGCGCCAAGCAGAAGCTGCCGAACAATCCCGACGTCTCCGATACGCTCGGCTGGGTCTACATCAAGAAGAACCTTTCCGATGACGCCATCAAGATTTTCCGTGACCTATTGCAGGCCAAGCCCGACCACGTCACCTGGCGTTACCACCTGGCCATCGCGCTCTTCCAGAAGGGCGACAAACTCCAGGCCAAGAAGGAGCTCGACCTGGCGCTGAAGAACAATCCGCGCCCCGACGAGCAATCCAAGATCAAGGAACTCCTGGCGCGCATCGGCTAACCCGTTCGCGGCCTCACATCCGGCACACTCATGCTGAAACATCCAGCGGCGCCCTACGTCGCTCCCTTCGCCGTCTTCGTCGCATTGCTTGGCCTGGGAGACGTGTTCGGGCTCGGCGAATGGGAGTTCCCCTTTCGCGTCGCCGTAATGGCCGCCGTCCTATGGGTTTTTTCTCGCGGCGTCATTGACCTGCGCGCGCCGTACGCCATCGCCAGCGTGGGCGCCGGCATCATTGTGTTCGTGCTCTGGGTGGCGCCGGACCTTCTATTCCCCGGCTACCGCCACCACTGGTTATGGTCGAACTCCATTACGGGACGGGTGGCCAGTTCGCTGCCGGAAGGCTTTCACATGAGCAGCTTCGTGCTCGTGTTCCGCACCCTGCGCGCCGTTGTCATCGTGCCCATTGTCGAGGAGCTTTTCTGGCGCGGCTGGCTGCTGCGCTGGCTGATGAACCACGACTTCCGCCGCGTGCCCCTGGGCGCCTGGTCGCTTTCCTCGTTCGTCATCACCACTCTCCTGTTCGCCTCCGAACACGGACCCTATTGGGATGTGGGTTTGATGGCTGGCGCCGTCTACAATCTTTGGATTGTCCGCACCAAGTCACTGGGCGACTGCATCCTGGCGCACGCCGTCACCAACGGTCTGCTTTCGGCCTACGTCGTGGCTGCCGGCAAGTGGGAGTACTGGCTCTAACCAGCGCACGCCGGGGCCGCTACTCGTTGGCGACCACGTCCACGCGCCCGTGCACGTCGCAGTGCCCTTCGTGCGGGTGGTGCAGCGCGCCCTCAACCAGGTAGTCCATGTGGTCGCCGTGCGGCACCGCCTCGTGGCCGCATCCCGGGCCGTGGCTGTGGCCCTCGCAACCAGCCTCCGGCGCGCATTCCGCCGGGTTCTCCGCGCTTACCGGAATCGCCGACTCGTCCACATGGTCGCCGTGGGGCGTGTGCAGGTGGCCGTTGTGCAGGTACGCCACCTCCTCGCCCACGCGAATCGCCGTATGGCCGCACCCTTCGCCGTGAACGTGGGAATGACCACCGTGGATCCTATGTTTGGGCCGCATAACGGTTGCACACCTGCTTTTAGTGTAACAACGCGGATCGGGTAGCCTCGGGTACGGCACCCCGGCACCGGTTTCGGTACTTACTATTAATTAAAGTATGTCAATTATGGCGTAAGGAATTCGTCAGCCGATTGTTACAAGTCATTGACACGAGTACGCTATGGTAGGTCCACGTTTATGATGAAACGTCTATCAAGCAGTCTCGTGCTCACTGTGTGTGCCGCCGCGTTTTTGGCGCTCTGTGCCTCGCGGCTGGTGGCGCAATCGTTCACTGCCAGCCTATTTGGTACGGTTACTGACTCCAGTGGAGCAGCCGTTCCCAATGCCGCGGTCGCTGCCGTGAACGAAGCCAACAACACCCGCACGGAAACCAAGAGTGATGTAGCCGGGAAATACCTTCTCCCTGGCCTGGCGCCGGGCGTGTACCGGATTGAGGCCACCGCCAGTGGATTTAAGAAATTCGTGCAGCCCCGCGTCGAACTCGCCGTGCAGCAGCAGGCCCGCGTCGATCTCGGCCTGCAGGTAGGCGAACTGACCGAAAGCGTCACCGTGGAGAGCGCGGTCTCCACCATTGAGACCTCCACCTCCACCATCGGCAAGGTGGTTTCCAACAAGGCCATCCTGAACCTGCCGCTCAACTCGCGCAACATCTACTCGCTGATCTACCTGACGCCGGGCGTCGCCGGCTCCATTGGGAACAACTACAACTCCATGAGTTACTCGATCAATGGCGCGCGCGCCTCTATGATGGACACGCTCATCGACGGCGCGACGGCTTCCCACCCCACTGTGCAGGGTTATGCCGGCATCTCCGCCTTCCCCAGCGTCGACGCCATCGGAGAATTCAAGGTTCTGGGCGCGAACTTCCAGGCCGAATATGGCCGCACGGCCGGAAGCGTGCTGAACGTCGTGTACAAGAGCGGCACCAACCAGTTTCACGGAACCGCCTATGAGTTCCTCCGCAACTCGAAACTGGACGCCAACACCTTCTACAACAACCTGCGCGGCGTGGAGCTGGCCAGCTTCAAGCGCAGCCAGTACGGCGGCACATTCGGCGGACCCATCCGGCGCGACAAAACCTTCTTCATGACCTCCTACGAGGGGCTGCGCCAGCGCAGCTTCAGTTCGCGCACCGCCACGGTGCCCACCGCGCTGGAACGCTCAGGCGACTTCACGCAAACCTACGCCGGGGCCAACAACCCGGTTCTCATCTTCGATCCCTTCACCACGCGCGCCAATCCCGCCGGGTCCGGCTTCATCCGCGACGCCTTCGCCGGCAACGCCGTTCCAGCTTCGCGCATGGACCGTGTTGGCGCCAACTACATGAAGATGTACCCGCTGCCGAACACGCAGGGCGTGGCGTGGACCAACGCCAACAACTTCTACAGCCAGGGGTCGTCGTCGCTCGACATCGACCAGATCGACGCCCGCGTCGATCACAACATCACGCCCAACCAGCGCTTCTTCGTCCGTTACTCGTACCGGAACCAGGACAGCCTGCCCGCGATTCTCTGGCCCGCGGAGTTGAAGGCCGCCGAAACCAGCCAGAATGAGCGCAACCGGATGCATAACGGCGTGGTGGACTACACGATGACGCCCAACCCATCCACAATCGTCAATCTGCGCGCCGGGTATGCCCGCAGCCTGTACTACTACGAGAATCTCGGCCTTGGCTTCCTGGCGTCCTCGCTCGGCTTCCCCTCGGCCATCGACACGGCGGGCGCGCTGGCCATGTTTCCACGGCTGGGCGCCAGCGGCTACACCACGCTCGGAAACCAGGACAACCGCTACAACGCATTCATGACGTACACCTTTGCCGGCAGCCTCACGCGCCTCAAGGGCAATCACACGCTCAAGGCCGGCTACGATGGCCGTCTCATCCAGGTGAATAACAAGGAATCGCGCGCCACCTCGGGCGACTTCTCCTTCTCCGCCGGCATGACGCAGGGCCCCAATCCCAACACGGCCGCCTCCAATCGCGGCAACTCCATCGCCAGCCTGCTGCTGGGCACCGGGTCGGGCGGCTCACTGATTCAGTCCTTCAAGGACGCCGCCGCGCAAAGCTGGTACACGGCGCTCTACTTCCAGGACGACTGGCGCGTCACCAGCAAGCTCACGCTGAATCTCGGACTGCGCTATGACCTCGACACCCCGCGCACGGAGCGCTTCAACCGCATGAACTACTTCGACGCGTTCGCCAAGTCGCCCTTGTCCAGCGTGCCCGGCTACGCGAATCTCACCGGCGGCCTGGTGTTCGTCGGCGTCGATGGCCGTCCGCGCACGCAGTACATCATGGACCGGAACAACCTCGCTCCGCGCCTTGGCTTTGCCTACCAGCTCAACAAGGACACCACGATTCGCGGCGGCTATGGCAACATTTTCGCGATCTCGCTTCAGCAGGCCCATGGCACGGTAGGCCCGTTCGGGTTCCGGACGCAAACGCCCTGGGTGACGACCATCGACGGCATCACACCGGCCAACCGGCTGTCGAACCCCTTCCCAGGCGGATTCACCGCGCCGCCCGGCTCTTCGCAGGGACTGCTCACGCAGGCCGGCGCCAATGTTCAGGCTCCTGTGCCGGAAACGCTCACGCCCTACTCCATGCAATGGAACTTCAACGTCCAGCGCAATCTGCCCGGCCAGGTTCTGCTCGAAGCCGCCTATGTGGGTACGCGTGGCCTGCAACTGTCGCGCAACGACGAAAGCGGGCTCAGCCTGAACCAGGTGTATCCGCAATACATGTCCCTTGGCTCGGCCTTGAACCAGACCGTCCCCAACCCGTTCTTCGGCATGGGACTCGGCGGCATTCTCGCCAACCCCACCATCAGCCGCGCCCAATCGCTGCGCCCCTATCCGCAGTTCACCGACGTGATTCCGCTCTACTCCACCGGCGCCTCGTCTAACTACCACGCGCTGCAGGTGTCTTTCAGCAAACGCTTCTCGCGCGGACTCCAGTTCGAGGGCAGCTACACCTGGGCCAAGTCCATTCAGGAAGCGCTCCGGCACGCCGACAGCTACTACATCCGCGCCTCGCGCGCGCTGGCCGATTACGACATCGCTCACCGTTTTGTCGTCAGCTACATCTACGAATTGCCCTTCGGCAAGGGCCGCCGCTTTGGAGCCGATTGGGGCGGCGTCACCAACTTCGTTCTGGGTGGCTGGCAGTTGAACGGCTTCACCACGTTGCAATCCGGCACGCCGCTTTCCATTGGCGCCAACAACGTCGCCGGCATCTTCAACCCTGTTGGATACGCCAACAACAACGGCACAAGCGGCAAGCTGAGCGGCGATGTCCACGGCCGTCTGAACCGCTACTTCGACACGAGTGTCTTTTCGCAGCCGGCCGCCTTCACGTTCGGCAACACGCAGCCGACCTCGCCGGACCTCCGCTCGCCGCACATTCACAACTGGGATCTATCGATCTTCAAGGAGTGGCGCGTTCTGGAACGGGCCACGCTGCAGTTCCGTACTGAAGCTTTCAACGCGTTTAACACGGTGCGTTTTGGCAGTCCGAACACGACGGTCACGTCGAACCAGTTCGGCGTGGTCAGCACGCAGGCCAACTCGCCGCGGCAGATTCAATTCGGTTTGAAACTGCTGTTCTAAAAACCATGTGGACGAGAAGAAGTCTGTTGGGGGCGCTGCCCGCGGCGCTGGCGGTAAGCTCTTCCCGCGCACAGTCCCTTCCCAATCAGCGCGGGCCGGCGCGCAAAATCGCCGAGAACGACCCAGCCAACATCAAGCTCTCCCACCGCATGCCCATCCGCGCCATGGCCGATGAGGACCTGCTCTTTCTCCAGCAGATTGGCCTTCGCTGGGCGCGGATCGAGTTCGGATCAGACGTTCCCTTCGAATACATGCGCGACACGCAGACGCGTCTGCGCCGCTTCGGCATGGAGATCTACTCCGCGGTCGACTCCACCTACCGTGAACTGGACCTGCAGTTGGGCCGCCCCGGCCGCGACGAGTGGATCGCGAAGTTCTGCCGCTTCGTGCGCGACTGTGGCCGCCTCGGCATTCCCGTGGCCAACATCGACTGGCACCCGGCCAACACCTACACCACGGCCATCGTCGAAACACCGCGCAAATACAGGGCTCGCGAATTTTCCACCACGGACTTCCGCGAAAGGGTGGAAAAGCGCGCCTTCGACCGTGAGTACCCGGCTGAGGACATCTGGGCCACATTCACTTACTTCATGAAAGCCGTGCTCCCCGTGGCCGAACAGGCGGGCGTCCGTCTTGCCTTGCACCCGGACGATCCGCCGCTGGCCACAATGAACGGCGTCGCCAAGCTGTTTGTGAACTACGAAGGCTATGCCCGCGCCGAGCGCATCGCGGGTGGCTCCAAAGCCTTCGCGCTCACATTCTGCGTGGGCACTTGGATGGAAGGCGGCGCCAGCATGGGCAAGGATGTGTTTCAGATGATCGAGGATTTCGGCGGACGCGGTAAGATCGCCGACGTTCACTTCCGCAACGTCAGTTCGCCCCTGCCGCACTTTGTCGAAACCTTCACCGACGATGGCTACGTGAACATGTACGAGGTGATGAAGGCCCTGCGCCAAGTGAAATTCAACGGTACGGTGGTTCCCGATCACGTGCCGGAGCTGGCCGGTGACAGTGGCATCCGCCGCGCCGGCACGGCCTACTGCATCGCCTATATGCGCAGCCTGCTGCGCCGCGCCAACGAAGAAGTGGGTTGACGCTCGCCTGACCGGCCCTGCCGGGTGCGGCACAATAGCGGTGTGCGACGCCGCCAGTTGCTTCTCTCCGCCCTCACCCCCGCGCTGCGCGCCGAACCTCTGCCGCGCGACTCGGGCTACCGCGGCATCTGGTATTTCAATCAGCCGTCGAATGACCAGTACGTCTACAAATACTCCGGCGGTTTTGCCACCTACCCGCAACAACACGCCCCCATCGCGATTCATGCGCCCGAGGTTCGCAAGACGTTCTTTGTGTACGGCGGCGCCACCGCGCCCGCTTCCGCCACCAGCGGGCAGCAACTGCTGCACATGGTTTCTTACTTCGACCACGCCACTGGAACCGTGCCCCGGCCCGTCATCCTGCTGAACAAACAAACTGAAGATGCGCACGACAACCCCGTGCTGTCTATCGACGGCGAAGGCTATCTCTGGATCTTCTCGCCAGCGCATGGTGTGTCGCGTCCGGCTTTTTTGCATCGCAGCCGCCAGCCCTATTCCATCGGCGAGTTCGAACTCGTGTGGCAAACCAACTGGTCCTATCCGCAGCCGTGGCACATTCCCGGACAGGGCTTCCTCTTCCTGCATACCCGCTATCAGCAGATACCAGGCGCCAGCGGCATGGGCCGCGCCCTGCACTGGATGACCAGCCGCAATGGACGCGCCTGGTCCGAACCCTCGCTGCTCGCCTTTGCGCAGTTGGGACACTACCAGATCTCCTGGCCGCGCGAGGGGCGCATCGGCACAGCCTTCGACATCCACCCGTCACCCACCGGGCTGAACGCGCGCACGAACATCTACTACCTGGAGACGCCCGACCTCGGCCAAACCTGGTTCACCGTTGACGGCACGGAGATCCGCCCGCCCATTCGTTGGGACGAACACCCATCACTGGTCCGCGACTTCCGCAAAGATGGTCTGCTCGTCTATCTCAAGGATCTGCAGTACGACCCCGAAGGCCGGCCCATCATCGCGTTCCTTACCAGCCGCGGCTACCAGTCCGGCCCGGCCAACGGATCGCGCACGCTTTGGACCGCGCACTGGAACGGCGGCGATTGGGAGTATTCACGGATCACCACGACCGATCACAACTACGATCACGGCTCGCTCTATGTAATGAACGGACAGCATTACCGCTACACTTCGCCCACCGGACCCGGTCCGCAACGCCACGCCACGGGCGGCGAAATTGAAACCTGGGAAACCTACAATGGCGGGGCCGACTGGCAGCTTACCTTCCAGCACACGCGCAACTCACGCTTCAACCACACCTACGTGCGGCGGCCTCTGCACTACCATCCCGATTTTTGCGCGCTCTGGGCCGATGGCAACGCCTTCGCGGCTTCGCCCTCGCGCCTCTATTTCGCCAACACGCGTGGCGAAGTGTACCAACTGCCCACCGAAATGACCACGGCCAACGCCCGGCCCACGCTCGTCAAACCTCTTCCGTAAAGACGCGCCGCGGCGCGCTGCCGCCTACACCTCCACGCGCACCTTCACCACCGAGGCGGCCGGCATGGTGAACCTCAGCTCGCCGCCGCTGGTCCGCACCGCCAACTCCGCCGGCTTCACCGCATCGGGCGCGGCGAAGCTGTTGTGCGCCTGAACCGACGGCCCGGCCAGCACCAATGCCCGCGCGCCTTTCACCGCCGCGCCATCCAGCACAACCGACGTTTCCAACGGCTCGCCGTGGCTCAGGTTCACCGCCGTCAACGTCACCGCGCCGTCACGTTTGGACGCCGCCCCGGCCAGGCGGACCAGCGAACGCCCCTTCCCTTCGAGCGTGTAGCCGATGCTGGGCGCGGCGAACTCGGTGCGCACCGCCTCGGCGCCATGGTGAGCCTTGTACATGTCGAAGACGTGATAGGTGGGCGTTACGCAGAAACGGTCGCCGTCGGCCAGGAAAAGGGTTTGGATGCAATTGACCAACTGCGCCACGTTGGCCATGGCGATCTTGTCGGCGTGCCGGTGGAAGGTGTCCAGCGTCAGCCCGGCGATCAGGGCGTCGCGCATCGTCTGCACGCTGCCAAACAGGTGATGCGGCGCCACGGCGGTTGTGTCGCGGTGCCAGGCGCCCCATTCGTCCACCACCAGCTTCACGCGCCGTTCACGGTCCACCTCGCCCATCGCGTCCCAGTGCTGCCGCACGATGGACTCCATGCGGTCCGCCTTCTCCAGCAGGTCGTAGTAGTTCTCCACCGTGAAGTCGAGCGAATCGCCCTTGCCCGAAGTGCCGCAATAATAGTGCAGCGCCCAGCCCCACACGCCGTTCAACGTCCGGGGACTTTTGCGAGCCATCTGCTGGAAGAATCCGCGCGTCCAGTTGTAGTCCGCTCCGTTCGGTCCGGCGGCGATCATCGACAGGGGCTTGCCATAGTTCGGCGTCCAGGCCGTGAACTTGCGGAACTCCACCGAATACTCTTCGGGAGTCAGATTTCCGCCGCAGCCCCAGCTCTCGTTGCCCACGCCCCAGAAGCGCACGTTCCACGGCTCCGGATCGCCCCATGCCGCGCGGCGTTCGGCCAGCGTTCCGGATCCCTTTGGCGAGTTGCAGTACTCCACCCAATCGTAAAATTCCTTCGCCGGAAGACTGCGCACATTGGCCGCCAGATACGGTTCGCTGCCAATCTCCTTGCAGAAGCGCAAGAATTCATTCGTACCGAAGGAGTTCGGATCGCTGCGCGAAACGTGGCTGTCCGGGAGGCTGCGCAGTATGCCGGAGTTGGCCCAGAAGTTGTTCTTGCGCGGGCGCGTGTTGCGCGGACCCACGCCGTCGCGCCAATCATAGCTGTCGGCGAAGCAGCCGCCCGGATACCGCACCACCGTGGGCCCCAAACGCCTCATCGCGTCGATCAATGCCTTGCGGATGCCGCCCGTGTTGGGGATCTTCGACTCCACGCCCACCCATACGCCGTCGTAGATGACGCCGCCCAGGTGCTCCAGAAAATGTCCGTGCTGCCAGGGACTGATCGTGCCAATGGGTTCGTTCAGAAAGACGCGGATGTCCGCCTGGGCGGCATGGGAAGCACGGGGGGCAAGCGCGCCCGCGGCTACGGAGGCGAGGAAGGTGCGGCGTTGCATGGCCACATTTCATCACACCCTGTCTTCGTCCGCCCTCCAGTGCGTCACGGCCCGCTTGATCGCCGCCGCGTCCGTTCCGGATGCCGCCGCCTGCGCCGCCAAGCCGGGAAACTCGGCGTCGGAAGCAAAGCGCAGCGCCACGATCTGCCGCAGAGTCAGCCGCGAGTCCAACAGCTTGCCCGTCAGCACATAGTGGCGAAGGTTCTCCTCGGCTCGAATGGCCCTGTCCTGCGCCTTCAGCGCGAAGATGCGGGCATACAGCGCCACCGCGATCAGCGACGCCAGAATGACGGCGATCAGCGAAGCGCTGTAAAGACGCTGGTGGTCACCCAGCGAATGATAAAGGTTCACGCCTGAACCGATGAACGTCAACAACAGAATGGGGGAAAGAATGCGGTGATAGCCGGTGTCGATCCGGGCGTGGTTCTCGAAGTTTTGTGTGGACACGGTTGGCCTCCGCCGCCAGTATCTCGCGAACTCACCGGCGGCGCAGGCTTTCCGTGCCGCAATCTTACTGTCCGGCCGCGGCGGGACCCGGCTTGCCCTGCATGAGCGCCATCGCCGCCGACGGCTGCCAGCCCTTCACAATGGTCTCCACCTGGGCCGCGTCGCCCGTGAACCGCGCCGTCACCGAGTACACCCGCAACGCGCGCTTGCCTTTCGGCGGCGCCTGCCCGAACATGATCACCGACTGGCTGCCCAAGCGCATCAAACCCGCGCCAGGCTGCAAGCCCGCCTCCATGTAGTCATTGGCGGCCATGCTCACCTTGACGTTGTACGACTTGCCTTCCTCGGCCTTGATGTACTCGTTCGAGACGGCTTCCACCTGCGGCGCAATGGCGTCCTGATGCGCCTTGCGAATCGCATAGGCCTTGGCCGTCAACGCCTTGATCTCCGCGTTCAAACGGTCCACTTCGGCCTGGTCTCCCGCCGCCCGCGCCTTGGGAATCTCCCGCTGCAAGGCCCGGCCCTGCCGCGCGTACTCGTTCATCTCGTTCAGCTTGTCCGTTGGAATGGTCCGCAGCGCCGCCATTTTGCGGCTCATCTCCTCCGAGCGCTTGTTCTGTTCGGCCACGCCATCCATCCAGACATAGCTAGCTGAGTAGGCCACCCGCGAGGCGTCCGAACCCGCGCACACGGATTTCGCGGGCGCGAACACGCCGCGGTCCTCCAACTTCCAGCCCGCCGGCGCCGGGGGCAGGGAGGCGCGCAACGCCGCCATCACGTCAGCCTGGTAGGCCTGCTCCTCCGCGCTGGTGTTGCGCGAGCCATCCACACAGTCCGCGGCGAGGACCCCCGCAAGGGCCAGGCCGCCGATCATCAGTCGAATCTTCATGCCCACTCACGCGCGGCCAAGCGCGAACCTGGCTCATGTGCCCGGCTCGGGCTCCACGTGTACCAGTACGTCCTCCACGCGCGTGTCGGCCGCGCGAATGGCGTCTTTCACGGCATGAGCGATCTCATGTCCACGCCGGACGGTCAACGCGCCGTCCACCTCCAGGTGCATGTCGATGTAAAAGCTGGTGCCCATTTTGCGCACATGGATCTTCTCCACGCGTCCCACCCCCTCAACGCCGAGGGCGGTCTGCTCCCAGCGCCGGTGTGACGCGCCGCCGGCCTCTTCGTCGGTCAACTCGCTGAGAGCCTCGCGAAGCAGCACGCCCGCGTTGTACAGGATGATCACCGCCGCCCCCAGCGCCGCCCAATCGTCGGCCGCCTCGAAGCCCTTGCCGCCAATCAGCGCGATGCTGATGCCAATGAAGGCGAGTCCGCTCGTGATGGCGTCGCTGCGATGGTGCCAGGCGTCGGTCTTCACGGCCGAACTGCCCACCTCTTCGTTCTGCCGCAGCACATACCGCGACATCGCCTCCTTGGCCAGCACCACCAGGGCCAACACCCACAACGTGTATCCGGCTGGCAGGCCGTGCGGCTGGGCGATCTCGCGCCACGCCCCCCAGGCGATGCCCGCCGCCGCGCCCACCATGCCGCCCGCCACCAGCGCCGCCGCCAGCGGTTCGGCCTTGCCGTGGCCGTAGGGGTGGTTCTCATCGGCGGGCCGCAGTGAGTAGGCCAGCCCGCCTAGAATCACCAGGGAACCCACCACGTCGGTCAGCGACTCCACCGCGTCGGCCACCAGGGCGAAGGAATGCCCCAGGATGCCCGCGACCGCCTTCACAACCGCCAGCGTGACATTCACGGCCGCCCCGGCCAGCGTCGTCCGGATCCCCAACGCCAAACGCCCCGCCTGCGCGGAGCTGACCTGCGCCGGCACACTGGGCGGAGCCGTCTTCACTCTTCCATTGTAGAAGCGGAGAAGGGGGTTTCCCGCAAAACCACTACACTATTAGGAAACCCCCATGCCCGAAAAGCCCTACGATCACACGTCGATCGAGTTGAAGTGGTGCGAGCGTTTCGCCGATGCCAACCTGTTTGAGGTCACCGAGGATCCCTCGCGCCCCAAATACTATCTGCTCGAGATGCTGCCCTATCCATCCGGTACTCTCCATGTCGGCCACATCCGCAACTACACCATCGGCGACGCCCTGGCCCGCTATAAATGGATGCGCGGTTTTAACGTCATCCACCCCATGGGGTGGGATGCCTTCGGCCTGCCCGCCGAAAACGCCGCCATTGCCAACAAACGTCATCCGCGCGACTGGACGCTATCCAACATCGCCAAGATGAAGCAGCAGCACCGGCGCTATGGCTTCTCGTATGACTGGTCGCGCGAAGTCTCCACCTGCGAGCCCGAATATTACCGCTGGAACCAGTGGTTCTTCCTGAAGATGTACGAAAAGGGCCTGGCCTACCGCAAGAAGGCCCTGGTGAACTGGTGTCCCGAGTGCGCCACCGTGCTGGCCAATGAGCAGGTGGTGGACGGCTGCTGCTGGCGGCACGAGTCCACTCCCGTCGAACAGCGCGCCCTGGAGCAGTGGTTCCTGAAGATCACCGCCTATGCCGATGAGCTGCTTTCCGCCATCGGCGAGTTGGAGGCCGGCTGGCCGGAGCGCGTGCTCGCCATGCAGCGCAACTGGATCGGACGCAGCGAAGGGGCCGAGGCCGATTTCACGCTGGTGGCCTCCGGTCACAAGGTGCGCGTCTTCACCACGCGCATCGACACCATTTTCGGCGCCACCTGCGTGATTCTCGCCCCCGAGCATCCCCTGGTGGACGAGCTCGGCTCTCCGGACGTGAAAGCGGAAGCCAAGCGCATGATCGACTCGCGCGCCGCCAAGGGCCCCGGCGATATTGAGAAGGAAGGCGCGTTCACCGGCCTCCATGCGCAATCGCCCTTTGGAGGTCCGCCCGTCCCTGTGTGGATCGGTAACTTCGTCCTCACCGGCTACGGCACCGGCGCCATTATGGCCGTTCCGGCGCACGATGAGCGCGACTTTGAATTTTGCCGTAAGTACGGCATCCCCGTTCGTCCCGTCATCCGTCCTGTGGACGGGGAGCTGGCCCGGGAAGACACCATCGCCGCCTTTCCCGATGACGGCATCCTGGAAAACTCCGGTGAATTTTCCGGCCTCACCAGCGCTGAGGCCCGCCGCCGCATGTGCGCCCAGGCCGAAGCGGGCGGCTTCGGCACGCACGCCGTCACCTTCCGCATCAAGGACTGGGGCATCTCGCGCCAGCGCTACTGGGGCACGCCCATCCCCATCATCCACTGCCCGAAGTGCGGCTCCGTGCCGGTGCCCGAACAGGATCTTCCTGTGGTGCTGCCCGTGAACATCGAAATTACGGGACGCGGCCGCTCACCACTGGAAAACGTCCCCGAGTTTGTTCAAACCGCCTGTCCGCGATGTGGCGCCGCGGCCCGCCGCGAAACCGACACGATGGACACCTTCATCGATTCCAGTTGGTACTTCTACCGCTACTGCGACGCGCACAACTCCCAGGCGCCGTTCGACAGCGCCAAAATCGCCTACTGGTTCCCCATCGACCAGTACATCGGCGGCGTCGAGCACGCCATTCTGCACCTCATCTACTCGCGCTTCTTCACAAAAATGATGCGCGACCTCGGCCTCATCACCAATTCCGAACCGGCCACGCGGCTGTTCACCCAGGGCATGGTGATCAAGGACGGCAGGAAGATGTCGAAATCTGTCGGAAACGTCGTCTCGGCCGACGAGATGGCCGAGCGCTACGGCACCGACACCGCGCGCCTGTTCGCGCTGTTCGCCGCGCCGCCCGAAAAGGACCTGGACTGGCAGTTCTCCGGCGTCGAGGGCGCGTACCGCTTCTTGTCGCGGGTCTACCGCCTGGTGACGCGCAACGCCGATGCCGCGCGCGACGCCGCGCCCGCCCCGCCCGCCGGCGATGCCGACAAGGCCGTCCTAAGGAAGCTGCATCAAACCATCGCCCGCATCACGGAGGACTTCGATTCCCGCTGGCACTTCAACACCTCGATCGCTGCTCTGATGGAGCTGATGAACGAGATCACCGAGCATGAGTCCGCGCTGACCCCCGGCTGCATCGCCTCCCTGCTGCCCAACGTCGTTCTGTTGCTGGGACCCTTCGCGCCCTATCTCGCCGAGGAGTTGTGGGAGGAGCTCGGCCGCCCCGGGCCCTTGTGTAAGCAGTCCTGGCCCGTTTTTGACGCCGCGCTGGCCCAGGATGACTCGGTCGAAGTGGCCGTGCAGGTGAACGGCAAGGTGCGCGCGCGCATCACGGTTCCCCACGACACCGGCAAGGAGGCGCTGGAAGCCGCCGCGCTCGCCGACCCGCGCGTGAAGACCCACGTTGATGGTAAGCAGGTGGTGAAGCTCATAACCGTGCCCGGCAAGCTCGTGAACATCGTCGTCAAAGGATAGCCGCCTGAGGTAGCCGCCCGGCCATGAAGAACATTGGCAGATGGATCGCCCTGGCCGTGGCCGGCGTGGCCGCCGCCGTCATTCTGGTCACCCTTACCGGCGTCTTCCTGACGCCCGTGATCACCGCGCATGCCAGCGTGGAAATTGCCCGTCCGCAGGCCGAGGTGTTCCACTTCCTTTCTAATGTGGAGAACCTGCCGCAGTGGTCGAGCGAGGTGAAAACCGTTCGCAAAATCTCCTCCCACCCGCTGAAGTATCAAATTGGCGGCTCGGCCGGTGAGATGGAAACGGAGATCCTTACGCTTGATCCCCCCCATCGCTACACCACCCGCATGGGCTCGCCCGGCGCCAGTTTTTCGGGAGAGTGGGAGATTACCGTCGAGCCCGCCGGAAGTGGCTGCCGCGTCACCTCCGACGCCCGGATTCGCATCGGCAACCCGTTCTTCCGTGGCCTGGCGCTGTTCCTGAATGGGAACAAGGCCGAGGAAGCCACACTGCTGGAGCTGAAACGCCACATGGAAGCCCGCCCCCGCTAACCTGCGGGATCCCCCGAATTCCTCCGCCGGGGTGGATTTTACGGTCCGTTCCGACGCCCTCATTTGCGACAATAGTACTTGTAGTCCTATTGATCCCTGGAGCGGCATTCGGTCGCGTACTGGAAATAAGGGTAGGGGGATCTATCAGTTCGATCTAGGCAAGTTTGCGCTTGTACCTTAAGGGGTCCCTGAATTGACCGGGTACTAGATCGGCCATAGAATCAAGTCGTAGTACCAAAGCGGAGCGCAACGCAGCTCAGGGAATTTCCGGTCGCCTGTCTCACTTTTGAGGAGAATGGCAGGCGCCGAGGCCGGCATCCCGCAGTCTGGGTGGCGGGCGCTAACCGCGGGAAGGAATGAAGTATGGCTGAGGGAAACACAGGCAAATCGCCCTTGGAAGAGGCGCTGGAGAGCATGGCCTCGGCGAACGAGGCTCCGGCCGAGCAGCCCGTGGCCGTCGCGCAGGAGAAGAGGAAGGTCCGGATCGGTCTGGTGGACGACCACCCCATCGTGCGGGAAGGTCTGCGTAAGTTACTCAATCTGGAGGAAGATTTCGAAGTTGTGGGCGAGGCTGACAACGGCCGTACGGCTCTCGAACTCATCGAGGATCTCCACCCGGACGTCCTGCTGCTCGATTTGAAGATGCCCGGCATGGACGGCCTTTCCGCTCTGCAAACGCTCCAGCACGCCTCTCATCAAACCAAAATAATCGTCCTGACGGCTTCCGAAGACAAGAACGAGTGGGTGCAGGCGATGAAGCTCGGCTGCTCCGGCATCGTGATCAAGCAGACCCAGCCCGAGTTGATCGTCAAGAGCATCCGCAAGGTGAACTCGGGCGAAATCTGGCTGGACTCTCACACCACGGCCGCCGTGATGCGGCAGTTTGCCTCGCCTTCGGACACCAACGGCGGCGGCAGCGGCGCCAAGGGCCGCGAGCGCAGCCCGCTCAGCGCGCGGGAACGGGAAATCGTCGCCCTGGTCGCGCAAGGCTATAAGAACAAAGAGATGGCCGAGAAGATGTTCATCTCCGAGCAGACGGTGAAAAACCATCTGCACAACATTTTCGACAAGCTCGGCGTCTCGGACCGTCTGGAGCTTGCCCTCTACGCCATCCACAAGGGCCTGCATCTGGGCGGCGACAAGTAGGAATCAACCGCCTCGGCCGAAACCGGGAGCACGCGCGCCAGCCGCGCCTGCTCCCCTTGCCTTTTTTAGCGCGCGCCTGCCACGCCGTACAGCCAGCCCTGCCAGCACTCGCCGGTGAGGTGCTTTTCCATTTCCGGCCACAGGCGCTGGTGGTCGTCACACGCCGCCCACGCCTGCCGCAACTCTTCGGTCTCGAATCCAATCACCAGACGGTAGTTCCATGGCTCGGGATTTCCTTTGTACGAGGTGATCAGCTTCAAGAACCTCACCTCGACGAAGCCCTCCCGGCGCGCCATGGCTGGCGAGAATACCTCGGTGAACACGCGTTCAATCTCGGCTTCGTGGCCAGAGGCCACCTGTAGGTCGCAATGCAGTTGGATCGGCATCTTCTTTAACTCACCCGGATGACTACTTTACCGAACGCGCCGCTCTCCTG